>DASTKH010000032.1:0-5221 GCA_035716025.1 Xanthobacteraceae bacterium
ACATCGCGACCAAGCCGGCCTGGGCTTTCGGGGTGCTGATGGGCAAGCGCAAGACCTTCGGCAATCTCGAAGGCCGCATTCCCGGCATGACCGGCGTGAAGTCGCTCGCGCAATGGACGTCGAGCCAGTTCGACCCTACGCTGTGCTGGAAAGACGTCGAGTGGATCCGCGACCACTGGGGCGGCAAGCTGATCATCAAGGGCGTCCTCGACGTCGAAGACGCGCGGATCGCCGCCAAGACCGGCGCGCAGGCGATTGTGGTTTCCAATCACGGCGGACGGCAGCTTGACGGTGCGCCGTCGTCGATCTCGGTGCTGCCGCGCATCGCGGACGCGGTCGGCAATGATCTCGAGGTTCTGTTCGACAGCGGCGTCCAGTCCGGCCAGGACGTGCTGCGCGCGCTTGCGCTCGGCGCGCGCGCCTGCCTGATCGGAAAGGCGTATCTTTACGGCCTCGGCGCGGGCGGCCGGGCCGGCGTAGCGAAGGCGATCGACGTGATCCGCAAGGAACTCGACGTCTCCATGGCACTCACGGGGGTGAGCCGGATCGACCAGATCGATCGGCGGGTGCTCGCCGAATGGCCCTCCAATTGGCCCGGCTGAAAGGTCCCGGAGATTTGAAAAGGGTCGGCCGGAACCTGCCCGCAGGGGCCGCGTTGCCGCGGCGAGGCTTGGGGCATCCGGAGGTGTCGATGAGCGCGACCGGCCTCGACGTATTCGACAAGACCCTGCAGACCACCAACATCTGGCTGGACGAGATCGGCAAGACGGTCGGACCGGACCGTCAGGTTGCTTGGCATGTGCTCGGAGGGGTCCTCCGAGTCCTCCGCGACAGACTGACGCTGGGGCTTGCGGCGCATCTCGGCGCGCAGTTGCCCTTGCTGGTGCGCGGCCTCTACTACGACCAGTGGCGAGCGGGCGATCAGCCGCAGAAATGGCGCTCGCTGGACGAGTTTCTGGCGCTGGTTGCGGCGGAGCTCCACCACATTCGCCCCGTCGATCCGCGTGAAGGGGCGCGCGCGGTGTTTCAGGTTCTCAACCACTATGTCGATCCCGGCCAGGTGCGGAAAGTGAGAGAAGCGCTGCCGGAAGAGGTCCGTGCCGTGTGGCCGGAAGCCGGACCGCTGCACGGCGGGAAATTCGAGTCGGCGGCCTGACCGCCGGCGCTCGCGCGGGCCGGTGCCCCGCGCGAGGGCATCGCAGGCTCATGACCCAGGAGAACAGATCATGCGCGCAGGCGAAATGATGGCGCGGGAGGTGCGTCTCGCGCACCCCGAGCAGAGCATTGCGGAAGCCGCCCGGATGATGGCGGAGATCGACGCCGGCATCCTGCCGGTGGCCGACGGTGATCGGCTCGTCGGCATGATTACGGATCGCGACATCGCGATCCGTGCCGTTGCGCGCGGCAAGAATTCGACCACGCCGATCGGCGAAGTGATGAGCCGCGAGGTGAAATACTGTTTCGAGGATGACGACATCGAAGACGTCGCGCAGAACATGTGCGACATTCAGGTGCGTCGGCTGCCGGTGCTCAATCACGACAAGCGGCTCGTCGGCATCCTTTCGCTCGCAGACATCGCGCAACAGGGGGACGGGGGTGCCGTAAGCCTCGCAATGTCGGGTATCGTGGAGCCGGGCGGCCAGCACAACCAGAAGACGGACGGCCGCACCTGACACGTTCAGCAGCGGGGGGCGAAAGCGGCCTTCTCCACCGATACGGGTGGACACCGGCGCCTCCCGTCTTCGGGGAGGAACGCCATGACCGCCAGCATTCTCTATCACGAGGGCAATCGTGCGCTGCAGGACGCTTTTGACAGCCGTCGGATTTCGGACCGCCTGGAGGAAAAGCTCGCCCGCACGGCCTTTACATCCGACGACGCGGCCTTCATCGAGAGCGCGATCTACTTCTTCCTCGCGACCGCGGACGCCGGTGGGCGGCCCGACTGTTCCTTCAAGGGCGGACCGCCCGGATTCGTGCGCGTCACCGGGCCATCCGAACTCGCGTTTCCGGATTACGACGGAAACGGTATGTTCAAGAGCCTCGGCAATCTCGCGGTCAATCCGCATGTCGGGCTGCTGTTCATTGATATGCACGAGAAACCGCGGCGCCTGCGCGTGAACGGAACCGCCGTCGTGAAGCGCGACGATCCGCTGCTTGCCGAAACCGTGGGGGCCCAACTGATCGTCAGGGTGACGGCGCAGGCGATCTTTCCGAACTGCCCGCGTTACATCCCGAAATTGCAGCTCGTCGAACCCTCGGTCTACACGCCGCAGCCGGGACGCGAGCCGGTGGAGCCGGCCTGGAAAGCCTTTGAAATATTTCAGGGCTTTGTCCACCCGCGGCAGCCGACCTTCAAAGGCCAGGAGCCGCGCTGACGGGCCACGCTCAGGCTCCGCGGCCGCCTGCTTGCTGCTTGACGGAACGGACGGCTTGGGGAATCAATTAGAACAAAACAGGAACATGAAAGGCTGCGGCGGGCGGGATGTCCCGCGCCCCGCGAACACAAAATGCCTGAAAAATCAGTTGCTTCAAAAAGCCGGCCGGGGCACCCGCAGACCCCCCGGGAAAGCGACGTGCGGGAGCGCCTGCGGCGCGCCATCCGCGCGCTCGAAGGACGGCCCGAAACGCTGGAGGAGGCCGCCGGCCGGCTGCCTCTCGGCCTTTCCGCCGTCGATGCGGCGCTGGGCGGCGGCCTTCCGCGCGCGGCGCTGCACGAGATCCTCGCCTCCGGCGAGTCGGAGACCGCGAGCGCCGCCGGCTTCGCGCTTGCGCTCGCCGCCCGCGCCGCCGCAGGGCGTGCGGTGCTGTGGATCGCCGAAGACATGACCCAACGCGAAAGCGGAGTCCCCTATGGCCCCGGCATCGAAGAGATGGGCCTTGACGCCGACGCCGTGCTGCTGGTGACGGCCGCACACCCGCGCGACGTGCTGTGGGCCATGGAGGAGGCGCTGCACTGCCGCGCGGTCGGCGCGGTGTTGGGCGAAATCCGCAAACCCGATGCCGTCGACGACATAGCGAGCCGTCGGCTCTCGCTCGCCGCGACTCACGGGCGGCGGCCCGCCTTGCTGCTGCGCCCGCAACCCGCGGTCCGCCCCGCCGCGGCCGCAACCCGCTGGATCGTCGGGGCGGCGCCTTCCGTGGCGGTTGCCGGAGAAAAAACGGCGCACGGCGCGCCCGGTCCGCCCACCTTTGCCGTCCATCTCGTCCGCAACCGCCAGGGTCGCCTCGGATCCTGGACCTTGGAGTGGAACCGTGCCGAGCACCGTTTCGCGCTCGCGCCAGCGCATTCTCAGCCTCTGGCTGCGGCGCCTTTCGACCGACCGTCTCCGGCGGCCGTGGCGTGACGGCGCAAAGCCTTCTCCGGAGAGAGGCGGGTCTTGCGCGCCGCTCGTCGTCGTCGGCAAGCGCGGCAATGCCGAACGGATCGTCGCGCTTGACGATGCGGCGGAAGCGCTGGGTCTTGCGGTCGGGCTCACGCTCGCCGAAGCGCGGGCCATGTACCCCGCCCTTGCCGTCGCGCAGGAAGATGCCGCCGCGGACGCGAAGCTCCTCGAGGCGGTCGCCGAATGGTGCGTGCGCTATACGCCGCTCGTCGCCGCCGATCCGCCCGATGCGCTGCGGCTCGACATCGGCGGTTGTGCGCATCTCTTCGGCGGCGAAGAAGCCCTGCTCGACGATCTCGTCGCGCGGATCGGGCGGTTCGGCTTTTCCGTCCGCGCCGCCATTGCCGATACGATCGGGGCCGCCTGGGCGGCGGCGCGCTTCACCGCGCGGCGGATCGTGCCCGCAGGAGAGGAACGCGACCTGCTTGCTCCCTTGCCGCTTTCGGCGCTGCGTCTGCCCGACGAGACCGTCGCGGTGCTGCGGCGCGTCGGCCTCAAGCGCATCGGCGACATCCTCGATCTGCCGCGCAGCCCGCTCGCGGCGCGCTTCGGCGACGACCTGCTGCGCCGGCTCGACCGTGCCTTGGGGCGCGAAAGCGAGCCGCTCAATCCGCGCCTGCCGGTGCCGCCCTATTCGGCGGAGCAGCGTTTCGCCGAGCCGATCGCGCGGACGGACGATGTGCTGGCAAGCGTGCAACGTCTCGCCGCCCGGCTCGCCGTGCTCCTCGAACGCCGCGGAGAAGGCGCACGCCGCCTCGAACTGCAGCTCTTCCGCACCGACGGGGCGGTGCGCCGCCTTGCGGTCGGCACGTCGCGGCCGTTCCGCGATCCGCAGGCCGTGCGGGCGCTCTTTGCCGAGCGGCTTGCCGCGCTCGCGGACGAATGGGACCCCGGCTTCGGCTTCGATCTCGCGCGGCTCGCGGTGCTCGCTGCCGAACCCGCCCTGCCGGAGCAAATGGGTCTGAGCGGCAACGCCGAGCCCGGCGCGCTCGATCAGCTCACGGACCGGCTCGCCGCACGTCTCGGACAGCACCGTGTCTGTCGGCTGATCGCGCGCGACAGCCATGTTCCCGAATTCGCCGGCGCCCTCGTGCCGGCGCAGTCTTCCCTAACGCGTTGCGAGAACGGCTGGCAGGCCTTCCGGCAATTCCGCCTCGCCGCGGGATTGCCGCAGCGGCCGCTGCGCCTGCTCGCCCGTCCCGAGCCGATCGAAGCCGTCGCCGCGGTGCCGGATGGCCCGCCGCTCCGTTTCCGCTGGCGGCGTGCCCTCCACGAGGTTGCGGCGGCCGAGGGTCCGGAGCGTATCGAAGGCCTGTGGTGGAGCGAGGAGGAAGGTCCCGCACGCGACTATTTCCGCGTCGAGGATATCGCCGGCCGCCGCTTCTGGCTTTTCCGCGCCGGGCTTTATCGGGATCCGGAGGGGCCGCTCCACTGGTTCATGCACGGGCTGTTCGCGTGAACACGTCCGGCGACATTCTGAAACTTTCGGCGCGGTTAAAGGTGCCGCGGTCGCCGGCGCGCGCCGCCGTTGCCTATGCCGAGTTCGCCGTGACGTCGAACTTCTCGTTCCTGCACGGGGCCTCGCATCCCGAGGAGTTGATCGGCCAGGCGGCGCATCTCGGCCTGACCGGATTGGGCCTCTGCGACCGCAACACCGTGGCCGGCGTGGTGCGGGCGCACCTCGCCAGGCGCGAGAACGGTCTGCCGCTGCACTACCATCCGGGAGCGCGGCTGGTCTTTGCCGACGGCACGCCCGATATTCTCGCCTATCCGCGCGACCGCGCCGCCTGGGGACGTCTCTGCCGCCTGCTCACGCGCGGCAACCTGCGCGCCGAGAA
>DASTKH010000033.1:0-37971 GCA_035716025.1 Xanthobacteraceae bacterium
CCAGTTGACCCGAGAGCGCGAGGCGCAGCGTGTTCGCGCGCCCGCGCGTGAGGTGCGCTTCTTCCCGCGTCGCGCGATACGAAGGGCACATGACCGCGGCGTCGAACTTGCGGCAGTGCCCATTGTTGTTGCACATCTCGACCGCCTTGTCGAAGCCGCCCCACGCCGACCAGTCGAGAACGGCTGCGATCTTCTCGGTGCGGTAGCCCGGCGGATAGCGAAAGAGCGTGCGATCGTCCTGACGCGGGGCGCGCACGATCTTCCCGGGATTGAAGAGCCCCTTCGGATCGAAGAGGTCCTTGATGTCCTCGAAGGCGCGCATCAATTTCGGCCCGAAGAAGGGCTCGATCCACTGGGAACGCGCGATTCCGTCGCCGTGCTCGCCGGAATACGCCCCCTTGTACTCCTTCACGAGCGCGGCCGCTTCTTCCGCGATCGCGCGCATCTTGTGCGCGCCGTCCTCCCGCATGTTGAGCACCGGCCGCACGTGCAGGCAGCCGACCGAAGCATGCGCATACCAGGTGCCGCGCGTGCCGTGCTTCGCGAAGACTTCGGTGAGTCGCGCCGTATAATCGGCAAGATGCTCGAGCGGCACGGCGCAGTCCTCGACGAAGGAGACCGGCTTTCCCTCGTCCTTCATCGACATCATGATGTTCAGGCCGGCGGTGCGCAGGTCGGCGATGGCGGCCTGCAGGGCCGGATCGAGAATGTCGACGACGCCGCCCCAATGCGCGCCGGTCTTGTCCCAGGCAAATCCCAGGCCGTCCATGACCTCGTGCAGGCGCCGCAGGCATGCGGCATTCTCCGTGCCCGCGTCGAACTCGACGAGCAGCAGCGCTTGCGGCTCGCCGCGAACGAATTGGGCAAGCGTCGGCCGGAACATCGGGATGTCGCGCGCGAGCGCGATCATCGTCGCGTCAACGAGCTCGACCGCGATCGGGCCGAGCGCCACCAAATGTTGCGCGGCCTGCATCGCCTCGTATAAGCCGCCGAAATGGCACACGCCGAGCGCACGCCGGCCGAGAAGCGGCCAGAGCTTCAGCTCGATGCGAGTCGAAAAGGCAAGCGTTCCCTCGGAGCCGACCAGGAGATGCGCGAGGTTGACGGCATTGCGGCCGGGTATAAGCGCGTCGAGATTGTAACCGCCGACCCGGCGCTGGACGCGCGGGAAGCGCGCCGCGATCTCATCGGCCTCGCGGGCGGCGATCGCGAGAACGTCGCGTGCGATCGACCGCAGCGGGCTCCCGATGGGGAGATCGGAAAGGTCGGGCGCCACGGGTCCGAAATGCGCGCGCGACCCGTCGGCGAGCACGGCATCGATGGAAAGCACATTGTCCCGCATCGTGCCGTAGCGCAGCGAGCGTCCGCCGCAGGAATTGTTGCCGGCCATGCCGCCGACGGTCGCCCGCGAGGCGGTCGAAACGTCGACGGGAAACCACAGGCCGTGCGGCTTGAGCGCGCGGTTGAGGTCGTCGAGCACGATGCCGGGCTCGACCACGCAGCGCCGCCCTTCGACGTCGAGATCGAGAATGCGGGTGAGGTGCTTCGAGCAGTCGATCACGAGCGCGCGGTTGACCGCTTGTCCACTTTGCGAGGTGCCGCCGCCGCGCGCGAGCACGCTCACGCCCTCCGCGCGCGCCACCGCGATCGCGCGCTCCGCTTCCGCGACGTTTCGCGGCACGACGACGCCGAGCGGCATCATCTGGTAGTGCGATGCGTCGGTTGCGTACCGGCCGCGGTCGAAGCCGGAAAACAGCACTTCGCCTTCGATCTCGGCTTTCAGGCGGCGTTGGAGGCCGGGCAGGAGCGTGTCGGGCATCGGGGTTTTGCACTTTCGCGCCGTCGCCGGCCTCGGATAAGCTCTCCGCATCGATAGACCGGACTTCGATTTGGCGAAAGTGACAATCATGCCGCGAAACAGCGCCCGGACGGCCGGCCGGCATTTCCTGCAGATCCCTGGGCCGACGCCGGTGCCCGACCGCATCCTGCGGGCGATGGACATGCCGGTGATCGACCATCGCGGCCCCGAATTCGCAAACCTCGGCCGGCGGGTGCTCGATGGTCTCAAGACGATCTTCCGCTGCGCGGGGCCGGTCGTGATCTATCCCTCCTCGGGGACGGGCGCCTGGGAAGCCGCCTTGGTCAATGCCCTTTCACCGGGCGACCGGGTGTTGATGGTCGAGACCGGGCATTTCGCGACGCTGTGGAAGAACATGGCGGCAAAGCTCGGACTCCTCCCGGAGCTAATCCCGACCGACTGGCGGACCGGCGCGCCGCCGGATGCGATCGCCGACCGGCTTGCCGAGGACAAGGACCACGCCATCAAGGCGGTTTGCGTGGTCCACAACGAGACCTCGACCGGCTGCGTCTCGGACATTGCGGCGGTCAGGCGCGCCATCGACACGGCGCAGCATCCTGCGCTGCTGATGGTCGATACGATTTCCTCGCTCGGCTCCATCGACTACCGTCACGACGAATGGGGTGTCGATGTGACGGTGGGCGGCTCGCAGAAGGGTCTGATGCTGCCGCCGGGCCTCTCTTTCAACGCCCTCGGCGAGAAGGCGCTGGCGGCCGCGAAAACGGCGCGGCTCGCCAAATCCTACTGGTCCTGGGAGGAGATGATCGCGGCCAACAGGAACGGCTTCTTTCCCTACACGCCGGCGACCAACATGCTCTATGCCCTCGCCGAGGCGATCGACATGCTGCACGAAGAGGGCCTTGCGAATGTCTTCTCCCGCCACGACCGTCATGCCGAGGCGACGCGGCGCGCCGTCAAGGCCTGGGGTCTCGAAATCTGGTGTCGGGAGCCGCGCGACTATTCCTCTTCGCTCACGGCCGTGCTGATGCCCGAAGGGCACGACGCGGATGCCTTCCGCAAGGTGGCGCTCGAAAATTACGACATTTCGCTCGGGACCGGCCTGTCGAAGGTCGCCGGCAAGGTCTTCCGCATTGGCCATCTCGGCGACACCAATGATCTGACGATCGTGGGAGCGCTTGCCGGCGTTGAAATGGCGCTGTCGCTTGCCGGGGTTCCTCATCGGGCGGGCGGCGTGCAGGCCGCCATGGAGTTCCTGACCGGGAAAGCGCCCAAGGAAGCGCGTTCCGCCGCGCAGTAGCGCCTGCCGTCCGGACCGCACGGTCCGGGACGCGGAGCCGCCGCATGCGACTTTTTCACGCAAATTCCCTGCATCCACGGTGCCGGCGCGAGCGCATTGTTGACCGGCTGCTCGTCCTCGTCTTGAATTTCGTCAAGACAAGAAAGCGAAAACAGGCCCCTCGCGGGCCATCCGGGGGAGGAATCCAGTGAAGCCGGCTGCATTCGCCTACGCGAAGGCGCGTTCGCTCGATCATGCGATCGAACTGCTCGGCAGCCGAGGGGGTGCGCGGCTTCTCGCGGGCGGGCAGTCGCTCATTCCCGCGCTCAACATGCGGCTCGATGCGCCGCCGCTCCTGGTGGACATCAATGGCCTCGGCGGGCTCGACCGCATCGACGTGACGGACGGGACGGTGGAGATCGGCGCGCTGGTGCGCCAGGCCGCCGCTCTGCGCTCCGCGCCGCTTGCCCAGCATGCGCCGCTCGTCGCACGCGCGCTTCCCCACATCGCCCATCCGGCCATCCGCAACCGCGGGACGATCGGCGGGTCGATTGCCTATGCCGACCCCGCCGCGGAACTGCCGGCCTGTCTGCTTGCGCTTTCCGGAGAAGTCGAGGCGGCAGGCAGCCATGGCCGACGCCGCATCGAGGCGAACGACTTCTTCCTCGGCCTGTTCGAGACGGCGCTGAGACCGGACGAAATCATCGTGAACATCCGCGTCCCGGCAGCGACACCGGACAGGCGTTATGGCTTTGCCGAACTGGCGCGCCGCCAGGGCGACTACGCGCTGGTGGGGCTTGCCGCCTGCGCGCGCGCCGAGGAGGGCGGGCTGCGGGAGACGCGGCTCGTCTATTTCGGTGTCGGCGCAACGCCGGTGCGAGCGCGGGAGGCCGAAGCGGTGCTCGACGCCAAGGGCTTTGCGGGCCTCGACGACGCCGTCGCCGCACTTGCCCGCGACCTCGACCCCGAGGACGAAATTCACGCGAGCGGCAAGTCCAAGAAGCACCTGGCAGGCGTTCTGCTGCGCCGGGTCGCCGCCGAAATGCAGGACCCGTGGGCATGAGCGCGACGGTCGAGATCAATCTTATCGTCAACGGCGAGCGCGTCACCGCGTCGGTGGAGCCGCGCCGCACCCTGGTCGACTTTCTGCGCGAGGACCTCGGGCTCACCGGCACGCATGTGGGGTGCGAGCAGGGCGTCTGCGGTGCCTGCACGGTGCGGCTCGGCGGCGCGATCGTACGCGGCTGCCTCACTCTCGCGGTGCAATGCGACGGGGCCGTGGTCGAAACGATCGAGGGCGTGTCCGATTCCGGCGAGATCGCCGACCTGCAGGCGGCCTTCGAGCGACGCAATGCCCTCCAGTGCGGCTACTGCACGCCCGGCATGCTGCTCACGGCGGCAGACTTGCTGCAGGCGAACGAGCCGTTAAGCCGCGAGCAGATTCGCCTGCATCTTTCCGGAAATTATTGTCGCTGCACCGGCTATCACGCGATCGTCGACGCGGTGGAGGCGGTCGCCCAGGCACGGCTCGGACGTTGATGCGGAGCCGCGGCGCACGGTCAGCCGGGTTTGCGTGCGACGCAGAACGGGCCGTGCGCATGCGGAATGTTCCGACAAGTCCGGCAAGGATAGGGCCATGAGAATCACCGAAGACGTTCCCTCCGGCCTCACCGCTCTCGACCGGCCGAACTCCTATATCGGCCGCTCCGTTCCGCGCCCCAATCTCGCGCGGCTGACGCAAGGACGCGGCACATTCGTGAGCGACGTCGTGTTGCCGCGCATGGTGCATGTGGCCTTCGTTCGTTCGCCGCATGCGCACGCGCGGATCAAGGCGATCCGGACGGATGCCGCAAAGGCGGCGCCGGGCGTCGTCGCGGTGGTGACGGGTCGCGAGCTTGCCGAGGTCATGACGCCCTGGGTCGGCGTGCTCACGCATCTCAAGGGCATCAAATCGGCGCCGCAATATCCGCTGGCGGTGGAGCGCGCCTGCTGGCGCGGCGAAGCCGTCTGCGCCGTCGTGGCACGCAGCCGCGCGCTCGCGGAGGACGCAGCGGAGCTCGTGGAGGTCGACTACGAGGAACTGCCGGCCGTCACCGATCCCGAGACGGCGCTCGATCCGGCAACACCCGTCATCCATCCGGAGCTCGGCGACAATCTCACCTTCGAGCGAAAGCTCGAAGTCGGCGAGGTGGACAAGGCCATGGCGGAGGCGGACGCCGTGGTCGAGCGCACGTTCCGCTTCGGTCGCCATACCGGCGTGTGCCTTGAGCCGCGCGCGATCGTCGCCGACTGGAACCCGAGCGAGCAGCGCTTGACCGCCTACCAGGCGACCCAGGCGCCGCACATGATGCAGAACCTGTTCGCCAAGCATCTCGGCCTTGCGGAACACCAGGTGCGGGTGCTGACCAAGGATGTGGGCGGCTCGTTCGGCATCAAGGTTCACACTTATGCGGACGAAATGGCCACGGTTGCGCTTGCGAAGCTGCTCAAACGGCCGGTCAAATTCGTCGCCGATCGGCTTGAAAGCTTCGTGACCGACATTCACGCCCGCGATCATCGCATTCATGCGAAGATCGCGGTCAAGAAGGACGGCACCATCACGGCCTTCGCCATCGACGATCTCACGGGCATCGGGCCTTATTCGGTCTATCCGCGCACGAGCGGCATCGAAGCCAACCAGGTCGTCAATCTCGTCGGCGCGCCCTATGTCTGTCAGAACTACCGGGCTCTTGCGCGCGTCGTGTTCCAGAACAAGAACGTAATGTGTCAATACCGCGCCGTGGGGCATCCGATCGCGGTCGCCGTCACGGAGGCCCTGGTCGAGGAGGCCGCTGCCGCCATCGGCATCGACTCGATCGAGATCCGCCGCCGCAATCTCATTCCGGATGACGCCCATCCCAGCACTTCGGCAGCGGGACTGAAATTCGAGCGCCTCTCGCATCATGAAGCGCTCGCGCATCTCGACGCGATGATGAACTATGCCGGGCTCCGCGCCGAGCAGAAGCGGCTGCGCGAAGCCGGAATCTACCGCGGCATCGGGTTCGCTTCTTTCGTGGAGGTCACCAATCCGAGCGCGGCGTTCTACGGAGTGGGCGGCGCCAGGATCTCGTCGCAGGACGGCGCGACCCTGAAGCTCGACGCGCAGGGCGCGGTGATCTGCCACAGCGGCGTGACCGAGCAGGGGCAGGGGGCGGAAGCCGTGATGGCGCAGGTCGTCGCCACCGCGGTGGGCGTGCCGATCGAGCGCGTCAAGGTGATCACCGGCGATACGGACAATACCCCTTATGGCGGCGGCACCTGGGCTTCGCGCGCCGCCGGGATCGGCGGCGAGGCGGGCTGGCAGGCCGGCAAGGCACTGCGCGCCCAGGTGCTGGCGGTTGCAGGCTCGATCCTCCAGGCCGACCCGCAGGCGCTCGACATCCGCAACGGCGTCGTGGTCGATGCCGACACCGGGCGCGAGCGCATCGGCCTCGACGAGGTTGCCCGCATTGCCTATTTCCGCCCCGACACGCTGCCGCCGGGATTCCAAGCAGAGTTGATGGCGACCCGCCACTACGTGCCGCGCGCCTGGCCGTTCGCGTTCACGAACGGCATCCAGGCCTCCCATGTGGAGGTCGATCCCGAGACGGGTTTCGTCAAGCTCCTCCGCCACTGGTGCGTGGAGGACTGCGGCACGGTCATCAATCCGCAGCTTGTGGACGAACAGATTCGCGGCGGCATCGTGCAGGGCATCGGCGCTGCGCTGTACGAGCACTGCGTCTATGACGAGCGGGGGCAACTCCTCAACGGGAACATGGCCGAATACCTCGTGCCGATGGCGGCCGAAATGCCGGACATCGCGGTGGGCCACGTGGTCTCGCCGACCGGCGATTCGGAGCTCGGGGCGAAGGGGGCAGGCGAGGCGGGGACTGCCGGTGCGCCGGGTGCGGTCATGAATGCGGTCAACGATGCGCTGCGCCCGCTCGGCGCAAAGCCCATCACCGAAATTCCCGTCACGCCCGACTTGGTGCTGCGCGCGCTGGGCAAGATCTGAGCAAAGGCGCTCCGGGGCCGGTAGGGACGGCCGTGCGGCGCCGAACGGCCGGTGCCGTCCGGCGTCAGGCGGCCACGCCGGGGCTGCGCTGGCCTTCGCGGCCGCGGCCGCTGATCAACTGCTCGATGATCGCGTCGTGTAGGCGCTTGAGCCACTCTTCGGCCTCGGCGGCGCGCATTTCGGCGTCGCGGGCGCGCTCGGCGGCCGCCGCGCCGGCCGATTCGGCCGCCTGCAGCCGGCTTTCGGCCGTCTTCAGCTCTTTGATGGCTTTTTCAACCAATTCCATGCTTCGGGCTTCGGTCTCCCGCGCCCGCTCTTCCACGGTCCGCATGCTCTCGGCGGCCCGATAGACCGCTTCGAGCGCGAAGGCCCAATCGTTGTGGCCTCGGCTCTGCGGCCGGAACCGCGGGCTCGGCCGTTCCTTGAGCGCTTGGCTGAGGCGCAGAACGTTGTCGACGGGTTCGTCCTCGTCGGGGAGCGGCATTCGCAAGTTTCGTTCCATGGCAAACCCTCCTCAACGGCCGGTGGCGGGTCGATCCGGAAGGAACATGCGCAAGACATGGTTAACGGGTGGTTAACCGCGCGGTAAATTCTGCCTACCGCCGACGGCGGCGAAGTGCGGCGGCCCCATTCGGCGACCGGCGGAGCGCCGCTGTTCAAGCGGCCCGGGTTTGTGCCATTTTGGCGATTGCCCCCTTCCAAAGCCGGGATCAAGCCATGGCTCCACGCTGCGTCGTCCTCGACGATTACCAGAACGTCGCCCTCAAAATGGCCGATTGGTCGCCCGTTTCGTCCGATCTCGATATCCAGGTGATCAATCGCCATCTCGGCGCCGCCGAACAGGTGGTCGAGGCGCTGCGCGAGGCAACGATCGTCTGCTTGATGCGCGAGCGCACCCCGCTGCCGCGCGCAGTCATCGAGGCGTTGCCGAACCTAAAGCTCATTGTCACGACCGGAATGTACAATGCCTCGGTCGACCTCGACGCGGCCAAGGAACGGGGGATTCTGGTCTGCGGCACCCGCGGCGCCGGCACGCCTACGGCGGAACTCGCGATCGGGTTGATGCTCGACCTTGCACGCGCGATCAGCTTCGAAAACGCGCGGCTGAAGGCGGGCGAACCGTGGCAGACGACGATCGGCCGCGATCTCGCGGGCCTGACGCTCGGCGTCCTCGGGCTCGGCAAGCTCGGCTCCCGGGTGGCGAGGATCGCTCAGGCCTTCGACATGAAGGTGATCGCCTGGAGCCAGAATCTCACGCCCGAGCGCTGTCGGGATATCGGCGTCGAATATGTGAGCAAGGACGGGCTCTTCTCCCGCTCCGACTTCGTCAGCATCCATCTTGTGCTGAGCGCGCGCACACGCGGTCTCGTCGGCTCTGCCGAGCTCGGTCGCATGAAGCCGACGGCCTGTCTCGTCAACACCTCACGCGGTCCGATCGTCGACGAGGGCGCCCTCATCGCCGCACTTCAGGAGCGGCGCATCGCCGGTGCGGCGCTCGATGTCTACGACCGGGAACCGCTGCCGAGCGATCATCCGCTCCGCAAGCTCTCGAACGTCGTGCTCACGCCGCATCTCGGCTATGTGACCGAGGCAAACTACCGCGTGTTCTATGGCGACACGGTCGAAGACATCCGCGCTTGGCTCGACGGCAAGCCTGTGCGCATCGTGACCGCCAACAAGTAGGAGAGGATCCCATGGATCCGCGAGGACATGCGGCAATCGTCACGGGTGCGGGCTCCGGTCTCGGCGCCGCGACGGCCGAGCGTCTTGCCGCCGCGGGCGCGAAAGTCGCCGTGCTCGATCTCAACGAAGCAGCCGCCAAGGCCACCGCGGAGAAAATCGGCGGCCTTGCGGTGCGCTGTGACGTGTCGGATGCGGACAGCGCCGCCGCGGCGATCGGCAAGGCGCGGGAAACGCATGGGCCCGCGCGCATTCTCGTGAACTGCGCCGGTATCGGGACGGCGCGACGTATCGTCGGGCGCGAGGGCCCGATGCCTCTTGCCGAGTTCGAACAAACGATCCGCGTCAACCTGATCGGCACCTTCAACATGCTCAGGCTGTTCGGCGCCGAGGCGAGCCGGCTCGATCCGCTCGCAGCGGGCGAGCGCGGTATCATCGTATCGGTCGCCTCTGTCGCGGCGTTCGAAGGACAGATCGGCCAGGCTGCTTATGCGGCCTCGAAAGGGGGAGTCGCCGCACTGACGATGCCTGCCGCGCGCGAATTCGCCCAGTTCGGCATCCGCGTGATGACCATTGCGCCGGGAATCTTCGCCACCCCGATGCTGCGCGCGCTACCCGAAGCCGCCCAGCAGAGCCTTGGCGCGCAGGTGCCGTTTCCCAACCGTCTCGGCGAACCGGCCGAGTTCGCAGCGCTCGTCCTGCACTGCGTCGAGAACGCCTATCTCAACGGGGAGGTGATCCGCCTTGACGGGGCGCTGCGCATGGCGCCGCGTTAGGCGCGGCTGCAGGGGTGCCCCGGCAAAGGCGGCCGGCCGCCCCGGCCGCACAATTCGTCCTTAAGCGGGGCAACCGGAGCCGCGTTGCCGAGTTGATAGGGGGCAGCGGCGGACCCCCACCCATGAATCAGGAAAAGAAGAGGTCGCACGTTCTTTCGGCGTCGCCCGAAAGTTCGGCACGAAGGCCCCTCGGCGCCTCGCAGGTGGAGCTCACGAACCCGGAGCCGCCGGAGGGTTCGCCTGTCGACTGGGAGGCGATGAGCCGGTTCGCCATCATCGGCATCGGCTTTGTCGTGACGATCGCCGCGTTGTTTCTCGCGCGTTCGATCCTGATGCCCGTCGCGGCGGCGTTGCTCATCGGTGTTACGCTCAGGCCGATCCAGCTTTATCTCGCGCGCTATCGGATTCCCGGGCCTTTCGTGGCGTTGGTGCTGATCGCAGCCTTCAGCGCGATCCTCTATTTCATCGTCACATTGATCGCGGGTTCGCTCGGCTCTCTGATTGCGCAGACCCCCGACCTCGGAACCCTGCTGCGCGAGAAGCTTCGCTGGTTGAACCGGCCGCTTTCCGAATTCCGCGATCTGCAAAACGCCGTTCGCGGCGAGGGGGAGAGCGCCCCCAAGGTAACGGTCGAGAGCAACCTGCCGGAGCTTTTTCAGAGCACGCTGACTCTGCTGACGCCCGCAATCAGCGAACTCCTCGTTTTCCTCGGCACGTTGCTGTTCTTTCTGGTGGGCACGGAGAAGCTGCGCCGGCAACTCATCACACTGTTCGAAACCCGGGATGCGCGCCTCACGGTCGTGCGCATCTGGAACGATATCGAGCAGAACCTCGTGGCGTTCGTCGGGACCGTGACGATTATCAATCTCGGACTCGGCGTGGTCACGGGTCTCATGCTGTACATCGTGGGCTTTCCGAGCCCGCTGACCTTCGCAGTTCTCGCCTTCGTGCTGAACTACATTCCGTATATCGGGCCGGCGATCCTGGTTACGCTTCTTCTCGGCTTCGGCCTGATCCTCTCGCCCACACTCGGCGGCGCCGTGTTGCCGCCCGTTCTGTTTGTCGTCCTCGCCACGCTCGAAGGCCATTTCATTACGCCGAGCATCATCGGCCGTCGGTTGACGCTGAACCCGTTCCTCGTCTTTCTCGCTCTCGCGTTCTGGACTTGGCTGTGGGGCCCGCTCGGAGCCTTTCTCGCAACGCCGCTTCTCATCGTGGTGCTGGTGGCCCTCGGGCATCTGTTTCCGCGCGACGAAGCCTTGCTGCCGAAATGACCGCGGGGTGCGTCTGGCCCCGCTGGAGGAGTCGCCGGCCGGGTGCTACAAGGTCGAGCCACTTTCAGGGGGGAATCCGCACATGATCGGCCTTCATCGGTCCGCGACGGCGGCAGCGCTGCCGCTCGCTCTGGGAATGCTTTCGGCACAACTCTCCTCCGCAGGAGCCGCCGAGACGCAGGTGCAGCGGGGTAAATATCTCACCAGCATCATTCCGTGCACGGACTGCCACACGCCCGGCACGTTTCTGGGCAAGCCCGACAAGAGCCGCTACCTGGCGGGGTCCGAGGTCGGGTTCGAAATTCCGGGGCTCGGCGTTTTCGTCGGCCCCAATCTGACGCCCGACAAGGAAACCGGCCTCGGCACGTGGACGTGGGAACAGATCGCCGACGCAATCACCACCGGAAAGCGACCCGACGGGCGCATGCTCGCACCGGCGATGCCGGTCGACTCCTTCAAGCATCTCACGCGTGCGGACGCTTTGGCGATCGCCGCCTATCTCAAGGCGCTTCCGGCCATCAAGAACAAGGTCCCCGGTCCGTTCGGTCCCGGCGAGAAGCCGACCTCATTCGTCTATCAGGTCATCCCGGCGGGGCAATACGTGCCGACGCCTCCGCCGCCTGCGCCGAAATAGGCTGCCGGACACGTATAGACGCCGCCGGCGCGGCCGAAACGGCCGGGCCGGGAGTTCACGCGCGCAGCGCGCCGCCCGTTCGCCGCAGGACCTCGGCGACGATCCGTGCGCCGACGGCATCGATTTCCTGATCCGTCATCGTGCGTTCGCGCGGCTGCAGCGTGACGGCGATGGCGATGGATTTCTTGCCCGGCTCGATGCCCGTCCCTTCGTAGACGTCGAAAACGCTCACGGACGTGATCAGTTTTCGGTCGGCGTTCTGCGCGGCCCGCACGATGTCGGCGGCCGGCACGCCACGGTCGACCACGAAGGCGAAGTCGCGCTCCACCGGCTGGAATGGCGAGAGTTCGAGCCGCGGCTTCACGCGGGTCGGCCTCGCCTTCGGCTCCGGAATGCGTTCGAGAATAACTTCGAAGCCGGCGATCGGCCCTTCGGCGCCGAGCGCTTCAAGTGCCTTTGGGTGCAGTTCTCCAAAATGGCCGAGCACGTTTTGCGGGCCGATTTGGATGGTTCCCGAGCGTCCGGGATGCAGCCAGCCCGGCCCACCCTGAACGATCTGAAGGGCCGGCACCGGGGCCCCCGCCGCTGCGAGAACCGCCATCGCATCCGCTTTGGCGTCGAGCGCGTCCGCGGGCGCCGGCTTTTCGGACCAGTGGCGGCCGATCCCGTGGGCCTTGGCGAGGCCGCGGCGGATCCCCGCCGCCGCCGTGAACTGATCCTGCGGTCGGTCGCCCTTGAAAACCTGTCCGACCTCGAACAGCGCGACATCGGCAAATCCCCGATCGGCATTGCGCTGCGCCGCCGCAACCAGGCCCGGGATGATGCTCGGCCGCATGTCGGAGAGGTCGGCGGCGATGGGATTGGCAAGCCTGAGGTCGGGCGCGCCGCCGCCAAACAAGGCGGCGTGCTCGTGTGAGATGAAAGACCAGGTCACCGCCTCCAGCATTCCGCGCGCCGCAAGCGCGCGCCTGGCCTTGCGGCTGCGCCGTTGCGTCAGAGTGAGGACCGGTTTGCGCGCGGCGGTGCCGCGCTCGAAGGCGGTCGCCGGAATACGGTCGACCCCGGCAATCCGCACCACCTCCTCGACGATATCGGCCTTGCCCTCAATGTCCGGTCGCCACGACGGCACTGCGACCTTCACGGCATCGCCCTGGCCGGCCACAAAGAAGCCGAGCCGGCCCAGCAGGCGGCGGATTTCGACCGGCGGCAGATCGAGACCGGCAAGCCGCCGCACTTCGCTCAGGGGAAAGTCGATCACCCGCTCGGGAATCTCGACCTCGCCGGCGACAAGAACTTCGGACGGCGTGCCGCCGCAGAGTTCCATCACCATGCGGGTCGCAAGCTCGAGGCCCGGAAGCATGAAGGCTGGGTCGACGCCGCGCTCGAAACGGTATCGCGCGTCGGTGTTGATGCCGAGCTTGCGGCCGGTCTGCGCGATGTTTTCGGGGACCCAGAGCGCCGATTCGATCAGGACGTCCGTGGTCGTCTCGGAACAGCCGGTCTCCTCGCCGCCCATGATGCCGGCAAGCGACTCCACGCCCTTCTCGTCGGCGATCACGCACATCGTTTCGTCGAGTGCGTAGGTGCGGCCGTCCAGCGCCAGCAGCGACTCGCCCTGGCGGGCCCGCCGCACCGTCAGGTCGCCGCGAACCTTCGCGGCGTCGAACACGTGGAGCGGGCGGCCCCTGTCGTAGGTTACGAAATTGGTGATATCGACGAGCGCGTTGATCGGGCGCAGGCCGATCGCCGTGAGTCGCCGCTGCAGCCAGGCCGGCGAAGGACCGTTCGTGACGCCGCGTACAAGACGGAGCCCGAAGGCCGGGCAGAGCGACGGCGTTCCGCCGAAATCGAGGCGCACCTTCACGGGGCAGGGGAAGGCGCCGGCGACCGGCTTCTCCTGCCGTTCCTTCAGCGTGCCGATCGTCGCCGCGGCGAGGTCGCGCGCGACGCCGTATGCGCCCGTGCAATCAGGCCGGTTGGGCGTGAGGTTGATGTCGATCACCGGATCGGCCAGACCTGCCCATTCGGCATAGGACTTCCCGACCGGGGCATTCTCGGGCAGTTCGATAATGCCGTCGTGATCGTCAGACAGTTCGATTTCGGCCGGCGAGATCAGCATGCCGCGGCTCTCGACGCCGCGGATCGTGCCGACCGAAAGGGTGATGTTCTTGCCGGGAATGTAGGTGCCGGGCGGCGCGAAGACGCTCACGAGCCCGGTGCGTGCGTTCGGCGCGCCGCAGACGACCTGCACCGGCTCGCCGGCACCGATATCGACCATGCACAGCCGCAGCCGATCGGCATTCGGGTGCTGCACGGCAGAGACCACGCGCGCGATCTTGAGCGGCGCGAGCGCCTTCGCCTTGTCCTCGACGCCCTCGACCTCGAGCCCGATCATCGTCAGCGTCTGGACGATGGTCTCCAGCGGCTCGACCGTGTCGAGATGCTCCTTGATCCAGGACAGCGTGAGCTTCATTACGGCGTCCCGCGGTGTTTGGAACCTCCCCCCTTGAGGGGGAGGTCGCCCATCGCGGACGGAGTCCGCGACGAGCCGGAAGGGGGAGGGGGCGAGCCCGAGCGACCGTTCATGCGCTCAAGCCCCCCGCAAGCGTAGGAAAGTCGAGCGGACGGAAGCCGTAATGCTGCAGCCAGCGGACGTCGGCTTCGAAGAAGGCGCGCAGGTCGTTCATGCCGTATTTCAGCATCGCGATGCGGTCGATCCCCATACCCCAGGCAAAGCCCTGGTAGACGTCGGGATCGAGCCCGCAATTGCGCAGCACGTTCGGATGCACCATGCCGCAGCCGAGAATTTCGAGCCAGTCCTCGCCTTCGCCGAAGCGGATTTCACCCTTCTCGCGCCGGCACTGGATGTCGACTTCGAGCGACGGCTCGGTGAAGGGAAAGAACGAAGGACGGAACCGCATTCTTACATCGTCGATCTCGAAGAAGGCCTTGCAGAATTCCTGCAGGATCCATTTCAGATGGCCGAGATGCGAGCTGCGGTCGATTACGAGCCCCTCGACCTGATGGAACATCGGTGTGTGCGTCTGGTCGCTGTCGCAGCGGTAGGTCCGGCCCGGGATGATGACGCGGATCGGCGGCTTCTGCGCCAGCATCGTGCGGATCTGCACCGGGGAGGTGTGTGTGCGCAGGAGGAGCCGCTGCCCGTCGGGCTTCGGGTTGAAGAAGAAGGTGTCGTGCATGTCCCGCGCCGGATGCCCGGGCGGAAAGTTGAGCATGGTGAAATTGTAGTCGTCGGTCTCGATGTCGGGACCTTCCGCGATCGCGAAGCCCATATCGGCGAAGATCGCCGTGAGCTCGTCCACCACCTGGCTGATCGGGTGAACCCGCCCGGCCTCCGCGGGCGCCTCCCGCAGCGGCAACGTCACGTCGAGCGTGTCGGTCCTGAGTTTTTCCTCGAGCGCGCGCTCGCGCAGGGCCCGGCGGCGTTCGGCGATCGCCTGGCTCACGCTGTCCTTAAGCGCGTTGATGAAAGCGCCTTTGGCGCGGCGCTCCTCCGGCGGCATCCCGCCGAGGCTCTTCAGGAGTGCGGACACCGAGCCGCTCTTGCCGAGCGCGGCAATCCGCACTGCTTCGAGCGTCGCCTCGTCAGAGGCCGCGGCCACCTTGCCGAGAATGTCGGCCTGGAGCGCCTCGATATCGGACATGATCTTGGGTCCTCTACCGGCGCCGCGGCCGAGCTCGACCCGTGCATCTTAAGCTTTCGCGTCAGGACGGATCGCCGGGCCCGGCGGCGCTTATCTGGGTTGCGGGCGAACCTGGGAGCGGGTTCGACCTCAGGCCGGCAAGGCCGCCTTGGCCTTTTCGACGATTGCCTGGAACGCCGCCGGCTCGGAAATGGCAAGCTCCGACAGGACCTTACGATCCACCTCGACGCCCGCTTTGGCGAGGCCGTCGATGAACCGCGAATAGGTGATTCCAAACGGCCTCACCGCCGCGTTGAGGCGCTGGATCCACAGCGCCCGGAAGGTGCGCTTCTTCCGCTTGCGGTCGCGATAGGCGTACTGGGCGGCGCGCTCGACCGCCTGTTTGGCGACGCGGATCGTGTTCTTGCGCCGGCCGTAATAGCCCTTGGCGGCCTTAAGGACCTTCTTGTGCCTGGCATGGGACGTGACACCACGCTTGACGCGGGCCATGGCTCAGCTCCTTCGTGTTCGCAGTGAAACGGCGGGTGAATCGCGGCCGTCGCGACGGCCGCTTGCCTCAGCCGTTCGGCATCCAGAATTTCTTGATGTTTTCGCCGTCGGCCTTGAAGCGCACGTTCATCCCGCGATGGTCGCGGATCTGCTTCTTGGTCCGCTTGATCATGCCATGGCGTTTGCCGGACTGGGCGCTCATCACCTTTCCGGTGCCGGTGATCTTGAAGCGCTTTTTCGCGCCGGATTTGGTCTTCAACTTGGGCATTTGGCTCTCCTGAAGCCGGCTCGCCACGGGACGGACCGCGGCCACCGGACTGGCGCTCTTCGACGAGCTTGCTCGGAAAATGAGCGATATCCGCGCGCCACGGCAGCCCGTTTCCGGCCGGGCGCGGGAAGGGCCGGTTTATGGCAGAGGCGAGGCGGTTTGGCAACTCCGCGGGCTTTGGTTTAGGGGAGGAGGAAATCTCCGCCGAAGATCGCCCGGGCGGCCGGCCCGCGCGCCCTTCGGGGCCGCTCGCCAAGCAGGGTTTGAAACATCATGTCGGCACCCGTCAAAGCCAAGTCCGTTACCGCGGCGGCGATCGCCGCCCGGAAGGGCGGAGAGCCCATCGTCTGCCTGACCGCCTACACGACGCCAATGGCGCGGCTCGTGGACCGCCACTGCGACATCGCGCTCGTCGGCGATTCCGTCGGCATGGTCCTGCACGGGATGCCGACGACTCACGGCGTGACCCTCGACATGATGGTGATGCATGGGCGCGCCGTCGCCCGCGGCGCCGTCTCGGCCCTGGTCGTGGTGGACATGCCGTTCGGATCTTACGAGGAAAGCCCCGAACAGGCCTTCCGCAACGCCTCCCGGCTCGTGCGGGAGACCGGCTGCGCGGCGGTGAAGCTCGAAGGGGGCCTGGCGATGGCCGAGACCATCCGCTTCCTCGTCGCCCGCGGCATTCCGGTGATGGCGCATGTCGGGCTCACCCCGCAAGCCGTCCATGTTCTCGGCGGCTTTCGCGTCCAGGGGCGGGAGGCGGAGGCCGCGGACGCCATCCTGCGCGATGCGCAGGCGGTGGCGGAGGCAGGCGCCTTTTCGGTCGTGCTGGAGATGGTCCACGAGCCGCTTGCGCGGCGCATCACCGAGGCGGTGCCGATCCCGACGATCGGCATCGGCGCGTCGGCAGCCTGCGACGGGCAAGTGCTCGTCATCGACGACATGCTTGGCCTCAATCTCGATTTCACGCCCAAGTTCGTGAAACGCTACGCCGAACTCGTGCCGCCGATCGAGGCCGCGATTGCGGCCTATGCCGCCGACGTGCGGGCGCGCCGGTTTCCGGGTCCCGAGCACGTCTTCGGAAAACCGGCCTGAGCGGCCCGCGCCGGCCTACCCACCGGCGCAATCGTGTAAGCTTCCTCCTGCGCCTGAAACAATACCGGGAGGAACGCCGTGAAGGTTGCGACCATCGAGACCCTGGCGTGTGACGCCGGGTGGCGGAACTATCATTTCCTGAAGCTTACCACCGACGAGGGACTGGTCGGCTGGAGCGAGTTCGACGAAGGATTCGGTTCTCCCGGCGTCGGCACCGTCATCGAGCGGCTCACGCCGCGCGTCGTCGGCAAGCGCGTGGCCGACCATGAGGCGATTTATCAGGAACTCTATTGCGCGACGCGCCCCGCCGCCGGCGGCGTCGTCGCCGAGGCGATGGGCGCGATCGAGAACGCGTTGCTCGATGCCAAAGCGAAGGCCCTCGGCGTGCCCTGCCATGCGCTCTTGGGCGGGAAGGTGCGCGAGCGCATCCGCCTCTACTGGTCGCACTGCGCCACTTGGCGGATCAACCATCCGCGCTTCTACAAGCCGGCCATCACCGATCTCGACGGTGTGAAGGCCATCGGACGCGAGGTGCGGGAGAAGGGCTTCTCGGCCGCGAAGACGAACATCTTCATTTATGAAAACGGCAAGAACCCGGTGGGCTGGCGACCCGGCTTCGGTTCGCCGTTCTATCCCGAGCTCAATGTGGACCGGGCGGTTCTGCGCAATCTGCGCCAGCATCTTGAGGCGCTCGCCGACGGGGCAGGGCCCGATTTCGATCTTCTGCTCGATCTCAATTTCAACGCCAAGACCGAGGGCTTTCTGCGCATCCTGCGGGAGATTGCCGATCTGGCGATGTTTTGGGTGGAGATCGACACGTATGGCCCCGAGGCGTTGGGCTACATCCGGCGGCAGAGCCGGCATCCGATCGCCTCCTGCGAGACGCTGCTCGGTCTGCGCGAATTCTTGCCCTATTTTCGTGAGCAGGCGGTGGACGTCGCCATTATCGACACCCCCTGGAACGGTGTCTGGCAGGCGATGAAGATCGCGAACGCGGCCGACGCGTACGAGGTCAATGTCGCGCCGCACAATTTCTACGGCCATCTCTGCACGATGATGAACGCGCATTTCGCGGCGGCGGTGCCGAACCTGCGCATCATGGAGATCGATGTCGACCGTCTCCCCTGGGACGACGAACTCTTCACCGTCGTCCCGCAGATCGAGCACGGCCATCTCGTCGTGCCCGACACGCCCGGCTGGGGCACCGAGCCGAACGAAGAAGGGCTGAAGGCCCACCCACCGAAACAGCCGCAGGGCCTGATCTTCCGAACCGGAAAGGCCTAAGGGTCCGGCGGCTTGTCGCTGCCGGCTCCGAGCGCGCGCTGCATCAGCACGCTGTCGACCCAGCGCTCGAACTTGAAACCGACCGCACGCAGCGTGCCGATCGGCGCAAAGCCGCAGGCGCGGTGCAGCGCGATGGACCCGGCATTGCCGCTGTCGCCGATCACGGCAACCATTTGCCGCCACGGCCCGGCTTCGCAGCGCGCGATCAGCGTGCGGAGCAGCGCGGTTCCGATGCCGCGTCCGCCCTCTCCGTCGGCGACATAGACCGAATCCTCGACCGTGTAACGATAGGCCGCGCGGGACCGGTAAGCCGCCGCGTAGCAATAGCCGACGACGCGGCCGTCGCTTTCGGCGACAAGATAGGGGAGGTTCTGGTCCAGCACGGCCTTGCGGCGCGCACGCATTTCCTGCGTGTCCGGAGGCACTTCCTCGAAACTGGCGAGGCCGTGCGTCACATGGTGCGCGTAGATCGCCTGCACGGCCGGCATGTCCTCTTCCTGCGCGTCACGCACAAGGAGGGGGTATCGAACGGCCTGCGTTCGACCGGCCCGAGGCGCCGCCGCGGCCGGCAATTCAATCGGGGGCGCTCCGGCCCGGCGCGGCAGGCGGGGCAAGGCGTAGAAATGCTCGCCGTTTCGACCAAGACCGATATCGGCGAGCAGATGCTCGTCCAAGCAATAGAGCTCGGGGGGATAGCGCAGGCGCGGCCCCGCGAGAGCCGTGAACCATCGCACAACTCCGGACGGTCTCGTTTTCATCGCAAATCCGAACCGACAGGCAAGGACCGCAGCACCATCATCGTGCCGGTCGCGGCGCATTTTGCGCCAGGCTCGCGTCCGCAGGGAAGTTTTGGTAGATTATGCAAAGCATAAGAAAAACTTTGGCATGAATCCGATCAAGCTCGATCGCCTGCAGGCTCTGGAGGAAGTGGTGCGGCGGGGCGGTTTTTCCGCCGCTGCCGAGCATCTGAGGCTTACTCAGCCGGCCGTGAGTCTGCGCGTCCGCGAGCTTGAGCGGCGGCTCGGGGTGCGGCTGGTCGAGCGGGTCGGGCGCCGGATCGTGGCGACGGCTGCGGGAAGCCGGTTGCTCGCCCACGCGCAGCGCATCGATGCGGCGGTCGCCGACGCGCTGGAAGACATGGCGGCGCATGCGGGCGGCGGGGCCGGCCGGGTGCGCCTGGGCACGGGCGCCACCGCCTGCATCTATCTTCTGCCGCCGATCCTGCGGGAGCTGCGCCGCCGCTTTCCGGCGCTCGAAATCACCGTCGAGACAGGCAATTCTCCCGACATTCTCAAAGCCGTGGAGGAGAATGCGATCGACATCGGGCTCGTTACCCTGCCGGCGGCGGGCCGGATGATCGAGGTCGTTCCCGTCATCGCCGACGAACTGGTGCTCGTCGCTCCCAAGTCGATGCCGTTGCCGGCGCGGCTGACGCCGGCGAAGGTCGCATCCTTGCCCCTGCTCCTGTTCGAGCCGGGCGGAAACACCCGCCGCATTGCCGACGGCTGGTTCGCGCGGGCGCGCATGGCACCCCAACCCGTCATGGCCCTGGGCAGCGTGGAGGCGATCAAGGAGTTGGTCTGGGCGGGACTGGGCTGCGCGATCGTGCCGCGCATGGCCATGGCGTCGGGGGCGGCGCGCCGGCCGCTGGTCTGCCGGACGCTATCGCCCCCGCTCCACAGACGGCTCGGCGTCGTCGTCCGCCGCGACAAGCCCCTGCATCGCGGGCTGCGCGAAGCGCTCGGCGCTCTCACGGCCTTGAAGGACGGGCCGACCGGCATTCGATAGCCGGCCGCGGAAGACGGCCGGCTACGGCGATCCACTCAACTCGATGATACGGCGGGCGCGGTGCCGGCATCGGAACCGTTCGACGCCGAGGTCACCGCGGCGCCAGCACCATGACGATCTGGCGGCCCTCGTATTTCGGCTCCTGCTCGACCTTGGCGAGCTCGCCGACGTCTCCTTTGACGCGATTGAGGAGCTGTGCGCCGAGTTCCTGGTGCGCCATTTCGCGGCCCCGGAACCGCAGCGTCACCTTCACCTTGTCGCCTTCCTCGAAGAAGCGCTTCATCGAGCGCATCTTCACGTCGTAGTCATGGTCGTCGATCATCGGGCGGAGCTTGATCTCCTTGATCTCGACCACTTTCTGCCTCTTGCGGGCTTCGGCCGCCTTCTTCTGCGCCTGGAACTTGTACTTTCCGTAGTCCAGGATCTTGCAGACGGGAGGACTGGCATTCGGGGCGATCTCGACAAGGTCGAGGCCCGCCTCCTGCGCGAGCGCAATGGCTTCGCGAAATTCCTTAACGCCTCGGTTGATGCCGTTTTGGTCGATCAGCTGCACCTCGCGGGAGCGGATCTCATCATTGACGCGCGGCCCCTCCTTCTGGACGGGCACGGGAGCTCTCATCGGGCGACGAATGGGCGGTCTCCTTCTGCTGTTTCGACGTGCCGATCAGCGCCCGCGGTTCTTCCAGGCGCAAATCGGCGATTGCCAAAAGATCGGGACAATTCTGGCGGAAGTCAACGGGAGCCCCCGCGACCGCACGCCGCCTTTTTCGGTCCGCCGGCACTCACCCGGCTCGGGGCCCGCGGCCGACCACTTCGCGATAGAGTGCAAGCGTCTGCGCCGCAATGGCATCCGGGTCGAAACTGGCGAGAACCCAGGCCCGGCCCCGCATGCCCATCGCGACCCGCTCGCCCTCCGGCATCGAGAGAAGCCGCACGATCAGGGCCGCGAGCGCCTCCGCGTCGCCGGCGGGAAAGCGCAGTCCCGTCACCCGATCTTCGCTGACGGCCGGCGAGGTCAGGACGAGATCCGCCCCCGCGCCGAGATCGGAAACGATAACCGGTCGGGCCATGGCCTGCGCTTCGAGGACGACCCGCTGGATCCCCTCCGGCTGCACCGCCGCCGAGACAACCAGAGTGGCCGCCGCATAAGCCGCCGGCATATCCTCGAGGGGGCCCGTCAGCCGCACCACATCCGCGGTCTCGGTCGCCAGCACCTGGTCCCAAAGCTCGCCGGCATAACGCGTGCCTGCGTCGGGGCTTGCGAAGACGCAAAGGAAATTTCGAAGTCCCAGCCCCTTGAGCCGCCTCGCCGCTTGGATGACGACGTGGTGGCCTTTGCGGCGCAGCATGCGGCCCGCGACGAGCAGCACGCGCGTTTCGCTGTCAATCCCCCAGGCGCGGCGCATCGCGCACACGCGCTCGGGCGATACCGCGCCCGGGTCGAAGCGCGTCAGATCCACGCAGGCGGGCAGCACGCGGATGCGCCCCGCCGACGATTTGTAGCGTTCCGCGATCAGTTCGGCGATTTGCTCGCTGACGGCGATCACGCGATCGCCCGCGGCCATGATGCCGTTGTAGAGATGTTTCAGACGATTCTGCTCGCGGAAGCCCTTGTACCACGTCGTGACAAGCGGGCGGCGCGTGAGGCGGGCGGCGAGAAAGGCGCTCCATGCGGCCGCGCGCCCGTGTGCGTGGATCACGTCGCAGCCTTCGCGCCGGACAATGCGCGCGAGCCTGACCACATTGGCCAGCATGACGAAGGGGTTGCGGCTCGCCACGTCGACCGGCAGCCGCTTTCCCGCGTAATTGCGCTCGGAAAAGCCCTCTCGGTTGCCGCGGGAGACCACGATCGCTTGGTGGCCTGCGCGATCCAGAATTCCGGCGATGCCGCGAACGTTTCCGGCCGCAGCGCCGGCATCGAGCGTCGGCGTCACAAGCAGCACGGTCATGGGATCGGCCGGGGCGCGGTCGAGGGCGTCGGCGGCGCCGACGGGCGCGGGCCGCTCGCGCGAGCGCGCGCCGACAACCGGCTCGTTCTCCTCGTCCGCCTGCAGACGGAGAGCTTTCGAAGTCATCGAGCCTGCTCGCTCGTCCGGAGGGCGCTGGCGCCGGGAACGTCAACGGGAATTCAACGTCGTCATAGTCGCCGATGGCGGTCGACGCAATCGCTATGCGCCTTTGTCCAAGAGCTCGGAATACATCCACAGCGTAGCCGCAGTGACCTGTGCATCCGAGAAATGCGCCTCGATGAACGCGCGCGCACGGCCCCTCATGGCCTCGCATGCGGCCGGCGCGAGCGCCAAGGCTGCGGCGATGGCCCGCGCAAGCGCCACCGGATCGTGGGGCGGAACGAGCCATCCCGTGCGTTCCTCTTCAGGCGCAAGCGGCGGCGCGCGCACGAGGTAAGGCAGGGCGCCGAGTGCGGATGCGATGACGGGACGGGCCATCGCTTGGGCCTCGACGGCGATGCTGTTGAAGAGCGGCGCCCGCTCGATCGGCAACACGACGAGGTCCGCAAGCGCGTAGGCGGCCGGCATGTCGGGACAATGCCCGACATTGCGAAAGATGCCCCGCAGCCCCTGTGCGGTGATCCGCCGGTCGACATCCTCGGCGTAGCCGTCGTGTTCGGTTGTCGCGCCGGCGATGACGAATATGGTTCTTCGCAGTCCGCCGGTCGCCAGCACCCTTGCGGCGTCGACGAGCGTGAGATGGCCGCGGCCGGGGGCGAGCCGGCCAGGCATCAGGATCAGGCGGCACTCCGGCGGAATTCGCCAGGCCTGACGCAGAGCTTCGATCCGCGCGCCCGTCGTGCGCGCCGCGTCGAACCACTCCGTGTCGATACTCGGCGGAATGACCCTCACGCGCGCGGTCGGCAGCGCATGACGTTCCGCGATCAGGCTCGCGGCGAATTGCGAAACGGCCAGCACGATCTCGCCCCGAGCCATGGCCGCATGCGGCGGAGAAAACCAGGAACCTCGAGGCGGTGTCCCGAGATAGCTGGTAAGAAGGCGGGCAGCGCTGCGCGGAACGGCGGCGGCACCCAGCCGGGCCGGGGCGATCCCGTAGGTATGTACGAGGTCCACTCGCTCAGCGGCGAGGAGTTCCGCGAGCGCCCGCCTGCCGCGGAATCGCCGCAAAGGCGAGCGCGCCTGAAAGTCGAACGCGATCCATTCGCCTCCGAGCGCCTGCAATTCACCGACGAGGGCGCCTTCGGCGCCGGCGACGAGGGCGCGGGCACCGGCTCGTAGCAGGCCGTTTGCGATCCGCAGCGCGCAAACGCCGAGCCAGTCGTCGTCGACGATCGGGATGGCCTGCAGGATCGTTGTCCCGGCCAGGGCCCGGGCTCCCGCATGTTCCGTGCTTTCCTCGGTCACGGTCGCAGCCCCTGCAAGGAGGCGCGCGCCGGCTGCCCGACGGATGCGATTTCCGCCAGCTTCAATCCGCGGCTATTGACAAGCCGCCGGATTTGCCCGATCCGCCACCTCGTCCGCAAACCCGCCCCCACCTTCTCGGCCGCGGGGCCGGCCAAACCGTATGACGGATTGTTGCCCGAACTTTCTGGAATGTGGAACAGGCCCGGCGGCACGGCGCATCGCCGTTCGGGCCCGGCCCGGGGCAAGTCCCGGGATTTTCTGGCTGGGCGGGTTCCATTCCGACATGCAGGGCACCAAGGCGCGCGCGCTCGATTCATGGGCGGCGGCGAACGGCCGGAGCTGCGTGCGTTTCGATTACTCGGGGCACGGCGAATCGGAGGGCGCCTTCACCGACGGGACGATCGGCCGCTGGCTCGAAGAGAGCCTTGCGGTGTTCGCGCGGTTCTGCACGGGGCCCCAGGTCGTCGTGGGTTCGTCGATGGGGGCGTGGCTTGCGCTCCTGCTCAATCGCGCCTTGAGAGAGCGGCCTTTGCCTTCCGCTTCGGTGGCGGCTCTCGTGTTGATCGCGCCCGCCGTGGACTTCACGGAAGAGCTGATGTGGAAACGCTTCCCCGCCAAGGTGAAGCGCCAAATCGAGAAAACGGGGGTCTGGCAGCGACCCTCGGCCTATGGCGACGGGGCCTATCCGATCACCCGCGCGCTCATCGAGGAAGGGCGCAACCACATGATGCTCGGGGGGCTGATCGAGGCGGGCTGCCCCGTGCGCATTCTCCAGGGCGTCAAAGATCCGGACGTGCCGTTCGCTCACGCCATGGAACTCGTGACGCGGCTTGCCCATGACGATGTCGTCATGACGCTCGTGAAGGATGGCGACCACCGCCTGTCGCGGCCGGAAGATCTCGAACGGCTGATCGCGACGGTGTCCGAGTTCTGACTCCTGGTCTACGGGCCGAGCCACTCCGCGAGCACGGCGGGGTCGGTCTCGCGCGCGCGGCGTGTGTGCGAAAGCTGCGCAAAAGCGTCCGCAGGCAGCAGCCGTCCGAGCGCCCAGATCGCGGCGCCGCGCACGAGCGGGGAGGGATCGTCGAGCAGGCGGCGGGCCTCCGCCGCGAGCGCGAGATCACCCGAATTGCCGATTGCGACGAGGACATTGCGGACGAAGCGGTCGCGGCCGATGCGCTTGATCGGCGACTTGCGAAAGAGGGCGCGGAACGCCGCATCGTCGAGGCGCGCGAGCTCCGCCAGGGGCGGTGCGTCCAGTTCGGGCCGCGCAGAAAGCCGCATGTCGCGCCCCGCGGTCGCGAACTTGTTCCATGGGCACACGGCGAGGCAGTCGTCGCACCCGTAGATGCGGTTCCCCATCAGCGGGCGCAGGTCGCGCGGGATCGGGCCCTTGTGCTCGATCGTGAGGTACGAGATGCAGCGCCGGGCATCGAGCCGATACGGCTCGGGGAACGCGGCCGTCGGGCAGCGGTCGAGGCAGGCGCGGCAGGTCCCGCAATGGTCGCGCTCCGCCTCGTCGGGCGGCAGGTCCAGCGTCGTCATGACCGCGCCGAGGAAGAGCCACGACCCGAATTGCCGCGACACGAGATTGGTGTGCTTGCCCTGCCAGCCGAGGCCGGCGGCGGCGGCGAGCGGCTTCTCCATCAGCGCAGCCGTGTCGACGAAGACCTTCACCTCGCCGCCGGCAAGCGCCACGAGGGAGCGCGCGATCGCTTTCAGCCGCGGCTTGATGATGTCGTGATAGTCTTCGCCTTGGGCGTAGACGGAAATCGTCGCCCGATCGGGCCGGCCGAGCGGCGCCAGCGGATCGCGCGCGGGGCCGTAATTCAAGCCCACCATGAGAACCGAGCGCACATGCGGCCACAGTGCATGCGGGTCTTGGCGCCGCGCGTCCGCCATCCAGTCCATGTCCCCGTGCGCGCCTTCGGCGATGAACCGGCGGAGGCGGGACGCCGCGTCCGGTACCGCGTCGGGGCGGACCAGCCGCGCGACGTCGAAGCCCTGCGCGGAAGCGGCCTCGCGCAGGGCCGCCTTGATGCCGGCGGGGTCGGTCAGAAGTCGAGATCGGCGTAGCTCGCCGCCGGCGGCACGCCCGGTATCTCTTCGGCGAGCAGCGGCCGGAACGCCGGCCGCGACTTCACGCGGGCGTACCAGTGTTTGGCGGCTTCGTTCTCGCTCCACGGCACATCGCCCAGATAGTCGGCCACCGAGACATGGGCGGCGGCCGCCAGATCGGCATAGGTCAGGCGATCGCCCGCGAGCCAGTGCCGGTTGCTGATCAGCCAGCCGATATAGGCAAGATGATAGCGGATATTGTCGCGCGCCACCCGCAACGCGGTGGTGTCGGGCGGGCCGCCGCCCTTGTCCGGCGGCATATGGCGCCGATAGACGCGTTCCGTCACCAGCGGTTCACTGACCTCGGCGAAAAATTTGTCGTTGAACCAGCTCGAGAGGCGCCGCACTTCGACGCGGGCCGCGGGATCTTCGGGGAGCAGGCGGTGCGTGCCGAGCGCCAGGCCCCGGGTTTCGTCGAGATACTCCGCCACCACGGCCGCGCCGGCGACCGGGGGACCCGCTTCCTCGACCAGCACCGGCGTGGTACCGGCCGGATTGAGCATCAGGAATTCCTCGCGCCTTTCCCAGACGCGCTCCTCGACGAGATGCACAAGGGCCCCGAGCTCTCCGAGCGCGAGCCGGACGAATCGCGAGTGCGGACAAAACGGATGATGGAACAAGGTGATCATGGATGTCGCCGAAGCGGGCATGATCCCAGAATTCGGTCCGGGGCGCATCCGTATAGAAAGACCGGCCTCGGTCAGCAACCTCATGCCGCGCTCCTGAAATCCGATCCGCATAGGCCCCCCTTGGGCCGGATATTTGCGGCATAGGGTTGCCAATCCGTTGCCGTCGCCTCCCCGCTGCGCCAGTAATGCCGGGCCGCCGGCGTTCGATTCTCCTCCCGATCGTGCGAAGCGGCGCTTTGTCCTGCCATCCGGAGCCCTCCCATGATTGCCGATCTCGTCAGGGCCACGCTGTTGGGCCTTCTCGAAGGGCTGACCGAGTTCCTTCCGGTTTCCTCGACGGGCCACCTGCTGCTGCTCGGCCATTTTTTCGGGTTCACGGACGACGATTTCGGAAAGACCTTCGTGGTCCTGATCCAGCTCGGCGCCATTCTTGCGGTCACGTCCGTCTACTTCGTGCGCCTTTGGCGTATTGCGCTCGCGCTGCCGACCGATCCGGAGGCCAGGCGATTTGTCATCGGCGTCTTGATCGCCTTTCTCCCGGCCGCGGCGATCGGCGCCGCGCTTCACGGCTTCATCAAGGGCGTGCTGTTCAATGCCTGGATCGTTTGCGCGACTTTGATCGTCGGCGGCCTGGTGCTGCTGTGGGTCGACCGGCTGGAGTTCTCGCCTCGTCACCGCGATGCCACCCGCTTTCCCCTCGGGATGTATCTCGGCATCGGGGTGGCGCAGTGCTTCGCGATGATTCCGGGGGTGTCACGCTCGGGCGCGACGATCGTCTCGGCGATGCTGTTCGGCGCCGACAAGCGCTCGGCCGCCGAGTTTTCCTTTTTTCTCGCGATCCCCACCATGGCGGGGGCTTTCGCCTATGACCTCTACAAGAACTGGGCGACGATGGACGGTGCCAATACCGCCATCGTCGCGGTCGGCTTCCTCACCTCGCTCGTGGCCGGCTGGTTCGTGGTCCGCTCGCTGCTCGCCTATGTGTCGCAGCACGGCTTCGCGCTGTTCGCCTGGTGGCGCATTCTGGTCGGAGCCTTGGGCTTGATCGGCCTCGCGCTCTCGGGCTGACGGCGCGGGCGCGTCAGGCAAGCCTCCGGCTGAACTCTCCGGCCTTGCGGAACCGCCAGAGATAGGCGGGCACGACGGCCGCCATGCCGGTCGCGTCGATCCCGAGCCCCTGCAGCGTGCGCGCCTGCTTGTCGGCCTCTTCGGAGACGACGTTGTCCTGCCGCAGCAGGGTCACCTGGTCGGGGGTGAGCGGCGGCTTGGGGAGGAATTGCAGGAAGGCGGCCATGAACTTTGCCAGTCCGAAGGGCACGGGCAGGAGCAGGCGTCGCCGCTGGACCGTCGCTAGCATGAATTCCATCAGCTCCCGGAAGGTCTTCACGTCGGGGCCGCCGAGCTCGTAAACCGTTCCCGCCCGGGCTCCACCCTCGGCCGCCCGCGCGAAGGCCTCGGCGACGTCGCCCACGAACACCGGCTGGAAGCGAGTCTGCCCGCCTCCGATCAGCGGCAGAACGGGTGAAACGCGGGCGAGCGCCGCAAAACGGTTGAAGAAAGCATCCTCCGGCCCGAACACGATGGACGGGCGCATCACCACGGCGCGGGCGAGCTCCAGCGCAGCCGCCTCGCCCTCGGCCTTGCTGCGTGCATAGGCCGAGGCCGCGTGCGGGTCGGCCCCGATCGCCGAGCCGTGGACCAGCCGGGCGCCGGCTGCCGCCGCGGCGCGGGCGACGGTGCGCGCGCCGTCGGCCTGGACGGTTGAGAAAGACTGGCGCCCGCGCTCGAAGAGAATGCCGACGAGATTGATGACGACCGCGGCATCCCGGACGGCGGCCTCCACGGAATCCGGATAGCGGAGATTGGCCTGCACGGCATGGATCTGCCCCACCCGGCCGAGCGGCTGCAGATGGCCGGCAAGATCGGGCCGGCGCACGGCCACGCGGATCCGGAAATCCCGCCGGGCGAGAGCCCGGACCACATGGCGGCCGATGAAACCCGAGCCGCCGAACACCGTAACGAGCGTGTCGAGATTGGGCCGCCTGGTCATGGGGTAAGAAGTGCCTTCGTGCCTCTGCGGCGCGGCGGGGCCGCGCTTTGCCGGCATCGGGTTACTCGATCGCCGGCAGCCTGTACAGGCCGTCCGGCGCGGCGCCAGCGCCGTCCGTTGACAAAAGCGGAGCCGCGCTCCTATCTGTCGATGCCGTGCCCAGGTGGCGGAATTGGTAGACGCGCTGGTTTCAGGTACCAGTGGTGAAAGCCGTGGAGGTTCGAGTCCTCTCCTGGGCACCAGACCTCCGAAGCCTGTCTCCGCCACGCGCCAAGGCCTTTCGGCCCTCCCCGTTCGCTCTGCCGCGCCCGTGCCCCCGCCCTCCCGGCCCTGCGACGCCGTCGCCTCGCTTGCGGCATTTCCGCTATCATGCGGCGAGTCGATTTGGAGCCTCTTGATGACCATCCGCCTGCACCGGGGCGATCTGCCGGACCTTTCCGCCTATCGCGGCGCGGTCGCCGTGGACACCGAAACGATGGGGCTCGACCCGCATCGCGACCGGCTTTGCGTCGTTCAGCTCTCGCCCGGCGACGGCTCCGCCGATATCGTGCAAATCCCGCGCGGGACGCGCTCGGCGCCCAACCTGCAGCGGCTGCTCGCCGACCGCAGCGTGCTGAAAATTTTCCATTTCGCGCGTTTCGATCTCGCCGCTCTGTTCAGCGCCTTCGGCGTGATGGCGGAGCCCGTCTATTGCACCAAGATCGCCTCGCGACTGACCCGCACCTACACCGACAAGCACGGCCTCAAGGATCTCGCCAAAGAGCTGCTCGGGGTCGATCTGTCCAAGCAGCAACAATTGTCCGATTGGGGGGCCGAGGAACTCACGGAAGCGCAGACCGCCTATGCCGCCTCCGACGTCTTGCATCTTCACGCCCTCAAGGAGAAGCTCGATCACCTGCTCGTCCGGGAGGGACGGGAGACGCTGGCTGAGGCCTGTTTTCGGTTCCTGCCGCATCGGGCGCTTCTCGACCTCTCCGGGTGGGCGGAGGAGGACATCTTTTCCCATTCCTGACCTTCGCCGTAGGGCAGCCATATTCGGCAGCGACCGTCATGACCTTGGAGCGGTCCCCGTCCTGCCGGCCGCGAGCAGCACAGGCACCGATGCGCGAAACCGTCTCCTATGATGATGACCGCGGGTGGCGCGCGGACGATCGCGCCGAACGGGGCCCGGCCTTTCGGCGCGCGCAGCGGCACAGCCGGCTCGTGCGGTGGCTGCGCTGGGGAATCCCGATTGCGGCGCTCGCCGGAATCGTGCTGAACGCCCTGGGGGGCTGGATCGCGGGCCAAGCGCTCAATCTGCCCGCTATGGGGCCGCTTGCGGTATCGGGCAGCAAAGTCACGATGGACCGGCCGCGGCTGGCGGGGTACACGCGTGACGGGCGCGCTTACGAAATCCATGCCGAAAGCGCCGACCAGGACATGAGAAAACCGCAGGTCATCGGATTGAACGCCGTTCGGACCAAGCTGCAATTGCGGGACGGCCGGACCGTGACGATCTCGGCCGAAACGGGCACCTATGACACGAAGCGGGAAGTGGTGGCGTTGCAGAAGAACGTGATTTGCGTCGCTTCGGACGGAACCGAGATGCGGCTGGCCGAAGCCGTCGTCGATGTCCGCAGCGGGCATGTCGTGTCTCGCCAGCCGGTCGAGGTCGTGCAGCCCCGCGCCCGCATCGTTGCCAACAGCATGGAGGTGGCGGAAAACGGGGCCGTGGTCGTTTTTCAAGGCGGCGTGAAGTTCACCGCCACCGATCCCGGTGAAACGTCCGCCGCCGCTCGGGGCAGCCCATGATTTTCCGGCGCATGAAGACCGACACCATCTCCGCCGCGATGCTGGCGGCGGCGCTTGCGTTCGTTCCCGCGGGCGCCGGAGCCCAGAAAGCCGGCGGTGGCGGCGGCGTCCAGAGCCTGTCCAAAGGCAGCAAGGGCCCGATCAAGATCCAATCCGACAGTCTGGAACTGCGGGACAAGGACAAGACCGCAACCTTCATCGACAATGTGAAGCTTATCCAGGACGACACGACGATCGAATGCAAGGTTCTGGTCGTCCACTACGAAGATGATCCCTCGAAGCCCAACACCGGCAACAACAACAACCGATCGCGCGCCCCGCGCTTCGGCCAGGGCGGCGATCAGCAGATCTCGCGCGTGGAGGCGAAAGGTGGCGTCGTTCTGACGCAGAAGGACCAGGTCGCCACCGGCGACTACGGCGTCTATGACGTGAAAGCGAACACCTTCGTGATGACCGGAAACGTGGTCCTCACGCAAGGGCCGAATGTGGTCCGGGGCGAACGGCTGTGGGTCGATCTGAACACGAACGTGTCCCGGATCGAATCGGCCAAGAGTGGGGCGGGGCGAGTGCAGGGCCTCTTCCACCCGAATGCCGCCGAGAAGGACAGGCCGAAGCCTTCTCCGCCCCGGCCTCTGCGATCGAATTAAGCGCAGCAGGCGCGATTTGATCATGACGATCTCGAAATCCCGCAGTCGCGTGCGAATTCTCCCCAACCATCCGGTGACAGTTTGATGTTGATGCGGCGCTCCAACATCCGCACCTTGGCGGCCGATTCCTTCGATGCGGCGGATTTCCCGGTCGCGAAGACTCGGCGCAACGGATGGTTCACGCGCCGCGCGCGGCGCGGGGCGTTTTCGCCGGGCGCCGACTATGACGAGGACCTCGGCTATCTTGCGGTCTATGGCGTCGAGAAAAGCTTTGCCCGCCGCAAAGTGGTGGACGGCGCAAGCCTCTATGTCAGGCGCGGCGAGGCCGTCGGCCTGCTCGGTCCGAACGGAGCCGGCAAGACCACGATCTTCTACATGATTACCGGACTCATCGGCGCCGATCGCGGCCGTATCGAACTCGGGGGCCACGACATCACGGGCCTGCCGATGTATCAGCGCGCACGCCTCGGCATCAGCTATCTCCCCCAGGAGGCGTCGATTTTCCGCGGCCTCAATGTCGAGGACAATATCCGCGCCGTGCTGGAGACGGCGGAGCCCGATCGCCGCAAACGCGCAGCCGAGCTCGAGGCGCTTCTCGACGAGTTCAACATCAAGAGATTGCGCAAGACGCCTTCGATCGCGCTCTCGGGCGGCGAGCGGCGCAGGGTCGAGATCGCCCGCGCCCTGGCCACAAAGCCGGCTTTCATGCTGCTTGACGAACCCTTTGCGGGCATCGACCCGATTGCGGTGGGCGACATCCAGGCGCTCGTCCGCCATCTGACGGAGCGGGGAATCGGCGTGCTCATCACCGACCACAACGTGCGCGAGACGCTCGGCCTCACCGACCGGGCCTATATCATCTATTCGGGCCGCGTATTGATGGAGGGGACCCCCGAGGACATCGTTAACAACCCCGACGTGCGGCGGCTCTATCTTGGGGAGGAATTCCGCCTCTAGGGGCTGCGCCGGCGGTCGACTTCGGCCTTGCTACATGCAATAATTGTGCCGATTTGGTCTCTCTGTCGCGCAGCGGATCACCGACCGACAATGGCCCTCACACAAAGACTGGAGTTGCGCCAAGGCCAGGCGCTGGTGATGACGCCGCAGCTGATGCAGGCCATCAAGCTGCTGCAGCTTTCGAGCCTCGATCTTGCCGCCTATGTGGAGGGGGAGCTCGAGCGCAACCCGCTGCTGGAGCGGGCATCGGAGGCGGGCGAGCCGGGCGAGGAACCGGCCGGGGAGCCGGACGCCGGTCCCCCTGCGGCCGACGGCGACGCCCCGGGCGACTGGTTCGGGGACAATGTGGAGATGAGCCGCGCCGCAGTCGCCGAGCGGCTCGACATGGACCTCGAGAACGTCTTTCCGCGCGAGGCGACCGAGCCTGCGCCGCCGTCGGAAGACGTCCCGGCCGCATCCGAATGGGCCAAGGTGGGGCGGGGCGGCTCCGACTCGGAGGGGCGCGGGATCGAAGCCTTCGCGGCCGCGGAAAAGACGCTCGCCCAGCACCTTTCCGAGCAGTTGGCGTGCGCCGTCAAGGATCCCGCCCGGCGGCTCATCGGCACGCATCTCATTGATCTCGTGGATGACTCCGGCTACATCGCGGGCGACCTCGGGCAGGTGGCCGAGAAACTCGGGACCACGCGGGAAAACGTCGAGGCCGTTCTCGCGCAACTCCAGACCTTCGAGCCCACCGGGGTATGCGCACGCAATCTTGCGGAGTGCCTTGCCATCCAGCTCCGCGAGCGCGACCGCTTCGACCCGGCGATGCAGGCCCTGGTCGCCAACCTCGATCTTCTGGCGAAGCGCGACTTCGCCTCCCTGCGCAAGCTGTGCGGCGTCGACGACGAAGATCTGCGCGACATGATCGCGGAGATCCGCAAGCTCGACCCCAAGCCCGGGCTCGCCTTCGGTTCCGTGGCGGTCCAGCCGGTCGTGCCGGACATTTTCGTGCGGCGCGGCCCCGACGGCGGTTGGGCCGTCGAACTCAATTCCGACACTTTGCCGAAGGTCTTGGTCAATCAGAGCTACTACGAAAAGGTCGTGCGCGGCGTGCGCGGGAGCGCCGAGAAGGCCTATTTGTCGGAATGCATGCAGAACGCGACGTGGATCGTGCGCGCGCTCGATCAGCGCGCCCGCACGATCCTCAAGGTCGCGAGCGAGATCGTTCGCCAGCAGGATGCGTTCTTCGCCTGCGGCGTCGAATATCTGCGGCCGCTCAATTTGCGGGCCATCGCCGATGCCATCGGGATGCACGAGTCGACCGTTTCGCGCGTTACCTCCAACAAATTCATGGCGACCAACCGCGGCATCTTCGAGCTGAAATACTTCTTCACCTCCGCAATCGCGGCGACGGACGGAGGGGATGCGCACTCCGCGGAGGCGGTGCGCCATCGCATCCGTCAATTGATCGATGCCGAGAGTCCCGACGATGTCCTGTCCGACGATTCAATTGTCGAAAAGCTGCGGGCATCGGGAATCGACATTGCCCGGCGCACCGTCGCAAAATATCGTGAAGCCATGAGAATTCCCTCCTCGGTTCAGCGCCGGCGGGAGAAGCTCACGGCGCTGGCGCGCAGCGCCTGAGGGAGGCAACGAGGTTTTCGGGGGCGGGGGGTGACTTGAGGGGCCCTGTGCAACGCGACGGAAAGGAGCGAGGCGATGCCGTTTCGCGTTTCCGGCAAGAACCTCGATATCGGCGAAGCGCTTCGGGAGCGTATCGCTTCCCGCGTGCGGGATGCGCTGCAGAAGTATTATCACGGGGCTTCGACGGGCCATGTCACCGTGGCGCGCGACGGCTTCGGCTTTCGCACGGAATGCACGCTGCATCTGTCCTCGGGTACGACGCTGCAGACCGAGGCGATGGCGGCCGACGCCTATGCAAGCGCCGATCTCGCGGCTCTGCGGCTTGAGAAGCGCCTGCGCCGCTACAAGCGGCGGCTCGCCGACCGCCATAGCGGTCGCGGGAACGGGGCGGCGGATCGGGCCCCCCTGGAGGCCACGACCTATGTCATTTCGGCGCCCGAACCCGACAGCGACGAGGACGTCACGGACTTCAAGCCCGCCGTCATCGCCGAATCGGTGACGGCGCTTCGCGACCTCTCGGTCAGCGAGGCCGTCCTGGAGCTCGATCTCACGGGTGCACCCGTTCTCGCCTTCAGACGTGCCGGTTATGGGCGGATCAACTTCGTCTATCGTCGCTCCGACGGCCATGTAGGCTGGATCGATCCGGCGATTCCCCCGGGGGACAACGACCATTGACGCCTCGCCCGCACCTTCCTATGGTCCGCCGCCCTTTGCCGATCGCGGTCATCGCGGAACCGGGGATGACTGCAAGATCGGAGCAAAGCCGTCGCCGGTTGCCGGCGCGGCGTCATGCCGGTTGGCGCGTGCTGCAGCGCCCTTTGGGCGGCAAATCCACCCCGTAATCACACGAAGCGATCGATGCCTCTGACCGATCTCCTCACGCCGGCGGCCATCATTCCGGCGCTGAAGGTCAACACCAAGAAACAGGCTCTTCAGGAGCTCGCCGCCAAGGCGGCCGAGCTGACCGGGCAGAACGAGCGCGCGATCCTGGAAGTCCTGATGCAGCGCGAGAAGCTCGGTTCGACGGCCGTCGGCAACGGCATTGCGATCCCGCACGGCAAGCTGCCGAAGCTCGAATCCATGTTCGGGCTGTTTGCGCGTCTGGCGCGCCCGATCGATTTCGATGCCCTCGACGGCCAGCCCGTCGATCTGATTTTCGTTCTGCTCGCCCCCGAATCGGCCGGCGCCGATCACCTGAAGGCCCTGGCGCGCGTGGCGCGCCTGCTGCGCGATCCCGAGACGGCGCGCAAGCTGCGGGAATCGGAAGATGCGGCGGCGCTTTTCGCCGTGCTGACGCTTACCACCGTGACGAGCTGATTCGCCCGCGGGCAAGGCGGGCCGAAGGGGGGGAGCGTAAAAGCGCCGGCCGGAAGGGCCGGCGCTCCGATTGGTTGTCCGTCCCGATCCGGACCTGCCGCGGCCCGGTCGCCGGCCGAACTAATGCACGCTCACAGTCTCGAGTTCGTGCGTAATTGCCCCGGCAACGGCCGCCTCGCGGCTGTCGGTAACCAGGATTGGGGTACCGTCAGCGGAATGGAGGGCAAAAAGCTGCATCCCGGGCTGAAGCTCCGGCGCGTTCGGAAAAAGGTCCTTCACATCCTCCGAGCGGATCGCCTTGACATAGGCGATGCGGCCGCCGCCGAGATGCGCCAACGCTTCGGGGGTAAGAGCGCGTGCGTTCATGAGACTCGACTCCTTCTGGCTCGTGTCGACCGAGTCCGGACTTCAGACGGCTCACCGCGACTTCTGGCCGATTGCGATCGTCCGCACCACGCGCTCGGGTTCGGGCCGGGCGAGATCGATCGAAAGCAGACCGTGATCGAGGTCGGCATTGAGAACGTCCATTCCGTCGGCGAGGACGAAGGTCCGCTGGAACTGCCGCGAGGCGATGCCCCGGTGCAGGTATTGGCGTTGCTTGTCGTCCTGCTGGCGGCCTCGAATGACGAGCTGATTCTCCTCGATCGTGACTTCGAGGTCCTCGCGCTTGAAGCCCGCGACCGCCAGCGTGATTCGCAGGCGTTCCGGGTTGTCCGCGTCCCGCGGGATGCGCTCGATATTGTACGGGGGATACCCGTCGGCACCCTTGGCGACACGGTCGAGCACGCGCTCGATTTCATCGAAGCCGAGGAGAAACGGACTCGAAAACGAGGGAACTCTCGACATCATCAAAGCCCTTGGCTCAAGCGACTTTGGGTGGGGCCCTCATAGGCGCCCCGGCACGGCCCGGTCCAGCCGGGCTCGCCATAGGCATATGGGACGGAGCCGCAAACTGTGCAAGTCCGCAGGCGCGACCTTAAAGGGGGCCATCAGCGGCATGGCCGTTGAGTCGCCGGCGTCCGTCCGCGGAAAAGAGGTGCAGCTTGCCGCGCGGGGCAATCGCCACCACCTGTTCGCCGGTGCTCGGCGCCGCCGCGCCCGGAATCCGGACAATGATGTTGCCCCCGCGCGCAAGGCGCCCGTAAACGAAGCTTTCCGGTCCCACCCGCTCCACGGTCTCGACGGAAAGCGGCAAGGCGAGGGCGCCGTCGCCGCGGGCGCCGAGGGGCGCGAGGACAAGGTCTTCCGGCCGCACCCCGAGGATTGCACCATCCGCCGACACGTCCGCAGACGGGCCGAGGAGACCGGACACTTCCGACGATGGAAGGTGCAGCAGGTTCATGGGCGGGGCGCCGATGAAGGTGGCGACAAAGGTCGTCGCGGGGCGCTCATAGACTTCGAGCGGCGCGCCCATCTGCTCGATCCGCCCGGCATTCATCACCACCAGAAGGTCGGCAAGCGTCATCGCTTCGAGCTGGTCGTGGGTCACGTAGATCGAAGTCGTTCCGAATTGGCGCTGCAGCTTCTTGATTTCAACGCGCATCGAGACGCGGAGCTTCGCGTCCAGGTTGGACAGCGGCTCGTCGAACAGGAAGGCCTTGGGCTTCCGCACGATTGCGCGGCCCATAGCGACACGCTGCCGCTGCCCGCCCGAAAGCTCGCGCGGCTTGCGCTTGAGAAGCTCGGTGATTTCGAGCACGCGCGCCGCATCGCGCACGAGCCGGTCGATCTCCGGCTTCGGGACGCGGCGGTTGCGCAGCCCGTAGGCCATGTTGTTGTAGACGCTCATATGCGGGTATAGCGCGTAGTTCTGGAACACCATGGCGATGTCCCGCTCCGCGGGCTCGACGCCGTTGACGACACGCTCGCCGATGCGGATTTCGCCGGCCGTTATGGTCTCGACCCCCGCGACCATGCGCAGCAGGGTGGACTTGCCGCACCCCGAGGGGCCGACCAGCACGCAGAAGGCGCCGTCCGGGACGGCGAAGGAGACGCCCTTCACCGCCTCGACGCCGCCGGCATAGACTTTTCGCACGTCGCGGAACGTTAGGCCCGCCATCGGCTGTCCCCGCCCTCCTCTTGACCCTCTCGTCGCGGGGCGCGCTCAGCGCCGTGCGCGAGCTCCCCCTTCACGGCGTTGCGCGCCGGGGCGCGCGCGGGCCGCGAACCCCCCTCGGGCCGAGCCGGCCCGCGCATCATTTCTCCGTCTCGACGAGCCCCCGCACGAACAATTTCTGCATCAGGATCACGACCGTCACCGGCGGCAGCATGGCGAGCATCGCGGTGGCCATCACGAGCTGCCATTCGGTCAATGCATCCGACGTAACGATCATCTTCTTGATGCCGATGACGATCGTCTGCATGTCGTCGCGCGTGGTGATGAGCAGAGGCCACAGATACTGGTTCCAGCCGTAGATGAACAGGATCACGAACAGCGCCGCCATGTTGGTGCGCGACAGCGGCAGCAGCGTATCCTTGAAGAAGCGGAAGGGGCCGGCGCCGTCGATACGGGATGCATCGACGAGCTCGTCCGGAACCGTCAGGAAGAACTGGCGGAACAAGAGCGTCGCGGTCGCGGAGGCGACGAGCGGGAGCGTGAGGCCGGCATAAGTGTCGAGGAGGTTGAGGTCGGCCGCGACCTTGTAGGTCGGGTAGATGCGGACCTCGACCGGCAGCATCAGCGTGACGAAGATCAGCCAGAACGCTGCCATGCGGAACGGAAAGCGGAAGTAGACGATCGCATAGGCGGAGACGATGGAGATCGCGATCTTGCCGAGCGCAATGCCGAGCGCCATGACCAGGCTGTTGAGAAGCATGGTGCCGACCGGCTCGCGCGTCGTCCCCGTCGTGCCGACGAAGATCGCCCGATAGTAGTTTTCGAGGAAGTAAGGCCCCGGGGTCAGCGGCATCTGGCCGTTGGCGATGATGGTCGGCTCGTGCGTCGAGGCGACGAAGGCGAGATAGACCGGAAAGGCGACGATGGCGATTCCGACCCACAGGATGAAATGAGGCAGCAGGTTGCCGAAGCGGCGCCGTTCCAAGATGGCCGTCGGCTCCACATCCAAGCCGGCGCGCGGTCTGCCGGCGGTCGGGCTCTTCGATGGGACAACGGCAGACATCAGTAGGTCACCCGCCGTTCGAGGTAGCGGAACTGAACGGCCGTGAGGGCGATCACGATCGCCATCAGAATGACCGACTGTGCGGCCGAGCCTCCGAGGTCGCCGCCGAGTCGCCCGTCCTGGTAGACCTTGTAGACAAGCGTCTCCGTCGCCTTCGAAGGGCCGCCGCCGGTCATCGCGTCGATGATGCCGAACGTCTCGAAGAAGACGAACACCACGTTGACGACGATCATGACGCGAACAGCGCCAGCGACGCGGCGAA
>DASTKH010000034.1:0-62950 GCA_035716025.1 Xanthobacteraceae bacterium
CAACGTGCCGTATACGCCTGCGTGGCAGGCCACCATCACCGGGGTGCCGGCCGAGCGGGCGATTGCGGTCGCGCGCGGCTTCGCCGACAACGCGGAGAAGACGCAGGGGCGTTCGATGGTCATCATCGGCGCCGGCATGAATCACTGGTACCACCAGGACATGAACTACCGCAGCATCATCAACATGCTGATGATGTGCGGCACGGTCGGCGTCTCGGGCGGAGGCTGGGCGCATTATGTCGGGCAGGAGAAGCTGCGCCCGCAGACCGGTTGGACGATGCTCGCCTTCGCGCTCGACTGGGTGCGGCCGCCGCGTCACATGAACGGCACGTCCTTCTTCTACGCGCACAGCGACCAGTGGCGTTATGAGAAGCTCTCCGTCTCCGAACTGCTCTCGCCGCTCGCCGACCCTGCGCCGTATCGCGGCAGCCTCATCGATTTCAACGTTCGGGCCGAACGCATGGGTTGGCTGCCCTCGGCCCCCCAACTCAACGTCAATCCGCTGGCGCTCGCGGCCGAGGCCGAAAAGGAGGGAACGGATGTCAAGAACCATGTGGTCGAGGGTCTGAAATCCGGGCGTATCGCGCTCGCCTGCGAGGACCCGGACAATCCGACCAACTTTCCCCGCAATCTCTTCATTTGGCGCTCGAACCTGTTCGGTTCCTCGGGCAAGGGGCACGAATATTTCCTGCGGCATTTTCTCGGCACTCGCCACGGCCTGCAGGGCAAGGATCTCGGCGAGATGGACGGCGCGAAGCCGCACGAGGTCGCTTGGAGCGACCCGGCGCCGGAGGGCAAGCTCGATCTCGTCGTCACGCTCGACTTCCGTATGTCGACGAGTTGCCTTTATTCCGACATCGTGCTGCCCACCGCCACGTGGTACGAAAAGAACGACCTCAACACTTCCGACATGCACCCTTTCATCCATCCGCTCTCGGCGGCGGTGGACCCCGTGTGGGAAGCCAGGAGCGATTGGGAAATTTACAAGGGCATCGCGCGTCGCTTTTCGGAGCTTGCACGCGGCCATCTCGGGGTCGAGCGCGATGTCGTGCTCACCCCCATCCTGCACGACACGGCGGCAGAGCTTGCGCAGCCTTTTGACGTGAAGGACTGGAAAAAGGGCGAATGCGATCTCGTTCCGGGCGTGACGGCACCGCAGATCACGGTGGTGGAACGTGACTATCCAAATACCTATCGCCGGTTCACCGCGCTCGGCCCGCTCGCCGACAGGCTCGGCAATGGCGGTAAGGGCATTTCCTGGAACACGGAGACGGAGGTGAAGGGTCTCGGCGCCCTCAACTATGTCGTCACCGAGGGTCCGACCAAAGGCCGGCCGCGCATCGAATCCGACATCGATGCGGCCGAAGTGATCCTCTATCTTGCGCCTGAGACGAACGGCGAAGTGGCGGTGAAGGCTTGGCAGGCCTTGGGCAAGGCGACAGGACGCGACCATACCCATCTCGCCGAAGCGCGCGAGGACGAAAAAATTCGCTTCCGCGACATACAGGCGCAGCCGCGCAAGATCATTTCCTCGCCGACCTGGTCAGGAATCGAGAGCGAACACGTCAGCTACACAGCGGGCTACACGAATGTGAACGAGTTGATCCCCTGGCGCACGCTGAGCGGTCGCCAGCAGTTCTACCAGGACCATCGCTGGTTCCGAGACTTCGGCGAGAGTCTTGCCGTCTATCGCCCGCCGATCGATACCCGCACGGTGGCCGCCATGCTGGGCAAGCGCAGCAACGGCGAAAAAGAGATCGTGCTCAATTTCATCACCCCGCACCAGAAATGGGGCATCCACTCGACCTACACCGACAACCTGCTGATGCTGACGCTTTCGCGTGGCGGGCCGATCGTGTGGGTGTCGGAAATCGACGCGCAAGCGGCGGGGATCGTCGATAACGACTGGATCGAGCTGTTCAATCTCAACGGCGCGATCGCGGCGCGGGCCGTCGTCAGCCAGCGCATCAAACCCGGCATGTGCCTGATGTATCACGCTCAGGAGAAGATCGTGAATGTGCCGGGCTCGCAGATTACCGGCCAGCGCGGCGGCATCCACAATTCGGTCACCCGGACGGTGCTCAAACCGACCCATATGGTCGGCGGCTACGCCCAGCTCTCGTACGGCTTCAACTATTACGGAACCGTCGGCTCCAACCGGGACGAGTTCGTAATCGTGCGCAAGCTCAACAAGATCGAATGGCTCGACCATTCGAACCCGGTCGATCCGGTGGCGGAGGAGGTTGCGTCATGAAGATCCGTGCGCAGATCGCCATGGTGCTCAACCTCGATAAGTGCATCGGCTGCCACACCTGTTCGGTCACCTGCAAGAACGTGTGGACCTCGCGCCAAGGCATGGAATACGCTTGGTTCAACAATGTCGAGACGAAACCCGGCATCGGCTATCCCAAGGACTGGGAGAACCAGGAGCGCTGGAAAGGCGGCTGGCGACGCAAGCCGAACGGCAAGATCGTGCCGAAGCAGGGCGGCCGCCTGGCGATACTGGCCAACATTTTCGCCAATCCCAACCTGCCCGAGGTCGACGACTACTACGAGCCGTTCACCTTCGACTACGAACATTTGCACACCGCGCCCGAACTTCCGACCGCTCCGGTCGCGCGGCCGCTCTCGCTCGTCACCGGCCGCCCCATGGAGAAGATCGAATGGGGGCCGAACTGGGAGGAAATCCTCGGCGGCGAATTCGACAAGCGGTCGCAGGACTATAATTTCGAAGCCGTGCAGAAGGACATCTACGGCCAGTTTGAAAACACCTTCATGATGTATCTGCCGCGGCTCTGCGAGCACTGCTTGAACCCGAGCTGCGTCGCCTCCTGTCCTTCGGGTTCGATCTACAAGCGCGAGGAGGACGGCATCGTCCTCATCGACCAGGACAAGTGCCGCGGCTGGCGCATGTGCATTTCCGGGTGCCCCTACAAGAAGATTTATTACAACTGGACCTCCGGAAAGGCGGAAAAGTGCATTTTCTGCTATCCGCGCATCGAGTCCGGTCAGCCGACCGTGTGCTCCGAAACCTGCGTGGGGCGTATCCGCTATCTGGGCGTCCTGCTCTATGACGCCGACGGCATCGAGAAGGCGGCTTCGGCCGAAGACGAACGCGATCTCTATCAGGCGCAGCTCGACCTGTTTCTCGACCCAAACGATCCCGAGATCGTCGCCAAGGCCCGCGCCGACGGAATCGCCGAGAACTGGATCGAGGCGGCGAAACGCTCGCCCGCCTACAAGATGGCGGTGGAATGGAGGATCGCCTTTCCGCTGCACCCGGAGTACCGGACTCTGCCGATGGTCTGGTACGTGCCGCCGCTGTCGCCCATCCAGTCGCATGCCAATGCCGGAGCCATCGAAACGGACGGCGGCATCCCCGACGTGCGCTCCCTGCGCATTCCCGTCCGCTATCTCGCAAACCTGCTCACCGCCGGGGACGAGGAGCCGATCGTCGCCGCGCTCGAACGGATGCTCGCGATGCGCGCCTTTTTCCGCGAACGGCAACTTGGAGAGACAGGCGACGAGGCGATCCTGAACCGCGTCGGGCTCACGGTGACGCAGGTCGAAGAGATGCACCGCTATCTCGCGATCGCGAACTACGAGGATCGCTTCGTGATCCCGACGACCCATCGTGAACAGGCCGAGGATGCCTATGGACTGCGAGGCTCGTGCGGCTTCACATTCGGAAACGGCTGCGACTTCGGGCCTCCGCATTCCACCCTGTTCGGAGGCAAGATGGGGCGACGCAAGCTGACTCCCGTCCGCCCGCTGGACACCTGAGAGGATGTTCCGTGCTCGTCTTCAAGGCCCTCAGCGCACTCCTTTCCTACCCGACGGAGCCGATGCGCGAGGCTCTTCCGGAGATCGAGCGGGTGATCGCAGCATCCCCGCTCGTGCCGGCCGCGCAACGCGATGCGCTGTCCCGGCTCATCAAGGAGATCGGTGCCGGCGACCTGATGAGCGCCGAGGAGCGCTACGTCGATCTCTTCGATCGGGGCCGCGCCCTCTCGCTCAATTTGTTCGAGCACCTGCACGGAGACAGTCGCGACCGCGGCCAGGCCATGGTGGAGCTGAAACGCCTCTACCAAGCCGCGGGTTTCGAGCTCGCCACGCGCGAACTGCCCGATTATCTGCCGGTTCTGCTTGAATATCTGAGCCGCCGCGACCTCGCCGAGGCGCGCGAACTGCTTGCCGATTGCGCCGCCATTCTCGCCGCGATCTGCCGCTCTCTGTTGGCGCGAAGGAGCCCCTATGCCGCGGTCTTGCAGGCCCTGCTCGTGATCGCCGGCGAGCGGCCGATCGAAGCCGAGAAGATTCCTCCAATTCCGGAACGGCCGGAGGCGCTCGACCGCGATTGGGCGGAAGAGCCTGCTTTCGCGAACGAAGCCAGAGCGCCGACGGAGCATTGAGAACGGGAGTCTGCCGATGCTGACCCATCCTTTCGTGAATACGCTCCTGTTCGGGGTTTACCCCTATGTGTGTCTCGCGACGCTTTTGATCGGCAGTTTGATCCGCTTCGACCGTGAGCCGTATACTTGGAAGAGCGACTCCTCGCAGTTCCTGCGCAAGCGCGAGCTGCGGATCGGGTCGAACCTGTTCCACTACGGCGTGATCGTCGTCATCCTCGGGCACTTCGTCGGCTTTCTCGCGCCGCACTGGGCGGTCAATTGGGCGCTGACCCCGACGATGCACCAGCTTCTGGCCATGGTCGTCGGGGGCATCGCCGGTCTCATCGCGATCATCGGCTTGACCATCCTGCTCCACCGCCGGCTGGCCGATCCGCGCATCCGCCTGAACAGCCGCAAATGGGACATTGCGGTCGTCTTCATGCTGTGGATGCAGCTTGCGCTCGGTCTCCTCACCGTGCCGCTGTCCGCCTACCACATGGACGGCGTCCTGTTCGAAAAGCTGACCGACTATGTGAAGGGGATCGTGACGCTTGACGGCGGCGCCGCCGCCCTGATGGTCGATGTGCCCTTGACGTACAAGCTGCACGTCCTGCTCGGTTTCACATTGTTCCTGATCTCTCCCTTCACGCGGATGATTCACATTTGGAGCGGCGCGGGCGCCCTCGCCTATCTGGTCCGGCCCTACCAAATCGTGCGCACGCCACAGACGCGGGCGCGGGAGCCGGTGCGATCATGACCGTGTCGGTCAACGGCGTGGCCGTCCGTGTCGAGGAAGCGGCAACCCCGGAGCTTGCCGCAATCCGCGAATTGCTCCGCCAGCGGGCGGTCGCCTGTGGCCTGCTCGAGGCCGCAGCGACGGATGCGGAGGCGGTCGACGTCGCAATCGAGGCGCTGCTGGCGCGGGAAGTCACGACGCCGGAGCCGACCGAAGCGGAATGCCGGCGCTACTACGATCAGCACCGGCCGGAATTCACAAGCGGCGACCTCGTTCTTGCGCGCCACATTCTCTTTCAGGTGACCTCGCGCGTGAATGTGCCGCAAATCCGCGCGCGCGCTGAGCAGACGTTGAACACCTTGCTCCGGGAACCCGAACGGTTTGCCGCGTTGGCGCGCGAGCTGTCGAACTGCCCCTCGGGCCGGCAGGGTGGCAATCTCGGACAGATCGGACGCGGCGAAACGGTCCCTGAGTTCGAGGCGGTCCTGTTCCGCCTCGGACCGACCGGCCTCATGCGCGAGCTCGTCAAGACGCGATACGGGTTTCACATCGTGGCGGTCGATCAGCGCATTCCAGGCCGCACGCTCCCATTCGAGGTGGCACAAGAAGCGATCGCGGCACGCCTGCGCGCCCGTGTCGAGGAGAAAGCGCTTCGCCAATATGTAAGCCTTCTTGCCGGACAGGCGCGGATCGAGGGCGTCGCTCTCGAGTCGGCGGCGACGCCGCTCGTTCAGTAGCCGCAACGCGAGGCGCGGCTTATCGCCGACCGTTGCCGACCAAGGCGAGCGCATCGGCGTTCACCACGATCACGCGTCGGCGGCCACAGTCCACAATGCCCTGCTCTTCCCACGCGCTGAGGGTCCGGCTCACGGTGTGCAGGGTGGTGGCCGACATTTCGGCGAGGTCCTGCCGGGACAAGGGAAAGGCGATCTCGATACCGCGCGCCGTGCGGCGTCCCGCCTTTTCCGCTAGGCGTAGGATCGTATGGGCAATCCGCTGCTCGACGCGCTGGGTCGACAGCTCGCGCAATCGAACCTGCAGGTCGTGATAGCGGGCGCCGAGCAAGGCGATCGCGTTCAACGCCACCACCGAGTGGCCCGCCATGATCTCCTTGAAGACGGCATGATCCCAAGCGAGAAGATGCGAATCGTCGACGGCCGTCACGGTGCCCGGATGGACGGCTCCGCCCGATAGCGCAGCGTAACCCGCGACCTCGCCCGGCCCCAGATACCGGATAATCACCTGCTGTCCGTCCGGCGTGGTCTGGGTGGCTCGCAGGCGGCCGACGACGACGACATATAGGGTCGTGGCTGCGTCGCCCTGACAAAACACGGTTTCGCCGGTCGCGAAACGCTTGCGGACGGACGTGCTCTGCACGGCCCGCAACGTCTCCGGCGGAGCGCCGCGAAAAAGTTCGGTCCGAGCGAGAACCGCGAGTTGCGGATCGTGCTCCATGTTATCGCGCCGCTCGCGCATCCCCCATATGGCGGACAAGGCAATCCTCAGTCAAACCGGGAGACGTTCCGCTTCGCGGGCCGGGGTTCCGAATGGACGCATATGACACCTTGCCAGCGCCTTAGAGCCATGTTGATGGTCATTGTGCGAGCGCAAAGAGGGTTCGGCGGGTGATGTTAATATGTCAAGTTCGCCGCAGGGCGCGGAGACCTGTCCCGCGTACCGGGGGTCGGCCCGAAGCGCGGCCCTCGGCCCTCTGCCCCACGAAAGGGCCGGGTCGCCCGATGGGCGCGGGACAGCCGTCGCCCACGACCCGAATCGGGAGCGGCACGCGCCGATTTGAACTGCGATGCTGAACATCAACAAGGACGACCTCCACCGCCATCACGTTGCGACCGGCATGTCCGATCGATTCGCGCTCGCCTGCGCCCGCGGCCTCGTCTCGATGGCCGGGACCTTGTTCGGACGCCGGTATGGGGATCGTGTGGTCGTGATCGAAACGATCGCGGCAGTTCCCGCTATGGTTGCGGCAACCCTGCTCCACCTCCAGTGCCTGCGTCGCATGATCGACGACCGAGGCTGGGTCCGCACCTTCATGGACGAGGCCGAGAATCAGCGCGCCCATTTGATGGCCTTCGTCGCCATTGCGCGCCCGAGCTTCGGAGAACGGCTGCTGATTGCCGTCGGCCAGGGCTTGTTCTTCAACGCCTATTTCCTGCTCTATTTGATTTCCCCGCGCACGGCGCACCGCATGGCCGGTTACCTCGCCGAGCAGTCGGTGCGCGGATACACCCTGTATCTCGAACGAATCGCGGCCGGTGCGCCGGAGAATTGCGCTGCCCCGGCCTCCGCCATTGCCTACTGGAACCTCTCGCCTGACGCCCGACTCGACGAGATGGTGACCGCGATGCGGGAGGACGAGGCGATTCATCGCGACATTCACCACATGTTCGCCGACGCGCTCGCCGAGGGCGAGGTGCTGCCCTCGCGCGCCGCGCGCCTGATCTGACGCGAGGCTCCGGCCCTGCTCGTGTCGCCACTGGTTGCGCCCTGATCATGAGGAGCTACAAACATGTATTGACTCTATATATTTTAGGCAGACAATGTCCACCGGCGCGCCGGTCGGTCTGGAACCATGGGCCGGCGTGCCTCGTTTGCCGCCGAACGCCACCGCGGAGCAGGAGAGAACCGAAAAACAGTTGCCCGCGGCGCGCCGGCTCAAACCCCGATTTCACAAAGTCCGCAAATCCAAGGAGAAAGGCATGACGGCCGCCCACGAGAATGAGCCGCGCCTGCGCTTCATCGAAAGCGAGGCCGATGCGCGCGCGGCAAGCAGCCTTCTGCCGATGTTGATCGGCGGGCTGGTACTGACCATTATCGGGATGCTTTTCGTCGTGATTTTCGCCTAGGTCCCTGAGAGGAAGAGCACTTGCTCGGCGATCTTGTCGCGCGCATCGATCAACCGGACGTGGCCGCCGGCCTGCTGGCAAAACTCGATCCGGAGCTTGCCCGGCGCGTCGCGGCGCACGCGGCGATGGCGTCCCTGCAGGTGCCGGACTTCGTGGCAGGCGCGGTGCGATGTTTCCTCGATGAAGCCGATGACGACCTCTGGTTCCAGCTCCTGACCATCATCCGCAAGGCGGAAGACCCCTCGATCGCGGCGCTGCAAACGATTCTCCAATGGACGGTGACGCCCCGCGGGGGCGGCGGCGTGAAGTGAGACCCGAAGCCGCCGAGCCGAAGCCGCGTGCGCTGGACCCGGTTCGGCGCAGCGGGCTTGCGGAGCTTTCTCCGGGTTATTTCGGGCTCGTGATGGCGACCGGCATCGTGTCGCTAACCGCGTTCATGATGGACCGCCTCTGGATCGCATACGCCCTGTTCTACCTCAACATCGCGCAGTACCTCGTGCTCTGCACGCTCTACGCTCTCCGCGCCTGGCGCTACCCCGGTCGCTTCTTCGGTGACATGACCACCCACATGACGGGGCCCGGCTATTTCACGGCTGTCGCGGGCACCGGGATCCTCGCGAGTCAGTTCCTGGTCATTGAAGAGAATGTGCGCGCCGGAATCGTCCTGTGGACGGTCGCCACAGTCCTGTGGGTTGCTCTGACCTACACGATCTTTACGGCCTTGACGGTGAAACGCCACAAACCGCCCCTCGATCGCGGGATCAATGGCGGCTGGTTGTTGGCGGTGGTGGCGACCCAGGCGCTCGCGGTATCGAGCGCGCTGCTCGCCGCCCACATCGGCCAGCCGTATCGGCTCGAGCTCAACTTCGTGGCGCTGTCGATGTGGCTGTGGGGCGGCATGCTCTACATCTGGATGATGTCACTGATTTTTTATCGCTACGCCTTTTTCCGCTTTGCGCCCGGCGATCTCGCGCCGCCCTACTGGATCAATATGGGGGCGATGGCGATTTCCACGCTCGGCGGCTCCCTCCTGATCCTCAACGCACCGCACGCGCCCTATCTCGTCTCGCTCCTTCCCTTCCTCAAGGGCTTCACCATCCTGTACTGGGCGACGGGGACGTGGTGGATTCCCATGCTGCTCGTGCTCGCCGTCTGGCGGCATGGCTTTCAGCATTTTCCGTTCGAGTACGATCCGCTCTATTGGGGAGCGGTGTTTCCGCTCGGGATGTACGCCGCCTCGACATGGAAGCTCGATCAGGCGATGCAGTTCGACTTCCTGGACGCCCTGCCGCGCGCCTTCTTCTACATTGCGCTCGCGGCCTGGGCCGTGACCTTCGTCGGCATGTTGCGCGACCTTGCCCGCCGCCTGAGCAATCCGGGCCTCCGGCAGGCGTAAGAGCCCCGTCGGGGCCGCCGCAAAATTTGGCCTATCTCAAAGACAGCCTGCGCCCCCGGCCCTATGGGAGCATTCGCTCGAATTTAGGCGGATTACTCCTTTGCGGACGTCCCTGCTCCGGAAATACGGCGAGGCGCGGCTGCCGCGCTATACCAGCTATCCGACCGCTGCCCTGTTTGGGCCCGCTGTCGGCCCGGACGATTATGCGGCCTGGCTGACGAGACTGCCGTCAGGCGAGTGCCTTTCCCTCTATCTCCATGTCCCGTTCTGCCGCTCGATGTGCTGGTACTGCGGGTGCCATACGACCATCACCGTCAGGGATCAGCCGATCGCCGACTATCTCAATCTGCTTCGCCGTGAAGTCGATTTGGTGGCCGCTCGAATGCCGCCGGGTCCGCGCGTCGCCCACGTGCATTTCGGCGGCGGCACACCGACGATCATCCCTCCCGCGGATTTCATCGCCCTGGTTTCCCTTCTGCGCGCCCGGTTTGCCTTCTCGGCGGAGGCCGAACTTGCCGTCGAGATCGATCCCCGCACCCTCACCGCGGAAATGGCCGCCGCGCTCGCTCAGGGGGGCGTCCGGCGGGCCAGTTTGGGGGTGCAAAGCTTCGATCCCGTGGTGCAGCAGGCGGTCAATCGCATTCAAAGCGAGGACCGCACCGCCGAGGCCGTGTGCGACCTGCGCCGGTTCGGCATTTCACGAATCAATTTCGATCTCATCTACGGCCTGCCGCATCAGACGGTACGCTCCTGCGTGGAGACCGCTCGGGCCGCTGCAGCGATGCTTCCGGACCGTCTCGCCGTGTTCGGCTATGCGCATGTGCCGTCGTTTAAGAAGCATCAGCGGCTGATCGACGAAGCGGCTCTGCCCGACGCGGCCGCGCGGACCGAGCAGGCGCAGGCCATCGCCGAAACCCTCGTGAACGCGGGCTATCGGTTGATCGGGCTCGACCATTTCGCGCGCCCGGACGACGAGCTTGCGCGCGCCGCGGCGGACCGCACCCTACGCCGCAATTTCCAGGGATATACGACCGACTCCTGCGAAACTCTGATCGGCCTTGGCGCTTCCGCGATCGGACGCCTGCCCGAAGGCTATGTGCAGAATCAGGTCCCGTTGGGCCTTTACGCGGACCGCATCGCTTCGGGAACCCTGGCCACGGCAAGAGGCTATCGGCTCACTCCGGAAGACCGCGCGCGCGGCGCCGTGATCGAGCGACTGATGTGCGATTTCGAGGCCGATGTATCCGGCATTTGCACGCGTTACGGCATGGACCCGGCGCGGCTCCTCGATTTCAATGCCCGGCTCTCGCAACTCGCCGAAGACGGCGTGGTCGCATGCACGAACGGGACCGTCCGCGTGCGCCGGGACCTTCGCTTTCTCGTGCGCGCAGCCGCTGCCGCTTTCGATGCCTATCTCGCGGACTCCCCGCGCGCATACAGCAGGGCGAGCTGAGCCGACGCTGCTTCTTGCCGACCCAGCCGTCGCGCGACGTCCGCTTCGCTGCTTGACCATAGTCAATTCAGCGGACGCCTTTGTCGGTCAAACTCCATGTCACCAGAGGCTCTAACGCGAAGGGCTCCGATGACCGATCGACCCCAGCTTCCGCTCGTCTATTCCTGCTCCGGTTGTTCGAGCGTTGCGCAGCTTGCCAATCATCTGGCCATTCGCCTCGACCACGAAGGCTATGCCGAGATGTCGTGCATTGCGGGCGTGGGCGGAGATGTCGGACCGCTCGTGCGAATAGCCAAGTCGGGTCGTCCAATCATCGCTATCGACGGCTGTGCGCTGGCTTGCGTGCTCCATACTCTGGCCCGGCATGGCGTGGTCCCAGCCGCGCACAGATTGCTTGCATCCGACGGCATTCGGAAGCGGTATCATCAAACGTTCGATCCGGTCGACGCGACCAATCTCTTCCCGGATCTGCGGCAGACGGCCCTGTCGCTCACGCGACAGCCGGAGCCCGCTCGCGCGGCTCCGTCGGCCGAGCCCGCCGTCTCCTCGGCGAGGCCATAAGGGGGATCGTCCGATGGGCATCCGACCGGTCCGCCGACCGCTGCTCAACGCCCGGCACGCACTCGGCCACACCGAGATCGACAAGGACCATTTCGCGATCGCCGACTCCTGGCTTGCGGCAATGAACTGCCGGCCCCTCTCGCTGCCTTTCCATGTTGCGCGGATGCGCAAGTTGACCCGCCGGCACTTCGCGCGCGAGGTGATGCTGCTGGAAGCGGCGCGCCGACCGTTTTGTCCCTGCCATCGCCGCGAGCACGATACGATGCTTGCCATGTGCGATGAGATCTATGCGCTCTCGGAGAAAGACGTGCGCGCCGCCCGCAGCCTGCTTCGCAAACTTTCGGTCATCATGCGCGAGCATGTCATCGGCATGGATCAGATTGCCGTCCTGATGATCAACACGTCTGCGAACTCTCCCGTCCTTCCCGTGCAGAGATGACGCGCAAGCCGTGGCCATAGGCCCGCTTGATCGAAATCAAGGCAGCCCTGCTCCTTGGCTGCCAAACAGAATGAACCGAAGGTGGAGGTTGCAATGCTTGGCTCCCCTACCGAACACGCACCGGCCCGGACGCGTTTGCGGGCCGTTGCAGATTGGCTGCGGCAGTGCCGGCAGTCCCTGAACGCCGAAAGATACGATGCCGGCGAGATGGGGCGTGTCTCGAACGATCTTGGTCTCAGCCGTCGTGACCTGCGTACGCTCGCCCGCCATCGGCCCGATGCCGCCGATGAGCTCGGTCAATTGCTCGAGGTGCTGCGAATCGACGCGAAAGCCCTTCGGACCCGAGATCCGGCGACGCTGCGGGACATGCAGCGCATCTGCATCATGTGCCGGCAGAAGACTCGGTGTCGGCGCGACGTGGTAACCGGCGCGGCCCTGGAGCGTTATCGGGACTATTGTCCCAACGTCTTCAGCCTCGATGCCATGCTGCAGGCCGTTCCGGAGCGCTGTTGAGACAACTCGCGGCAAGCAGGAGGAGGAAGTCAACTCCTGTTGTTGCGCCGTCTTTGATCTGGCTCAAAGCCGGAGGCGGTTTCGCGTGGCCCTATACCGGCCCGCAACCCGCCGGAGGCTTTGATGCTTGCCGAAGATTGGGCCACCATTGCGCGCGCACCAATCTTTCGCGCGATGGACGAGACTCTGCTCCGCTCGGTCATCCGCAACCGCGAACCGCGCCGCTATGGCCGCGGCGAAACGATCTTTCAGCAAGGGGATCCGGCGGACGCCTTCTTTCTGGTCCTCGACGGCTGGGTCAAGCTGTACCGCGCCGTGCCCAACGGGGATGAAATCGTCGTGGCGCTGTTCACGAAGGGCGAAACCTTCGCAGAGGCTATGATGTTCCGCGGGGGCTGTTATCCCGCCTGCGCAGAGGCGGTGTCGCCCGTACGCCTTCTGCGCGTCGATGGGCGGCATCTGCGCGATGCCATCATGAAGAACCCGCAGATCTCTCTCGAAATGCTTGCGGCTGCCTCGCTGCATCTTCGGCAGCTCGTGGAGCAGATCGAGCAGCTCAAGGCGCAATCGGCGCCGAAACGCATTGCCTGGTTTTTGCTGTCGCTGACGACCGCCCGGTGTGGGCCAGTCGAGATCGCCCTGCCCTACGAAAAAACCCTCATCGCCAACCGTCTGGGCATGAAGCCGGAAAGCTTCTCGCGCGCGCTCGCGCGCCTGCGCGCCTTCGGCGTGGAGGTCGACCGCGACCGCGTCCGGATCGCAGATGTGCGCAACCTTCTCGGATTTGTTGCGGACGGTGACCCGACCGCCGCCTCCTGCAGGGTGCTGGTGCTCAGAGGCTCCTGCCCGGACGAGACTTGCAAACTGCGTCGGCCGTCCGCACAGGGCGGGCGCCGGGCCGCCGCAGGCTGAAGACCGCTCAGTCGCGCAGCAGGCCCGCAACGTCCTTCACCGTCTCGTCGAGGGCCGCCTTCAACTTGGCGACGAGCTGGCCGATCTCGTCCTCGGAGATCACGAGCGGAGGACAAATCGCGATCGTATCGCCGATGGCGCGCACGATGAGCCCGTGCGCCTGCGCGTATTCGGCACAGGCGCGGCCGACCCCTGCGGCCCGGTCGAACGCAGCGTGCGAGGCTTTGTCGCGCACGAGCTCGACGCCGGCGATGAGGCCGCGCCCGCGCACCTCGCCGACCAGTGGGTGATCCGCAAGTGTCCGGAGCGCGCCGAAAAAGACCGGCTCAAGCGCCCTGGTCCGCCCCGGAATATCTTGCTCTTCGTAGATCCGGATGGCTTCGCGCGCGACTGCGGCCGAGACCGGGTGACCGGAATAAGTGAGCGTAAGGCCGAAGACGCCGAGCGCGTCGCTCTGGCGCACCGCGGCCCGGAAAATCCGCTCGTTCACGAGCACGGCCGAAATCGGCGCATAAGCGCTCGACAGGCCCTTGGCACACACCAGCATGTCGGGTGTCAGTCCCATGGTCGTGGCGCCGAACATGTCGCCCAACCGGCCGAACCCGGTCACCACTTCGTCGACGACCAAGAGAATGTCGTATTTGCGCAGCAGCGCCTGAAGCCGCGCGAAATAGCCTTCGGGCGGCACGATGACGCCGCCCGCCGCCATCACCGGCTCGGCAAAGAAGGCGGCGATGGTCTCGGGGCCCTCTTTCAAAATCGTCGCCTCGATCTCGTTGATCAGGCGGTCCACGAAAGCCGCCTCGCTCTCTCCCGGCCGCCCCTGTCGGTAGAAATGCGGGCAGCGCACGTGCAGAAAGCCGTCGAGCGGCAGATTGAATTTGTCGTGGGTCCCGTCGGTCCCGGTAAGGCTCGCCGTGGCAATGGTGTTGCCGTGATAGGCCTGCCGGTGCGCGAGGAACTTGCGCTTCTCCGGACGGCCCTCGGCATTCCAGAAGTACCAGGCAAGACGCGCGGCGCAGTCGTTGCCTTCCGACCCTGAATTGGCAAACCACACGCGCGCCATCGGCGCCGGCGCGATTTCGAGAAGCTTCTCCGCGAGCTCGACGACCGGCGCATGTCCCTTGTGGGCGGTGAGATGGTAGTAGGGCAGCCGCCGCATCTGCCGCGCGGCCGCTTCGACCAGACGATCCTGCCCGTAGCCGAGCGTGAGGCACCACAGGCCGGACATGCCCTCGAGATAGCGGTTGCCGTGAATGTCGGTGACCCACACCCCTTCGCCGTGGTCCATCACCAGCGGACCGCATTCGAGATGACGCTTTAGATTGGTGAGCCCGTGGATGACGGAGCGGACATCACGCGCTTCAACAGAGTTCGGTCGATCCTGCACGGTCGGCATGTCTCCTTTGTCTCCCCTCCTCCGGCAAGCGCAGCTCCGCCCCGCGGCTTTCGCGCAGGCGCCGCCCTGGGTGCATCTGTCGCCGTGTCTTGCCGCCGAAGGCCTCCGGATGACGGAACAGCCGTGCCGCCGAAGCTGACGCACGGCCGTTGAAGCCCGCACTCACTGGCCGAGAATGCTGTCGGGGTGCCAGCGGCCCTGATCCATCAGCTCCTGCTTGACGCCCGCGGCTTCGAGCCGCCGGAACATTTCGGCGCGTTCGAGCTTCGGCCCGGGCCGTTCGGGTTCGTCGGCAATCGCCACCAGAAGCTGCGCGAGCGTCATGGCGGCGGTGCGCGCCCGGAGATCGTCGATCTTGTCGACCGTATCGGCCTGCGTATGGTCGATACCGCGCCCGCGGGCCTGCTCGGCGGCGCTGCGCTCCATGCCCGAAACGGTGACGGCCGGCACGCCGGTGACCAGGAAGGGCCAGTCGTCGCTGCTGCCCGGCAGCCAGTTGGACGGCGTGATGGGGAGCGGAAGCCGATGCTTGGCGATCAGCTTGCGGAAATAGCTCCCCACGTCCTCACGCCGGCCGAACCGGATCGTGGTGTGGCTGTAGCGGGCAAGGCCGTCGACATTGATCATCAGGGCAAGCCGGTCGAGCTCGCGCTCGTGCTGCGCAACGTAGTTGGTCGAGCCCACGCACCATGATTCCTCGTTGCCGAGCGCGACGAAACGCAAGGTCCGCTTGAGCTTGCCCTTGAGGCGGGTGAGCGCGCGTGCGGCATCAAGCGCCGTGAACAGCCCGAGCGCATTGTCGAGCGCGGCGTCCGCGCGGTCGTGACCGTCCCAATGGCCGCCGATGAGCACGACCTCGCCCGTGCTGCCGTCTCCCGGAATGTCGCCATAGATGTTCCAGGTCTCGCTGTTGGGGGCGAAGGCATTTTCGGTGACGAAGCGCACCCGCACTGTGCCGACCTCGGTCTGCCGCAACAGATATTTCCAGGTCTCGTGACTGATGCCGATGGCCGGCAGCGTGCCGACTTCGCGGTAGGCGGCGGCGATGGTACCGGTCGGAATAAGTTGGCCCGGTTCCTCCGCCGGAAAGATGACGCCGATTGCGCCGGCCTTCTTGGCGCGGCCGTATTTGCCGACGCGATGAAGCGGGGGCGCGCCGGCTGGAGAGCCGAGCGTGATCATCGCAATCTTGCCGCGCACCGCGTCGCCGAGCCGAGCGAATTCCTCGGGCGTGCCCTGCCCGGCGACGATCAGCTCCCCCTCGAGCCCGCCCGGCGGGGTCGCCGGCGCGTGAACCATCGAGACGGCGGCGAGCTGGCGCTGCCGCGGCGCAAGAATTTCGAAGCTGCAGGCCCCGCGCTTCCAGGCGGTGAAGCGGCACGGCTCGACCGTGACGTTTTCGAGCCCATAGCTGCGCTGCTTCTCGATGATGAACTCCCGGGCGCGCCGTTCGCTCTCGCTGCCCGCAAAGCGGTGCCCGTATTCATCGCACAATTGCGTCACATCGCGCAGGATGTGGCTGTTCACCCAGAGATCGCCGCAGATTGCGGCCAGGGCGTCTCCTGTCGCGGAATTTTCGGCCATTCTTGTCTCCTCGAGCTTTCAACTTCGGTTATCGCGCGGCGGGGCCGTGTCGCGTGGGGAATTGGCGCCGAGCCATTCTGTCACGCGCGGGCCGCGCGTGAGGCCTTCCGAAAACGCGGCGCAGTCCGGCGGAAATGGCCGCCAGGGCAGGCAGAAGGCACTGCGATCAATCTTCTTCGGCAGACAGGGATACCGGGGCAAACGCATTCTGACACGGCGGGCCATCGGCGACGTGCATGACCCGATTCTCAAGATCGACCAGAACCGCGCCGGCGGTCATTGTCCGCTTCGCTTCGGGCTGGCGAGCATCCGGGTGCCGGCAGATCGCATTCGGCGAGCCGAAATGGTCGCTCATCGCGCTTTTCATGATCGCGAGATCGATCGCGCCCGCATGGCGCGCGAGCAGGCGGCGCAGCCGGGATGCGCGGTAGAGCGTATTGGGGCCGATCTTCTCCATTTGTGACTCGCCGTGGCCCGGACCCACGAAATGGTTCGAATGGGTCACGATGCCGTCTATGGGCGCGAGGCAGCCGACGTGGTCCGGACTCGTCTCGAGATCGAGGATCTCGCCTCCGGCCGCACCGATGACGAAATTGGCCGAACAGGTGCGACGGGTCGCGACAATCGGCCGCAGCGCATCCTCGTAGCGGTCGGCGTCCAGCACCTCGCGACAGCGCATGTGGAAAGGCTTTTGATACGGGTTGCGGCCGTCCAGATCGGAGGCAAGGCCGTTCTCGACGAGACCGATGCCACATTCGTTTACGCCCATCTTGCCGCCCGCAATCCCGGCTTCGGTCAGACAGACGAGGCTCGGTTTGTCGCTGCGGCGGATGCGCAGGACCAGGGTCCGGCGATGCACGCCCTCGAGCCAGTCCCAGTTCTGGCCAAGCCAGGTGTGTCCGTCCGCGGAGGCCTCCGGCAGAACTCCGAACGTGGTGCAGCCATCGGTTTCCGCCGCCGCGCGTTCGTTGTTGCGGGCGTCCTCGCCGAACAGCGTGAAAGCGATCTCGTATCGCGCATTCAGAAGAGCGATCGCCTCCGCGCTCTGGCCGGAGCCGGCGGCAAGCCCCCGCATTTCCTCGGCATAGGCGCCGTTCAACGCCTCCATGGCCTTCTGCCAGCGTCGCGCCTCGGCAAAGGCGGCCTCGCGGCCGAGCCCCGATGCCTCGAAGCGCCGCAGATAGGTTTCGAGATTGGCCGCCACGTCCGCCGCGAAGGCGCGCCCGTGCGCGAGCCCGCGCTCGAAGGGATCCTGCCCGACCGTGAGGATCGGAATGCGGTTTCGTGCCATGTCTCTTCCGTTCATGACATCACGCGATAGAGCTCGCGGTTCACCTCGCCGACGAGACGAATGAACGCGTCCGACAGACGCGTCTCGCGGTCGCGCGGCCGCGGCAGGTCGATGTCGAAGATCTTGTGGATGCGTCCGGGCCGTGCGGTCATCAAGACCACCCGATCCGAGAGAAACACCGCCTCCGCGAGCGAGTGCGTCACGAACAAGACCGTCTTTCGGTAATGCTGCCAGACCCGCATGAGCTCAAAGGCCATGCGGTCGCGGGTGATCTCGTCGAGCGCGGCGAAGGGCTCGTCCATTAGAAGGATCGCGGGGTCGAGCGCGAGCGCGCGTGCGAGCGCGGCGCGTTGCTGCATGCCGCCGGAAAGCTGGTGCGGGCGCTTGGCTTCAAAGCCGTCGAGCCCGACGAGATCGAGCAGAGAGGCGACGTCGAGCGCCGCCCGTGCGTCGTTGCCCGGCCGGCCGCGAACGAGGTCGCGCAGCAGCCGCACATTGTCCTCAATGCGCAGCCACGGCATCAGATTGGCCTGCTGAAACACGAGGCCGATCCGCCCCGCATGGCGCAGTGCGGACGGATCGACCCCGCCGATGGTCACCCGACCCCTCGTCGGCGCCAGCAGGTCGGCGACGACCTTCAGGAGCGTGCTCTTGCCGCAACCCGACGGCCCGACCAGCGAGACGAAGGAGCCGTCCGGAATGTCGAGATCGATGCGGGCCAAGGCCTGAACGGCCTCTGTCGAGCCGCCGCCGTAGGTGACCTCCACGCCGGCGATCTTGATTCCGGTCCCGGCCGCGGGGGCACGAGCCGGGGCGACTGCATCCACGGCCGGCATCGCGGTCCGCCTCACCGTGCCGCGGTTTTCAGGCTTTGCGCGAGCTTCTTGGCCTCGTCGAGGCTGTTCACGAAGTCGTTCGTGTACATCTCCTTCGGCTCGGGCTTGCGCGGAATGTCCTCGCTGAAAACCTCAATCGAGGTCCGCCATTTGCCGTCGTTCATCACGCCAAAGCGCTCCGCATATTCGGGCGATTGATAAAGGCCATAGATGATCCCGAGCTTGCGCGTTTCAAGCTTGAGGTCGCGGTCGGGCGCAACCTTGACGACCTCCGCGACCGCCTCCTCCATGTGGTCCTTGGTCCAGGCAAGGCTCTTCAGCGTTGCCCGCAGGAAACGCTTCACGAGATCCGGATTGCTCTTGACGAGCTGCTCGCTGGTATAGATCACGGTGCCGTAATTCTTGAGGCCATAGTCCTTCAGGGCCATGACGTTCACCGGAAAGCCGCGCTGCTCGAGCGTCAGCGCCTGCCCGAAGCTGAAGCCGTAAATGGCGTCGATCTGACCCGCGGCGAGCAACTGCACCTCGGCGCCGCGCGCGACATTCACGTATTCGATGTCGTTGCGGGAAAGCCCGCCGGCCTGCAGCAGCGGATCGAGCTGTGCCTTCACATTCGCCTGAAACCAACTGATCTTCTTTCCCTTGAGCTGTTCCGGCTTGGTGATGTTGCTCTTCTTCAGCGTGATCACGGCGACCGGCGTGTCCGGCTGATCCGCCATGATCGCGACGACGGGAATGCCGCTCGCCCGCGCCTTGACGAAACTGTCGATATTGGCGACGCCGAACTGCTCGCGTCCGGTGCCGATGAAGACTTCGTTTTGCTGACCTCCCGAAGGCGGGCGGATTTCGAGGTCTATGCCCTCCGCGGCATAGAGGCCCTGTGCCTTGCCGCCGAAATATTGGGCATGCATGGCCCACGGCGTGAAATTGATGCGCATGACGACCTTGTCGGCGGCCGCAGCCGGCGGCGCGGCGGCCAATGCGCCGCCGGCGAGCGCGAGCGCGCCCGCCGCAAACCGCAGTAGCGGCGAAATGATCGATGGCATGGTCGTGCTCCTTGCTTTTCCCTGTGTTTCGCCGCCCCGCCGCCTCAGGCCGCGGCCTCAAGCCTGTTCCGCCGTATCCCCCGCCGCGGTACGCCAGGACATCAACCGCTCAATCCACGACATCAGCGCAAAGAAGCTCGTGCCGATGATGGCAAGCGCGATGATCGAAGCAAAGGATCGCGCGGTGTTGAAGTTGAAGCTGCCCGACAGCACCAGATAGCCAAGGCCGTTCGAGGCGGCGAGCCATTCGGCCACGATTGCGCCCAATACCGCGAGCGTGGTCGCGATCCGCAGGCCCGCGAAAATGTACGGCATTGCATAGGGAAGCCGCAGCCGGAAAAACATCTGCCGCTCGCTCGCGGCCACCGACCGAAAGACGTCAGCAAGGCCGCGATCGACCTCCTTGAACCCGGCCATGGTGTTGATGACGATCGGGAAGAAGGCGATGGAGGCGACGACCAGCACCTTGGAGCCGAGCCCGGCACCGACCCAAACCAGAATAAGTGGCGCGATTGCGATCTTCGGCACGCTCTGCAGACCGACGAAGATCGGCATGATCAACCGCTCGCAGAGCGGGAACCGGATCATGACCGCCGAGATCGCGAGCGCGAACACCACGGCGGTCGCATAGCCGGCCGCGATGCTGCCGATCGTGGAGAGCGAATGCATCTGGATGAGCGACCACTCGTTGATCGCGAGCTGCACGATCTCGCTCGGCGCCGGCAGCAGAAAGCGCGGAATGTCGAGCAGCCGTACCGCAGCCTCCCACAGGGCAATCAGCCCGAGGATCAGGAGCGCGGGGCTCAGCTGTTCGAGACGCCGCCAACGCGGGCGGCGGCGCGCGGTCTCCCCGACCGGCGGGCTCAGTTCGACACTGCTCATGGCCTTCATCGCAATCGCTCGTCGCGCATGAAATCGATTTGCCCCGTCCAAGGCAATGCCAAAAGCGCAGCAAGCCTTGCCCGCGGTTCGGACACTTTTCGGGGCAGGCGGCTTGCGATACCTCTCACGCAGACCGGTTTGCGCGACAAGGCCACGGATTTAAGCCCACTGCAGCCCGCGCACCACGGAAGGCGGGGCCGCCGGCGGTCGCGCGGGGACTTGGTGGGCCCGGCAGGACTCGAACCTGCAACCCAACCGTTATGAGCGGTCGGCTCTAACCATTGAGCTACGGGCCCGCACCGGCTTGCGCCCCGGCGGGCGGACGGAAATTATCAATCTCCGACACGCATCCGCAATCGCAACATGCTTTGGTCCAGGTCGGATAAGACGATCGGACCGCCGAGCAAAAGAACGCCAGGAGAGATCATGCGCGCGCTCACAGCAGCCCTTGCCGCCGCCGCCGTGTCGGCGGGCGTTTTTGCGGTTCGTCCGGCGACCGCCGCCGTGGAGCGGCCGTTTCCCATCATCACCGTCACCGGCGAGGGCAGCGTTCGGGCACAGCCCGATCTCGCAAAGGCCTCTGCCGGCGTCGTCACCGAGGCAAAGACGCCGCGCGAAGCCACCGAGGCCAACGCCAAGGCGATGGAGTCCGTCATCGCCGCCCTGAAAGAGGCGGGGCTCACGGAGCGAGACATCCGCACCTCGCGCTTTTCCATCTCTCCGATCTACGGGAACCGCGAGCGAGGCGGCCCGCAGCGGCTCACCGGCTTCCGTGTCGCAAACCAGGTCACCGCCACGGTGCGGACCATCGGCAATCTGGGCGCGATCCTGGACAAGCTGGTCGAGGCGGGTGCAAACGAGATCACCGGCGTAACCTTTAGCGTCTCCGACCGCTCGAAACGGCTCGACGAGGCCCGTATCGCAGCGATTGCCGACGCCAAGCGGAAGGCCGAATTGCTCGCGAAGGCGGCCGGCGCGCATGTCGGCCGGGCGGTGAACATCGCCGAGGACGAGATTCATGCGCTGCCGCGCTTCCGCGAGTTCGCGCCCGCCATGGCGGCTGCCCCGGACACGCCGATCAGCCCCGGCGAGGAGACGCTTCGGGTCCGCGTCACGGTCTCCTTCGAACTCAACCAGTAGGGGGCGCGACCGGCCGCCCCGGCAGCGGCAGGCCGATTCGCGGCCGCCTGCACAATTGTGAGATGCGGCCGAATTTGCTAGAGAACCGGCATGTTTCACGCGGAAGCTGACCGGGCCGGTCAGAGCCCAGGAGAGAGTGCGCCCCCGCGCGTGGTGCTGCACGACCATGCGCGCCTGCCGTGGCGCTTTTTCGGTCGGCTGACCGCGGCCGTACAAGCCGCGCTTTGAAGCCGCCTCGCGACAGCCCGGCTTTCCCGCCGAACCCTCATTCTGCCTCTCGACGAGATCATCGCATCATGAAACCGCGCACGCTCTACGACAAGATCTGGGACGACCATGTGGTCGACGAACAGCCGGACGGCACCTGCCTGCTCTATATCGACCGCCACCTCGTCCATGAGGTGACGAGCCCGCAGGCGTTCGAAGGTCTCCGCGCGGCCGGGCGCCGCGTCCATGCCCCGGAAAAGACGCTCGCCGTGGTCGACCACAACGTACCGACCACCGACCGCACCAAACCCAATCCCGACCCCGAAAGCGTGAAGCAGATCGAGGCGCTGGCCGAGAACGTCAAGGAATTCGGGATCGAATACTACAACGAGTTCGACCGCCGGCAGGGAATCGTCCACGTGATCGGCCCCGAACAGGGGTTCACCCTGCCCGGCACGACCATTGTCTGCGGCGACAGCCACACTGCGACCCACGGCGCGTTCGGGGCTCTCGCCTATGGGATCGGCACCTCCGAGGTCGAGCACGTCCTCGCCACCCAGACGCTGATCCAGAAGAAGAGCAAGAACATGCGGGTGACGGTGGACGGACAGTTGCCGCCCGGCGTCACCGCCAAAGACATTATCCTCGCGATCATCGGCGAGATCGGCACCGCCGGCGGCACGGGCCACACGATTGAATATGCCGGCGAGGCGATCCGCGCGCTGTCGATGGAAGGGCGCATGACGATCTGCAACATGTCGATCGAAGCCGGCGCCCGCGCCGGCATGGTGGCGCCGGACGAGAAGACATTCGCCTTCCTGAAGGACCGGCCGAAGGCTCCGAAGGGCGCCGCCTGGGATGCCGCCATGCGGTATTGGGACACGCTCCGCTCCGACGACGGTGCGCCCTTCGATACCGAAGTGCGTCTCGATGCCGGCAAGCTGCCGCCGATCGTGACCTGGGGCACGAGCCCGGAGCAGGTCAGTTCTGTCACCGGCCGGGTGCCGGTCCCGGACGAGATTACCGACGAGAACAAGCGGGAGGCGGCGCGCCGGGCGCTCGACTATATGGGACTGAAGGGCGGAGAGAAGATCACCGACATCAAACTCGATCGCGTGTTCATCGGCTCTTGCACCAATTCGCGCATCGAGGACCTTCGGGAGGTCGCGCGCGTGGTCAACGGCTATCGCGTGAACGCCAATGTGAAGGCCATGATCGTTCCGGGCTCCGGCCTCGTGAAGCAGCAGGCCGAGGCCGAGGGGCTGGACAAGATCTTTCTTGCCGCCGGGTTCGAATGGCGGGAGCCGGGGTGCTCGATGTGCCTGGCCATGAACCCCGACAAGCTGAGCCCCGGCGAACGCTGCGCTTCCACCTCGAACCGCAACTTCGAAGGCCGGCAGGGCTACCGAGGCCGCACGCACCTCGTCTCGCCCGTGATGGCGGCCGCCGCGGCGATCGCCGGGCACTTCGTCGACGTGCGCGACTGGAAATAGGCGCTTCGAACCGACATGGCCCGCCGCCCGGCGGGCCGTGTCGGTCGCTCAGCCTCGCGCGCTACCACCAATAGGGGTACCCGTAACCAAACCCGATTCCAAAAGGCAGGAAGGGGATCGGGGCATAAGCATACGGCCGATAATAATAGGGGTAAGGCCGGTAGGCATAGTACGGTCGATAATAGGGATACGGGTAGCGACGGATCACGCGGCGATACACGACGCGCGGCCGATGGTATTGACGTCGGACATGCCGTCGGCGCGCGCTGAGATCTTCGGATTTCTGATAAAGACCTTTATGGGCAACCGGGCCCGCCGCGGAGGGCGCGGCGCTGCCCAGGACGAACATGAACCCGACGGCGGCGGCAGCGGATAGAATTTTAAGCATCCTCATTCTCCTTCGTGGCCGTATGGCCGAACCCGCCGCCATGGTCCCTGGTTCCGATCCGACCGTACAGTTTCGGCAAGAAGATGGCGTGCGCCGTTCGCCGAAGGGCCTTCGCGGCAAGGCTTACGTCAGCCTATGGCGCAGGGTGCCTCATGGGAGCATCCGCCATCGCCCACCTCTTCGGGGGCGGAGGTTCCCTTTTGCCGAACAAGAACCGAGAATGGCCGAAAGGTTTCCATGATGAACGTTCGTCCACGACGCAGCCTTCTCTACATGCCGGCCACGAATGCCCGCGCGCTCGACAAAGCCCGCATGCTGCCGGTCGACGGGGTCATTCTCGACCTCGAGGACTCCGTGGCGCCGGATGCCAAGGAGACGGCACGCGCCGCCGCGGTGGCGGCCGTTAAGGCCGGCGGCTTCGGCGGTCGGGAAGTCTTTGTCAGGATCAACGGCCTCGATACACCCTGGGGAATCGACGACTTCACCGCGGTCGCGCAGGGCGCGCCGGATGCGATCCTGGTTCCCAAGGTGTCGGGGCCGGAGGTCCTGGACATGCTGGGCACCCGCCTGCTCGACATGCATGCCGCAAAGAGCATCCGCCTCTGGGCCATGATCGAGACGCCGATCGCCATCCTGCGGGCGCCGGACATCGCCGCGCTTTCGCGCGACTCGGAAATCCGGCTCGCCGGCTTCGTGATCGGGACGAACGATCTCGTCAAGGAAGCGCAGGGCCGCCCGGTGAGGGGCCGCGCGCCGCTCGTTCCCTGGCTGATGCAGTGCCTTGCCGCCGCAAGAGCCTATGGGCTTGCCATCATCGACGGGGTGTACAACGATTTCCGCGACCTTGACGGCTTCCGCGACGAATGCCGGCAGGGCCGCGACATGGGCTTCGACGGCAAGACGCTGATCCACCCGAGCCAGATCGAGTCGTGCAACGCCATCTTTTCGCCCGACGCGGCCGAGATCGCCGAAGCGCGCAAGATCATCGCCGCGTTCGATGCGCCGGAGAACGCGGGCAAAGGCGTCGTGCAGATCGACGGCCGCATGGTCGAGCGGCTGCACGCCGACATGGCCCGGCGAACAGTGGCGATCGCCGAGGCCATCGCGGACCGGGAGCGGCAGTCCTGATCCCGGCAAAATCCGCACGACAATTCGGCAGAAGGGTCAGGTGACCGGCCTGCGCGATACCGCTAGTATGAGCGGAGCGGAGAAAGGCCCGTCCGGCGGACACGCGCGTCGAAAGCACCATCCGAATTCGAAGCTGCGGGCATCGGCGTGACGCGCATTCCTCGCCGCCGCAGCATGAAGGGGAGAGAACATGAACGTCCATTCCAAATCCGTGAAGCCTGCGAGGAAGGTCGCGCGACCGATGGCGCTTCGCGCCAAGACCACGCGGCTCTCCAAGCCTGCGGGGAAGCCCGCCGTGAAGTCCTTAGGCCGTAAGCCTGCGAGGATGACAGAGGGCGAATGGCAGGCGCGGATCGATCTCGCGGCCGTCTACCGGCTCGTCGCGCTGCACGGCTGGGACGACGTCATCTACAATCATTGCTCCATGCGCGTGCCGGGCGAGCCCGACATGATCCTCATGAAGCCGCATGAAGCGCTGTGGACGGAAGTGACGGCCTCCAATCTGCGCAAGGTGAACATCAACGAGGACCTCGACGAGCGCGCCGGCGTCAACCGTCCGGGTTTCACGCTGCATGGCGGTCTGATGAAGGGCCGGCCCGACATCAACTGCGCCGTGCACATTCACACGCCGATCGGCTTCGCCATTGCCGGCCTGAAGGGCGGCTTGCGCATGGTGTCCCAGGAGGCGGTGCGCTTTTACAAGCGCATCGGGTATCACCCCTATGAAGGGATTACGGAGGATTTCGGCGAGCGCGAGCGCATTCTGCGCGATCTCGGAGACAATGTGGCGCTCATCATGCACAATCACGGCCTTGTCACCGTCGGCAAGAGCGCGCGCGATGCCTTCACGCTGATGAAGCATCTCATGGAGGCGGCTGAGATCCAGATCATGATCGACTCCACGGGCCGCGACGCCATCGAAATCCCGCCCGAGATCTGCGAGAAGGTGGTCGCCCAGTACGTGAAGCACGATTCCGGACGCGGATCGGCCGACTGGCCTGCCTATCTGCGCATGCTCGACAAGGTCGACCCGAGCTACAAGACCTGACCAACGCTCCCCGGGGCACCGCTCCTTTCGAGCGCAGGAGCGTGGCCCGCAAGATGGCCGCGCTTGGCGAGGGTCGCCGGGACACGCAGGACGGGCGGCCCGCGTTCGGCGCTCCGATCCTTGCCGGTCGCGAGCACCGGACCGGCTCTCGCTCGCGGAAAGGCGGGCCTGGAATCGACTTGCATGTCCCAGTCTCCGCCGCTGATCCGTAATCGCGCCAAGGAACGGCTGGAGGCCGGCGAGATGGTGTTGTGCCTCGGCACGCGTCTCGCCCGCACCGTCGATATCGGCATGGTGGCGGACGCCTGCGGCTTCGATGCGTTCTACGTCGACATGGAGCACTCGGCGGCCGCGCTTGAAACCGCGGCCGCCATGTGCGCGGCTGCGCTTACGGTCGGCATTACCCCGCTCGTGCGCACGCCAGGCCATCAGCCGCACACGGCCTCCCGGCTGCTCGACACCGGCGCGCTCGGTATCATCTATCCGCACGTCAACACGAAGCGCGAGGCCGAGGCCTTCGTTTCCGCCTGCAAATTCCCTCCCGTCGGCCATCGCTCGGTCGGAGGCAGCGGCCCGGCCCAGCTCTACCGGGCTTTGCCGCTTGCGGACGTCAACCGACAGGGCAACGCCGTCACCCTCTGCATCGCCATGCTGGAAACGCCCGAAGGCATCGAGAATGCCGATGCCATTGCTTCCGTAGAGGGCTTGGACGTGCTGCTGATCGGCTCGAACGATCTTTCGGCGGAACTCGGCGTGCCGGGCGATTTGCGGCATCCGAAGATCCGTGCGGCCTATGAGGCCGCGGCCAACGCCTGCAAGCGCCACGGCAAGCATCTCGGCATCGGCGGCGTGCGCGGCGACCCCGACCTGACGCGCGAGCTGGTCGGCCTCGGCGGCCGGTTCATGATCACCGGATTCGATATCGGCTATCTGATGGCCGCCGCCCGCGCGGACGCCGCACAAATCCGAAAGATCGCCGCGACCCGCTGACGCGCCGCGGCGAGCCTTCATGCGGCGGCCGCCTATTTCCCGACGATCCTCGCGGCGAAGGCTGCGAATCCCGCGAGATGCTGCTTGATCATCTCCCGCGTCGGCTCGTCCTTGAGACGGCCGCTGTCGTCGAATTTTTGCGCCGCGAAGGTGACGAGGACCTCGGGCCGGCCGAACACGACGGCGTCGACGCCGGTGAGGCAGGCGCGCAAGTGCTGCTGCATGCGCGCCCCGCCGAGCAGCCCGGTCGCGGCCGACTGGATCGCGACCGGTTTGCCCTTGAACGGCTGTTCCTTCATGCGGGAGACCCAGTCGATCGCATTCTTCAGCGGCGCCGGAATGGTCCAATTGTATTCCGGGCTCACGATAATGAGCGCGTCGGCAGCACGGATCGCGTCCGCCCAGGCCACCGCGTCTGCGGGGAAACCCGATGCCTCCTGGACGTCGAAGTTGTAGAGCGGAAGGCCGCCGAAGGGCGGCGCCTCAGAAAGCACGAGACGCGGGGGCGCCAGTTCCCGCAGCGCATGCATCAGCATGCGGTTGTAGGAGCCTTTGCGCAAGCTGCCGCAGATCGTCAGGACATTCAAGGAACTGTCGGTCATTCTGATTTCAGTCTGGGGGCGAGCCCGTTGCGCGCCGCGAGGATGACGCGGGCGCGGCGGCTGGAAGCTGGCAGGAGCCGCAGGCGCCCGCCCCCGCCAGCGCCTCGGCCAATCGATTGCGGGAACCGTCAGCGCTTGCCGGCCGCCTGCGCCATGACAGGCGCGAACGCGGCAAGTCGCCGACGGATGCGATCCCTGGTCGTTTCGTCAGTCAGATCACAGGTCCTTATTGACGCAGGACTCTGACCTTGGAATCCGAACTGCGGTTTTGTCGAGCGTCACCTCGGCTTGCCTTCTTGGGTCGAAGGACGCTCCTAGCACGCCGTGCGCCGGCTTGCCTCCCTCCTAGAATTCCCGCCGCGCCTCGCCGGCAATCGCCTCCAGACTGCCAGCAGGCCGGAAGGACAAATCGGCGGAACGCGCCGAGTCCACATAGGCCTGGTCCCGGCCGAACCCTCTGTGCCGCCACACGCCGACAATGATCGCCGGCAGCACCACCAGGGCGGCGGCCAGCGCGACGCGCTGATCCGGATGCAGCATCACGATCAGGGAGACGAGGCCCAGCAGGCTGCGCAACAGAATGTTGGCGGCCGGATTGGGCGTGAAGCGGCCGAACATCGCGAACGTCACCCCGCAGGTGCTGACGGCCACGAGCAGCGCCGCCTCGATCTGTGACCAGCCCGGATTCACCACGATGTCGCTCCGGGTGAAGATCGCGAACGTCATCAGAGTGATGGGGAGGCAGATCTTGAGCGCTTCCCACATGGTTCGCATGAAGGAGGATTCGGCAATCCGCGCGGAGACCGCCGCGGTCAGCGAGGTCGGCGGCGAGAGCTCGCCCCATACCGACAGGAGGAACACGAAGAAATGGGCAACCCACGGGTCGATCCCGAGATCGCGCAAAGGCTGCACGATCACGATCGCCCCGATGATGTAGGTCGCCGTCGGCGGCAGCCCGGCCCCCGCGAGCCAGCCGAACAGATAGGCGGTCGCAATGACCGCGAGAACGTGCCAGGACCCCAGGTCGAGCAGCATGCTCCCCATGCGATTGATAAAGCCCGTGACCGTGAAGAGGCCGATCATGATGCCCAACGTCGCGAGCAGCAGCGTGAGATAGGAGGTCATCTCCGCATGCGTCTCGATCGCAAGCTTCAGGTTGCCGAGCAGCGTTTCCTGCGCAAGTTCGGGAATTTTCAGAACGAACTTGAAGTAGAAAAATGCAGCAAGCAGCAAAATCAGCATGAAGATGGCCGTGTAGAGCGCCGCACGCAGCTCGCCGATCCCGAACTGCCCCATCATGAGAATGAGAAAGAACACGGAGAGAAAGAAGATCGCCGTCTTGCAAAGGTCGTAAAGCGGCACGCGTTCTTCGGGCACGGCGTCGTGCGGGAGGAGACGAACGCAAAGGAGATAGACCGCGAAAGCCAGCGACGTGTAATAGACGAAAGCAAGCGCAAAGCCGCGCAGCACGACGTCCCAATAGGGAACGCCCAGGAATTCCGACATCAGGAAGGCGCCGACCCCCATCATCGGCGGCATGATCAATCCGCCCATGGACGAGGCGGTTTCCACGGCGCCGGCGAATACGCCCGGCACGCCGTAACGCTTCATCAGCGGAATCGTGATGCTGCCGACCACGACGGCATTGGCGGAACCCGATCCGCTGACCATGCCGACCGCGAGCGAACCGAGCACGGCCGTCTGCGGCACCATTTGCCGGTTGCGACCGGCAAAGCGCCTCATCACATTGATCATGGCCCGCTGCGCCCCGAAACCGTTTGCCGTCGCCGCAAGCAAGAGAAAGGCGGCCACGAGCGTGAGCGCGAGCTGGGCGTAGAGACCGTAGATGCCGGTCGCAAGCTCGACCGTGCTCGAGGTCACCACGCGGTAGAACGTCGTCCCCGGGTGCCAGAAGAAATCGATGGGGCTGAGATAGCCCCAGAGCGTGTAGATAACCATGAAGAAGTTCACGCCGAACAGCACCGGGTGCGCCAGGCGCGAGAGTTCCATCACCAGCAGGAACATCAACAGGCCGACGACGAAGTCTTCCGTCGTATAGGAACCTTGCCTATAGATCGCGATGTCCTCGAAGTTCACAAAGAAATAGTAGAAGCCGTAAAGGCAGATCGATGCGTAGACGACGACGATGACATGGTTCGCGAGCAGGGGCAGAAAGCTATAGAGCCGGCCCTGCTCGTGCATCAGCAAGATCTGCAGCAGCAGCGCCACCGGAACGAGTTGCGTGGCAAGCTCGCGAGGCCCTCCGAAGCCGGTATAAAAATACCAGACGAGCCACGCGAACATCCCGGCCGAAATGGCGAAGATGACGTTCCGGAGACTGAGCCACCCTAACGCGGCGCGCATTCCCCCTCCCCCTTTTAGGGGCCCATTTGAATAGCGCCGCCGCGGGGGCGGGCCCGGCACCCGCGGCTTCTTTCGCGGAGCCGGGCCGTTTCGCCTGCGGCAACGGTCGACCCCACGACAATGCGTCCGCCGTTGGTGGCCGTCAGCCTTTGCTTTCGGCGATTTTCCAACTGTCGTTCCAGGCCTTGTTTTCCTTGAGGAACTTGGCAAGGCCGGAATGAACGGGAATGTCCGGATTGGCCTTGATGCCGTTCACCTGCATGCCGACGAAATCCTTGGCCATCGGCGTGAAGCCCGGATCGGAGGCCGCGAGTTTCTCGCGATTGTCGTAGAACGCCTTCAGCATCTTGTAGACGAGGTCTTCCGGCATATCCGGGCGCACATTGTAGGCGAACAAGATCGGCACGCCGTGCACGGTCTTGACGCCGACATCCTTGCTGAAAGCCTTGGTCGGGTCGACATCCGAAATCGCAAGCCCTGCGCTCTGGAGCTTCTTCTCCTCGTCCGGGCAGGGGTTGATCAGCTTGACGTTCATGCGGATGTCGGTCTCTTTCCAATAGGACGCAAGCGAGCGCCCGGCCGTGGTGTAAGCGACGGCCCCCTCGATCGAGCCGGACTGCAAAGCATCGGCCTGCGTCTTGGGATCGATTTCCACGTGCTTGAACTGGTAGCCGAGCGCCTTGAAGATGCGCTGGAAGTTCAGCCAGTTCATGAACCCGGCAGTGGTGAAGAAAACGGGCTTGCCGCTGAAATCCTTCCAGCACTTGTACTTGTCGGCATTGGCGGCAGCCGTCGCCATGAACGACTCCATGGGGTAGGCATACCAGGTGTGGACCAGCAAGCCCTTCGCGGGCTTGTAGTTCTTGAATCCGCCCTCCTGGTGATAGAGCTGCGTCATGCCGACGTCCGCGGTGTAGCCGATCTCGCCCTGGCCATCCATGGCGGCCTTCATCGCGCCCGTCGTGGACGGGTAGGGCTGGACGGTGACGGTGTATTCGCTGCCGAGCGCATGCTCGAGAATTTTCACCATCGACGCCGCGACCTTGTAGCCATAGGAATCCACGTTCGAGGTCGCCCAGCGGATCGACTTGCGCTCTTGCGCTCCAGCTTGCTGGGGCGTCAAGAGCGCCAGCGCGGCAAGAGCCGCGATCGCACCCGCGGCGGCCCTGCCGACGGTCTGCTTGTTCTTGGACATTCGACGCTCCTCCTTTTTCTGTTCGTCACGGCGCGCGGCCGTGCAGGTTTCAATGCTGCAATGTCCGACCCCCACTCCGCAATTTCAATCCGGAGGAAAGTTGAAGAGAGCGGCGGGAGCATGTTACCGCCTGCAAGCGTCGTGTGCTCTCAAATTTACGCCCCTTTACGGCCCCCCTGTCGATGTCGCCTACTTTTCGACCCGTTACCGGACGGGTTTAGCGCAGAAAGGAGTTTGCCATGGCTCAAAGCACGCCGCGGATCGGTTGGATCGGCATGGGCCGAATGGGATATCCGATGGCGGAGCGGCTGCTGGCGGCCGGCTATGACGTCACCGTCTGGAACCGGACCCGTGCAAAGGCCGAACCGCTGGCGGCGAAAGGCGCCAGGATCGCCGAGAAGCTTTCAGACCTTGCGGACCGGGACATTGTCTTTTCGATCGTTGCTACCGGCAAGGATGTCGCCGAGGTCTATTTCGGCAACAACGGCGTCCTTTCGGGCGGGCGGGCGCCGGCCGTCTTCGTCGATTGTTCCACGATCGCGGTTGACGAGTCCGCCGACATACGCGCCCGCCTCAAGGAACGCGGCTCCGACTATATCTGCGCGCCGGTCTCGGGAAACGCCAAGGTGATCAAGGCAGGCAAGCTTTCCGCCGTCTGTTCGGGGCCGGACGGCGCCTTCCGCAAGGCCGAGCCGGCGATCAAGGTCTTCGCGCCGCGCGGTGTCTCCTATGTGGGCGAGGGCGAGCTCGCGCGCGTGTGCAAGATCGCCCACAACGTCATGCTGGGCGTCGTCATCGAGAACCTCATCGAGATCACGCTGCTCGTGAACAAGATGGGCGTGCCCCGCCACGCGTTCCTGTCCTTCCTCAACAACAGCGTGATGGGCTCGATGTTTACGGCCTACAAGTCGCCGGCGCTCGTCAACCTCGACTGGACGACGACATTCACGCCCGAATTGCTGCGCAAGGACCTCGATCTCGGCCTCGAACTCGCGCGGAAAACCGACGTGCCGATGCCGGTGACCGCGGCCGCCCGCGAGGTGCTGCAGACGCATTTCGGGGCGGCGATGCTCAAGTCCGACCCGAAAAGCTATCTCGAGGGCGATTTCGCAGCTCTTATGGAAACGCTTGCGCTTGCCGCCGGCATGACGCTCACGAGCGAGAACACGCAGGTGCCGACCGGCCTCGAGAGCTGAGCCCGGCAACCGCAACCGCCGCGCCTGCCCGCGTCTGCACGGTCCGGGCCGGCCCCTCGCGCTCAGGCGACCGCCTTGGCGGCGGCGAGCCGGCTCTTGACGTAGCGGCCGATCAGGCGCGTCGCCGGGTAGGCGACCTCCTCCTCGGCTTGCGCGTGCAGCTTGAGCCGCGCGGCGAAGGCTGCGACGTCGGGCTTGTTCTCGGCCTTGGCCGCCGCGATCAGCCGCTCCAGCGCCACGACGATCAGCTTGTGCTCGGCGAGCATGGTCGGCATCTCGGCTTCGAGCCGGTCGGTGAGCGCGAGCACCTCGGCCATGGCCGGCTCGAACTCGCCCCGGCCGAGCGCGGCGAGCAGGCCGAGCGGCGGCAGCGCAAATTCCTCCTCCTTGAGGAAGTGGCCGTGCAGCACCTTGGCGACGGCGCGCGCGGCCTCTCCGGTCTCGCCGCCCGCCCGCGTGGCCTTGACGAGGTCGGCATGCAGCGCGTCGTGCTCGACCTTCATCGGCTTAGGGATTTCGAACGTCATGACACCCTCCTCACAGGCGCGACCGGCGCCCGCGGGCGCCGGCTTGTCGGTTCGCGTTCAGTCCTTGTGCGCATGGCCCGCGCCGTGGATGGCCTGGCGCACACCCTCGACATAGGTGACGAAACCGAGTTCGGCGTTCACCCGCGCGCGTGCGGCGGGGACTTCTTCGGCCGCCTTCGGCGCGCGCGGCGCGTTCTGGGTCTCGCGCACGTGGGCGAAGCGTCCGTGCAGACCATGCTCGATCTCCTCGGCGAGCACGGCCTTGACCTCGGACAAATTGCCCTTCTCGACCGCCCGCTCGGCGGCCGGGATAGCCGGACCGTAGTCGGTGCCGGCGGGTTTGAGGCCGGTATAGGGCGCGCCCTCGCCCATGCGGTGGAGGCGCACGGTGGTCTCAATAAAGGCCTTGTCGGCGAGCGTTTTGGCGTCGGGGCCGAGCGCGCGCACCTTGAGGGCCTGGGCAAAGGCCGCTCGCATCTCACCCTCGGCGCTCGCCGGCGCATAGGGCAAAGCGAGGTGGACGTTGCCGGTCTCGAGGGCCGTCTGGGCCGCCTTGGCAACCGGCCCGTCGATCGAGTCGCAGTGCGCCCTGGCGCTCAAAGGGGCAAACAGCACCGCGGCGGTGAGCGCAGCGGCCGTCAGCGTTTTGATCTTGGTCATGTTCCATCCTCCGAAAAGAGCGGATCATTGCTCATAGGCAAACCATGGAGGAGCGGCGGCGGCGCTTCAGCGACTTAAGTCGCCGAAGGATGAAGATTTCGCGACACGCGACGGCGCGCGCGGAATGCCGGGAGGCAAGCGATGGGCAAGCACGCGGCAAGCGCGGTCGATACCCTGCTCGCCCGCATTCCCTACTTCGCCGAACTGGATGCGGCGACGCGGTCGGGCCTCGCCCGCGCCGTCCGCCGGCGCCGCTGCGAGGCGGGCGAGCACATCCTGACCGAGAACGAGCCCGGTGAGGGGCTCTATTTCGTCGTTTCCGGCCAGGTGCGGCTCGTCAAGCTCTCGCCCGACGGCCGCGAGCACGTGCTGCGCGTGCTCGGCCCCGGCGCCACCTTCAACGACACCGCCGTGTTCGCGGGCGGGCCGAGCACCGACAGCGCCGTGGCCGTCGGCGAGACCGTGGTCGGCATGATGCCGCAGGCGACGATGACCGCGCTCATCGAGCGCCATCCGGTCGTGGCCAAGGCGGGGCTGAAGCTGCTTTCGGCACGCCATCGCGCGCTCGCCAAGGTGGTCGAGGATCTCGCGCTGCGCGACGTGACGACGCGGGTGGCGCGCCTCCTGCTCGGCTGTCTGGGCCGCGCGGAGCACATCCTTGAACACGCCGAGAGCGCCTGCGCACGCATCACCCACCAGGAAATCGCCACCATGGTCGGGTCGGTGCGTGAGGTGGTGCAGCGCGCCCTCAAAGAGCTTGAGCGCGAGGGCGCAATCAGCCTCGGGCGCGGTCGCATCCATGTCCGCGACGTGCACAAGCTTGAACGGCGGGCCGGCGGCTGATCCGCGCCGGCGCCGTCACTTCGGAACAACCCGCAGAATGCGGCCGCGGCTGCTGTCGGTCAAAAGCCAGAGTGCGCCGTCGGGTCCGTCGCGCACATCGCGGATGCGTTCCCCAAGTTCGCGGAGGAGGCGTTCTTCCTTCACCACTTTCGCGTCCTTGATTTCCAGACGAACCAGCATTTCCCCTGCCAGCGCCCCGACGAAAAGGTTTCCGCGCCATCGCGGGAATTTGTCGCCGGTATAGAACGCCATTCCGGACGGCGCGATGGATGGATCCCAGTAATGGACCGGCTGCTCCATGCCCTCCTTGCGGGTGCCGACACCGATCTTTGACCCGTCGTAGTTGACGCCATAGCTGATCACCGGCCAGCCGTAATTGCGGCCGGGCTGCGGAATGTTGACCTCGTCTCCCCCTTTTGCCCCGTGCTCGATCGCCCAATAGGTGCCGGTCGCCGGCTCGAGGGCGGCCGCCTGAATGTTGCGGTGCCCATAGCTCCAGATTTCTGGAAGCGCGTCGCGGCGTCCGACGAAGGGGTTGTCCGGCGGCACCGAGCCGTCCGGGCGGATGCGGATGATCTTGCCGAGATGGTTGTCGAGTTGCTGCGCCTGATCGCGATGGGTGAAATGGTCGCCGGTCGTCAGAAACAGGTTGCCGTCGGCGGTCGGCGTGACCCGGCAGCCCCAATGATTGCCGCTCGACAAGGGCCCCTGCTGTCTGAAGATGATGCGAACATCTTCGAGCGCCGGCGCGTCGGACAGGCGGGCCCGCGCGAGGCTGGTGCGCCCGCCGGCTGTGCCCACCGGCTCCGCGAAACAGAAAAAGAGCGTGCGGTTGCGCGCAAAATCCCGATCGAGAGCGACGTCGAGCAGTCCGCCCTGACCGCGTGCGAACACTTTGGGGACGCCGTCGAGCGGCGGCGAGAGCCGCCCATCCTGATCGACGAGCCGCATGCGCCCGGGCCGTTCCGTGACCAGAAGGCGCCCGTCGGGGAGGAAAGCCAGCCCCCACGGGTGGTCGATGCCACGCGCGACCGTTTCCACCGCAAGATTGCCGATAACCATCCGGTGGCCTTGTGCAAGGGCAAGGCCGCCGCTTGCCGCGGCCGCCATGAGCCCGACGGCAAGCGCGAGGGCGTTCGGGGCGCGCATACCGCTTCTCCTACCCGCAATTGACGCGCGAGCGGCCGAGCTGGTTCCCGCGCGGCCGAAGGGAACACGCATGATACGCGAACCGATGGCAATCCGGATGCCGGCCGTCCCGACCGAGAAGCCGGGCGGGAGAAAGACACCACTCAGCGTTGGCGCGGTCGGCCGATGAAGCGAACGGCAAGCGCCGAGAGGATGCTCATGACGGTGACGGCGGCCGCAAGCATGCCGATCACCAGCGAGGCATCGGGGTCCGGCAGGCCGGTTGCGCTCTGGGCGCGCGCAAGCCCGACGGATACCGCCGTTCCGGCGACCGCGATCCCGATCACCAAGGCGGCGGCGAGGACGAGGTGAATAAGCGCATGGGCCTGACGGGGCGCGCACATCGCACGCGGACCATTGCGTCGCTTGTCGCCCCGGAACATGGGCTGCGCTCTCCTGAGCTAAGTGCGCGAGGCTTTCGGCACGCCCTCAATGATGTCAAAGGAAGCCGGCGGCCTTTCGTCGGGACTGCGGCGGCGTCCGAAAGAAACCACGGCAAATCCGTGGCGCTTCGTAAGTCCCGTCAGCAAGCACGGCAAAGCCGGCCGGGCGGCCGAGCCCGGCCGAAATTTTGAGCGCCGTTCGCGCAGCGGCCGGCCCGACTCTCAGGCCGCGATCCGGTAGTAGATCGCGCCGGTCTTCTTCGGGGCGGCCCGCTTCTTGGCCTTGGCCTTCTTTTTCGACGTTGCAGCGGAGAGATCGGTCGCGCCGAGAATGGATTGCTTCTCCGGCTTCTTGGCCCTGGACTTTTTCGCCTTCTTCTTTTTTGCGGCGGCGGACAAATCCGTCGCGTTCACGGCGCCCTGCTTCTGCGGCCGCGGTTGAGGCATGGCCTTGGCGCCACGCTTGGCCTTCTTGGCGGTCTTCGCCTTCTTGGCCTTCTTCTTGGCTGCTGACGACAGGTCTGCCTGTTCGATCCCCCCGCTCGCCGAAGCGGCAAACGCGGGAACAAGGCTGGTGCTGCCGAGCAGACCCAGGGCGGCGATGACGGCGGTGAGCTTGCGCATGGGACAGATCCTCGGAGTGGATGACATTGCTTTCCGGCAGATGTGTTTGCCGGTCGGTTCAGTGGCGATTTCGCGCCTCCGAAACAGCGCCCCCAAGCGTTGGTCAGACTACACCCCGGTCCTTTCGCTGGCAATCGCCCAAATCAAAAAACAATCGATATTTCAGTTGCTTAACAAATATTCAGGTCAGAATGAACGACCGTTCATTGCCTCCCGCAAGCGCCCGACGGGCGGCTCGTCGGCGCTGGGCGGAGCCGCAACCGCCGGCGCCTGTCTTGCTCGAAGCTCGCCCGGTGCGGCGCGGGCCGCATGCCGGGCCGCGCCATTGACCCCGCTCCCGCCCGCGGATTAAGGGCTTAAGGACAGCCGCGCGCCCGAGCCTCCGCCGCCCATGTCGTTCAACACGTTCGGACACCTGTTCCGGGTCACAACCTTCGGCGAGAGCCACGGGGCGGCAATCGGCTGCGTGATCGACGGTTGTCCGCCGCGCATCCCCCTCTCGACCGCGGAAATTCAGCTGCAACTCGACCGGCGCCGCCCGGGGCAATCGCGATTCACGACACAACGCCGCGAGCCCGACGCCGTACGCATTCTCTCGGGCACTTTTTCCGACGAAGCGGGCGGCCAGGAACTCACGACCGGCACGCCGATCACGCTGCTGATCGAGAATATCGACCAGCGTTCGAAGGACTATGCCGAGATCAAAGACGTCTACCGGCCCGGCCATGCCGACTATTCTTATGATGTGAAATACGGCTTGCGCGATTATCGCGGCGGCGGACGTTCCTCGGCGCGGGAGACCGCGGCCCGCGTGGCCGCCGGAGCCGTCGCCCGCAAGATCGTGCCGGGCCTGCAGGTGCGGGGCGCGCTCGTGCAGATCGGCCCTCATAAGATCGATCGCGGACGCTGGGATTGGGGTCACGCCGAGAAAAGCCCGTTCTTCTCACCCGATGCCCGGGCCGACGAGGTCTTCGCGCGCTTTCTGGACGGTGTGCGCAAGGCCGGCTCGTCGGCCGGCGCCGTTATTGAAATCGTTGCCGAAGGCGTGCCGCCGGGACTCGGGGCACCCGTCTACGGCAAGCTCGACGCCGACATTGCGGCCGCGCTCATGAGCATCAATGCGGTCAAGGGCGTGGAAATCGGCGAGGGATTTGCCGCGGCGGCGCTCTCAGGCGAAGACAATGCCGACGAAATGCGTATGGGCAACGACGGGCGCCCCCGCTTCCTGTCCAATCACGCGGGCGGCATTCTCGGCGGGATCTCGACTGGACAGCCGATCGTCGCCCGCTTTGCCGTCAAGCCGACATCCTCGATTCTCACCCCGCGCCGCACCGTAAACCGCTACGGCGACGAGACCGAGATCGCAACCAAAGGCCGGCACGACCCCTGCGTCGGCATCCGCGCCGTGCCGGTCGGCGAAGCCATGGTGGCGTGCGTGCTTGCCGACCACTATCTGCGTCATCGTGCCCAGATTGGCGAAGCCGTGACCTGGCCCTTTGCGAGACCCGGCAATTGAGTTTCCACCCTTTCTCACAGGTTTCGGGGGTAGAACCAGCAACGGCGGCGGCTCCGAGCCAACCGCATCGCTGCGCCGGGACCGGCTCGGCGGCCGGCCCAAGCGTCCCCTGCCGGCGCGTTTGCGCGAAGGGGCTGACGGAGAAACGTTCGTGATCGACATCCAGAACAACGTCGAGGCGGCCATCGAAGCCTTCGCGCGCGGCGAAATCGTCGTGGTGACCGACGACGACGACCGGGAGAACGAAGGCGATCTTTTCGTCGCCGCGCAGCTTTGCACCGCGGAAAAAATGGCGTTCATCATCCGCCACACCTCCGGCATCGTTTGCGCGCCGCTCTCCCTCGATGAGGCAAGAAGGCTGCGCCTCGATCCGATGGTTGCGGCAAACGACGCGCCGCTCGGCACCGCCTTCACGGTGACGGTTGACTTCCGCCACGGCACCACGACGGGAATTTCGGCGGAGGAACGCGCGAACACCGTGCGGGCGCTCGCAAACAGCAACACCGGACCCTCGGATTTCGTGCGGCCGGGCCACATTTTTCCGCTGGTCGCCCGCGAGGGCGGCGTGCTGATGCGCAGCGGTCATACCGAAGCCTGTGTCGACCTGTGCCGGCTGGCCGGGCTCACGCCGGTCGGCGTCCTGTCCGAACTGATGAATGACGACGGCACTGTGATGCGCGGGCCGGACGTCGCGGCCTTCGCGGCGCGCCACGGCCTTGCGCGCCTTTCCATCGCCGACCTCATCGCCTACCGGCAAGCCCGGGAGAAACTGGTCGAACGCGTGGGCGAATTTCCGCTCGTCAGCGAAATCGGCCCGTTGCAGGGCTACGCCTATGTGACGCCGTTCGACAAGGTGCATCACATGGCCTTCGTTTACGGCCGCATCGGCGACGGCCGGGGAATTCTCGCCCGGCTGCACCGCGCCAATGTGGTGGGGGACGTGTTCGGCGGCGCCCGCATGATCCGTGCCGCCCTGCAGCGTTTCAAACAGGACGGGCGAGGCGTCATCATCTACCTTCGCGACGGCACCGCCGGCGTGCCGACCACTGCCCTCGCGCACGAAACGGAATCGGCATCGGAGGCGGCGCGCCGCCACCAGTGGCGCGAGGTCGGCCTCGGCGCGCAAATCCTCAAGGACCTCGGGATTTCGTCGATCCGGCTGCTCTCCTTGGCGCAATGGACCTATGTCGGTCTCGCCGGCTTCGGCATCGAGATCGAATCCACAGAGCCGCTCGAAGGCTGAACCAGCCCATTCCCGCTGGAGGAGCCTCCGCCGGCGCTATGGCCGGGCGAGACTACCCTATGATACTCTCCCTTCGCGGGAGGATAGGATGATCGGAGCCGGGCTGGGCCGGGGTTTGGCGGCAGCCGCGCTGGCCCTCATGGTGGCCGCGGTATTCGGCGGCCGCGCCGCTCCGTCGCCGAAGCCGCTGCGGATCGATATTCCCGGCTCACGCACCGCCGGTTCGGTGCCGGTCGATGTCGAGCTCGTGCTGGCCGTCGACATCTCCTATTCGATGGATCCGGACGAGCTGACCCTTCAGCGGGAGGGCTATGTCGAGGCCATCCGCTCCCCGGAATTTCTCGCCGCGCTCAAGAACGGAATGCATGCGCGGATCGCCGTCACCTATGTCGAATGGGCGGGCGTGAACGAGCAACGGATCGTGCTGCCTTGGCGCCTCATCGATGGGGACGCGAGCGCCAGGGCCGTCGCCGCGGAGGTTGGTCAGGCGCCGATCCGGCGCGCCTACCGGACATCCATTTCCGGCGCGCTGCGTTTTGTGACGCCCATGTTCGAGGACAACGGCTACACGGGGCTTCGCCGTGTGATCGACGTCTCGGGCGACGGAACCAACAATCAGGGTCCGCCGGTGACCGAAGCCCGTGACGAGGTGCTGGCGAAGGGCATCGTCATCAATGGGCTGCCGATCGTTCTCAAACGCCCCAACCCGACCACGATGGATATTCCGAACCTCGATGTCTATTACGAGGACTGTGTGATCGGGGGTCCCGGCTCGTTCGTCGTGCCGATACAGGACCGCGGGAAGTTCAAGGAGGCGATCCGCACGAAGCTCGTGCTCGAGATCGCCGGACACCGACCGGCCGCGCGCGTCATCCCCGCGCGTGCAGAGGCTCCCCGCGTTTCCTGCACCATCGGAGAACGGATGTGGCAGGAACGCTGGGGGCGCGGCGGCGATTGGCGCTGAACCCTGGTGTCCCCCGGCGGGCATCGAGAGAAGGATCGCGCAATGGCGAGCCCATTCCGTGCGGCATGCGTCATCGGCTGGCCGGTCGAACATTCCCGCTCGCCGCTCATCCACAACTACTGGCTCGCGAAATACGGCCTTCCCGGCGATTACCGAAAAGAGGCCGTTCGACCGGAAGACTTTTCGGCATTCGTGAAAGAGCTGTCTGCGCGCGGCTATGTCGGCGCGAACGTGACGCTTCCGCACAAGGAAGCAGCCCTGAATGTGAGCGAGCCGGACGCCCAGGCGCTCGCAATCGGGGCGGCGAACACGCTTTGGATCGAGGACGGCCGGCTGCGCGCGACAAACACGGACGTCGAAGGCTTTCTCGGCAATCTCGATGCGTGCGTTCCGGGTTGGGATCGCGGCTTGCGCACGGCGGTTGTGCTCGGCGCCGGCGGCGCCGCGCGCGCCGTCGTCTATGCGCTACGCACGCGCCGAATTGCCCGCGTCTTCGTGGTCAATCGCACGCTGGCCAAGGCCGAGACGCTGGCCAGGAGCTTCGGCGAGCACGTGCATCCGCGACGCTGGTCCGAGCTTGGTGAAGTGCTGCCGCCGGCCGGGCTTCTCGTCAACACCACGTCGCTCGGCATGACCGGGCAACCGCCCCTCGAAATCGACATTTCCCCCCTCGGCAGCCGGGCCGTGGTCTGCGACATCGTCTACAGCCCCCTACGCACCCCGCTGCTCGCACGCGCCGAGCAGATGCATCTCGACACCGCCGACGGCCTCGGAATGCTGCTCCACCAGGCGGTGCGGGGCTTTGCGTTGTGGTTCGGCGTCACGCCGGAGGTGACGCCGGATCTGCGTGCCCTGCTCGAGCAGGATCTGCAGTCCCACGAGCGCCATGCATGATCGCCCCGCGGCGCGTGCCGGCCGGGCGAGCCATCACAGCACTTTTCCCGGGTTGAGGATGCCGTTCGGGTCGAGGGTCTGCTTGAGCGTCTGCATCAGCGCGTAGGCGACCGGGTCCTTGACCTGCGGCAGAAGATGGCGCTTGAGGCGGCCGATCCCGTGTTCGGCCGAAATGGACCCGCCCATGCGCGCGACGATTGCATGGATGCGCGCATTCATCTCCTCCCAATGCGAGAGGAACGCCGCCTTGTCGGCGCCGGGCGGTTGGGAAACGTTGAAATGGACGTTCCCGTCGCCGACGTGCCCGAACGGCACCGGCCGACAGCCCGGCACCAGATCCTGCGCGGCCGCAATGGCCTCGTCGATGAACTGCGGCACGAGCACGACCGGGACCGTTACGTCGTCTTTGATCGAGCCTCCCTCGTGCCGCTGCACCTCGGAGAGCGCGTGGCGCAGATGCATGAAGGCGCGCCCCTGCTCGACCGTGGCGGCAACCGCCGCATCCTCGATCAGGCCGCGCTCATACGCCTGCGAGAGGATGTCTTCCGCTGCCTGCTCGATTCCGGCCGTCGAGGAGGACAGTTCCATCACCACATACCAGGGATGGGTCTTGGACAAGGGATCGCGCGTGCCCGGGGCGTGGCGCAGCACGAATTCGAGCCCGATGCGGGGCATGATCTCGAAGCTTGTGACCCCGGCCCCGGCGCGCTGCTGCGCGAGCTTGAGCAGCGCAAGCGCCTCGTGCGGGGACTTCAGTCCGATGAACGCCACCGATACGGCGCGCGGACGCGGAAACAGCTTCAGCACCGCCGCCGTGATGATGCCGAGCGTTCCTTCGGCCCCGATGAACAGGTGTTTGAGATCATACCCGGTGTTGTCCTTCTTGACCTTGCTGAGGCCGTTCAGCACGCGGCCGTCCGCCAGGACGACTTCGAGGCCGAGCGCGAGATCGCGCGCGATCCCATAGGACAACGCACCCGTGCCGCCGGCATTGGTCGAAAGATTGCCGCCGATGGTGCAACTCCCCTCTGCCCCCAAGGAGAGGGGAAACAGGCGGTCGGCCTCGGCCGCAGCCTCCTGCGCGCGTTGCAACACCACGCCGGCCTCGCAGGTCATGGTGTTGGAAACCGGATCGATCTCCCGAATGCGGTCGAGCCGCCCGAGCGACAATACGATTTCATTGCCCGTTTCGTGCGGCACCTGCCCGCCGACAAGGCCGGTATTGCCGCCCTGCGGCACGACCGGCGTGCGTGTCTCGTTCGCGAGCTTGAGGATCGCGGAGACTTCCGCGGTCGAGCCGGGCCGCAGTACCAGCGGCGTGCGGCCGTGGTAAAGGTCGCGCATCTCTACGAGATACGCCTCCTGCTCCGCAGAATTCGTGATCGCGTAGCGGTCGCCCACGATGGCCGTAAAACGGGCTATGAGATCGGGATTGAGCGGTCCGGTCTGGGCGCTCTGAGTTGGCACCGGGTTTGTGGCGTCGTTCACGGTTCCCGCTCCCTTCGACATGTTCGACCGATCGATCCGCCGCTCCTCAGCGCGGCGCCGCCGCACGGCGCAGACGATCGTTGATCGCCTCGCCGAGCCCCTCCTGGGGGATCGGCATGACCGCGATCGTCGGCGCGCCCGAAGCATCCAGTTTCCGCAGATAAGAGAAAAGGTTGGCCGCCGCTTCGACCAGATCCCCCTTCGCTGAGAGATTGAGCATGGCAGCGCGCGGCGGCGCCGGGCCGAAGGCGAGAAGCGCCTCGTTCGGCCGCACGTCCACGGCTTCGAGCCGCAGCCGCGCGCGCGGCGCATAGTGGGAAGCAAGCTGCCCGGGCGCGGCCGGCGCCTCGCCCACGCGGCGCGGCGGGGACGCAAGCGGCCCCCCGAGCGCCGCTTCGAGCCGGCCACGCGGCAGACCGCCGGGGCGCAACAGGGCCGCTTGACCATCCAGGCAGGCGACGATCGTCGATTCAAGGCCGACCTCGGTCGGGCCCCCGTCGATGATGAGGTCGATCCGCCCGTCGAGATCCGCCGCAACATGCTGGGCCGTGGTCGGCGACACGTGGCCGGAGAGATTGGCAGACGGCGCAACGACCGGACCGCCGAAAGACCGCAGCAGGGCCTGCGCGACGCTGTTGGCCGGCACCCGCAGCGCAATCGTATCGAGTCCCGCGGTGGCAAGCGCGGCGACCGGACAGCCGGGCCGCTGCGGCAGGACGAGCGTCAGCGGCCCCGGCCAGAAGGCGGCGGCAAGCCTCTCGGCCGCGGCATCGAATACGGCAAGCGCCCGGGCGCTCGCCGTATCCCGCACGTGCGCGATCAGCGGATTGAAGACCGGCCGCCCTTTCGCCGCATAGAGCCGCGCGACCGCTTCGGCATTCGTGGCGTCGGCACCGAGCCCGTAGACCGTCTCGGTCGGGAACGCCACGAGCCCCCCGGCACGGAGAATGCGGGCGGCCTCCGCGATGGTTTCGGCGTTGGGAGGACCAATTCGCGTTTTCACGGCCTGCAAGCGGGTCACTCCTTTGCCGGCCCTTCGGCCTGCGGCTAGATTGGCGCGGTATTGCGCGTGCGGGGTTGCCGCCGTCAAGCACGGGACGCGCGCGCGGGGACCCCGCCCAAGGAGCCCAGAATGACTTTCGCGGCGCCTGTTGCCGAAATCGCTTTCGCGCTCAAGCACGCCATCGGCTTTGAACGGCTGGGACGTGCCGGCCCCTTCGCTGAGCTCGGCGAAGACGTGCTTGAGGCCGTGCTGGCCGAAGCCGGCAAATTCGCCACCGAGGTGATCGCCCCTCTGAACGGGCCGGGCGACCGGCACGGCACCCCCTTCCGGGACGGCAAAGTCACGATGCCGCCGGGGTGGAAAGAAGCCTATGTCCGCTGGACGGCCGGGGGCTGGAACGGGCTTGCCGCGCCGGCCGAATGGGGCGGGCAGAGCCTGCCGCACAGTGTCAACGCGGCCTGCATCGAAATGTGGAACGCCGCCGCGATGGCTTTCGGCCTCGGGCCGTTCCTCACGATGGGCGCGGTGGAAGCCCTGGCGGCGCATGCGAACGAAGCGCTGAAGCGCACTTTTCTGCCGAAGCTCGTCTCGGGCGAATGGATGGGCACGATGCAGCTCACCGAACCGCAGGCGGGCTCCGATGTGGGGGCCCTGCGCACCCGCGCGGAGCGCGTCGCCGACGGCACCTACCGGATCACCGGCCAGAAGATCTTCATCACCTATGGCGAGCATGATCTGACCGACAATATCATTCATCTCGTCCTGGCGCGGCTGCCCGATGCGCCGCCCGGCCACCGCGGCATCTCGCTGTTCCTGGTGCCCAAGTTTCTCGTCAATCCGGATGGGTCGCTCGGGGCCCGCAACGACGTGCGGTGCCATGCGATCGAGCACAAGCTCGGCATTCATGCCTCCCCCACCTGCACGATGGTCTATGGCGACAACGGCGGTGCGGTGGGCTTCCTCGTCGGCGAAGAGAACCGCGGCCTCGCCTGCATGTTCACGATGATGAACAACGCCCGCCTCAATGTCGGGCTTCAGGGCGTCGCAATCGCCGAGCGCGCGACACAGCAGGCGTTGGCCTACGCGCGCGAACGCCGACAGGGCCATGCCGGCGGTGGAGCGAACGGGCCAAGCCCCATCGTCGTGCATCCGGACGTGCGGCGGATGCTGCTGACCATGCGGGCGCTCACGCGCGCGGCGCGGGCAATCTGCTACGCGACCGCGGTTGCCATCGACGAGAGCCGCAGTGCAACGGGCAATGCGCGCGCGGCGCACGAACGCGCTTCGCTGCTCACACCCGTCGCCAAGGCCTTTTCGACGGATATCGGGACCGAGGTGGCGTCCCTCGGCGTGCAGGTGCACGGCGGAATGGGTTACATTGAGGAAACGGGCGCCGCACAGCACTATCGCGATGCCCGTATCGCGCAAATCTACGAGGGAACGAACGGCATCCAGGCGATCGACCTCGTGATGCGGAAGCTGCCCCTGTCCGGCGGCGCAGCGGTCCGCGCCTATATCGACGGGTTGCGGGACATTGCGGCAGCCGTCGCCCGCAGCAACAATCCCGGCTTCGGAAAAACGGCGGAAAAACTCCAGGAGGCGACTGAGGCCCTTGCCCGTGCGACCGATTGGCTGCTCGCCCGTCTCGACGCGCGGCCGGAAGCGGCCCTTGCGGGCGCCACCCCCTATCTGCGCCTGTTCGGCACGGCGGCCGGCGGAACGGCCCTCGCCTCCGAGGCACTGACGGCGATCCGGCGCGGCCACCCGTCAGGGCCCGAAGGGGTGGCGCTCGCCCGCTTTTTCGCGGAAAACATCGCCGTCCAGGCGTCCGGATTGGAGGCCGCGGTGATCGAGGGCGCCGAGAGCCTGGAGGCCGCTTCGCTGCCGGCCGCCTAAGCCGCGCCACCGCTGCCCGGCTAGAGCGGCTTGAGACCCGCCTCGATTTCGGCCCGCCTCTGCTCCAGGAACGGCGGCAGCGCCAGACGCTCTCCGAGTGTTTCCAGCGGCTCGTCCGTCGCAAATCCGGGCCCGTCGGTCGCGATCTCGAACAGGATTCCGTTCGGCTCGCGGAAGTACAGGCTGCGGAAATAGTAGCGATCGACCTTTCCGCTGTTCGGAATGCGCAGCGCCTGCAGCCGCTGCGCCCAGGCCTCGTATTGAGCATCGTCGGGCGTGCGGAAGGCGACGTGATGCACGCCGCCCGCGCCCTGGCGCGCCGGCGACAGACCGGGTTGGACCGCGACGTGCAGCTCGGCCGCCGGCCCGCCGGAGCCCATCTCGAAGACATGAACGGCGGCGCCACCGTCGGTCGCGAGGGCATATTGGCGGGTCCTGCGCATCGCCATGACCCCGGTGAGCACGGCCTCCGTGGGCGGCAGGTCCGGGACGCTGAGCGTGATCGGACCCAGGCCGCGAATCTGGTGCTCCGGCGGCACCTCGCTGCGCTCCCAGGGATGCGCGGGACCGTGTCCGCCGTCATCGACAAGTGCGAGCCGTTGACCTTCCGGATCCTCGAAATCGAGGGTCAGGCGTCCGTCGCGCGCGGTGGGCGTCGCATGCGCGACCCCGAGCTTGGCGAACCGCTCGCGCCACCAGGCGATGGTCTCGGCTCCCGAGACCCGAAAGGCGGTCCGGACGATGGCATGGGTGCCGCGCCGCTCGCGCGGGACCGGCCACTCGAAGAAGGTGATGTCGCTGCCGGGCGACGCGAGCCCGTCCGCATAAAAGAGGTGATAGGCGCTGACGTCGTCCTGGTTGACGGTCTTCTTGACGAGCCGCAGACCCAACGTGCGCGTATAGAAGGCGATATTCTTGCCCGCGTCGGCCGATATGGCGGTGAGATGGTGGATCCCGGTCAGCTGCATGAGCCCAAACCCTTTGCGGTTGTCAGGCTCATATAGGGCATCGGCGACGTCTGCGCCGCCTCGCCTGCTGCGCCATAAAGGCGGGAGCCTCGACTTTATGCCGGCCTCTTCCGTTCCGGACCCCGTGCAGTCTCCCGGCTGGCGGCCATGAGTTCCTGCACCAGAGCTTCGAGGCGCGGCGGGAGAGGTTCGCAGACGTCTTCCGCATAAAGGGCGCGCAACTTTTCGCCGATCGACAGCAACATGGGCCCGCGACTCTCTCGATAATGGAGGGGCGGAGGGTCGGAACTCATGGCGCCGAGCTGGATGCCGTCATCTTTTTTCATGCTGCACCCCCCAAGCCATTCGTTTCATTTTGGGGCTCGGTTGACATTCCAACGTCAGCTGTGGTGGTTCGTTCCGTACTTTCGGCGTTCAGCGGAAACACGGTAAATTTAGAGAAAATTCGCGCGCCGCGGGGCCGAGCCGGGGCGCCGCCAAACGCAAACTCCCACGGCCGCGGCGCCGAAAGGTGACATCCGGTGACGACCCTTCTGCTGAGCCACCCGGCCTGCCTGGAACACCTGACACCGGCAGGCCATCCGGAGCGTCCGGACCGCCTACGGGCGGTCGCGGCGGCCTTCGAGGACGCGCGGTTCAGCGCTCTCGTACGGGAGGAGGCGCCGCGGGCGGACCCCGCCGCGATCGCCCGCTGCCACGCGGACACTTATATCGAGGCGATCGAACAGGCGACGCCCGAAAAGGGCTTCGTCGCTCTGGATGCCGACACGACCCTATCGCCCGGCAGCTTCGAGGCGGCCCTGCGTGCCGCAGGAGGCGCCGTGCGCGCCGTCGATGCGGTGATGACCGGATCCGCCTCCAATGCCTTCGTGGCGGTCCGCCCGCCCGGCCATCATGCCGAAACCGCGACTCCGATGGGGTTCTGCCTTTTCAACAATGCCGCCATTGCGGCCCGTCACGCCCAGCGCCGGCATGGCGCAGAGCGGGTCGCGATCATGGATTTCGACGTGCACCACGGCAACGGGAGTCAGGAAATCTTCTGGTCGGACGGAAGCGTGATGTACTGCTCGACGCACCAGATGCCGCTCTACCCCGGAACCGGGGCCGCTTCCGACCGGGGCGAAAAAGATACCATCGTCAACGTGCCGCTCTCTGCGGGCGACGGCGGGGAGGAATTCCGCGAAGCGGTGGAAACCGTCATCCTGCCGCGACTGCGCGCCTTCCGGCCCGATCTCATCGTGGTGTCAGCCGGATTCGACGCCCATATGCGCGACCCGCTTGCCAGCCTCAACCTAGTCGAGGCCGATTATGGCTGGGTGACGCAGAAATTGATGGAAATCGCGGACACTTGCGCGCGCGGGCGGCTGGTCTCCGTGCTCGAAGGGGGCTATGACTTGCGGGCGCTCGCCGGTTCGGCCGCGGCTCATGTCCTGGAGCTGATGCAGGCTTGAAATCCGAAAGTTTGCCGCATGGCGGAAGAGACGCACGAAGATGTGACCAGGCTGAGCTTCGAGGCGGCCCTCGCCGAGCTCGAGCAGATCGTGCAGCGGCTCGAACGCGGGGACGTCCCGCTCGAGGAATCGGTTGCGATCTACGAGCGGGGCGAAGCGCTCAAGCGCCGCTGCGAGGAATTGCTGCGCCAAGCGGAGGCCCGGATCGAAAAGATCACGCTCGACGCGTCCGGAAAGCCCGTCGGGATCGAGCCGCTGGACGTCAAATAGCCCGCCCGCCTCACGAATTGCCGATTTGCCCAGAAGGCGCCACATAGGCTACAGGCTAGAGAGCCCTTCCCCGCCCTTTCCGCCAGGGAACGGCAGAGGAACTTCCTTGTCGCAAACATCCAAGACCCCGCTTCTCGACACCATCAAGACGCCTGACGACCTGCGCGCCGTTCCCGAGGGAAAATTGCGCCAGGTCGCGGACGAACTGCGGCAGGAGACGATCGATGCCGTCGCGGTGACGGGCGGCCATCTCGGGGCCGGCCTCGGCGCCGTCGAACTCACGGTCGCGGTGCATTACGTCTTCGACACGCCGCGCGACCGGTTGATCTGGGATGTCGGCCACCAGGCCTATCCGCACAAGATCCTCACCGGACGACGCGACCGCATCCGGACCTTGCGCCAAGGCGGCGGCCTTTCGGGGTTCACCAAGCGGGCCGAGAGCGCGTACGACCCGTTCGGCGCTGCGCACTCCTCCACATCCATCTCCGCCGGCCTCGGAATGGCCGTCGCCCGCGACCTCGCGGGCGGAACGAACCATGTGGTGTGCGTCATCGGCGACGGCGCGATGTCGGCCGGCATGGCCTATGAGGCCATGAACAATGCGGGCGCGCGCAACGAGCGGCTGATCGTCATTCTCAACGACAACGACATGTCGATTGCCCCGCCGGTCGGCGCCATGTCGGCCTACCTCGCGCGGCTCACGTCCGGGCGTGCCTATCTCAAGCTGCGCGACGTCGGCAAACAGCTCACCAAACACCTGCCGAAGAGCTGGGACCGCGCCATCACCCGCGCGGTGGAACACGCCCGCGGCTATGTCACGGGCGGAACGCTCTTCGAGGAACTCGGCTTCTACTATGTGGGTCCGATCGACGGCCACAACCTCGATCATCTCTTGCCGGTGCTCAAGAACGTGCGGGACGCCGCCATCGGTCCGATCCTCGTCCACGTCGTCACCCAGAAGGGCAAGGGCTACCCGCCGGCCGAGGCGTCCGACGACAAGTATCACGGCGTCGTCAAGTTCGACGTGCTCACCGGCGCGCAGGCGAAATCCAAGAGCAACGCGCCGTCTTATACGCGGGTCTTTGCCGAAAGCCTCATCAAGGAGGCCCGCAGGGACGACCGCATCGTCGCGGTCACGGCCGCCATGCCGTCCGGCACCGGGCTCGACCTCTTTGCGAAAGAATTTCCCACGCGCTGCTTCGACGTCGGCATCGCCGAGCAGCACGCGGTGACCTTTTCTGCCGGCCTTGCCGCCGAGGGCTTCAAGCCGTTCGCGGCGATCTACTCGACGTTCCTGCAACGGGCCTACGACCAGGTGGTGCATGACGTCGCCATCCAGTCGCTTCCCGTCCGTTTCGCGATCGACCGTGCCGGCCTCGTCGGCGCGGATGGGCCGACCCATGCCGGCTCCTTCGATGTCGCTTATCTCGGCTGTCTGCCGGGCTTCGTGATCATGGCGGCGGCCGACGAGGCCGAGCTCGTGCATATGGTGGCAACCGCGGCGGCAATCGACGATCGCCCGTCGGCCTTCCGCTATCCCCGCGGTGAAGGCGTCGGGATGACCATGCCGACGGAGGGCCGCCCCCTCGATATCGGCAAGGGACGTATCGTGCGCGAGGGCAGCAGCATCGCGCTGTTGTCTTTCGGGGCACGCCTCGGCGAGTGCCTCAAGGCGGCGGACGAGCTTGCGGCCTTCGGGCTGTCGACGACCGTGGCCGACGCCCGATTCGCCAAGCCGCTGGACGGCGAGCTCGTGCTGCGGCTCGCCCGCGAACACGAGGTGCTGGTGACGATCGAGGAAGGCTCGATCGGCGGCTTCGGGAGCCATGTGCTGCAGTTGCTCGCAGAGCATGGCGTGCTGGATACGGGCCTGAAGGTCCGGACCATGGTGCTGCCGGACATTTTCATCGACCAGGACTCGCCCGCCGCGATGTATGCGAAAGCCGGGCTGGACGCCCGCGGCATCGTGGCGAAGGTCTTCGAGGCTCTGGGCAAGGAGGCGGTCGAGACCGGCCGCCTCGCCTGACGCGCGGCGCGGAAGAGGGGATTTCCGGCGGCCTTGATCTCGCAACAGACGGACTGACCGGCCATTCGCGACCCGCGCGCCACGAGACCACCATGCCGAACGCGGCGTCGATCAATCAAATTCTGCTTTTCCTGGGCTTTTCCGGCTTTTCCTTCGTGCTGCTGCGGCTTACGTTTCAGTTCGCGGCGGAGGGTCGCCCGGCCATTGCGGTTCCGCCGGCGCTGGCCGCCTTCGGCGCCGTCGCGGCGTTCGTTTTCTTGCGCATGAAGCTCACCGACCTGCTGGTGTGGCACCTGGCGTTCCTGCTCGTGATCTTTCTCGCCTGGTGGCGCAAGACGAAGCTTGAAGAGGAGCGCCTGCAGCGTCTTTCCGAGGAGGCCGCGCGGCAGACGGGGGCCGATGCGGCGGAAATCCGCCGCCATTTCCTGGCCACGCGGCAGATGCTTACGCTCGGCTTCGCCTGCTATGCCGTGGCCTTCGTAGCGACGTTCTTCTATCTCCTGCCGCGACTGTGAACACGGAAGGCCATTTGAAGATCCGCGCCGACCGCCTGCTCGTTCAACGCGGGCTCTTCGAGAGCCGCGCGAAGGCGCAAGCCGCGATCGAAGCCGGCCGCGTGAACGCCGACGCCGCGCTCGTGCGCAAGGCCTCCGACGAGATTGCGGTGGACGCGCAGCTGGAAGCCGCGCCGGCGTATCCTTGGGTCTCGCGGGGCGGCGTGAAGCTCGCGGCCGCCCTGGACCAATTCGGCTTCGCCATCACCGGGCGCACGGGCCTGGACGCGGGCTCTTCAACGGGCGGATTCGTGGACGTCCTGCTCGCGCGGGGGGCGGCGCGGGTCTATGCGGTCGACGTCGGCCGCGCGCAGCTGCATGCGCGCTTGCGGAGCGATCCGCGCGTCATTTCGTTCGAAGAAACGGATGTGCGCGCGCTCGATCCGGCGCGGCTCGATCCCCGCCCCGATTTCGCCACGGTCGATGTGAGCTTCATCTCGCTCGAGGCCGTCCTGCCGGCCGCGACGGCCTTGCTCGCAGAGAGCGCCGAGGCGAAGCTCGTGGCCCTCATCAAGCCGCAATTCGAAGTCGGACGGCAGCATCTCAAGAAAGGCATTGTGCGGGACGCGGTCCTGCAGCGCGCGGCCTGCGAGAAGATCTCCGCCTGCGCCTGTGCGCTCGGCTGGGAGATCGTCGGAATCGTTCCGTCTCCCATCCGCGGCGGGGACGGAAATATGGAATTCCTGCTCGGCGCCAGACGCGGACCGCGCCGTGGCTGAGCGGCTCATGATCCGCGGCTTGGGCCGTCGCGGCGACGGCATTGCCGAGACGCCGGACGGCCCTGTCTACGTACCATATACGCTCCCGGGGGAGAGCGTGCTGGTGGAGCCGATCGCCGGCCACCCTGACCGGCGCCAACTCGTCCGGATCGAAGCCCCGAGCCCCGACCGCATCGGGCCGATCTGTCCCCATTTCGGCACATGCGGCGGCTGCGCGGTGCAGCACTGGCGATCTTCCCGCTATGCGGAATGGAAACGCGGACTCGTGGTCGGCGCGCTCGCGCAAGCGCGGATCGAGGCGCGCGTTGACGAGCTCATCGACGCCCACGGCGAGGGCCGTCGCCGGATGGTGCTGCACGCGCGCTACGGCCAGCACGGTATTCTGCAGGTCGGCTATGCCGCCCCACGCGCACACCACATCGTGCCGATCGACCATTGCCCCATCCTTGCCCCGGCGCTGGAACATGCCATCGAGGCCGCCTGGAAGCTGGCGGAGGCGTCAAGACCCACCCGCAAGCCGCTGGACATCCAGATCACGGCGACGGAGGCGGGTCTTGACGTGGATCTGCGCGGCAGCGGCCCCTTGACCCCGGGCCTGCGGCTCACGCTGGCGCAACGCGCAACCGCCCTTGAGCTTGCGCGCCTCACCCGCCACGGCGAGTTGATCCTGCAGCGCGCAATCCCGACGTTGGCGATCGGCCGAGCCCGCGTCGTGCTGCCGCCGGGCGCCTTTCTGCAGGCCACCGCCGCCGGGGAAGCGTGCCTGGCACGGCTTGCCCTTGCCCCTCTCGGCGAGGCCCGGCATGTCGTCGATCTGTTCTGCGGCGTCGGCCCCTTCGCGTTGCGCTTGGCCGAGCGCACGCGCGTGAGCGCTTACGACAGCGACGCAGCGGCGGTTTCGGCCCTGCAACGGGCTGCCCAGGAGACGGCCGGGCTCAAGCCCGTCACTGCGATGACGCGCGACCTGTTTCGGCGTCCCCTCCTGCCGACGGAGCTTGCGGCCTTCGACGCGGTGGTGTTCGACCCGCCCCGCCAGGGCGCCGAAGCGCAGGCCCGCGCGCTCGCGGAGTCACGGGTCGCGACCGTGGTGGCCGTTTCATGCAACCCCGCGACCTTCGCGCGGGATGCCCGGATCCTGGTCGACGGCGGATATCGCCTGATCACGGTCACGCCGGTGGACCAGTTCCGCTACAGCGCGCATGTGGAGCTGGTGGCCGTGCTGCAACGATGAAGTCGGCTGAACGGGCCGGCCCCGGCGATCGGGGCCGGTGCACGGCGCTGCTGCCGGCGCGGTCAGCTCAGACTGCCGCAAAAGCGCTGGATGCGCCGGCAGGCTTCCTCCAGGTCTTCCGTCTTCGTTGCGTAAGAAATGCGGAAATTCGGCGAGAGGCCGAACGCCGCCCCGTGCACCACCGCGACCCCTTCGGCCTCGAGCAGCTCCGTCGCGAAATCCTCATCGTTGGCGATGACCTTGCCGGACTTCGCCTTCTTGCCGATGGCCCCCGCGCACGAAGGGTAGACGTAAAACGCGCCCTCCGGCTTCGGGCAGGTGATGCCGTTCGCCTGGTTGAGCATCGACACCACGAGGTCTCGCCGGTCCTTGAAGACGGCGTTGTTGCGCGGAATGAAGTCCTGCGGACCCTCCAGGGCTTCGACCGAGGCCCATTGGGCGATGGTGTTGGGGTTCGTGGTCGACTGGGACTGCAACACCCGCATGGCGTTGATGAGTTGCACCGGCCCGCCCGCGTAACCGATCCGCCAGCCCGTCATGCAATACGCCTTCGACACGCCGTTGAGCGTGAGCGTGCGCTCGTAGAGCCCCGGCTCGACCTGGGCCGGCGTGAAATATTCGAAGTCGTCGTAGACGAGATGCTCGTACATGTCGTCCGTCAGCACCCAGACATGCGGGTGCTTCATCAGCACGTCGGTGAGCGCCTTGATCTCATCGCGCGTATAGGCGGCCCCGGACGGGTTCGACGGCGAGTTGAAGATCAGCCACTTGGTGCGCGGGGTGATGGCCCGTTCGAGCGCCTCCGGCTTCATCTTGAAGCCGTCTTCCATCCGCGTCTCGACGGTCACAGGCTTGCCGCCTGCGAACAGCACGATGTCGGGGTAGCTCACCCAATAGGGCGCCGGGATGACGACCTCGTCGCCCGGATTGATGGTTGCAACAAGCGCGTTGAACAGCACCTGCTTGCCGCCGGTGCCCACGCTGATCTGATTGCGCTTGTATTCAAGCCCGTTCTCCCGCTTGAACTTGCGGCAGATCGCGTCCTTAAGCTCGGGGATGCCGTCCACGGCCGTGTACTTCGTCTCCCCCCGGCGGATCGCGGCGATCGCCGCCTCCTTGATGTTGTCGGGCGTGTCGAAGTCGGGCTCTCCGGCCGCCAAGCCGATCACGTCCCGTCCCGCCGCTTTGAGTTCGAGCGCCTTGTTGGCGATCGAAATGGTCGGCGAAGGCTTGATGCGCGCGAGCGCGTCCGCGAGAAAGGCCATGACTGTCTCCGATCACCGGGTCGAGCACCGGCGCGCAACGGTCTAGTGCCCGCTGCGGCGGGCCGCAAGCCGCAAAACATTCATCGCCGCATCAACGAATCGGATCGGCGGCGCACCGGCAGCGTCGAGGCCGGGCCCGCTTACGAAAGGGTTAATCGCGCGGCCGCCGCCCGGCACCGCCTCGCCGCGAAACCGTCCGCGGTCCAGAGTCTCGACATGCAGTCGGGGGTCTCGACATTTTGTATCGGTCGATACATTATCCTGCCCGAGCCGGGAGGAGCCCATGGCCCGTCCGCGGGAGTTCGACGAGAAAGCCGCCATCGAAGCTGCGATCCAGTGCTTCTGGCGCCGCGGCTACGAGGCGACCTCGGTGCGCGATCTTGCGGCCTCGATGGGGATCTGCGGGACCAGCCTCTACAACGCCTTCGGCGACAAGCGCGCGCTGTTCGAGCAGGCGCTCGAACGCTATCTCGACGAAACGCTGCGCGCCCGCATCGACCGCCTGGAGCGGCTGAAGTCGCCGAAGGAGGCGATGCGCCGTTTCGTCGACGAGGCGATTGCCCGCTCGCTCGCCGACCCGCACCGTCGCGGCTGCCTCCTCATCAATTCCGCCCTGGAAGTCGCCCCTCACGATCGCCAACTGGGCGAGAGGATCGCCGAGCGGCTGGGCGAGATCGAGGGATTTTTCCGTCGTTGCCTCGTCAAGGCCGCGGCCGCGGGCGAGATCCCTCGCGATCGCCATCCCGACGATCTCGCAAGGCTCCTGCTCGCCGTCGTGCTGGGCATTCGGGTGCTCGCGCGCGCGAAGCCGGATCGCGATCTGCTCGAAGGGTTGGCGCGGCCTGCGCTCGCCCTTCTCGACACCTCTTCGAAACCGGAGACTGGCAAATGATCGATCTGTACTACTGGACGACGCCGAACGGCCACAAGATCACGCTTTTCCTCGAGGAAACGGGGCTCAAATACAAGATCGTGCCGGTGAACATCGGCAAGGGCGAGCAATTCAAGCCCGATTTTCTCAAGATTTCCCCGAACAACCGTATCCCGGCGCTGGTCGATCACGAGCCGAAGGGCGGCGGAAGTCCGGTTTCCGTCTTCGAGTCCGGCGCCATGCTCGTCTATCTCGCGGAAAAGACCGGCAAGTTCCTGCCGGCGTCCGGCGCCGCCCGCTACGACGTGCTGCAATGGCTCTTCTGGCAGATGGGCGGTCTCGGGCCGATGTCCGGTCAGAACAACCACTTTTCGAGCTATGCCCCGGAGAAGATTCCGTATGCGATCGACCGCTATCGCAACGAGGTGAACCGCCTTTACGGCGTTCTCAACAGGCGCCTTGCCGACCGGGCGTTCATCGCCGGCGAATATTCGATCGCGGACATGGCTTGTTATCCGTGGGTCGTGCCGTGGGAGCGCCAGGGCCAGAAGATCGACGATTTTCCGCATCTCAAGCGCTGGCTCGAGGCCATTGCCGAGCGGCCGGCAACGAAGCGCGCCTACGCGCTGGCGAAAGAGATCAATCCCAACGCCGGCGGCATCCGCACGGAGGAAGAAAAGCGCATTCTGTTCGGCCAGACGGCGGCCTCCATCGAGGCCGCAGCGGCCGCCGCGGCGAGCCGGTAGCCGCGATGGCGCGCATCCTGTACGACTTGGCAGGGGCTGATCCGCAGCGGCGGTTCAGCCCCTATTGCTGGCGCACGAAGCTCGCCCTCGCGCACAAGGGGCTGTCTTTTGAAACCGTGCCCTGGCGTTTCACCGAAAAGGACGTGATCGCCTTCTCGGGTCAGGGCCGGGTTCCGGTCCTTGTGGACGGGGAACGGACAATCTTCGACTCCTGGACAATCGCCAACTATCTCGAAGACGCCTACCCCGGCACGCCTTCGCTCTTCGGCGGTGCGGGCGGGCGCGCGGCCAGCCGTACCCTCAACAACTGGGCGGACATCGTGCTGACACCGGCGATCGCGCGTGTCGTGCTCGTCGATATTTTCGAGCGCATCCACGAAAAGGATCGCGCCTATTTTCGAGAAAGCCGCGAGCAGCGGTTCGGCGCAAAACTGGAGGACGTGGTCGCCGACCGGGACGGCAACATCAAGGCCTTGCGGCAGGCTCTCGATCCCGTCCGCGCAACGCTGAAGGCCCAGCCTTATCTCGGAGGAGACGCGCCTCTCTATTGCGACTACATCGTCTTCGGCCATCTGCAGTGGGCGCGCTGCATCAGCCCGATCCCGCTGCTGGATGCCGGCGATCCGGTGTGTGCGTGGCGCGAGCGCCTTCTCGATGCGCATGACGGGTTCGCGCGCAAATGCCCGGCCTATACGGCCTGACCACACAGTCGCACACCATGAACGGCATGAAGGCCGGCAAGCTTGAAGGCGTTCGCGTCTGCGTGTTCGACGCCTACGGCACGCTGTTCGATTACGCATCGGCCGCCGCCAAATGCCGCGACGCCCTGGGCGATGCATTTGCCGCATTTACGGCGCTGTGGCGGGACAAGCAGCTGCAGTATACTTGGCTGCGCTCGCTGCAGCGCCGGCATGCCGACTTCTGGCAGGTAACGGGCGACGCGCTCGACTACACACTCGAGACCTTCGGCCTTGCCGACTCCGCCCTGCGCGACCGGCTGATGGCCTGTTATCTGGAACTCGACGTCTTTCCGGAAGTGCCGGCGACCCTCGCGCGTCTGCGCGACGCGGGTCTCAGAACCGCGATTCTCTCGAACGGCACGCCCGCCATGCTGCGCGCCGCCGTCGACCACGCGCGGATCGGCGGCCTGCTCGACGCGGTGATCTCCGTCGAGGAGGCGGGGGTCTTCAAGACCGATCCGCGCGTCTATCAGCTTGCGCTCGATCGCTTCGCCCTTCCCGCGGCCGCGATCAGTTTCCAGTCGTCGAACGCGTGGGATGCCTATGCGGCCTCGGCCTTCGGCCTGCGGGTGGTCTGGTGCAATCGCTACGGCCAGAAGCGCGAGCGTCTGCCCGGCGCGCCGGACTTCGAGGTGACGAGCCTCGCGGAGCTGCCGCCCCTTCTCGGCGCCTGAGCGCCCGAGGGCAGTCTACCCCGCGGCGGCGCGGATCAGCCGTTCCGCCGCGGCGCGCGCTTCTTCGGTCACCTCGGCCCCCGCCAGCATGCGGGCGATCTCCTCGCGGCGGCGCTCGGCCGCGAGCTCCGCGATACGCGTCGTCACGCGCTTGCCGCGATCCTGCGTGTCCTTGGTGATGAGGAAGTGGCGATCGGCGCGGGCGGCGACCTGCGGTGCGTGCGTGACCGCCACCACCTGCACGCGCCGGGAAAGCCGGGCGAGCCGTTGGCCGATCGCATCCGCGACGGCGCCCCCTACACCGGTGTCGATCTCGTCGAAGACCAGCGTCGGTGCGGAGCCCCGGTCCGCCAAGGCGACCTTGAGCGCGAGCAGGAAGCGCGCGAGCTCGCCCCCCGAAGCGACTTTCATCAGCGGGCCCGGTCGCGTGCCGGGATTGGTCTGGACCGAAAACGCCACGCGGTCGAAGCCGTCCGGTCCGGCGGCCAACTCGTCGCCCGCAAGCTCCGTCGCAAAACGCGCGCGTTCGAGCTTGAGGGGCCGGAGCTCCTTGTTGACCGCGGCGTCGAGCCGCGCGGCGGCCTTGCAACGCGCCGCCGACAGCGCGGCGGCGGCCGCGCGATAGGCCTCCTCGGCCTCCCGCGCCGCGGCTTCCAGAGCGGCGATCCGTTCGCTGCCGGCATCAAGCGCAGCGAGATCGGCCGCATAGCGCTGCGCAAGCGCGGCGAGGTCGTCGGGCGCGACATTGTATTTGCGCGCGGCCGCACGCAGAGCAAACAGCCGCTCCTCGATGCGTTCGAGGGTGCGCGGGTCGTGATCCGCGGCGGCCAAGGCGGTTTCGAGATGGCCCCGCGCCTCGTCAATGGCGGCAAGCGCGGCGTCGAGCGCCTGAATGGCCGGGCCGACCAGGGCGCCCACTTGCCCCTGCCGCCGCTCAAGACGTCGGATCGCCGCGGCCAGGTCCGGCACGGGAGAGGCGGAACCGGAAATCGCCTCGTGCGCTTCCCGCAGATCGGCGGCCGCCTTCTCAGCCGCCATCATGGCGGTGCGGCGTTCCGCCAGCGTCTGCTCCTCCCCCGGCTCGGGCGCGAGAGACGAAAGCTCCTCGACCGCATGGCGCAACCAATCCGCCTCGCGCGCGGCCGCAGAGACGCGCGCGCGTTGTTCGACAAGCGCGGTGCGGGCCTCAGCCAAGCGGCCCCACAGCCGGGCCACTTCCGCAGCCTGCGGCTCGAGGCCGCCATAGGCATCGACCAAGGCGCGATGCGTCGCCGGATCGACCAGGGCCCGTTCGTCGTGCTGGCCGTGGATTTCCACCAGCGCGGCGCCCAAGCCCCTCAGCACCTGGACGCTTGCGGGCTGGTCATTGACGAAGGCGCGGGTGCGACCATCCGCGAGCTGAACGCGACGCAGGATGAGCTGATCCTCGATCGGCAGGTCGTTGGCGGCGAGGATGTCATGCACCGGGTGTCGCGCCGGCAGTTCGAAGACCGCCGTCACCTGCCCCTGCTCGGCTCCCTCGCGGACGAGCGAGGCATCGCCGCGCGCGCCCAGCGCGAGCGTGAGGGCATCGAGCAGGATCGACTTTCCGGCTCCGGTCTCTCCGGTGAGGACCGCAAGTCCGCCGCCGAGCTCGATATCGAGCCGCTCGATCAACACGATGTCGCGAATGGAGAGGCGCGTCAGCATGGGGCGCGTCAGGCGGCTGCTTCCGCTCGCGCATGACAAAATGGGGCCGAAAGCCTCCGAAAGGTCCGCGCGCGCCGCGCCGCGCCGCGAAAGCGGAAACCCCGGTGCCGAATTCCCGCCAACGCGGGAATAAGCGGAGGATCAAGCCGCGCCATCTTATCTCATCGCGCTCTCGCCCGCATAGCCCTCGACGAGAGCCACGTCGGATCGGGTGCACGCCGCCCGCAATTCAAGCAGCGGCGCGTACTCCGCGCTTTCGTAGAAACGTTGCGCGTCCGCAAGCGAGGGAAATTCCAGGACGACCAGCCGCTCGACCGGCAGGCGGCCCTCGCGATGCTGGATCTCCCCGCCCCGGATGAGGTAGCGCCCGCCGAATCGCGCGATCAACGGTGCGACCCGCGTGCGATATTCGGCAAAGGCAGCCGGGTCGCGGACCTCGATATTCGCGATCAGATATCCGGCCATCGTTCGCTCCTCTGCGCCTGCGCGGCCCGGCGATTCTGCCCAGCAGAGGCGGGAGTGACGCGCGGAAAGCCTCAGCTTGTCAACTGAGACCGACCTTCTTGAAAGCGCGGCTGATCCATGAGCCGGTATCCTCCCGAGGCTCCGTTCCGCCCGATTTCACGAGCCGGTAAGCGTCCTTGTACCAGGGGCTGTCGGGGAAGTTGTGACCGAGAACGGCGGCCGCGGTCTGCGCCTCGGGCACGATGCCGAGGGCCATGTAGCATTCGGCAAGCCGCATCAGCGCTTCCTCGACATGCCGCGTGGTCTGGTACTTCGTGACCACGATCTTGAAGCGGTTGATCGCGCCGGTGTAGTTCCGCTGCTTCAGATAGAAGCGGCCGATATTCATCTCCTTGCCGGCGAGTTGGTCGCGCGCGACCTCGATCTTGCGCCGCGCGGAGACCGCATACTCTGTGTTCGGATATTTGCGCACCACTTCCTCGAGCGCGCTGACGGCGCGCTCCGTGCGCTCCTGATCGCGCGTCGGGTCGGGCATCTGATCGAAATATGAAGACCCGATGATGTACTGCGCGTAAGGCGCATCCGAGCTCGCCGGATGCAGCGTGACGTAACGCTGCGCGGCGTTGACGGCATCTTCGTATTGCTTGGCCTCGTAATAGGCGAAAGCCTGCATCAGGAGAGCCTTGCGCGCCCACTCCGAATACGGATGCTGCCGATCGACCTCCTCGAAGCGCTTGGCGGCCTCCTTGTAATTGTGCTTCTCGTTCAGAAGGTAGAGGCCTTCATTGTAAAGCCGGTCCGCGGGGTCATCGCGAATGACCACCGTATCCTTGTCGCCGAATATGCTGCATCCGCCGAGCGGCGCGAGCGCAAGCGCCAGCGCGAGCAGCCACAGGCGCTTCTTCCGGCCCCGACCAGCCGGTCCTTCGAACCGCAGACTCATGGCGCGTTGAACCATCTCTCCCGACGCGGCCGACGCGAAAGGCCGCGCGCCCTCGTGCATTCATTGACCGGGCCGATGAACCGGCCTCAATTCGGTTACGGACACAATAGGCCGGGATTGTGGCTCGTGCGAGTCAGGAGACGTCGGGCGCAAAGGCCGGCTGCAGCGCGGGGCTGAGAGCCGCCCGGCCGCGCGCGGCCCGCACGGGCTCGCGCTCCTCCACCCAGGTCCACGCCGAGGCGTCGGCCATAAGGGCGCTGAGCACCGCATAATTGAGCCGATGCCCGCCGCGGATCGACCGATAGGCCCCGAGCAGGGGCGCGCCTGCCAGCGCAAGATCGCCGATCGCATCGAGCGCCTTGTGGCGCACGAACTCGTCGGGAAACCGCAGCCCTTCGGGGTTCAGAATGTCGTTGTCGCCGACGACGACCGTATTCTCGAGAGAGGCTCCGAGCGCGTAGCCCGCCTTCCAGAGCCGCGCCACGTCGCGCGTGAAGCCAAAGGTGCGCGCCCGCGCGAGCTCGCGGCGGAACACCTGCGCATCGACATCCTGCGCAAAAGCCTGTCGCCCGATCAGCGGATGATCGAAGGCAATGTCGATCTCGATCCGGAACCCGTCATGCGGGCGCAACTCGCCGTATGCGGCCCCGCAGGTCACGCCGATCGGCTTCAGAACCCGCAGGTAGCGCCGCGGTGCCGGCAGAACGGCAAGCCCGGCGGCATCGATGGCCTCGACGAACGGGCCCGCGCTGCCGTCGAGAATCGGCACCTCCGGCCCGTCGAGCTCGATGGCGGCATTGTCGATGCCCAGGCCGTAAAGCGCCGCCATGACATGCTCGATCGTCGCCACCGCCGCTCCGCGCGCGTCGCCCAGAATGGTCGCAAATTCCGTCGCGGCCACCGCATTCGGCGTAGCGCGGACTTCTCGATCCGGTTCGCCGAGCGCGGTGCGAATGAAGACGATCCCGGTCCCGGCTTCCGCAGGGTGGATGATGAGGGAAACGGGAGAGCCGGAATGAACGCCGATGCCCGACAGATGGACTGCGCGTCGAAGCGTGGCCTGTCCGCCGGACTTCATTGCCCACAAAACCCCTCTCGGACACAAAGGCCAGCGCCTCTGCCCAACCCTGTGGAAAACTCGTCTTTTTGAAGAAGAGCCGACCTCGATACCGAACCGAGCGGCACCCCTCCGCCAGAGATACCCCGTTTGCGAATCGGACTTTACCCCTTGCGGGGAGTGACACCAATTCACGCTTTTTTTCCAACTATTACTGTGGATTCTCCCTCCAACATTTTGAATCGCAAAAGATTTCGCGGGCGACGGAGAGACCGTCGCCCGCGCCCGAAAGGCCGGGAATTCACTTTGCCTGCCGACGCAAGAAAGCCGGAATTTCCAATTGATCGTCGTCCAGCGGGTTTGGCGCAATACGTCCGTGCTGATCGAGCGATTGCTGAACGGGACGGGACGGCGCCGGGCGGCGCCCATACTCCGACCCAGCATCCGGCTGCCGGGGCGGCGCAGGGGCACGAGGCGGCTGACGCTGGACGGGAGCGGCGGCGCCCTCTTCGCGCCGCCCGAGACCGACGGCGGCCAGCCGCTGCAGCAGCGACAGAGGACGCCGGCCGGACTCGTCCGGGGCCCCTCCGCCGCGCTGCGCGCGGATTTCCGCCTGGGCCGGCAGCGGCAATTCGTCGATGCGCGGCATCCGCGGAGGCCGCGACGACACCCGCTCCGGCTGCGGCGGGATGAACGGCTTGGTTGCGTGATCCTGCGCGCCCGCCTCCTCGTCCGAGGCGGTCGGCAGCAGATTGGGCTTCGGCGCGATCGGCCGGATTGTTACGTCTTCGATTGCCGCGGCGAGCTCGTCATACTGCGCGTCCGTCGGCGTCCGGTCTTCAACCGGCGCGGCCGGCTGTGGTCGGGCCTCCGGAGCGGGGGCCGCTTCCATTCGCGCGGGCCGCTCGATGGGGCGCGACACGGCCGGGCGCGGCCGCTGCGTCTGCACAGGCTCGGGAGCCGCGACGGGCGGCGCGACATCGATCCCGGTCGCCACGACCGAAACGCGAATGATCCCTTCGAGGCTTTCGTCGAATGTCGCGCCGACGATGATGTTGGCGTCGGCATCGACCTCTTCGCGAATGCGCGTGGCGGCTTCGTCGACCTCGTAGAGGGTGAGGTCGTGCCCGCCCGTGATCGACACCAGCAAGCCGCGCGCCCCCTTCATCGAAACGTCGTCGATGAGGGGATTCGAGATCGCCGCCTCTGCCGAGCGCAGCGCGCGCTTTTCGCCCGACGCTTCGCCGGTGCCCATCATCGCCTTGCCCATTTCGCGCATGACGGCCCGCACGTCGGCAAAGTCGAGATTGATAAGACCTTCCTTGACCATCAGGTCAGTGATGCACGCGACGCCCGAGTAAAGGACCTGATCGGCCATGGCGAAAGCGTCCGCGAAGGTCGTCTTCTCGTTCGCCACGCGGAAAAGGTTCTGGTTGGGAATGATGATGAGCGTATCGACCGCCTTCTGCAGCTCCGTGATGCCGTTTTCGGCGATCCGCATGCGGCGAACGCCTTCGAAGTGGAAGGGCTTCGTGACGACGCCGACCGTCAGGATTCCGAGTTCCTTCGCGGCATTGGCGACGACCGGCGCGGCGCCGGTTCCCGTCCCGCCGCCCATGCCGGCGGTGACGAAGACCATGTGGGCACCGGCCAGGTGATCGCGGATCTCGTCGATCACCTCTTCGGCGGCGGCGCGGCCCACCTCGGGCTGCGAGCCCGCTCCCAGCCCCTCGGTGACCTGCACGCCCATCTGGATGAGCCGCTCCGCCTTTGAAAGGCTGAGCGCCTGCGCATCCGTATTGGCGACCACGAAATCCACGCCCTGCAGGCCGGCGGAGATCATGTTGTTGACGGCGTTCCCGCCCGCGCCGCCGACGCCGAATACGGTGATCCGCGGCTTCAATTCCCGGACATCGGGCATCTTCAAATTGATGGTCATGGGTGGCCTCTCGAAAGCGCGGATTCGGGAGCAGCGCGTGCGTGTGACCGGTCCGCACC
>DASTKH010000035.1:0-51820 GCA_035716025.1 Xanthobacteraceae bacterium
CACGCGGCATGGCTGGATCAGGCTTGCGCCCATTGTCCAATATTCCCCACTGCTGCCTCCCGTAGGAGTCTGGGCCGTGTCTCAGTCCCAGTGTGGCTGATCATCCTCTCAGACCAGCTACTGATCGTCGCCTTGGTGAGCCGTTACCTCACCAACTAGCTAATCAGACGCGGGCCGATCCTTCGGCGATAAATCTTTCTCCTTGCGGACGTATCCGGTATTAGCCCAAGTTTCCCTGGGTTGTTCCGAACCGAAGGGTACGTTCCCACGTGTTACTCACCCGTCTGCCACTGACACCTTGCGGTGCCCGTTCGACTTGCATGTGTTAGGCCTGCCGCCAGCGTTCGCTCTGAGCCAGGATCAAACTCTCAAGTTGGACTGAGATTCGATCTCGGCTGATCACAACGTTTGACGAGGTCCCACGCGATCGCTTGCGCGATCGAGTGATACCTGAAACGTCGACCGCCGAAGTCTCGTCCGGCCGTGTCGCGTGGGATTGCTCCCGCGTGACGCGGCCCGCAAGGACTCCGCCGTCCACGTTTCTCTTTCTTCCGATTCAGTTGTCAAACAGCCGGGGAGCGGACACGCCCCCATAAAGAATCACCGGCGCGTGCCGGAGCAATCGAAACCTCACGCTCCCGACGGATCGGAAGCCGACCAGATGTCTGTCCGTGAGGGCTTCGGGACGCAACATCCTGTCTCCTGACAGGACCGCGGCCAGCGAACGGTGTTTATATGACCCGGCGTTCCGGGTTGTCAACACCTGCCCCGCCGATTCTTCCGAGCCTGTGGGGCCGGCGCGCCTCGGCGGCGGGCGCTCTTATGCAGACCGCGCGGCCCTTCGTCAAGCGGCAAGCGCGGCGGGACGACAAAAAGACGTCCGGGGCGCAAACCCGGTGCTCATACCGGCCGATAGAGGGCGCCCCACTCCGCCTTCCACAGATTGTCGGGGTCGAGGACCACGACCGGCGCCTTGATCTCGTTGGCGAGCCGGATGGCCGACCGGAACGCTTCCACGAGCGGCAATTTCGGGCTGATCGCGTCCTCCTTGAGCCGGCCCTGTGTCAACGCCGCCGGACACCGGACGGTGCCGAATTCCCCGTCCTCCGCGCGAGCGAGCGACAGCGTGATGGCGTCGTCCTGCGGTTCCTCGACCTGCTCGAAACGGTTTTTGGTCATAGCCCTCTCCCAAGTCCGCCGGCCGGCGGCGCCGCGACGAACCGGCCGCGGGCGGCGCAAGCCGGCGGTCGCGAAACCGACGCTAACACACTTCCGCCCGGCCGGCAGCGCGGCCGATGTGGCCCCGATCCACACGCCTGACCCCGCGCCCCGACCACACTTGGGCCATATTCCTCCGTCGTGCTGATTGGCCGTCGTGGGGCCGCGAATCGGTCCGGATGGGGGGTCGGGGCGCGGTCACGTTGACGGATCGTGGCCCGATGGGCATCGTGCCCGCATCCGCCGGTCTTGGGTGGCCTCTCCGTCAGGCGTCCTTTCGGGCGCTTCCAGCGCAGTGGCAGGGGAAACGGGTTTTGAGTTACGCCAGGTTGCGCGGCCCGCATCGGGGCAGGGCCGAGCCCGTACGGATTGACCTCGGCGACGAACCGCCGCTTTCGGTCGACGGCGCAGCGGCGCTCATCGATCGGCGGCACATTTCCCTTCGCTGGTACACCGGCACGATTCTCAACGGGCTCTGCGGGGCCGCACTGATGGCCGGTGCAGTTTACGTGGCGCTTGATGGCGAAGCCTTTTTCGCCGCCGTGCCGGAGCATGTGGAAAGCGTGCGGGGCAACGCCGGCGATCGCGCAAGCCCATCGATCCGCAAGACGGACCGCCTGCCGACACCGACCGAAACCCACGCGGCCCGGCAGATCGTTCGTGTCTCCACCGCCGTGCGGGTGGGCGAACGCGAGGTGGTCCGCGTCAAACCCATGGTTCGCATTTCGGCGAACCTGTCGCTTTCCACTTCCGAGCTTTCCGCCAACATTCCCCGCTTCAACCCCGCCCGCCTGCTGACCGCATCCAGCAACCAGGATTCCGCCCCCCCGGACGAACCGCCGCGCGCCGACGACGGCGAGATCTCGTTCGTGATGCGCGATCTTGCGCCGCTGCTCGGCAGCGGCAGCAGGCTTGCGGGCGAACTGCGCATCGACGACGTGTTAAGCCAGGTCCGGCAGGCGGCCAACTGGACGGTTGGGAACCAGACGGCGGCGCTCGGCCTTCCGGGACAACGCATGGCCTATGCGGCGGAAGGCGACACGGACCTTTATGCGGGATTCGAAACCCGCATCGTGCCCGAAAACATTACCCTCCTTCCCAAGACGGCCAATCAAACGACCGGCGGCAACAACTGGAACGAGCGCACCGTCACGGTGAAGAAGGGCGACACCGTCGTATCAATCCTGCGCGAACTCGGGGCCAGTGCCGAAGACGCCCAGGCGGTGGCGGCCGCGCTCGGGCCGCGCGGGGAGGAGGACGGCCTTAAGGAAGGGCAGAAACTGCGCGTGCTGCTGCCGAACGGCACGCAGCGGGCGCAGCCGATCCGGGTCGTCCTGCTCGGCGAAACGGCGCCGGAATATGTCATCGCCCTCTCGGACACCGGCAAATACGTCTCGGTGGACGTGCAGGGTGCCGAAAGCCCGCAGGTCGCCGAAAGCGAAGAGGACGACGAGGACGAGGGCGGAACCGTCCGTCTCTATCAAAGCATCTACGAAACCGCGCTGCGCCAGCAGGTGCCGCAGCCGCTGATTGATCAGCTCGTGCGCATCTATGCCTATGATGTGGATTTCCAGCGGCGGGTGCAGCCCGGGGATTCGTTCGAACTGCTCTATCCGAGCGACGAGGACAGTTCCGGCGACGACATCCTCTATGCGTCGCTGACGGTCGGCGGCGAAACCAAGCGCTATTACCGCTTCCAAACCGAAGACGGCATCGTCGACTACTACGACGAGACCGGAAAGAGCGCCAAGAAGTTCCTGGTGCGCAAGCCCGTCGCAGACGCCGTCATGCGCTCCGGCTATGGCTGGCGGCGGCACCCGATCCTCGGTTATTCGAAAATGCATACCGGCGTGGACTGGGCCTCTCCGCGCGGAACGCCGATCTACGCCGCCGGCTCCGGCGTGGTCGAGGTCGCAGGCTGGGAAGGCGGCTACGGAAAATACGTGCGCATCCGCCACAGCCACGGCTACGAGACCGCCTACGGGCACATGACCGCTTTCGCCCGCGGGATTGCACCCGGCGTGCACGTCAAGCAGGGGCAGATCATCGGTTATGTGGGCTCGACCGGGCTTTCGACCGGCGCCCATGTTCATTACGAAATTCTCGTCAACGGTCGATTTGTGGACCCGATGCGGATCAAGCTGCCGCGCGGACGCAGCCTGGAGGGACGGGCGCTCGCGAGTTTCGAAGCGCAGCGCAAGCGCATCGACGAGTGGATGCAGCGGCCCGCCCGCATCGCCGAAAATTCGGCTCCCGAACGTCACGGGCCGCGCCGCGAAGCCCTGCGGCGCTGACGTTTTCCCGCCACTCGTCGCCTCTGCGGAAGGCCCTCGCGCTCAATGCGCTTCGGCCGGCTTCTTGGCGTGTATCCGATGCGGCGTGCTCGGCTGGCTGATGCGATCGACGACGGCGATGCCGATTGCCGAGAGGATGAAGACCACGTGGATGATCGTCTGCCACATCACCCCTTCCGGCGTGAAACCGGTTCTGTCCGAGCCGAGATTTCCCGATTCGATGAACGTGCGCAGCAGATGAATTGACGAGATCCCGATGATCGCCATTGCGAGCTTGATCTTGAGCACGCTCGCGTTCACGTGGCTTAGCCATTCCGGCTGGTCGGGGTGGCCTTCAAGCCGCAGCCGCGACACGAAGGTTTCGTACCCCCCCACGATCACCATGATGAGCAGGTTGGAAATCATCACCACGTCGATGAGCCCCAGCACCACCAACATGATCTGCTGCTCGCTGAAGGCGTTGGAATGGGCGATGAGGTGCCACAGCTCCTTGAGGAACAGCCAGACGTAAACGCCCTGCGCGAAAATGAGGCCGAGATAGAGGGGAAGCTGGAGCCAGCGCGAACTGAAGATGAGCCACGGCAGCGGCCGCAAGGGGTCGGTCGAAGGCAAGAGCGACATGGGAAATCTGGCTGGGGTTGGGTTTCAAGGTGGGTCCCTTAATTAAGGAACGGCCGCATTCTGCCAAGTGCGCCCTCCGGTCGCACCCGAAAATCGCACGCGAAACGGAAAAGCCGGTGCGGGGCGGGCAGGCCCGGGGAGGAACCGGCGCGCTCCGCAGGAATCGAGGAGAGTCAGTCCGCCGCCGCGAGCGGACGCGCGACTTCTTCGAGAGGCTTGCGCTCCGCGTTGATGCCCCAGCGCAGCACCACCAGGGCGGCGCCGATCATCAGGATCGCGCCGAAAAGATAGCCGGAAAAAACGCCGGCCCGCGATCCGGTTTCAATCAAGGCCCCGAAGAGCAGCGGACCCGCGACGCCGCCGAGCGCGGTGCCGACCGCGTAGAACGCGGCGATCGCGAGCGCGCGAAGCTCGAGCGGGAAGGTTTCGCTGACGGTCAGATAGGCGGAACTCGCCGCGGCGGAGGCGAAGAAAAAGATCGTCATCCAGGCGAGTGTCTGGGTTTCCGCCGTGAGCAGCCCGCGCGCGAACAGCCAGCCCGAACCGGCAAGCAGGAGTCCCGAAACGAGATAGGTGAAGGCGATCATGGGGCGGCGGCCGATCGTGTCGAACAGCCGGCCGAGCAGGATCGGCCCGAGCACGTTTCCGGCCGCGAACGGCAGGAGATACCAGCCGACCTCTTCGGCCGGAATGGCGTAGAAATCCGTCAGCACCAGCGCGTAAGTGAAGAAGATCGCGTTGTAGAAGAAGGCCTGCGCGGCCATGAGGGCAAGGCCGACCGCGGTGCGGGGCCGATGCAGGTGGATGAGGGTGTGCGCCACTTCGCGGAGCGGCGTGGCATAACGCGTGCGCAGGCGCACGCGCGGCAGCCGGTCGTCGGGGATTGTATGCCCGCGCCCGCGCAGGCCGGCTTCGATCTCCGCCACGACGGCTTCCGCCTCGGCGGCGCGGCCGTGCGTCATCAGCCAACGGGGACTTTCCGGAAGCCAGAGGCGCATGAAAAGGATCGCCACGGCAAGCAGCGCGCCGAGCAGGAAAGCGGCGCGCCAGCCGTAATCCGGCGGCAGCAGAGCAGGGTCGAGCAGGACCACCGCGACGAGCGCGCCCGCGGCCGCCCCGATCCAGAAGCTTCCGTTGATCACGAGGTCGGTCCAGCCGCGCACGCGCGCAGGCACAAGCTCCTGGATCGTCGAATTGATCGCGGCATATTCGCCACCGATACCGGCCCCGGTGAGAAATCGAAAAAAGGCAAACGACCACACATTCCAAGACAGCGCGGTGGCCGCGGTAGCGACGAGATAGACGGACAGCGTGACGAAGAAGAGCTTCTTGCGGCCGAGCCGATCCGTGAGCCAGCCGAAGAAAAGCGCGCCCACGACGGCGCCCGCCAAATAGGCGCTGCCGGCGATTCCGACATCGGCATTCGAAAACTGCAGCGAAGGACTGGCCTTGAGCGCGCCGGCCACGGTGCCGGCGAGCGTTACCTCAAGGCCGTCGAGAATCCAGGTGATGCCGAGGGCGACGACCACAAGCGTGTGGAAACGCCCCCACGGCAGGCGATCAAGCCGCCCCGGAATATCCGTCTCGACGATCTCCGCCGCCGCCTCGGGCGGCTTCGTCCTCGGGAAGCCGGCAGGCATGCCGCACGCCTAACACGCTTGCGCGGCCCGCGACAGGGCGGCGTTCCCTTCAGCGAAACGGTCCCGAAGAACCCGGCCCGTGCGTGGTAGAATGATCGCGCGCGGCGCAACCGCGACCGCCGCGAGTCGCGCCAACACGGAGATTTCGCTAATCTCGCTCCAGTGGGGACATATGTTCGCGAAGCTCAAGGCTGCGATCGCGCTCGCTCTGGCGACGACGCTCGCCGGATGCACGGCTTGCGATTTCCCTCTCTATGTTCCGCAATCCTGCCGCAGCGCTCCGGCCCCCCAGCAGCCGGCCCATCCACCCGGCCGCTAATCGCTTCCCCGTGACGAGTCCGCCGCCCCTCAATCCGCTGGCCGAACCGCTGCCGATCGACGAGGCGCTTCCGGCGCTGACGGCCGCGCTGCGCGCCCACAACGCCGCGGTCCTGGTCGCGCCGCCCGGCGCCGGGAAGACCACGCGCGTGCCACTCGTGCTCGCCCGCGAACCCTGGGCGGAAGGGCGGCGGATCGTCGTTCTCGAGCCGCGACGCCTCGCCGCCCGCGCAGCCGCGGAGCGCATGGCCCGCAGCCTCGGCGAGGAGGTCGGCGAGACCGTGGGGCTGCGGGTGCGGTTCGGCTCGCGCGTGAGCCGCAAGACCCGCATCGAGATCGTCACCGAAGGCGTGTTCACCCGCCTCATCCTCGACGACCCGGCTTTGGAAGGCATCGCCGCGGTGCTGTTCGACGAATTTCACGAACGCTCGCTCGACGCCGATCTCGGCCTCGCGCTCGCGCGCGAAAGCCAGACCGCCCTGCAGGAGACGTTGCGGCTCCTCGTCATGTCGGCGACGCTCGACGGCGCGCGGGTGGCGCGACTCTTGGGCGACGCGCCGGTGATCGAAAGCAAGGGCCGCGCCTTCCCGGTCGAAACGCGCTATGTCGGCCGCGATCCGGCCAAGCCGATCGAACAGCAGGTCGCCGAGGCGACCGTCCGGGCGCTGCGTGCGGAGCACGGCTCGGCGCTCGTCTTTCTGCCAGGCGCGGCGGAAATCCGCCGCACCGAAAGCCTGCTTTCGAACATGATCTCCGACCCGAAGCTTGCGGTCGTGCCGCTCTATGGTGCGCTCGACCGCGAGGCGCAAGACCGGGCGATCGCGCCGGCGCCTCCCGGGCACCGCAAGGTCGTGCTGGCGACGGCGATCGCCGAGACCTCGATCACCATCGAGGGCGTGCGCATCGTGGTCGACTGCGGGCTCGCCCGCGTGCCGCGCTACGAACCGGCGGTCGGCCTGACCCGCCTCGAGACCGTGCGGGTCTCGCGCGCCGCGGCCGACCAGCGGCGCGGCCGTGCCGGGCGCACAGAGCCCGGAGTGTGCATTCGCCTCTGGGATGAGCCACAAACGGCCGCGCTGCCGGCCTTCGCGCGGCCCGAAATTCTCTCAGCCGATCTGTCGGCCTTGGTGCTCGATCTTGCGGAATGGGGTGCGCGGGATGTCTCCGCGCTATCCTTTCTCGACCCGCCGCCGCACGCCGCGCTTGCCGAGGCCCGCGCCCTCTTGCGCACGCTCGGGGCCCTCGACACGGACGGCGCCATCACGCCGGAGGGGCGCCGCCTGCGGCGGCTGCCGCTGCCGCCGCGCCTCGCCCGCATGGTGCTGGCCGCCGCACGGCAGGGCGCGCAAGAGGAAGCCTCCGCGATAGCGCTTCTCCTCACCGAACGCGGGCTGGGCGGCGACGATGTCGATCTGTCTCGCCGCCTCGAAGCGCTCGCGCGCGACCGGTCGCGCCGCGCCGAGGACGCGCGGCAGATGGCCAAACGCTGGGCGCGGATCGCTGCCGATGCCGTGGCCGTGACCCCGCCCGCGGCCCCTGTGCCGCTGAAGGGACAACCTTCACCGGGCGCATGGCTTGCCCTCGCCTACCCCGACCGCATTGCAAAGAGCCGCGGAGACGAAGGCCAGTTTCTGCTGGCGAATGGGCGCGGCGCGGTCGTGGACGCCGCCTCGCCGCTCGCGCGCGAACCCTTTCTCGCGGTGGCGGAGCTGAGCGGCACGGCGGCCCGCGCGCGCATTCTCCTCGCGGCACCGCTGGCGCTGGCGGACATCGAGGCGCTGTTTGCCGATGCGATCGCCGAAAGCGAGACCGTCGCCTTCGACCCGGCGAGCGCCAGTCTGCGCGGGAGGCGGACCCGCCGCCTCGGCGCGCTCACGCTCGCCGAGCAGCCGCAAGGCGTCGTTGCCGACGCCGAGACCGCCCGCATGCTCGCGGAAGGCATCGCGCGCCTCGGGCTCGATCGCCTGCCCTGGACACCGACGCTCGTCCAATGGCGGCAGCGGGTCATGTTCCTGCGGCGGATCGAGGGAGATGAATGGCCCGACCTCTCCGACGCCGCGCTCTCCGTACGCGCGGCCGATTGGCTCGCGCCGGCCCTTGCGGGAAAAACGGCGTTGGCCGACCTCCATGCGGAGACCCTTGCGGGCGCCGTGCAGGCCCTCCTGCCCTGGACCCTCCGCCGCCGGCTCGACGCCGAGGCGCCGACGCATTTCGAGGCCCCTTCCGGCTCCCGAATCCCCATTTCCTACGAAGACGACGAGCCCCAGGTTGCGGTGCGGGTGCAGGAACTCTTCGGACTCGATCGCCATCCCGCCGTGGCGGGCGGCCGCGCGCCGCTTGTGATCGCGCTGCTGTCGCCCGCACACCGCCCGGTGCAGGTGACGCGCGACCTGCCCGGCTTCTGGCGCGGCAGCTATGCGGGGGTCCGCGCCGAGATGCGCGGCCGCTATCCCAAGCACCCGTGGCCGGACGACCCGCTCGCCGCACCTGCCACGCGCCGCGCCAAGCCGCGCGGCACCTGACCGTGAAGGGACGCAATCCCTCGCATTCAAGCGGCGGCCGCAAGCCCGTCTCAACCATGCCGGCGGATCACGCGGCCGGCACGCGCCAAATCGGCTCGATCGCCGGCCGGGGGTGCTGCTAAACCGGCGGGGCGATCAAAGGATGCCCCATGCGGCCCCTGGCCTTTTTCTGCGTCGCCCTTCTGCTGTTCGCCGGTCTCGCCGGCGAGCTCGCCTCCCGGATCGGGCTCGATGGGCCGCCGGCCGAGCAGGCCCCGGCGCCGGCATCCCCGCATGCGGAGGCGAAGCCTGCGCGCGGCGGCAGCGAAATCCTTTTCGTCGCGCGCGACACGGGCGGGCATTTCGGCGTCGATGCCGTGATCGGCGGCCAGCGCGTGCCGTTCATCGTCGACACCGGCGCCTCGATCGTCGCCCTGACCAGCGAGACGGCCGCGCGCCTCGACATTGCGCCCGCCTTGCGCGGCCGACGGCTGCGCATCCAGACGGCGAATGGAATCGTGGAGGCCGACAGCGTGCGCCTCGCGTCGATCCGCGTCGGCCCGCTCGAGGTCCAGGACGTCGAGGCCGTGATCGTTCCGCGCGGGCGGCTTGGCCAGAATCTGCTCGGCATGTCCTTCCTGTCGCGCCTTACGCGCTACGAATTCCGCAGCGGCTCCCTCGTGATGGAGCAGTAGCGGCAGCCGGCGCCCCACGCGCGGCCTTCGTGCATAAGCGCGGGCCCGAGGACGTGGGCGCCGGGCCGTTCGGGCTGCGAGGCAGGGCCCGGACCTTTCCCGCGCCTGCGGCGTTGGGTTATGCCTGCCGCAAAGACCGTCTCCCCCGAGGTGCCTCCCGATGTTTCCGAAGCCCGAACCCGCGCTCGCGCCCAACACGCTTGCTTACGAGGCCCGCCCGATGGTGAAGCCGACGGGCTTTCGCGAATATGACGCGCGCTGGCTGTTCGAGAAGGAGATCAACCTCATGGGCGTGCAGGCGCTCGGCATGGGCCTCGGCACGCTCATTCACCGCATGGGGGCGAAGCCCGAAATCGTGACCGGCCACGATTTTCGCGGCTACTCGGCCTCGATCAAGATGGCGCTCGTCACCGGCCTGATGGCCGCCGGCTGCAGGGTGCACGATATCGGGCTTGCGCTGTCGCCGATGGCCTATTTCGCGCAATTCGCGCTCGATGTGCCGTGCGTCGCGATGGTAACCGCCTCCCACAACGACAACGGCTGGACCGGCGTGAAAATGGGGGCGAACCGGCCGCTCACCTTCGGGCCCGACGAGATGACGCGGCTCAAGGAATGCGTGCTGGCGGCGGATTTCGAGCTTCGCGGGGGCGGGTCGTATGTCTATGTCGAGAACTTCCCCGAACGCTATATCGCCGATTTGACGCGGCGCGAACGGCTCAAGCGGCGCCTGAAGGTGGTCTGCGCCTGCGGCAACGGTACCGCCGGGGCCTTTGCCCCGCGGGTGCTCCAGGCGATTGGCTGCGAGGTCGTGCCGCTCGACTGCGCGCTCGACCACTCGTTCCCGAAATACAACCCGAACCCCGAGGACATGAAGATGCTGCACGCGATCCGCGACGCGGTGCGCGCGAGCCAGGCGGATCTCGGCCTCGGATTCGACGGCGACGGCGACCGCTGCGGCGTGGTGGACGATACGGGCGAAGAAATCTTTGCCGACAAGGTGGGCGTGATGCTGGCGCGCGACATGTCCAGCTTGCATCCCGGCGCGACCTTCGTGGTCGACGTGAAGTCGACCGGGCTGTTCATGACCGATCCGGTTCTCGCCCAGAACGGCGCCAAGACCGACTACTGGAAGACCGGCCACTCTTACATGAAGCGCCGCGTCCACGAGACCGGTGCACTCGCGGGATTCGAGAAGTCGGGCCACTTCTTCTTCAATCCGCCGTTCGGGCGCGGCTACGACGACGGGCTCGTCTCCGCGATCGCCGTCTGCGAGATGCTCGACCGCAACCCCAACGCCAAGCTTTCCGAGTTGAGGAGCGCGCTGCCAAGGACCTGGCAGTCCCCGACGATGGCGCCGCACTGCGCCGACGAGGTGAAGTACGACGTGGTGGAGCGGGTGGTGACACATTTCGAGGAAGCCAAGCGAAATGGCCGCCCCGTCGCCGGCCAGGCGATCCGCGACCTCGTCACGGTCAACGGCGTGCGGGTGACGGTCGAGGACGGCACGTGGGGGCTCGTGCGCGCCTCTTCCAACAAGCCCGAGCTTGTCGTGGTGGTGGAAAGCCCGGTGTCGGAGGCGCGCATGCGCGAGATGTTCAAGGCCGTCGACGCGGTGCTGCGCGAAAACCCGGAAGTCGGCGCCTACAACCAGACGCTCTGACGCCGCGCCACGGAAGCCCCTCCCTCGCACCATGCTGGACCACCTGAAAGCCAACAATCGCGCCTGGGCCGAGCGAAAGGTGGCGGCCGACGCCGATTTCTTCCGCCGCCTCGTCGGACAGCAGGCGCCCGAATATCTCTGGATCGGCTGCTCCGACAGCCGGGTGCCGGCGAACGAGATCGTCGGCCTCGCGCCGGGGGAGCTGTTCGTCCACCGCAACGTCGCCAATCTCGCGCCGCCGCAGGACGCCAACTATCTTTCCGTCCTGCAATATGCGGTCGAAGTCTTGAAGGTCAGGCACATCCTGGTGGTCGGCCACTACGGCTGCGGCGGCGTCGCCGCGGCCGTCGACGGGAAGCGGCGCGGCCTCGTGGATCACTGGCTGCATCCCATCCGCGAGGTCTATCATGCGCATCGCGCCGAACTCGAGGCGATCGCGGACGAACGCGCGCGGCTCGACCGGTTGTGCGAGCTCAATGTCGTGCGCCAAGTTCGGAACGTCGCTTCGGACGTCTTCGTGCAGGAGGCCTGGGCGCGCGGCCAGGATGTCCATGTGCACGGATGGGTTTATTCGCTCGCGAACGGGCTCGTGCGCGACCTCAACGTGACGGTCGGCCGCCCGACCGAGGCCGGCACTCGGCCGTTCAGTCCTTCTCTTCCCTGAAGGTCGCGCGGAACGGGTGCGCAGGATAGACGCCGAGGATCCGCAGTTCCTTCGAGAAGAATTGCAGCTCCTCGAGCGCGAAGGCCAACCCCCGGTCCTCCGGATGGCCCTCGACGTCGGCATAGAACTGCGTGGCGAAGAAGTTGCCCTCCACCATGTAGCTTTCAAGCTTCGTCATGTTGATGCCGTTGGTGGCGAAGCCGCCGAGCGCCTTGTAGAGCGCCGCCGGAACGTTGCGCACCCGGAACACGAAGGTGGTGATCATCGGCGCGCCGTTGCGCGGCGCCCATTTCTTGTCCTTCGCGAGGATGACGAAGCGCGTGGTGTTGTGATCCTCGTCCTCGACATTCTCGGCGAGGATTTCGAGCCCGTAGATCGCGGCGGCAAGGCGCGGGGCGAGCGCGGCGCGCGTCGGGTCGCCGGCTTCCGCGACGTGACGGGCGGCCCCTGCGGTGTCGCCCGAGATGGCGGCGGCAAAGCCGTGCTCCCGGATGAAACGGCGGCACTGACCGAGCGCATGGATATGACTCTCCACCGTCCGGATGCTCTTCAGGCTCGCCCCCTTGGGGGCCATGAGCTGAAAGTGGACCGGCAGGAAGTGTTCGCCGACGATGTGAAGGTCCGCGCGCGGCAGCAGGTGGTGGATGTCGGCGACGCGCCCGGCGATCGAGTTCTCGATCGGGATCATGCCGAGCGCGGCCTCTCCGGAGGTCACGGCCGCGAGCGCGTCCTCGAAGGTCGCGCAGGGCAGCGGCTCATGGTCGGGATGAACCTCCTCGCAGGCAATGTGGGAATTCGCGCCGGGTTCCCCCTGGAACGCGATTTTCGGACGTTGGCTCATGCGCTTGCGGTAGGCGGGCGGGCGCGTGAAGTCAACCTTCGAGGCGCGCGCGCGCCCGTTCGAGGTCGGCCGGCGTGTTCACGTCGAGCAGATCGGAGCCGACAAGTGCGATGTCGATGCGCAAACCTGCTTCGAGCGCCCGCAATTGTTCGAGCCGCTCGCGCCGCTCGAGCGGGGACGGCGGCAGCCGCACGAAACGTTCGAGGGCGGCGCGGCGGTAGGCATAAAGCCCGGCATGGGCGTAGAGCGGCCCCTCGCCCCACGGGGCGGTCGCCCGCGTGAAGTAGAGCGCGCGCAGCCGGGCTGGGCCGACCGGGGTGCCGACCGCCTTGACGACGTTGGGGTCGTCCCGGTCCTCGGGCCGCAGGATCTCTCCCGCAATGGTGCCGATATCGACCGCGGGGTCGTCGAGCAGCGCGAGCGCGGCGCGGAGGTCGTCCGGGTTCTGTGTCGGCCGGTCGCCCTGGACATTGAGGATGATCCCGGCCCGCCGCTCCGAATCCACGATGTCGGCGGCTTCGTGCACGCGGTCGGAGCCGCTCGCATGGTCGGCGCGCGTCAGCACCGCGCGGCCCCCCGCCTTCTCGACCGCCGTCGCGATCGCCCCGGAGTCGGTCGCCACGACCACAGGGCCCACCTGCGCCGCCACGGCTCGCCGCACGACGTGGACGATCATCGGCTCGCCCGCGAGATCGATGAGCGGCTTGCCGGGGAGCCGACTTGCGCCCATGCGGGCCGGGATAATGACGAGGACGTCGGAGCGCGCCATGGCCGGGTCTCGCCGCCGGGCTTGAGGCGATGGACGAAATTCCCGTCGGCCTGCCGCTTATACGGGTTGCCAGAGGCGCCGCAAACCGGCTATCAGTCCGCCGCCTGCCTCATGCGCCCGCATGGCTGTTTCCTGAACCCGCTGTCCGGAGCCGCCGTCGATGGATTCCTTTGAACTCAACAAAGTGCTCGGCGCGGTGTTGTTCACCTGCCTCGTCACCCTGGCCCTCAACATCACCGCCGGCGCCGTGTTCTCGCCCGCCAAGCCGGAGAAACCGGGCTACGAGATCGCCGTGCCGGAGGAGCACGCCGCAAAAGAGCCGGCCGCACCCGCCGAAGCCGAGAAGCCGATCGCCGCGCTCCTCGCAAGCGCCGACCCCAAAGCCGGGCAGAACGCGGTCAAGAAGTGCATGACCTGCCACACTTTCGGCAAGGGCGAACCGAACCGCGTCGGCCCCAACCTCTACGGGGTGGTCGGCCGCGACAAGGCCGGGCATGAGGGGTTCGCGTATTCGGATGCCCTCAAGAGCAAAGGCGGCAAGTGGACCTTCGAGGACCTGAACGCCTTCATCTTGGACCCGAAGGGCTTTGCTCCCGGGACGAAGATGTCCTATGCGGGCGACAAGCGCGCGAGCGACCGCGCCAACATCATCGCGTTCCTGAACCAGAACTCCGACAGCCCGCTGCCGCTGCCGAAAGTCGCGGAAGCGCCCGCGCAGGAAGGGCAGGCACAAGGCCAGGGCCAGGGCGCGCAGCCGTCCGCGCCCGCGAAGGCGCAGTAGCCTCGACGGAGTTCGTCCGCGGCGCGCTTGGCGGCAAGTTGAAGCACGGCGGCCGTCGAGCGGGCGGCTGCTGGCGCATGACCGAAAAACCGTCATAATTGGGTGGCGACGGTTTGCCGATTTGCGCGTTGTCTCCCGAACGCGATAAGGACGTGCGCGTGATGACTTGGCTTTTCCGCCTCGCCGCGATCGCCATCGCGGCCGGCGCCGCTCTGAGCACGGCCAATCCGCAATCCGCTGCACCGGAGTGGCGGCATGCGGCCTCGCTGTTCGGGAGCATCAAATATCCCGCCGATTTCAAGCATTTCGATTACGTGAACCCGCACGCCCCCAAGGGCGGTACGGTCCGGCTTTCCGCCCTTGGCACGTTCGACAACCTCAACGCGGTGGTCGCGGGCGTGAAAGGCTCGCTTGCGGCCGGCCTCGACCTCACCTCCGAGACCCTGATGACCGCCTCGCTCGACGAGGTGTCGACCGAATATGGGCTTATCGCCGAAAGCCTGCGTTATCCGCCGGACTTTTCCTCCGTTACCTACCGGCTGCGCCCGCAGGCCAAGTGGCACGACGGCAAGCCCATCACCCCTGAGGACGTGATCTATTCGCTCGACGTGTTCAAGGCGAACAGCCCGATGTTCGCCGCCTATTACCGGCATGTCGTGAAGGCCGAGAAGACGGGCGAGCGCGAGGTGACCTTCACGTTCGACGCCCCGGGAAACCGCGAACTGCCGCAGATCGTGGGACAGCTCACGATCCTGCCGAAGCACTGGTGGGAGGGCACCGACCGCAACGGGCGAAAGCGCGACGTCACGGCGACCACGCTCGAGCCGCCTCTCGGCTCGGGCCCCTACCGCATCAAGAGCTTCGAGCCCGGCCGCAACATCGTCTATGAGCGGGTGCCGGATTATTGGGGCAAGGATCTGGCGGTGAATGTCGGCCGCGACAATTTCGACCAGGTCCGTTACGAGTATTTCCGCGACCCGACGGTGGCGCTCGAAGCCTTCAAGGCCGACCAGATCGATTTTCGCACGGAAAGCAGCGCCAAGGCCTGGGCGACCGCCTATGATTTTCCGGCCGTGCGCGACAAGCGCGTCGCGCTGGAAGAGTTTCCCGTCCGCAATGTGGGGCGGATGCAGGGCTTCGTGTTCAATACGCGGCGCGACAAATTCAAGGATCCGCGCGTGCGCCAGGCGTTCAATTACGCCTTCGATTTCGAGGAAATGAACAAGCAGATGTTCTACGGCCAGTACCGGCGCATCGACAGCTATTTCGAGGGCACCGAGCTGGCCTGGAACTGGCGGCCGAACGGTGAAGGGTCCGGGGAGGCCGCGGCCTTTACGGCCCCGCCCGCGGCCGAGGACGGATTGCCGCAGGGGCTCGAGCGCGAGATCCTCGAAGCGGTGCGCGACAAGGTTCCCGCCGAGGTCTTCACCACGCCGTTCAAGAACCCGGTGGGCGGTAACCCGCAGGCAACGCGCAGCAACCTGCGCGAGGCGCTGCGTCTCATGCGCGAGGCCGGCTGGATCGTCCGCGACCACAAGCTCGTGAACGCCAAGACGGGCGAGCCGTTCACGGTCGAATTCCTCGACAACGATCCCAACAGCGAGCGGCTCAACCTGTTCTACAAGCCCTCGCTCGAACGACTCGGCATCACCGTGACGGTGCGGACCGTCGACGATTCGCAGTACGAGAACCGGCTGCGCAACTGGGATTTCGACATCATCACGGCGGTGTGGCCGGAGTCGCTCTCGCCCGGCAACGAACAGCGCGACTACTGGAGTTCGGCGGCCGCCGACCGGCCGGGCTCGCGCAACTATGCGGGCATCCGCAACCCGGCCGTCGATGCGCTGATCGAGCGCATCATCTACGCGAAGGACCGCGCCGAGCTTGTCGCCGCGACGCGGGCGCTCGATCGCGTCCTGTTATGGAATCATTACGTCGTTCCGCAGTTCACCTACGACAAGGCGCGCACCGCACGCTGGGACCGCTTCGCCCGGCCCGAGAAAATGCCGATCTACGGCATAGCGGCGTTCCCGACGATCTGGTGGTGGGACGGCACCCGCGCCGCCAAGACAGGCCGGCAACCGTGACGGCGCCGCTTCCTCCCGTTTCCCGTCGCGCGGTGATTTCGGGGGGTGCGGCGTGCGCGGCCGCGCTTTTCGCCCTCCCGCGCGGCCCTACCCCGGCGGCGGCGAGCGCGGAGCAGGAGGAGGTCGAGCGGCACGGTCTTTCGGCATTCGGGGATCTGAAATACCCTGCGGATTTTGCCCATTTCGACTATGTCAACCCGAACGCCCCGAAAGGCGGGGTGTTTTCGCAAATCGGCCCGAGCCGGGCCTATAATCAGTCGTTTCTCACATTCAATTCGCTCAACAGTTTCATTCTCAAGGGAGACGGCGCGCAGGGCATGCAGCTCACCTTCGCCACCCTGATGGCGCGCGCGCTCGACGAACCCGACGCCGTTTACGGCTATGCAGCGCGCGCGGTCCGGGTCTCGGCCGACGGGACGCTCTACCGCTTCCTCCTGCGCCCCGAGGCGCGCTTTCATGACGGCACGCCGCTGACCGCGCAGGATGCGGCCTTCTCGCTGAACGTCCTCAAGGAGAAGGGCCACCCGATCATCGCGCAGATGCTGCGCGACATGGAAGGCGCGGAAGCGGAGGACGCGGCGACCCTCGCGGTACGCTTCGCGCCTTCGCGCGCGCGCGATGTGCCGCTGTTCGCCGCGACCTTGCCGATCTTTTCACGCGCCTATTATGCCAACCGGCCGTTCGACGAGACGACGCTCGACGTGCCTCTCGGCTCCGGCGTCTACAAGGTCGGCCGCTTCGAGCCCAACCGCTATATCGAGTTCGTGCGGGTGAAGGACTGGTGGGGCGCCGCCTTGCCGGTGATGCGCGGCCAGTTCAATTTCGAGACCGTGCGGTTCGAATATTTCCGGGACCGGGAGGTGGGATTCGAGGCGTTCACCGCCAAGGCCTATCTGTTCCGGGAAGAGTTCACCTCCCGCGTCTGGGCGACGCGCTACGACTTTCCCGCGATTCGCGACGGACGCGTGAAACGCGAGGTCCTCCCCGACGACACGCCCTCAGGCGCGCAGGGCTGGTTCATCAACACGCGGCGGGAGAAGTTCAAAGACCCCCGCGTCCGGGAGGCTCTGATCGACGCCTTCGACTTCGAATGGACCAACAAGAACATCATGTACGGGTCTTACGAGCGCACCCATTCGGTCTTTCAGAACTCCGACATGATGGCGAAGGGCAGGCCGGGCCCCGAGGAGCTTGCCCTGCTCGAACCGTTCCGCGGCCGAGTGCCGGACGACGTGTTCGGCGAACCGTTCGTTCCGCCGGTCAGCGACGGCTCGGGCCAGGACCGCCGTCTGCTGCGGCGCGCGAGCCAGTTGCTGCGGGAGGCCGGCTGGACGATCAAAGACGGCCGGCGGGTGAACGAGAAGGGCGAGCAATTGTCGGTCGAATTCCTGATCGACGAGCCGACGTTCGAGCCGCACCATATGCCTTTCATCAAGAACCTCGGCACGCTCGGCATCCACGCGACGCTGCGGCTCGTCGATCCGGTACAGTTCCGGCGGCGCGTCGATGGCTTCGATTTCGACCTCACGGTCGAACGCTTCACCTTTTCGACCACGCCGGGGGACGCCCTGCGCGGCTATTTCTCCTCGCGGGCGGCGTCGACGCCCGGCTCGCAAAATCTCGCCGGCATTGCCGACCCGGCCGTCGACCGCTTGATCGAAGCGATCGTCGGTGCGAAGAGCCGTGCGGAACTCGTGGTGGCGTGCCGGGCGCTCGACCGGGTGATCCGCGCCGGGCGCTATTGGATCCCCCATTGGTACAAGGCGAGCCACTGGATCGCCTATTGGGACGTCTACCACCGGCCGCCCGTGAAGCCGCGCTTCGCGCGCGGCGTTCTTGAGACATGGTGGTACGATCCGGCCAAAGCTGCAAAGCTCGAACGGGCCGGATAAGGCTAAAGAGGCAAAGCCCGTGACGGCCTACATCATCCGCCGCATCCTGTTCATGATCCCGACGCTGCTCGGAATCATGCTGGTGTCGTTCCTCGTGGTACAGTTCGCTCCCGGCGGCCCGGTGGAGCGGGTGATCGCGCGGGTGACCGGCTCGGATACCGGCGCGACCTCGCGCATTTCCGGCGGCGCCGGCGATTTCGGCGCGCGCGGCCAATTCCAGGGGCAGGCCGACGCGGTGAACTCCAAATATCGCGGGGCGCAGGGCCTCGACCCCGCCTTCATCGCCCAGCTTGAGAAGCAGTTCGGCTTCGACAAGCCGGCGCACGAGCGCTTTCTGCTCATGCTGTGGAACTATCTTCGCTTCGACTTCGGCAAGAGCTATTTCCGCGACGTGAGCGTGCTGCAGCTGATCAAGGAGAAGCTGCCCGTATCGATGTCGCTCGGCATCTGGATGACGCTTCTGAGCTATCTCATCTCGATACCGCTCGGCATCCGCAAGGCCGTGCGAGACGGCTCGCGCTTCGATATCTGGACCTCGGGCGTCATCGTCGTCGGCTATGCGATCCCCGGCTTTCTGTTCGCGATCCTTCTCATCATTCTCTTTGCCGGCGGCTCCTTTTTTGACCTGTTCCCCTTGCGCGGCCTGACCTCCGACAATTGGTGGGCTTTGCCGTGGTACGCGAAAATTCTCGATTATTTCTGGCATCTCGCCCTCCCCCTGATCTCGATGGGGATCGGCGCCTTCGCGACCATCACGCTGCTCACCAAGAACTCTTTCCTCGACGAAATCCGCAAGCAGTACGTGCTGACCGCACGCGCGAAAGGGTGCACCGAGCGCCAGGTGCTCTACGGACACGTGTTCCGCAACGCGATGCTGATCGTGGTCGCGGGCTTTCCGGGCGCGTTCGTGAGCGCGTTCTTTACCGGCTCCCTGCTCATCGAGACGATCTTTTCCCTCGATGGATTGGGCCTGCTCGGCTTCGAGAGCGTCCTCAACCGCGATTATCCGGTGGTGTTTGCGACTCTTTACATTTTCTCGATCGTCGGGCTCGTCGTCGGCCTGATCTCGGATCTCACCTACACCTGGATCGATCCCCGCATCGACTTCGAAACGCGAGAGGTCTAGGTCGCGATGGACGTTCGGGTGGACGAGAGAACTTTACCGGGTGGTGCGAAGCCTGCCGCACCGCTGCCCCCCGAGCCCACGCCGACCGCCCCGGAGCGGGGCAAGAAGGCGCGACCGCGGCGCGGCTGGCTGTCGCCGATCAACCGGCGCCGCTGGGAGAACTTCAAGGCGAACCGGCGCGGGTACTGGTCCTTCTGGATCTTTCTCGTGCTGTTCGTGGTATCGCTCGGCGCGGAATTCATCGCCAACGACAAGCCGTTCTACATCTCCGTCGACGGGCGTTCCTATTTCCCGGTGTTCCGCACCTATTCCGAAACCGCATTCGGCGGCGAATTCGAAACCGCCGCGGACTATCGGGATCCCTATCTGCAGAACCTGATCGCCGAGAAGGGCGGCTACATGCTTTGGCCGCCGATCCGCTATTCCTATGACACGCACAATCTCGACCTGCCTACGCCCGCGCCTTCCCCGCCTACCTGGATGCTGACGGACGAGCAATGCCGCCCCGTGGCGGAGAAGAAGGGCGGAAGCTCCTGCCGCGACCTCGAGATGAACTGGCTCGGCACCGACGACCAGGGCCGCGACGTCGTGGCACGGCTCATCTACGGCTTTCGCATCTCGGTGCTGTTCGGGCTCATCCTTACGGTCATCTCGTCGGCGGTCGGCGTCGCCGCCGGCGCCGTGCAGGGCTATTTCGGCGGTTGGACCGACCTTCTGTTCCAGCGCTTCATCGAAATCTGGACGTCGATCCCCTCGCTTTACCTGCTGCTCATCATTTCCTCGGTGCTGACGCCCGGCTTCTTCGTGCTGCTGGGCATTCTGCTGCTGTTCTCCTGGGTGTCGCTCGTCGGCCTCGTGCGTGCGGAATTCCTGCGCGGGCGCAATTTCGAGTACATCCAGGCCGCGCGTGCGCTCGGTGTTTCCAACACGACCATCATCTTCCGCCACCTCCTGCCGAACGCGATGGTGGCGACGATGACGATGCTGCCCTTCGTGCTGTCCTCCTCGGTGATGACGCTGACGGCGCTCGACTTTCTCGGGTTCGGCCTGCCGCCCGGCTCGCCCTCGCTCGGCGAGCTCCTGGCGCAGGGCAAGGCGAACATTCAGGCGCCGTGGCTCGGGCTCACCGGCTTCTTCTCGGTCGCCATCATGCTGTCGCTGCTGATCTTCGTGGGCGAGGCAGTGCGCGATGCCTTCGACCCGCGCAGGACCTTCGGGTGAGAACGGACAGGGTCTCAAGGAGTCCCCGACATGGGCGAAGGCACGATCGGTGAGAGATACGGACGAAGCGGATGACGAATTCTCTTCTTTGCGTCCGCGACCTTTCCGTTGCGTTCCGTCACGGGATGCAGGAGACCCTTGCGGTCGATCGAATCTCGTTCGATGTGGCTCCCGGCGAGACCGTTGCGCTGGTCGGGGAATCGGGCTCCGGCAAGTCCGTCACCGCACTTTCGATCCTCAAGCTTCTGCCCTATCCGGCGGCCCGCCACCCTTCCGGATCGATCCTGTTCAAGGGACGCGATCTGTTGAGCCTGTCCGAACGGGACATCCGCCATGTACGCGGCAACGACATCACGATCATCTTCCAGGAGCCCACCACTTCGCTCAACCCGCTGCACACGATCGAGCAGCAGATCGGGGAAATTTTGCTTCTGCACAAGGGCGTGACCGGCGCGGCCGCGCGCGCCCGCATCATTGAACTTCTCGACCAGGTGGGCATCCGCGATCCCGAGAGCCGGCTCGCAAGCTACCCGCACCAGCTTTCCGGCGGGCAGCGCCAGCGCGTGATGATCGCAATGGCGCTCGCCAACGAGCCGGACCTCCTCATCGCCGACGAGCCGACCACGGCGCTCGACGTCACCGTTCAGGCGCAGATTCTCGATCTGCTCAAGGCGCTGCAGCAGCGCCTCGGAATGGCGATCCTGTTCATCACCCACGATCTCGGCATTGTGAGAAAGCTCGCGAACCGGGTCTGCGTCATGCAGCGCGGCAAGATCGTCGAGCAGGGGCCGACCGAGGACGTGTTCCGAACGCCGCAGCACGCCTACACCCGCGCGCTCTTGGCCGCGGAGCCGAAACCCGATCCGGCGCCGCTCGCGCCGCAGGCGCCCATCGTCGTCGAGACGCGGGACCTGAAGGTCTGGTTCCCGATCCGCCGCGGCCTGTTGCGGCGAACCGTCGGTTTCATCAAAGCGGTCGACGGCGTCTCCGTCGCGGTGCGACAAGGCGAGACCCTTGGCGTTGTGGGAGAATCCGGCTCCGGGAAGACCACGCTCGGCCTCGCCATCCTGCGGCTCATCTCCTCGGAGGGGCCGGTGGTGTTCATGGGCGACAGCATCCAGCGCCTTCGCTTCAAGCAGATGCTGCCGTACCGGCGCCATATGCAGATCGTCTTCCAGGACCCCTACGGTTCGCTGAGCCCGCGCATGGCCGTGTCCGACATCGTGGAGGAAGGCTTGTGGGTTCATCATCCCGGCATGAAGGCGGCGGAGCGCGACGCCCGCGTGGTGCGGGCGCTCGAGGATGTGGGGCTCGACCCGGAAAGCCGGTTCCGCTACCCGCACGAGTTTTCCGGGGGCCAGCGCCAACGCATCGCGGTCGCCCGCGCAATCGTGCTCGAGCCGCGCTTCGTCGTGCTGGACGAGCCGACGAGCGCGCTCGACATGCTGATCCAGGCGCAAATCGTCGACCTGTTGCGCGCGCTGCAGAAACGCCGCGACCTCACCTATATGTTCATCTCGCACGATCTGCGTGTTGTCGCCGCGCTCGCGAGCCGGCTCATCGTCATGCGCCACGGCAAAGTCGTGGAGCAGGGGCCGGCGCAGGACGTCTTCGCCAACCCGCAAAGCGATTACACGCGGGCGCTGTTCGCCGCCGCCTTCAACCTCGAAACCGCGGCCGCGGATATCGTCGCGCAGTAGCACCATGGCGGGCGCCATCCTGATCGCGGTGACGGGACCTTCGGCCGCCGACTGGATTGCACGCTTTCGCCGGGAGGCGGGACGGCGCGACATCCGCTGCTGGCCGGACGTCGGCACGCCGGCCGACATCGCCTATGCCTGCGGATGGCATCCGCCGCCCGGGGCCTTCGCCGCGCTCCCCAATCTCAAAGCGATCTTCAATCTCGGCGCCGGAGTCGATGCCATGTTGGCCGACCCGACCTTGCCGGCGGTGCCGCTCGTTCGCGCCGTCCATCCCGACCTCACCAACCGCATGGTCGAGTACGTGCTGCTTCACGTGCTGATGCATCACCGCCGGCAACGGCTCTACGACGCCCAGCAGCGCGCGCGCCTCTGGCGCGGGCACCCGCAGCCGGCCGCCGCCGCCGTCGCGGTCGGGGTGATGGGGCTCGGCGCGATCGGCGCCGCCGCCGCCGCCGCGCTGCGTGCGGTCGGGTTCCGCGTGGCGGGGTGGAGCCGCACGCCCCGCCGCCTGCCCGACATCGAATGCTTCCACGGTCCCGACGGGCTCGACGCGTTTCTCGCGCGTACCGAGATCCTCGTCTGCCTGTTGCCGGCAACGCCGGAGACGGAGGGGATTCTCAATCGCGCGCTCTTCCGCAAGCTCAAGCGCGACGGGGCGCTGGGCGGGGCCTATCTCGTCAACGCCGGCCGCGGCCGCTCGCAGAGCGATGCCGACATCCTCGCGGCGCTCAAGGAAGGCACCCTCGCGGGGGCAACGCTTGACGTGTTTGCGACCGAGCCGCTGCCGCCGGACAGCCCGCTGTGGAGCCACCCCGGCGTCACCGTCACTCCGCACAATGCCGGCGACCTCGATCCGGACGTGCTGGTTGCCCAGGTGCTGGCGCAGATCGAGCGCCACGAGCAGGGCCTGCCGCTCGTCCATCTGGTGGATCGCACGCGCGGTTACTGAGGCGTTTCGGCGGAGGTCGTGCGGCGGCTTGAAAAAGTGCCGAAAGGCACTGGAATTTCAGACACTTAATCACCATCTATTTCGCTGTACGCGGGCGCCGTTTCATGGCACATCGAAGGCCTCGCCCCGCAGTTTTTTTGTAAGCGATTCGAAGGATTTGGAATGGCTGAGCCAGCCCGTTCTGCGGCCCCTTCCGACTACGGCGCGGAATCGATCAAGGTCCTCAAGGGCCTCGATGCCGTACGCAAGCGCCCGGGCATGTATATCGGCGACACCGACGACGGCTCGGGCCTGCACCACATGGTCTACGAGGTCGTCGATAACGCCATCGACGAAGCGCTTGCCGGCTATGCCGACGAGGTGTCGGTGGCTCTCAATGCCGACGGATCGGTGACGGTCAGGGACAACGGCCGCGGAATTCCGACCGACATCCATGCAGGCGAAGGCGTCTCGGCAGCCGAGGTCATCATGACCCAGCTCCACGCCGGGGGAAAATTCGACCAGAACGCGTACAAGGTCTCGGGCGGGCTGCACGGGGTCGGCGTCTCGGTCGTGAACGCGCTGTCGTCCTGGCTCAAGCTCAGGATCTGGCGCGACGGCCACGAGCACATGATGGAATTCCGCGACGGGGTGCCGGTCGCGCCGCTCGCGGCGGTGGGCCCGGCGGACGGACGGCGCGGCACCGAGGTGACGTTTCTGCCCTCGCCCGCCACCTTTTCGATGACCGAGTTCGACTTTTCGACCCTCGAGCACCGGCTGCGCGAGCTCGCCTTCCTCAATTCCGGCGTCCGCATTCTGCTCGTCGATCTGCGCCACGCCACCGAGAAGCGCGAAGAAATGCGCTATGAGGGCGGCGTCGAGGCGTTCGTGAAATATCTCGACCGCAACAAGCAGGCGCTCATTCCAGGCCCCGTCACCATCAAGGCGGAGCGCGACGGCATCGCCGTCGAGGCGGCGCTGTGGTGGAACGACGGCTACCACGAGACCGTTTTGTGCTTTACCAACAACATCCCGCAGCGCGACGGCGGCACGCATCTCGCCGGGTTCCGCGGGGCGCTGACCCGGCAGATCACCGGCTATGCGGAAGCGAACGGCATCTCGAAAAAGGAGAAGATCACGCTGACGGGAGACGACTGTCGCGAAGGTCTGACGGCCGTTCTGTCCGTGAAGGTCCCCGACCCGAAATTCTCTTCGCAAACGAAGGACAAGCTCGTCTCCTCCGAGGTCAAACCGGTCGTGGAGGGCATCGTCAACGAAATGCTGGCGATTTGGCTCGAGGAGCACCCGACCGAGGCGCGGGCGATCGTCGGCAAGGTCGTGCAGGCCGCCGCGGCGCGTGAAGCCGCCCGCAGGGCGCGTGAGCTGACGCGCAAGAACCCGCTCGGCGTCACCGCCCTGCCCGGCAAGCTCGCCGACTGCCAGGAACGCGACCCCGCAAAGTCGGAGCTGTTCATCGTCGAGGGCGATTCGGCGGGCGGGTCCGCCAAGCAGGCGCGCAACCGCGAGTTCCAGGCGGTGCTGCCCCTGCGCGGAAAAATCCTCAACGTGGAGCGCGTGCGCCCGGACAAGATGCTCTCCTCCGAGCAGATCGCGACGCTCATCACCGCGCTCGGCACCGGCGTCAGCGACGAATTCAACGCCGACAAGGTGCGCTACCACAAGATCATCATCATGACGGATGCCGACGTGGACGGGTCGCACATCCGGACGCTGCTGCTGACCTTCTTCTATCGGCAGATGCGGGAGCTGATCGAGCGCGGCTATGTCTATATCGCGCAGCCGCCGCTCTATAAGGTGACGCGCGGCCGCTCGGAACAGTACCTCAAGGACGAGCGCGCGCTCGAAGACTATCTCATCGCCGAAGGCCTCGCCGACGCCGTGCTGCGGACGGCGGACGGCGCAGCGCGCGCCGGCGCCGATCTGCGCGCGGTCGTCGAGGAAGCCCGCGTCGTACGCAACGTGCTCAACGGGCTGCATTCCCGCTACGACCGGCGCGTCGTAGAGCAGGCCGCGATCGCCGGCGTGCTGCAATCTGCGATCTTCGACGATCCGGCGAAGGCGGCGGCCGCCGCCGAATACATCGCGCGGCGTCTCGATGCCTTGTCGGAGGACATCGAGCGCGGCTGGCAGGGCCGTTTTGAAAACGGCTTCCGCTTTGCCCGGACGCTGCGAGGCGTCACGGAAACCGCCATTATTGACCAGGCGCTGCTCGGCTCGGCGGAGGCCCGCAAGCTTGACGAGCACGCGGGCTCATTGCAGGACGTCTATGGCCGGCCCGCGGTGCTGGCGCGCAAGGGCGAGGAGATCCCCGTCTATGGCCCGGTCGGACTCTTCGAAGCCGTGCTCGCCGGCGGGCGCAAGGGCGTTGCCTTGCAGCGCTACAAGGGTCTGGGTGAGATGAATCCCGAGCAGCTCTGGGAAACGACACTCGACACGAACGCCCGTTCCCTGCTGCAGGTGAAGGTGAAGGAGGTCGACGAGGCCGACGACATCTTCACCAAATTGATGGGCGACGTCGTCGATCCGCGCCGCGAATTCATTCAGGAAAACGCGCTCGAGGCGCGCGTCGACGTGTAAGCCCACCCCGGCGCCGTTTGGCCGGAAACCGTTTCCCGCGCGCCGCGTTCTATCTCAAGGCGTTCGAAGGAACGGATGATGCTTACGCCCCACGCATCCCGCAGCGTCGACATCGCCGCTTGGCTCGCGGCGGCAGCGTTGGCGCTATCCCTCACCGCGCCTGCGTTCGCGCAGGGCGCGGCGCCCCTGCCGCCCGAGCACGACAAGGCACCGGCCGAACGACCCGTGCCGGCGCCGTCACCGCCGCTGCCCGGCGGGACGCCTGACGAAAATCTTTCCCGACGGCTCGAGGAATCCGAAGGAGTGATCAAACCGCCGCGCACCGGCGACACGGAGATCCATGTCCCGCCCAAGGACGACAGCGCAGGACGGATGCCGATCATTCCACCGCCCGGCAGCCCCGGCGGACGACAGGACGTCCAGCCGAAATAGTAGCCGCGCAGCTCCTCAGGCGGCGACCTTCTCCAGGAAGCGTTCGACCTCGGCGCGCAGCTCGGTCGCGCCGGTCTCGAGCGCGGCCGAGGCACTCAGCATGCTCTCGGCGGAGCCCTGCGTCTTGCTGGCGGCGCCCGTCACGTCCTCCAGCACCGAGCCGAACATCGCCGCCCCCTGCGCCGCGCTCATGACGTTGTGCGATATCTCGTCCGTCGCGGCGTTCTGCTGCTGCAGCGAGGCCGCGCAGGACGAGGTGTAACGGTCGATCTCCTGAATGCGCTCCGCGATGCGGCGAATCGCCTCGACCGCGGCAGCGGAAGACTCCTGCACGGCCGCGATCAGCGCCGCGATCTCCTCCGTCGCCTTTGAGGTCTGCACCGCGAGGGACTTCACCTCCGAGGCCACGACCGCGAAACCGCGCCCGGCCTCGCCGGCACGGGCCGCCTCGATCGTGGCATTGAGGGCGAGCAGATTGGTCTGGCCGGCAATATCGCGGATGAGCTTGAGCACGTTGCCGATTCGGCCGGCCGCATCGGCAAGCCCGGCGACCTGCTCGTTGGTCGTGTGGGTTTCGGCAACGGTGACGCGCACCACCTCGGCGGTCTGATCGAGCTGCCGGCCGATTTCCACGATCGAGGAGAGCAGCTCTTCGGCCGCCGCGGCCGCCGCCGACACATTGGCGGAGGCCTCGCTCGACACCGCCGCCGCGCCGTTCGCCCGCTCGGCGGTCTGGCGCGACAGTTCCGACAAGGTCGCCCCGGTGCGGCGCATGGCCGCCGCGCTTTCGCTCACCGTGTTGAGAACGGCGGCGACGCGATCCCGGAATGCCCCAATCGCCGCCTCGATCACCACGCGCCGTCGTTCCTGCTCGGCCAGCAGAGCATGTTGTTGCTCGGCGCGGCGCTGTTCCGTCACGTCGTCATGCGTGCAGACCCAGCCGCCGTCGGCCATGGGGCGATTGACAAGGGAGATCGTGCGCCCGTCGGGCAGATCGATCAGCTTGGCGACCCGCTTGCCCTCTGCGATTTCCTGAAGCGTCGTCGCGACATAGGCTTCGGGATCGCCCGAGAACGTGCCTGCGGCCGCGCGCCATCTGATCAATTCGCGCAACGAACAGCCGGGTTTCACATGGTCCGGGGACAGCTTGTACATGTCGAGATAGCGCGCATTGAGCAAGAGAAGCTGGCCCCGCGCATCGAGCATGCAAAGACCCTGGGACATGTTGTCGAGCGCCGTCGCGAACTGGCGGTTCTGCTTGCGCAGCGCCGCCAGACGATAGGCCAGAACGAGGATCGAGAGCGCGGCCATCACGGCCGCCGCCAAAGTCAAAGGCGCCAGTTCGGGAAGAGCAGACATCGTGAGTCATCCGCCGGTATCGGGCCTGTCGTCGCCCGGTGCGGCGCGCGGAAACTTATCCGGACAACCCTGACTAACCGTTAACCACGCGCGCAGCGGCAAAGGCGCAGGGCTCCGGGGAGCATTGGATCCCCGGAGCCCCTGACGGGCGCGGCGGCGCCGGGTTTTTTCCGCCGGCGCCCGTCGATTGTCGCGCGCGGCCCCGACGCGCGGCCGCTCCGGCCCGGCCGTCAGGCCGCGTAGGCCCGCTCGCCGTGGTCCGCAATGTCGAGACCTTCGCGCTCCAGCTCGGGCTTGACGCGAAGTCCGACCAGGAGGTCGACGATCTTGAACAGGATGGCGGATCCGATTCCCGACCAGGCGAGGGTCAGGACCACCGCCTTGCTCTGGGCGATCACCTGCGTGGCGAAGGCGTAGTCGGCGATCTTTCCCGTCGTGTAGTCCATGATGCCGGTGCCGCCGAGCGCCGGATTGACGAGCACGCCGGTGAGAATTGCGCCGACAATTCCACCGATGCAATGCACACCGAAAACGTCGAAGGCGTCGTCGTAGCCGAACGCGTTCTTCACGGTCGTGCAGAAGAAGTAGCAAACCGCCCCGGCGATGAGGCCGAGCACGATCGCACCCATCGGACCGGCAAAGCCGGAGGCGGGCGTGACCGCCACGAGGCCGGCAACCGCGCCCGTGAGGATGCCGAGCACGGACGGTTTTCCCTTCGCTCCCCATTCCACGAACATCCAGGAGAGTGCCGCCGCGGCCGTGGCGACGAAGGAGTTGACCATCGCCAGCACCGCGCCGCCCGAGGCCTCGAGATTCGAGCCTGCGTTGAAACCGAACCAGCCGACCCACAGCAGCGAGGCGCCGACCATCGTCATGGTGAGGGAATGCGGCGTCATCAACTCGCGCCCGTGGCCCACCCGCTTGCCGACGAGCAGCGCGCCGACGAGGCCGGCGATGCCGGCATTGATGTGCACCACGGTGCCGCCCGCAAAATCGATGGCGCCCCACTGGAAGATGAGACCCGAGTCGGCGTTGACCTCGTCGAGTTTCGCCTGCGCGGCGGCCTTGGCGGCTTCGTCGCCCGCCGCGGCAAGCGCCTTCGCGGCGGCGTCGATCGCGTCCGGCCCGGCCCAGTACCAGACCATGTGGGCGATGGGGAAATAGACGCAGGTCACCCACAAGGGCACGAACAGAGCGAGCGCGGCGAACCGCATGCGTTCCGCAAAGGCGCCGACGATCAGCGCCGGGGTGATGCACGCGAATGTCATCTGGAACGCCAGATAGACGTATTCGGGGATGGCGACGCCCACCGAGAAGGTGGCGGCTTTGGAGTCGGGCGTCATGCCCGCCATGAAGGCTTTGGAGAGGCCGCCGAGCAGGCTCGATCCGCCCGTGAAGGTGAGGCTGTAGCCGTAGACCGCCCAGATCACGGTGACGATGCAGACCGTGTAGAACACATGCATCAGCACCGACAGCATGTTCTTGGAGCGGGCGAGCCCGCCATAGAACAGCGCGAGGCCCGGGATCGTCATCAGCAGCACCAGGACGGTGGCGGTGAGCATCCAGGCGGTATCGCCTTTGTTGACGGTCGGCTCCGCGGCCGCGGCCGCCGTCTGGGCCAGCGCAGGCAGGGCCAGCAGCATCGAGGCGCCTGCTGCGAGCGCGAGGGAAGCGGCGAGCCCCGCGCGATGCGACTTGAACGTCATTCTCAACTCCTTGCGATTGGGTGGCGCGGGACGCTCAGAGCGCGGCCGCATCGGTTTCGCCTGTGCGAATGCGAACCGCGGTCGCCAGATCGAGGACGAAGATCTTGCCGTCGCCGATCTGCCCCGTCTTGGCGGCGGCCGCGATCGCGTCGACCACCCGGTCCGCAAGACCGGATTCGACCGCGACCTCGATCTTGATCTTGGGCAGGAAGTTCACGGTGTATTCGGCGCCGCGGTAGATCTCTGTATGCCCGCGCTGGCGCCCGTAGCCCTTCACCTCGGTCACGGTCATGCCGTGAACGCCGAGCGCATTGAGGGCATCGCGCACTTCGTCGAGTTTGAAAGGCTTGATGACGGCAACGACGATTTTCATTCGAAGATCCCCGCGTGAGGCGTGCGGGACGCTGGGCCCGGTCGGGCGGCGCCCCGCGGCGGGGCTTATCAAATGCCGTGCCAGCCCTGCGGCAGCGCCGCAACCATTTGAAAAGATGCGATTTTCACGAACAGCCCGCTTTGGCAGCGCCGCGCCTGCCGCCTCGGCGCGCAAGAATTCTGCCCAACGAATGAGCAGAAGCCGCTGGGGGAAGCAATGTTGCACGTCTCATAGGCAAACCGCCGTCGGATGGCCCGAAACGTGTGTCGGCGGCACGGCTTCGCGCAAACGGACAAGAGCGCGGGCCACCTCCGACGCACGGTCCGCCTAGACGTGGATCGATTCCCCGTGCATGCGGATATCGAGCCCCGCGCGCTCGTCTTCGTCCGTGACCCGCAGCGGAACGATGAGCCCGACGACCTTCAGGATGCCGAAGGTCACGACGCCGCACCAGACCGCCGTGACCGCGACGCCGAGGCACTGGACCAGAAACTGGCGGGCATTGCCTTCGAGCAGACCCGGCAATCCCCCCGGCGTATCCGCATTGGCCGACACCGCGGCCGCCGCGAAGATTCCGGTCATGAGCGTGCCGATCGTGCCGCCGACGCCGTGCACGCCGAAGACGTCGAGCGAGTCATCGTATTTGAGGCGCTGCTTCAGGCTCGTGCAGGCCCAGAAGCAGACGAGCCCCGCCACCGCTCCGATGATCACCGCGTGCAGCGGCAGCACGAAGCCGGAGGCCGGGGTGATGGTGCCGAGCCCGGCGATGGCGCCCGAAATCATCCCGAGCACCGAGGGTTTGCCCCGCGTGTACCACTCGGCCGCCATCCACATGAGCGCGCCGGTCGAGGCCGCAAGATGCGTCACCACGATCGCCATCGCGGCGCGCGCGCCGGAGCCGAGCGCCGAGCCGCCGTTGAAGCCGAACCAGCCGACCCAGAGCAGCCCGGTTCCGATCACCGCCATCGACAAATCGTAGGGCGCGAGATTGTCGGTGCCGTAGCCGCGCCGCGCCCCGATCACACAGGCGGCGACGAGACCGGCAACCCCGGCATTGATGTGCACCACCGTGCCGCCCGCGAAATCGAGCAGGCCCAGCGTTTGCAGGAATCCGCCGCCCCAGACCCAGTGCGCGAGCGGCACGTAGACCAGAAAGAACCAGCCCACGCCGAACAGCAGAAAGGCCGAGAAGCGCATGCGGTCCACGACCGCGCCGGAGACCAGCGCGACCGTGATGATCGCGAAGGTCATCTGGTAGATCATGAACAGCGACTCGGGGATCGTCTTGGCGAGGGGGCTTACGCTGTCGATCCCGAGGCCGCTGAGGAAGAACCGCCCGAACGATCCGATCACCGCCCCCTCGCCCGTAAAGGCGAGCGAGTAGCCCGCGGCCGCCCACAGCAGCGTGACCAGGGCGGCGCACACGAAGCTCATGGCCATGGTCGAGAGCACGTTCTTCTTGCGCACCATACCGGCATAGAAAAGCGCGAGGCCGGGGATGGTCATCATGAGCACGAGCGCGGTCGCGCCGATCATCCAGGCGGTGTCGGCGGGATCGATGGCGGGCGCCGCCGCGGGCGTTTGCGCGAAAGCCGGTTCGCATCCGACGGCAACCAAGGCCAAGGCCTTGGCGATGGCTCCGCGACCCGCTTCTTGCCCCTTGATCATGACTGCGCCCCCGTTTGGCTGGCCGCGCGTCGGGTCCTGGCGAACGGCCGGACCGACCGCACGCGGCGTTACAAGGCATCCGCGTCGGTCTCGCCGGTGCGGATGCGCACGGCGTGGCCGATGTCGAAAACGAAAATCTTGCCGTCGCCGATCTGCCCCGTCTTCGCGGCGGCCGCGATCGCGTCGACCACCTTTTCGGCGTCCTCCGCGGGAACCGCGACTTCGAGCTTGATCTTGGGCAGGAAGCTGATCGTGTATTCCGCCCCGCGATAGATCTCGGTATGTCCCTTCTGGCGGCCGTAGCCCTTCACCTCCGAGACGGTCATGCCGCTGACGCCCAGACGGGTCAGCGCGTCGCGCACCTCGTCGAGCTTGAAGGGCTTGATGATGGCGGTGATCATCTTCATGGCGTTCCCCGTGCCTCTGGCCGGGGACGCGCCAAAGCGCACACGAACGAGGCGTGCGCCGCGGACGAGGCCCCCGGCCGGACCGGTCCGCGCGCGACAAATCAAAGCCTATGCCAACTGCCCAAGATGCTGGCAATCGCGACAAAGAACGGCTTTTCCGCACGGATGTGCGCCCTGCCGGGCCCGCAAGCTGCTGCAAAAGGCGCCATTTGCACGCTCTTTGGGCAGGGCTTTTGGCGCGAAACTAGGCCGCAGGATCGGGCGAGGGCCGGCGCAGCCGCACCATGCCCTCCTGCGCCACCGAGGCGACGAGCGTGCCTTCGCGCGTGAAAATGAGGCCGCGGGAAAAGCCGCGCGCCCCGCCGAGATTGGGACTGTCCTGCGCATAGAGCAGCCACTCGTCCGCCCGAAACGGCCGGTGCAGCCAGAGCGCGTGATCGAGGCTCGCGGCCATGAATTCCCGCTCGAACAAGGTGCGACCGTGAGGCACGAGCGCGGTGTCGAGCAGCGTCATGTCGGAGGCATAGGCCAGCACGCATTGATGGATCGCCGGGTCGTCGGGCAGCGGGCCGGTGGTGCGAATCCAGACATGAAAGCGCCCGTCGGGCAGTTTCTGGCCGGCATAGCGGCCGAGCTCCACGGGGCGCAATTCCAGCGGTCGCTCGCGCTCGTAATAGCGGCGCACCGGCTCGGGCATTTGCGCGAGAAGGTCCTTCCGGGCTTCCGCATCGCTGGTGAGCGCTTCCGGCGGCGGCACCTCCGGCATGGGGGCTTGGTGCGTAAGCCCGTCCTCCCGGATGTGGAAGGAGACCGACATCGTGAAGATCGGCCGGCCGTGCTGGATCGCCAGAACCCGGCGCGTCGAGAAGCTTCCGCCGTCGCGGGTGCGCTCGACATTGTAGATGATCGGCACCTTGGGGTCGCCGCCGATCAGAAAATAGGCATGCATCGAATGGGGCTGCCGACCCTCGACCGTGCGGGTCGCGGCGACGAGCGCCTGACCGATCACCTGCCCCCCGAACACGCGCTGCCAGCCGGATTGCGGGCTGCGTCCGCGAAAAAGGTTCACCTCGAGCGGTTCGAGGTCGAGCAGGGCGAGAAGAGCGTCAACGGCTTGCGACATGGCTCGAAGGGCGGCCGCAAGAGGGCCGCAAGGGATACGGAAGAAGGCCAATTCCTCAAGGGGAGGCTAATCGTCCGCCGCATAGGGACGCGGAATCGGCGCGTCCTGCAAGGCGGGGTGCGGACGACCGAAATCCGGCGAAGGCGAGTCCTGCCCGATCTGCACGATGCCGCGGCGGATCGCCCGCGTGCGCGTGAAATGCCGAAAGAGCGCCTCGCCGTCGCCCCGCCGGATCGCCCGGGTGAGCTTGGCGAGATCCTCGTTGAAGGTGCCGAGCATTTCCAACACCGCTTCCCTGTTGTTGAGGAAGATGTCCCGCCACATCGTCGGGTCAGAGGCCGCGATGCGGGTGAAGTCGCGAAAGCCGCCGGCCGAAAACTTCAGCACTTCCGACTGTGTCACCTCCGCAAGCTCGTCCGCCGTGCCGACGATCGTGTAGGCGATGAGGTGCGGCAGATGGCTCGTCACCGCGAGAACGAGATCGTGATGCTCGGCCGTCATGGTCTCGACATTGGCGCCGAGCGCGCGCCAGAACGCTGCAAGCTTCTTCACCGCCTGCGGATCGGTGCCGGGCGGCGGGGTGAGGATGCACCAGCGGTTGACGAAGAGTTCGGCAAAGCCGGCATCCGGACCCGAATATTCGGTGCCGGCCACCGGATGCGCGGGCACGAAGTGCACGCCCGGCGGAATGTGCGGACCCATGTCGCGCACCACCGCGGCCTTGACCGAGCCGACATCCGACACGATGGCGCCGGGGCGCAGGCGCGGGGCAATTTCCGCCGCCGCCGCCCCGCAGGCACCGACGGGGATCGACACGATCACGAGATCGGCCCCGTCCGCCGCATCCGCATTGGTCTCGACCACGCGATCCGCAATCCCGAGCTCGACCACGCGCCGACGCGTGGCATCGGTGCGGGCGGTCGCGACGATCTCGGCCGCAAGACCCTTCGCCTGCACGGCGCGGGCGATCGAGGAGCCGATGAGGCCGACGCCGATCAGCGCAAGGCGGTTGAACAGGGGGCCGGTCATGGCAGGCCCCGGCTTGCCGCGTTTTGCGTTGTCATGCCGGCTTCCCCGCGAGAAAGTCGCGCAGACCCTCGATCACAAGCCGGTTCGCCTCCTCGGTGCCGACGGAGCAGCGCAGGCAATGCGGCAGATGGTAGGCGCCGACCTGCCGCATGATGATGCCGCGCCGGGTGAGGAAGGCGTCCGCCTCCTGCGCGGTGCGGCCCTTCTGCTGCGGGAAGTGGATGAGCACGAAATTGGCCACGCTCGGCGTGACCGAAAGGCCGAGCCGGCCGATCTCCTCGGTGAGAAAGGCGAGCCAGCGCGTGTTGTGCTGCGCCGACATTTCGACGTGCTCTGCATCCGCGATCGCGGCCGCGCCCGCCGCGATGGCCGGCGCCGTCACGTTGAACGGGCCGCGGATGCGGTTGATGACGTCCACCACATGGGCGGGGCCATACATCCAGCCAAGCCGCACGGCCGCGAGCGCATGGATCTTCGAGAAGGTGCGGCACATCACGACGTTCTCGCTCGTCGCGACGAGCTCGATGCCGGCCTCGTAGTCGTTGCGCCGCACATATTCCGCATAGGCGGCATCGAGCACCAAGAGGATGTCGGGCCGGAGCCCCGCATGCAGGCGCCTGACCTCGTCGAATGGCAGATAGGTGCCGGTCGGGTTGTTGGGGTTGGCGAGAAACACGATGCGGGTCCGATCGGTGACGGCGGCCAGAATCGCGTCGACGTCCGCCGTGTAGTTCTTCTCGGGCGCCACCACAGGCCGCGCCCCCGCCGCCAGGGTGGCGATCGGGTACACGAGAAAGCCGTGCGTCGTGTGGATCGTCTCGTCGCCGTCGCGCAGATAGGCGCGGGCAAGGAGGTTCAGAAGGTCGTCCGACCCCGCGCCGCAGACGATGCGGGCCGGATCGAGCCCGAACGCGCGGCCGATGGCGTCCCGCAATGCGGTCGCTGCCCCGTCGGGATAGTCCTCAAGATGCGCCGCGACCTTGCGGTAGGCCTCCACCGCCTTCGGGCTCGGCCCGAGCGGCGATTCGTTCGACGACAGCTTGAACACCTTCGCCACGCCCGGCGCGCTGGACTTGCCCGGCACGTAGGGCTTGATGTCGAGCACACCGGGGCGCGGCTGCGGACGCATGGGAGCGGACATTCTCGTTTGCCTCAAATCCTGCCGGCCCCGCCGTCCTCCCCGCAAGCGAGGGTCCGGCGGGGGTCAATTGTCACGGATGGGAGAAGGCCGCAACGCGCGCGAACGCCTCCCGGTCGCGGCCTTGACTGCGCTCGGCCGCTTCGGGAGGGCATGAAAGACGAGCGTCAACGGTCCGTGGGCACCGGCGGCGCGCCCTCCCGCGTGACCCTATAGCGGGTCGCGTGGCCGCCGACGAGAGCCGTCGAGCGCACCGACACCCCGGCCTTGACCAGAGCCTGGGTCACCTCTTCCAAGGTCCGGCCGCTCGGGACCGAAACGAGCAGCGCGGCGCCGTCGAAGGCGCCGTCCGGCACGGCCAGGGTCTCGGCGAGCGGATCGACGGCCCGCGAGGCCGCCGCGCTCCAGCCCGATACCTTGATGCTGAACACCTCCACGTCCTTTGCCACGGCATCGACGGCCGGATGGCAGACCACGAAGACCGGCAGCGCGGCCGGGTGGTCCGCGCGCTCCACAAAGGGCAGCCGCGCAATGATTTTCGGGGCCGCGGCGGGCTCGAGCAGACTCCACCAGGCCCCCGCGCCGGCAAGGCCGGTCGCCGGCACGAGCGCGATGTCGCCGTTGCCCGCCCCCACCGCCGAAACCGCCGCGGCCGCACTCATGTGCGGCACGAAGGGGGGCGTGAAGCCGAAATGGAAGCGGGCGGAGTCGCGCATCGCCGCATCGCCGGCCGAGAGGTCCGCATGCACGCGATAAGGTGCCTGAACATAGGTGAAGGTTGAGATGATGACGCGCCAGATGCTCTCCACCGTATCGAGCGGCAGGATTCCGCGATGCCGCTCGACAAGCCGGCGCATCATGTCGGCCTCGCGCGCAGGCCGGAACGCCGAGCCGGTCTCCTGCGTCCGCTTGGTCGCGATCAACCGGTCGATGATCTCGCCCCGCTCGATCAGCAGGCCGTGCATCGCCGCATCGATGCGGTCGATCTCCCGCCGCAGATCCGCAAGCGTCGGCTTTGGCACTTCAGACATGAGCGTCTCGCGAAGACTCGGGCCGGCCCGGGCGCCCGGGCCGTTCCTCGGGGGGCCGCCCGACCGCGCAGGGGCCCGGCAAACGGCGGACTCCTACGGGCTTGCCCGCCCGATGGCAAAGAAAACATTGACTTCGCCGGGGCCGCATTCCTACCTCCAGTGCTCCCCTGCCCGCCATTTCGTGCTATAAAGCAGAACTTTCCGTACGGAGTAACGAACGGTGGCCGAGGCCGATCTAACCCTTGTGCGGGACCGCCCCGGCCCGCGGCGCGAGGTCGAAAACCCGCATTCGCGCGTCGTCCGCTTCGGGCCGGACCGGCCGTTCAAGCTCGACGCGGGCGTCGAGCTGTCCCCGTTCCAGATCGCCTTTCAGACCTACGGCACCCTCGACGCCAATCGCGCCAATGCCGTGCTGATCTGCCATGCGCTGACCGGAGACCAGCACGTCGCCAATGTGCACCCGGTCACCGGCAAGCCCGGCTGGTGGGAGACGATGGTCGGGCCCGGCAAGCCTATCGACACCGACCGCTATTTCGTCATCTGCGCAAACGTGATCGGCGGCTGCATGGGAACCACGGGCCCCGCATCGGCCAATCCCAGGACCGGACTGCCCTGGGGGCTCGACTTCCCCGTCGTGACGATTCGCGACATGGTGCGCGCGCAGGCGATGCTGCTCGACCATCTCGGCATCGACACGCTTTTCGCCGTTGCGGGCGGTTCCATGGGCGGCATGCAGGTGCTGCAATGGGCCGCGAGCTATCCCGAGCGCGTCTTCGCCGCGCTGCCGATTGCCACCGGCGCGCGCCACTCGGCGCAGAACATCGCGTTCCACGAGGTCGGCCGCCAGGCCGTCATGGCCGACCCGGACTGGCGGGGCGGCCGCTATCTCATCGAGGGAACGAACCCGCGCCGCGGGCTCGCGGTGGCCCGCATGGGCGCGCACATCACCTATCTCTCGGACGCCGCGCTGCACCGCAAGTTCGGCCGCCGCTTGCAGGACCGCGACAACCCCACCTTCTCCTTCGACGCCGATTTCGAGGTGGAATCCTATCTGCGGCACCAGGGCATTTCCTTTGTCGAGCGCTTCGACGCCAACTCGTATCTCTACCTCACGCGGGCGATGGACTATTTTGACCTCGCGGCCGATTACGGAGGCGTGCTCGCCAATGCCTTTCGCGGATCACAGACGCGCTTTTGCGTGATCTCGTTCACGTCCGACTGGCTCTTCCCCACCTCCGAATCGCGCGCCGTCGTGCATGCTCTCAACGCCTCGAGCGCGCGCGTTTCCTTCGCCGAGATCGTCACCGACAAGGGTCACGACGCCTTCCTACTCGACGAGCCGGAACTGTTCGCAATCACGCGCGGCTTCCTCGAGGGCGCCGGCAAGGCGCGCGGGCTGAAGTGACGTGAGCGCGAGCAGGACGATGCGCGACGGTACGCACCGCCGGCTCCCTCCCCCCGCAAAAGAGAGGGTCGGGGAGGAGGGGGGGTTCGCATTTCGGACCCCCGCCCGGTTTGCTTCGCAAACCGACCTCCCGCTTGCAGGGAGGGGTGAACCGCGCTCCGCAGGGGCGCCGCGATGCTGAATCGGCTATCGCGCGACCGCACCATGGCGGACACCGCACGCACGCCGGGGGCGGCGCGCGTCGATCTTCTGGTCGTCGCACAAATGGTGACGCACGGCGTGCGGGTGCTGGATGTCGGCTGCGGCGACGGCGAACTGCTTCAACTGCTTGCGGAAACGCGCGGCGCCGACGCGCGCGGGATCGAACTTTCACGCGAGGGTGTCAACGAATGCGTGAGCAAAGGCCTCGCGGTCGTGCAGGGCGACGCCGACACCGACCTCGTGGACTATCCCGACGATGCGTTCGACTACGTGATCCTTTCGCAGACCCTGCAGGCGACACGGCAGCCCCGGCATGTGCTCGAACAGATGCTTCGCATCGGCCGTCACGCCATCGTCTCGTTTCCGAATTTCGGCCACTGGCGCATCCGCCTGCAGCTTCTGTTCAACGGCCGCATGCCCACGACCGAGAACCTGCCGTACACATGGTACGACACGCCCAACATCCACTTCTGCACGATCAAGGATTTCCGCGCCCTGTGCGACGTGGTGGGCGCCCGCATGGAGCGGGCGGTTGCACTCAACGCCTGGGGCAAGCCGCTGAGACTCAACGCGCCCTGGTGGTTCTGGAACCTCTTCGGCGAACAGGCCGTGTTTCTGCTGACCCGCAAATAAACGCCGGGCCGGCACGCGCCCCTTATTCGAGCTCGAGGGTTGCCGTGACCGGGACGTGGTCGGAGGGGCGCGGCCAGCCGCGCGCGCTTTTCTCCACCGCAACATGCGACACGCGGTCGGCGAGCCGCGGGCTCGCCCAGACGTGATCGAGCCGGCGTCCGCGGTCGCTCGCCGCCCAGTCGAGCGCGCGATAACTCCACCAAGTGTAAATCTTGGCGGGCTCGGGCGTCAGCGCCCGCATGGCGTCGATCCAGCCGCCGGCCGCGCAGGCGGCGGTGAGCTTTTCGCACTCGATCGGCGTGTGCGAGACGACGCGCAGCATCTGCCTGTGGCTCCAGACATCGTGTTCGAGCGGGGCGACGTTGAGGTCTCCCACCAGAATGGCCCGCTCCTTGGCGGCGGGCTTCAGCTTCGGATGCGCGCGCATTTCGTCGAGAAAGGCGAGTTTGTGGGCGAACTTCGGGTTCTCTTCCGGGTCCGGAATATCGCCGCCCGCCGGAACATAGAAATTGTGCAGCGTGATCGGCTCCCTGAGGCCGGCCGCCTCGCCGAACGTCACCGCAACGTGGCGGCAATCGGACTTGCCGCAGAAATTCTCGAACGTCTGCGCCTCGAAGGGCAGGCGCGAGACGACCGAGACGCCGTGATAGCCCTTCTGCCCGTTGAGAGCAAAATGATGGTAGCCGAGCCGTTGCAGCCGCTTGCGCGGAAACAGCTCATCAGGGCACTTCGTCTCCTGCAAACAGATGACGTCCGGCCGCGCGCTCTTGATGAACCGGGCGAGAAGCCCGATGCGCAGGCGCACCGAATTGATGTTCCAGGTCGTGATCTTGAGCTGCATGCGGCGGGAATGGCGAAAGCGTCTGTGCCCGGCGCGGCGCAATCTATCGCAGATGGCCGCGGCCGCGGCCAGCCCGCCCGTCTTGTCCACAAGAGGCCGGCCGCGACGCCCGCACGCTCAGGCCGGAAGCTCAAGCCCTTCGCGTTCGAACACCGTCTTCACCGCCGGCCGCTCCGCCATGCGCCGCGCATGCTCCGTCCAGGCGGGGAAGTCCTTCGGCATGTCGTAGCCGAGGGTGGGGCCTCGCCCCCAGGTCCAGAACACCAGCAGGTAGGGATCGGCCACCGAATAGCCGTCGCCGGCCGCCCACTTCGTCTTGCGCGCGGCAAGCTTGCGCTCGACCTGCTCCCAGATGTCGCGCGAGGCGCGCTTGCCCGTCTCGACCACGTCTTGCTTCGCCTTCTCGTCGGTCGCGTAGCGTTCCGGTCGCCGGACATGCGCGAAGGAGGGATGGACGGTGGACGAGATCCAGGCGAGCCATTCGGCGCAGCGTGCCTCGTCGATCGGGTCCTCGGGCCACAGCGTCTTGGCGGGGTGCGTACGGGCGACATAGCGCAGGATCGCCGGGTTCTCGGTGACGATGAAGTTCCCGTCCACGAGCGCCGGCACCCGCCCCTTGGGATTGATCTTCAGGTATTCCGGCGAGCGCTGCTCGTTCGCGGCGAAATTCACCCGGACGGGCTCATAGTCGGCGCCCGCCTCTTCCAGCGCCATATGGGACGCGAGCGAGCAGGCACCGGGCGAATAGTAGAGCTTGAACCTGGCCATGATTGGCTCCTTGAGTCACGCGGACGAGTTGCGTCCGCGAGTATCCCGATGGCGAAACGGCACGCAAGGGCGAGAACGCGGTTGGCGCCGACGCGCAGGCACGGTATGCTGATCCTGGCTCCGGAGACCGCCATGGCCGAACAGACGCGGCACGACGCCTGGCAGGCGGGTGAAAGCTACGAAGCCTATATGGGGCGATGGAGCCGCAAGATCGCTCCACGCTTTCTCCAATGGTTCGCCGCGCCGGACGATCTCGACTGGTTGGACGTCGGGTGCGGCACCGGGGCATTGTCGAGCGCGATCGTTGCGCACGGTCGCCCGAAAAACCTGATCGGCATCGATCCGTCGGACGGCTTCCTCGCGAGCGCCCGCGCCGCGATCGACGATCCGCGAGCGACGTTCCGCGTGGGCGACGCGCAATCCCTGCCGCTCGAACCCGCAAGCCGCGACGTCGCCGTCTCGGGACTGATGCTGAATTTCGTGCCCGACCGGGCGAAGGCGCTCGCCGAGATGCGGCGCGTGCTGCGGCCGCACGGACGTCTCGGCTTCTACGTGTGGGACTATCCGGGAGGCGGCGTCGCCTTCATGCGGGCGTTCTGGAAGGCTGCCGTGGCGCTCGACCCCGGTGCGCGCGACCTGACCGAGGACAAGCGCTTTCCCTTCTGCACACCGGAGGGCCTCACCGCGCTTGCGGCCGGCGCCGGGCTCGCGCAGATCGCCTGGACGGCCATTGAAAGCCCCTCGGTCTTTCGCGATTTCGACGATTTCTGGGGCCCCTTCATGCTCGGCACCGGTCCGGCGCCCGGCTATTGCGCGAGCCTTGCTCCGCAGGCGCGCGAGCGACTGCGCCAGAGCCTCTTCGAATCCCTCCCGCGCGGGGCGGAGGGTTCCATCCCGTTGACGGTGCGGGCGTTCGCGGTGAAGGCGGTCTCGGCCTGAGCGCGCCCCGCTCGGCGCACCTTCAGTTCCGGAACGTCTCGTAATTGATCCGGAAAAGGTTGGGGTCCGGCTTCTTCGAGGAGTCGAGATTGTAGAGCGCAACCGTCGTGTCGTACCCTTGCGGATCCGTGACGGTCCACTGTTTGAGCTGCGTATCCTTGGTGGAGAACATCAGCGTCAGGCGGTGCGTGCCGCCCAGCGTGTGCTTTTCCTCGAGCACGACCGTGATGTAGACCTCATCGGCGAAGATATCGACCAGGTTCCCTTCCTTGAGAAGGTCGATGCGCTCGGAAAGCAGGAAGCGCAGCGGCGTCTGCGAGAGAAGCAGCAGATCCTGCGTTGCGAGCTTGCGATCGCGAATGGCGACCGACCGGCCGTCGCTGACGAGTTCGAGAGGGCTCGGCGGATTGTACTCGAAGCGCACCCGGCCGGGCTTCTGCAAATAGAACTTGCCGTCCGAGCGCTTGCCGTCCGGTCCCACTTGGACAAAATCGCCGATCAGCGTGTGGACGCTCGTGAGATACGCATTGATGCGTTCGACGAGCGCCCGCTTGTTCGCATCCAGGGCACCCGGGCGGGCCGGGGCAGGGCGCGAGGCAACCGGCGCCGGCGGTATCGGCGGCGCCACCGCCTCGGCGAACTGCAGGCTGCCGGCCGGCGCGGCCGGGCTCGCTGCGAGCGCGGCAAGCAGAATGGCGGCCGCCGCCATGGCGAAATCGGATCGTCGCATCGTCGTCTCCGGCGGAGCAGCCTCGCGCTCGCGCGGGGGGCAAGGTTTCAGAACTCGCTTTCCACGTAAGGCCGCGTTATGGCGATTTCGCGGCTCAAAAGCGCGACCCGGCGCCAGCCCGGCCGCATGAAACCGACGGCAAACCCGAGAGCGGCGACCCTCGGCCGCCCGCACACGCACTCACGCGTCTTCGCCGCCCACGAGAATCTCGCGTTTGCCCGCGTGATTCGCTTGGCCGACAATGCCCTCCTTTTCCATCCGTTCCATCAGCGAAGCGGCCTTGTTGTAGCCGATCTGCAGCCGCCTTTGGATGTAGCTCGTCGAGGCCTTGCGGTCGCGCAGCACGATCTGAACGGCTTGTTGGAAGAGATCGCCGGACCCGTCTTGCCCCATGGCCGTCGCGTCGAAAACGGCGCCCTCGTCCTCCTCGTCCGTGCTCGCCGTGACGGCATCGAGATACTGCGGCTGGCCCTGGCTCTTGAGGTGGCGGACCACCTTCTCGACCTCCTCGTCGGACACGAAAGGCCCGTGCACGCGGATGATGCGCCCGCCGCCTGCCATGTAGAGCATATCGCCCTGGCCCAAGAGCTGTTCGGCGCCCTGTTCGCCGAGGATGGTGCGGCTGTCGATCTTCGACGTCACCTGGAAGGAAATGCGAGTCGGGAAGTTCGCCTTGATGGTGCCGGTGATCACGTCCACCGAGGGACGCTGGGTGGCGAGAATAACGTGGATACCGGCCGCGCGCGCCATCTGGGCGAGGCGCTGGATCGCGCCCTCGATGTCCTTGCCCGCCACCATCATCAGATCGGCCATCTCGTCCACGATGACGACGATGAAGGGCAAAGGCTCGAGGTCGAGCGTCTCCTCCTCGTAAATGGCCTCGCCCGTCTCCTTGTCATAGCCGGTGTGGACCGTGCGGGTGAGCGTCTCGCCCTTCGCCTTCGCCTCCGCGACGCGCGCATTGTAACCGTCGAGATTGCGCACGCCGAGCTTCGACATCTTGCGATAGCGGTCTTCCATCTCGCGCACCGCCCATTTGAGCGCGGTGACCGCCTTCTTGGGGTCCGTGACGACGGGCGTCAGCAGATGCGGGATGCCGTCATAGACGGAAAGCTCCAGCATTTTTGGGTCGATCATGATGAGCCGGCACTGGTCCGGCTTGAGCCGGTACACGATGCTGAGAATCATCGTGTTGATGCCGACCGACTTGCCGGAGCCGGTGGTGCCGGCGATGAGCAGATGCGGCATGCGGGCGAGATCGACCACGACCGGCTCGCCGCCGATGTTCTTGCCGAGGCAGAGCGGCAGTTTTGCCGCGCATTCGGTGTAGTCCTTCGAGGACAGGATCTCGCGCAACAACACCTTCTCGCGTCGCGGGTTCGGCAGCTCGATGCCGATCGCGTTGCGCCCCGAAACCACCGCGACGCGCGCCGAGAGCGCGCTCATCGAGCGGGCGATGTCGTCGGCAAGCCCGATCACGCGCGAGGACTTGATGCCCGGCGCAGGCTCGAGCTCATAGAGCGTGACGACCGGCCCCGGCCGCACATTGATGATCTCGCCGCGCACGCCGAAATCGGAAAGCACGCCTTCGAGCGCGGTCGCGTTCGATTGCAGCTGCTCCTGGCTCAAGGACACGCGGTCGTTCGGCTTCGGCACCGAGAGCAGGTTGAGCGAGGGTAGTTCGTAACCGTCGTGAATGCGGCGCGCGCGCGGTGCGGGCTTGGCCGCCTTGCGGGCGGCGGAACGCGCGCGGGGGGCGGCCTCTTCTTCGTCCTCCTGCTCCTCCTCACGATCCTCGGGATCGGCCGCAAGTTCGACGGGCGGGGCCTCGCGCCAACGCGGCTCGATGCGCTCGCCGCGCGTCTTGCCGCGCGGGAGATCGAAGGGATCCTCGCGGCTGAACAGGATGGCGATCAGCCCGGACAGCAGGCGCGCGCCGCGCGCGCGGATGCTGAGCGCGGCATGCGCGAGCCAGCCGAGGAACCAGCCGCGCCCGCGCTCCTCGTCGCCGACGGCCTCGGATTCGTTGTCGTCATCGTCGACTTCCGTCGCGACCGGCGCCGAGCGGCCGAAGCCCAGCGCGGCGAAGAGACACACAAGGGTCAGGAGACCCGCCGTGGCGGCAACCGCCGTGCGGGTGGAGCCGCCGAGCGGCGAACCGAAGACCCAGGCCGGCAGACGCAGCAGCGTATCGCCCAGGACGCCGCCGAGCCCTGTGGGCAGCGGCCAGTTCGCACTCGGGGGCAGGGCGGAGGCGAACGCCGCCGCCGCCGCCACGCCGAGGATCCAGGCGCACAGCCGCAGCTTCTCCCGGTCGATGGCGCGGCGCGAGATGAGCCGCCAGCCCCACACCGCGACCGGCGCCACGACCATGAGGGAGGCGAGCCCGAAAATCTGCATCATCAGATCGGAGGCGACGGCGCCGGGAAAGCCCGCGAGATTGCGGATCGGCGCGTTCGTCGCATGCGTGAGGCTCGGGTCCTGCGCCGACCAGGTCGCGAGCGCGAGCGCAAGCGCCGTGGCGAGCGACAGCATCGCAAGTCCGCCGAGCTCGCGCAGCCGGCGTTTCACCGCCTCGCGGAGGTCGTCCGAAAGCTGCGGAGCTTCGAAGCTGCGCCACATCGCCGACATCAAAGACCCAACTCCTTTCTCATCGCCCGCGACCGGCCCGACCGCACGCCGCCACGCCGGCGGCGGGTTGCAGTGGGCGGCCGTCGATCTGCTCGCGCCGAACGCGCACCGGTGTCGTGCAGCGGTGCCGAAGGACCTCTCATCCCTTGTCCAACACCGTAACGATGCGGTGCAGCGCTTCCGCCATTTTGTCGGTGTCGTGCAGCACCATGGCGACCCGGATGTAACCGGCCCCGGGGTTGCGCCCGTCGGCGCCGACGCGCGCGAGATAGCTGCCCGGCACGATGCGGACGCCGCCTTCGCGATAGAGCTTCACGGCTGCCGTTTCGTCGCCGCCATGGCGCGAGACGTCGAGCCAGAGATAGAAGCCGCCCGCCGGCCGGCGATAGCCGAAACGGCCGCCGATGATCTGGTCGGCGAGGTCAAACTTGCGGCGGTAGAGCCGCCGGTTCTCCTCGACATGTGTTTCGTCGCGATAGGCCGCGACCGCGACCTCCTGGGCGGGAAGCGGCACCTGCGGCGCGGACACCGCCCGCAGATCGAGATAGGCCTTAAGAAACGCGGCGTCGCCGGCCGCGAAGCCGACCCGCAGGCCAGGGAGACTTGAGCGCTTCGAGAGCGAGTGGAAGACCACAATGTTGCGGAAATCGGAGCCGGCGGCCTCCAGCATTCCGGCGGGAGGCGCGTCGGAATAGATGTCCGAGTAGCACTCGTCGGAGAACAGGTAGAAGCCGAAGCGCCGCGCGAGCGCGATCAGCCGTGCGAAATAGTCCCGGCCCGCCACCGCCCCTTGCGGATTCGACGGCGAGGCGATGTAGAAGGCGACCGTGCGGGCAAGCAGGCTTTCGGGCAAAGCGTCGAGGTCGGGCAGAAAGCCGGTCTCGGCGGTCGCCGGCAAGTAGACGGGCTCGCAGCCTGCCGCGATCGCACCCGCTGCATAGACGGCGTAGAAGGGATTGGGCATCAGAATCGCGGGGGCCCCGGCGCGACCCTTTACGAGCCGCTGGGCCATGAGAGCGGCGAGGAACAGCCCTTCCCGGGTCCCCGAAAGGACGAGGACCTCGGTCGCGGGATCGACCGGGCGGGCGAGCGCATAGCGCGCCCCGAGCCATTCGGCCGCCGCCTCACAGAAGCGCTGCGACCCTTTGTTGGGCGGGTAACGGCCGAAATCGGCGAGATTCGCCGCCAGCACCGGCCCGACGAAAGGCGGAATCGGATGCTGCGGCTCGCCGACCGCGAGGTTGATGAGCGACTTGCCGGGGGCGGCGCCCTGCAGGAGCTCGGTCAAGCGCACGAAGGGCGAACGCTGATCGGGGGCACGCGAAACGGCGAAGGGCAGCGGGTCGGCGGGGCTCATGGACGGCTTCTTTGCGGGGCTGGCTCGCCGCATGGCGAGACCATAAGAGAGGCGAGGTTAAGGCGCGATTAACCATCGGGGGCGCGCCTTTGGCAAATGGCCCGCATGCTGGGCTCCAACCGGCTCCTTTCAGCCCACCAAGTGCCGAATTCGGACGGCCCCCTTGGGCAATCAACATTTGATTGTACGCGGGCCGTGTATCGTCGAATCGCTTCAACTGCTAAATTATTGCGTCGGGGAACTTTACAGATGGGGCAGCCTGCTCATATAATCCGTCACATTAATCCCGCATGGCTCGCCCAGCGGCCCCCACGGATTCCGGTCCGTGGGGTTTTTGCTGTTCGGGGGGTGCGCTGACCGATGATTCCAGTGTGCATCTATATCGATGGATTTAATCTTTATCATGCCCTTCTGAAATTTCGAGATGACAGCGTCAAGTGGCTGAACCTCATGGCCCTGGCCAAAAGAGTAATCTCCCCGCAAAGCGAAACCATTGTGAAGGTGCATTACTTCTCCGCGTACGCCGACTGGCTTCCGGACTCTATGGCTCGACACAAGGAATATGTGACGGCGTTGATCGCCACGGGCGTCGTTTGCACCATGGGCCATTTCAAGAAAAAGGATCGCCGTTGCAAAGCCTGCAACGCGACGTGGGTCGCGCACGAGGAAAAGGAAACCGACGTCAGTATCGGCATCACCATGCTGAATGACGCTTACAAAGGCCTGTTCGACAAGGCTTACCTCGTGACGCGTGACTCGGATCTCTTGCCAGCGATAAGAATGATCCGAAAGGAATTTCGACAGAAGGAGATCGTTGCGGTGGCACCTCCATATATGGGTCATTCCAACGACCTTATAGCCGTTTGCCACGCGAAGAAGAAAATCACCCCTGCACAGGTTCGCACCTGCCTTCTCCCGCGCGAAGTGCGCGATCCGGTCGGAGTGGTGAAAGCGACGCGCCCCGCGAAGTATGATTAAGCCGAGGCCGCCGGGACCGACCGAGCAGAGGTCGCTTGGCGGGGCCTACCCCACGGGGGGGCCGACATAGCGGGCCGTCGGCCGGATGAGACGGCCGGATGTCTGTTGCTCCATCGCATGCGCGAGCCAACCCGCGACGCGCGCGACCGCGAAGACCGGCGTGAACGCCTGCCGCGGAAAGCCGCACGCATCGAGCAGCAGCGCGGCGTTGAGTTCGAGATTGGGATTGAGCGCCCGGCCGGGCCGGTGGCGCTTCAGCGCCTCCCGTGCGCGCGCCTCGAACAGCGCGGCAAAGCGCATGCGCGCCGAGACCGGCCCGAGACGCCGCAGCGCCGCGCCGAGCAGGGCGGCACGCGGATCGCCGTTCGGGAACGCCCGGTTGCCGAAACCGGCGAGCCGCGCGCCCGATATGAGCCGCATGTCGAGCCAGCCGTCGAGATAGCCGCTCGCCTCGGCCTCCTCCAGCATGTCGAGCACGGGCCCGGGCGCGCCGCCATGCAGCGGCCCGGTGAACGCCGCATAGGCGGCGAGTACGGCGTTTGCGAGCGAGGCCCGGGTCGAGGCCACGACCCGCGCCGCAAAGGTCGAGGCGCCGAGCCCGTTTTCCGCGGCGACCGTCAGATACGTGTCGAGCGCCTGAACCGTCGCAGGGCTCGCCGGCGCGTCGTTGGCCATGCGCAAGAGGTCGGCGGCGGTGGTGAGCGCGGGATCGGGCCACACCGGGTCCTTGCCCTGGCTCTGCCGCAGAATGGCGGCGACCCCGACCGCGAGGGCGCCGGCGATCTCGGCGGGACCTGCCGTATCCGGCAAAGCGGCGAGGCAGAGCCGCGTCGCCTCGACCGGCGGACGCGATTTTGCCGGACCGAGCCAGGCGTCGAGCTGCGCGAAGGCGGCCTGCCGGGCGGCTCCCAGCGCCGTCCGCACGTCTTCGCCGGAGAGCGTCTCATCCGTGAAGCCTTCCCAGAGGAGAGCGACCGTTCCCTCGTAACCGAGTTCGTGCACCGCCTCCTCGAGAGGCCGGCCCCGGATCCAGAGCTGGGCGGCGGCAGGATCGGAATGGCTGAGAACCGTCTCGGCTGCAATGACGCCGGCAAGACCGTCGGACATGGGCGTTTCGAAGAAAACCGAATGAAGCGGCCCGCAAGCCTAGCGGCTTCGCCCGTCGCACAAAAGCCGTGGCCCGGCCCCCCGACCGGCGCCCGCACTGTCGCGGATTCGCAGGCCGCGTTAACGCACTCTTTACCCTTGCGCGAAGCCTGCCTTGGCCGCGCGCTTCTGCGGCGGCGGACGCCCGCAATTCGGCATAAAGCTTGCCGCACCTTCGGCAGGCGCGGCCATCCGGCGTGCCGATCCGGGACAGGCGGGAGAGGCCATGACTGCAAATGTCGCAACGGGGCAAGCGCGCGTCGACTGGGTCGACTACGCCAAGGGCTTCTGCATCGTCATGGTGGTGCTGATGCATTCGACCCTCGGGGTGGAGGCCGCCGCGGGCGAGACGGGCTGGGCCCATGCCATCGTGGCTTTCGCCAAGCCTTTCCGGATGCCCGACTTCTTCCTGATCTCGGGGCTCTTCCTTGCCCGCGTGATCGACCGCGACTGGACCACCTATCTCGACCGCAAGGTCGTGCACTTCGCCTATTTCTACGCCCTGTGGGTGACCATCCAGTTTGCCTTCAAGGCGCCGGTCTTCGGCCAGGAATACGGTTGGGCGAACGTGCCGGCGATGTATCTCCTGGCTTTCGTGCAGCCGTTCGGCACGCTGTGGTTCATCTATCTGCTGCCGATCTTCTTCGTCGTGACGAAACTCGCCCGGCGCGTTCCGCCGGCGGCGCTGTGGCTCTTTGCGGCGGCGCTCGAGATCGCGCCGATCGACACCGGGTCGGTGATCATCGACGAATTCGCTTCCCGCTTCGTCTATTTCTACACCGGCTACGTGCTGGCCACGCCCATTTTCCGGCTCGCCGGCGCGGCGCAGCGACGGCCCGCTGTCGCGCTTTCTGGCCTCGCGCTCTGGGCCGTCGGCAATTTTGGCGCGGTGGCGTGGGGCGTCTCCGAGCGGCCCTTCCTCTCGCTCGGCCTCGGGCTTGCGGGCGCCTCGGCAGTGGTCACGGCCTCGGCGCTGATGGCGCGCCGCGATCTTTTTACGCCGCTGCGCTATTGCGGGCGCAATTCGATCGTCATTTATCTCGCCTTCTTCCTGCCGATGGCGGCAAGCCGCACGGCGCTCCTGAAATTCGTGCCCGCCGCCGATCTCGGCACGGTCTGCCTGCTGGTGACGGCGGCGGGTGTGCTGGGCGCGCTCGCGTGGTTCTGGGCCGTGCGCGGCACGCCGCTGCGCCTCCTGTTCGAGCGCCCCGCGCGGCTTCATCTGGCCCCGCCGCGCACACTGCGGCTTGAGCCGGCGGAGTGAGGCGGCCTTCGAGGGGAGAGGGGAGCGGAAACCAAACCGGCCGGCCTCGCGTTGCCCTCGACCGGAGAGCGGGAGGTTCTTTGCATGGTTCAGGTGCCTGTTGAAATCGCCTTTCACAATCTCGATCCCGTGCCCTGGGCGGAGGAGGAGATCCGCGCCCGCATCGCCAAGCTCGAGAAGATCTACGACCGGATCGTCACCTGCCGGGTGCGGGTCGATCAGCGCGCCAACAATACGGCGCGCAACATCCCGCCGGTGGTGCGGATCGAGATCGGCGTGCCGGGGCGCGAGGACCTCGTCGTGGCGCACGAGCCGGACCGCCTGCAGGAACGGTTTCAGACGCCCGACCTGCACAACGCCATCAACGAGGCGTTCCGCATCGCCGAAGATCAGCTCTCCGAATACAAGCGCGCGCTCCAGGAGCGCGGGCGCGAGGCGCCGACGAACGACCCCTCGCACCAGTTCTTGGGGCAGATCGCGGAGATCGACCCCGACGGCGAGTTCGGCTTCATCCTCACGAAGGAGGGGGGCCTGCTCTATTTCCACCGCAACAGCGTGCTCACCGGCGACTTCTCGGCGCTGCGGCGCGGCGACGAGGTCCACTATGTCGAGGAGATGGGCGACACCGGGCCGGTGGCCAGCAAGGTGCGGGTAAAAGAGGCGGGCTGAGCCGCGCGCGGGCGGCCCAACGCGCCGGGCCGGGCGGCAAACAGGGGCGGCAGATCGCAGGTTACGCGGGAAGGCGAAAGCGAGGGGGCGGGCGAACCGCTTTTTCCGCGCCGTCCGACGTCTTCCTCGGCGGCGCGCGAACCGGTCCCCACATTCGCCGGCAAGGCCTGCGGGCTTGCGCGATGGGCGCTGCCGGATTCCGGACCCTCCGGGCCGCGCCCCGGGGGCGGCAGCCGGCGGTCCCGCCCTTTTTTGCGCGGCTTGCGCGCGATCCGATCGTCTGGTCGGGGCGCTGCCCGCGGGGCGCGCGCCCTGCCCTGAGGCTTTGCACGTCGCGCGCCTCCGGCGCGGCGGGGCGGAAACGACGGCGGAAGACGCAAAGGCGGCCCTTGCCGGCGCGCGGAGAAGACGCCGGTGGGCGGCGGCCGTTTTTCCGCCGCGGGGCCTTCCCATGCCCGGCGCGGATTGTTAGATAAGCCGCGCGCGGCGGCGACGCCGCAGAAGGATCGCGGGCCTTCCCGGCCCGGAGCGGCGCAGCAAGCGCGGCCGCCGCACAAGACGTTGACGCGGGGTGGAGCAGCCCGGTAGCTCGTCAGGCTCATAACCTGAAGGTCGTAGGTTCAAATCCTACCCCCGCAACCAAATTTGCCCGCTAAGCCAAAGGCTTGGCGGGCGTTTGCTTTTGGGGCTCCTCGCGCCATGCGCAGCCGAGTCAACAATGGGTCAACAAAAGTTATGGCGAGCGTTGGCGCCTAATGACGTCACAGTACCGCTAACCGGACATCGCCCGCCGCAACTTGACAGGGGACGGTGTGCTCCATGAAGCGACTCGCGTAAATTGGCTGGCATCTGTGCATTTGAATCGCGAGGAGCAAGTTGGCTGAACTGGGCAGGCTGTGGGCGGGCCGTGTCTTCGGCACGAACACGGGGAACCTGTTTGTAGAGCTCACGACGACAGCGGATGGGCTGACCGGCGTACTCCGATTCATGGACGCGGCTTTCGGGCTCGTCGTCTATGAGGTCAAGGGTTCCTTCGACGGAACGACGGTCACATTACATGGTGAGCCGAAACAGGCTTCTCCAGGAATCGAGACAGGTCAAATCGAAGCGCAAGCGGTACTAACGCCTCTCGGCCATCTTCGCGGAAGGTGGACCTCGTCCCTCGGAACCGGCGGGACATTCGAGTTGTTCCCGCACGATCTGCCTCCAGCCGATCAAACGAAGCAGTCGGACAGTCGTGTTCCTGAGCAGTTGCATACCGCGCGCCTGACGGTTGGCGCTGTCCGTCTTTATGCCGATGACGTTCGCGATCTCGCGCTGGTGCAGCGAAAGGATTTTTCGGTTGGTCGCCTAATCGTTACTTATCGTTCCGGCGGCGTTGAGAACACACGGTATTTCGAGGACTTCGAGCAGGCATCGAAAGGGATAAGCGAGCTTCAGTATCTGAAGATTTCAGTTCAGGAACCTGAAGCATATGGGATCAACAAGGTTGCCATTGTCGAACTGGACTCACAGGGCCGGAATGACGTCATCGTGCAAGGCATTCACGAGTCTTGGGTCATCGGGAAGTCCGAAGCTCTGGCGAGGCAACTCCGCCGTTACGAAAAGAACCTAGTGACCACCACAAAGAAGTCTGGTGTTGGACTCAACCAGTTCATCTTCCTGGCAATGCTGGTCTTGTTTCCAGAGATTGAACCGCTGTGGAGGCGTGTGCTCTTCGCGGGCATCATGGTGGCGTTGCTCTGGGCAATATTCTGGGCACATCAACGGTTCCTTCCCAATGTTGTCGTTTACGTGTCGCCGCGCAAGCCGGGGCCGTTTATGCGGGCGTGGCCAGCAATTCTGTCTTGGCTTATTGCTGCAACGGCATCCTTAGCTGCGGCACTTGCATTCCATTTCCTGACGCAGCGATAACCCCTTTTAAATTTCTGTGTTGCTCGGCGGCGAGGTAAGATATGCAAGTTCTTTTGAAGCTGCTCGCAATGACAACGGTTGCGTCTGTCGCCCTGGCGGACAGAGCAAACGCGCAAGATCAGCAGATAATGATGAAAGGAGAAGACTTTCTGCTAGCGTGCTCAAAGCCCGATCAGGACTGGATTGGCTTCTGTCACGGCTATGTGCAGGCCGTAGTCGATGGTGTGCGCATGCCGGGAGAACGCTTCTGCGCGCCGACAGGGACCAAGCGGGCGGATATCGTGGGGGCCGTTGTCGATCAGTTGCTGAAGCGACCGGAATTAAGAAGCCTCAATGCTGCATCGGTCGTGTATTCGGTTTTGATCAGAACCTATCCTTGCCGCTGATCAGAAGACGCTGTTTCGGATCGTTGATGCTTTCTTGATTGCGGGAGGCTGGGGTGCCCTACAATTTGTCGATTTCACGCGATGATGGAAATCCCCTCGAGCTCACGGTCGGAGATGGCGAGGTCGTTTTTTTGC
>DASTKH010000036.1:0-49568 GCA_035716025.1 Xanthobacteraceae bacterium
GAGATCCGTCTCGCGCAGCCACGGATAGGAGGGCATTACACTGCCCGGAACAACCGTCCGCGGATCGCGCAAATGGTCCCGGTGCCAATCGTCCGAATACTTGCCGCCGACGCGCGCGAGGTCCGGGCCCGTACGCTTCGAGCCCCACTGGAACGGCCGATCATACATGCTTTCGGCGGCCAGCGAATAATGGCCATAACGTTCCACCTCGTCGCGCAGCGGGCGGACCATCTGCGAATGGCAGGTGTAGCAGCCCTCGCGGACGTAGATGTTGCGTCCCGCAAGCTCGAGCGGCGTATAGGGACGCACGCCTTCGACCTTTTCGATCGTGCTCTTGAGATAGAAGAGCGGCGCGATCTCGACGAGTCCGCCGATCGCGACGACGATCAGGATCCCGATCACCAGAATGATCGAGTTCTTTTCAAGGATGGCGTGTTTCGACCAGAGCGACATGAGCGGGAACGGTCATTCTGCAGGGGCCAGGGCGAACGCGGAGCGCGTCGCCTCGCGGGCGGGGGCAATCGTCTTCCACAGGTTCCAGGCCATGAGCAGCGAGCCGGCGAGGAACAGGAAGCCGCCGAGGGCACGGATCACGTAGAAGGGGTGCATCGCTTCGACCGTCTCGACGAACGAATATTCGAGAAAGCCGAGATTGGTGTAGGCGCGCCACATCAGGCCCTGCAGGATGCCGGACACCCACATCGCCGAGATGTAGAGGACGATGCCGATGCTCGCGATCCAGAAGTGCCAGCTCACGAGCTTGAGCGAGTAGAGCGGACGGTTCCAAAGCCACGGGATCAGGCAATAGAGCGCGCCGAAGGAGACGTAAGCGACCCAGCCGAGCGCACCGGAATGCACGTGGCCGATCGTCCAGTCGGTGTAGTGGGAGAGCGAGTTGACGATCTTCACCGACATCATGGGGCCTTCGAAGGTCGACATCCCGTAGAAGGCGACGGAAACGACCATCATGCGCAGCACAGGATCGGTGCGCAGCTTGTCCCACGCGCCGGAGAGGGTCATGATTCCGTTGATCATGCCGCCCCAGGACGGCATCCACAGCATCACCGAAAAGGTCATGCCGAGCGTCTGCGCCCAATCGGGCAGGGCGGTGTAGTGGAGGTGGTGCGGCCCCGCCCAGATGTAAATGAAGATCAGCGCCCAGAAATGAATGATCGACAGCCGGTACGAGTAGACCGGCCGTTCGGCGCGCTTTGGGATGAAATAGTACATGATGGCGAGGAAGCCGGCGGTGAGGAAGAAGCCCACCGCGTTGTGCCCGTACCACCACTGCACCATCGCGTCCTGCACGCCGGACCAGACGATGTAGGACTTCGGCGAGAACAGTGAGACCGGCAGCGCGGCATTGTTGCCGAGATGCAGGATCGCGATCGTCAGGATGAAGGCGAGATAGAACCAGTTGGCGACGTAGATATGCGGCTCCCTGCGCCGCATGATCGTGCCGAGAAAGACGAGGAAGTAGACCACCCAGACGACGGTCAGCCACAGGTCCGCATACCACTCGGGTTCGGCATATTCCTTCGACTGCGTGATGCCGAGCAGATAGCCGGTGCCGGCGATCACGATAAAGAAGTTGTAGCCGAGCACGACGAACCAAGGTGCCGTGTAGCCGGCAAGCCGCGCCTGGGAGGTCCGCTGGACCACGTAGAAGGATGTCGCGATGAGAACGTTGCCGCCGAAGGCGAAGATCACCGCGGAGGTATGCAGCGGGCGGATGCGGCCGAAGGAAAGCCACGGCAAGTCGAAATTCAGCCCGGGGAAGGCGAGTTCGAGCGCGGCCCACAGCCCGATGGCGAATCCGGCAATGCCCCAGAACATCGCCGCCACGGCGGCAAACTTCACGGGCCCCATTTCGTAGTTCGGCTTGCCGTCGATCTCCAGCGGCGGAAGTGCCCCGGATCGCGCGAACGCGCGGTTCACGATGGCGAACACGGCGGCGACGCTGGCGATCGCAAACAGATATGCGTGAATCGCATAGCCGGCCGTGTGCGCTTTCGCGGCGATTATGATCGACAGAAAGGCAAGGATCACGAAGGACGCCGCGGTTGCGCCTTCGCCGATGGTCATGGCTTTGCTGGGTGCGGCAGGCATGCGGTCTCGCGTCAGAGAGAACCTGGTTCGATGAGGGGCTCGGGCCGTAACCTGCGCGCGGCGGCTCCCCGCCGCCTTGATCCTGATCAAGGTTGCGGGCCGAAGGCTGTGTCAGGCACGGCGGTTCGCCCGGGTCCGGAGCAGAGCACGACCATGCCTTGACTTGGCGGGGTTGCGACCCCTACTGTCCCGGCGCTCTTGAAAGCCTATCCGGTTTGGAGCAGCCGACCGGTCGTGCGCGGCCGGAGGTCAACGCCCGACAGCGCTGTGCGCCCTCGGGCGCAATTGCGCTTGGAGGCATGCATTGCGCATGAAAATTCGCGCCTGCGCTATGGTCCGGACTGCGCCGCGATCCACATGTGGGGAGACCGGCGGCCGCGCCGCGCCATGACGCAAAGGACAATCCGGAATGTTTGAAAGCCTCTCGGAGAAGCTCGGCGGTATCCTGGACCGGCTCACCCGCCGCGGCGCCCTCACCGAGGCCGACGTCGATGCGGCGATGCGCGAGGTGCGGCGGGCGCTCCTTGAAGCCGACGTCGCGCTCGACGTCGTCCGCTCTTTCGTCGACCGGGTGCGCAAAGAGGCCGTGGGGGCGACCGTCGTCAAGTCGGTGACGCCGGGGCAGATGGTCGTCAAGATCGTGCACGACCAGCTCGTGGCGACGCTCGGGCCGGAGGCCGAGCCCGTCGATCTCAACGCGCCGCCGCCGGTCGCCATCATGCTCGTGGGGCTGCAGGGTTCGGGAAAAACGACCACCACCGCAAAGCTCGCCAAGCGCTTGAACGAACGGCAGAAGCGCAAGGTGCTGATGGCCTCGCTCGACGTCCGGCGGCCGGCCGCCATGGAGCAGCTCGCGGTGCTCGGGCGCGAGGTGGAAATCGACACCCTGCCGGTCGTTCCGGGACAGCAGCCGATCCAGATCGCGCGGCGGGCGCTCGATGCCGCCCGCCTCGGCGGCTATGACGTGGTGCTGCTCGACACGGCCGGCCGCATCACCCTCGACGAAGACATGATGGCGGAAGCCGCGGCCGTGCGCAGCGCCGCCTCGCCGCACGAGGTGCTGCTCGTGGCGGACGCACTGACCGGGCAGGATGCGGTCAACCTCGCCCGCGCGTTCGACGAGAGGGTCGGCCTCACCGGCATCGTGCTGACGCGTATGGATGGGGACGGGCGCGGCGGCGCGGCGCTTTCGATGCGTTCCGTCACCGGCAAGCCCATCAAGTTGATCGGCACGGGCGAGCGCATGGACGCGCTCGAAGAATTTCACCCCGCGCGGATCGCCGACCGTATTCTCGGCATGGGCGATATCGTCGCCCTGGTCGAAAAGGCGGCCGCGACGATCGACGCCGAGAAGGCGGCTCGGGTGGCCGAACGAATGCGCAAAGGCGCGTTCGACCTTGCGGATCTGCGCGACCAGCTCGAGCAAATGACGAAGATGGGCGGCATGTCCGGCCTGTTGAGCCTGATGCCCGGTATCGCCAAGCTCAAGAACAAGCTCGCCGAAGCCAACCTCGACGAGCGGCTGATCAAGCGGCAGGTCGCGATCATCGATTCGATGACGCCGCGCGAACGCCGCAACCCGGACATTCTCAAGGCAAGCCGCAAGAAGCGCATCGCCGCGGGTTCCGGTACGCGCGTCGAGGACGTGAACCGCCTGCTCAAGATGCACCGTCAGATGGCCGACATGATGAAGGCGATGGGCGGCGCCAAGCGCGGACCGCTCGCCGCGCTCGGCAGCATGATGGGTTTCGGCGGCGGCATGCCGAGTCCCGAAGAGATGGCACGGCTGGCCGAAAAGATGCCGGGCGGGGCGCCCGGCCTGCCGCCGGGCCTGCCCGGAAGCGGGGGGACTCTGCCGCCCACGCTTCCCACCCTTCCGCCGAGATTGCCCGGGATCGGCGGTCTTCCGGGTCTCGGAGGCGGGCGCCTGCCGTCCGGTTTCCCCGGCCTGGGCAAGAAGAAATGACCGCCTGCTGATCCTGTCCTATCGAAAGCTGACCATAGAAAGGAAATCGTCGAATGCCTCTGAAAATCCGGCTCGCCCGTGCCGGCTCGAAAAAGCGGCCGTTCTATCACGTGGTCGTCGCCGATTCGCGGGCGCCTCGCGACGGGCGTTTCATCGAGCGGCTGGGCTTCTTTTCCCCGCTCACGCCGAAGGATCAGCCGCAGCACCGCCTGAAGCTGGACACCGAGAAGGTAAAGAGCTGGCTCGCCAAGGGCGCCCAGCCGACCGATCGCGTCCTGCGTTTTCTGGATGAGGCGGGCTTGATGAAGCGTCCCACGCGCAACAACCCGAAGAAGGCGCAGCCGAAGAAAAAGGCGCAGGAACGGGCCGCTGCCGCTGCCGGCGCCGAGGGCGGCGCCGGCGAGGCGGCCGAGGCGGCCTCGTAAGAGGAGAGGCCGGTCGTGGGTGCGGCAGGGCCGCGGGATTGTGGTACCGGACCGCACGCGGCGTCCGCCTCTCGGCGTGGTCGCGCCCCCGCCGCCGGGCCTGATTTCGGACGGCGCATCTGCGTTGGGCAGCTGGGCGCCCCGCATGGGGTGCGCGGGGACGTCCGTCTCAAGTCCTTCACGGCCGATCCGCTGGCGATCGGTCGTTACGGTCCGCTCGAAAGCGAGGACGGCAGGCAAACATTCCGCATCTTGGGCCTGCGGCGCGCCAAGGACATGCTGATCGCACGCTTGGAGGGCGTCGCCGACCGCACGGCGGCCGAACGTCTGCGCAATCTGCGGCTGTACGTGCCCCGGGACAGGCTGCCGGCGCCGGAGGACGATGAGTTCTACCATGCCGACCTCATTGGCCTTGCTGTGACCGATCGGGGAGGGGAGAGGCTCGGCACCGTGGTGGCGGTGCAGAATTTCGGCGCCGGCGATCTCATCGAGATTGCGCCGCAAGGCGCATCCGCGACCGTGCTCTTGCCCTTCACCCGGGCCGTCGTGCCGGAAGTCGACCTCCGGGCGGGACGACTCGTGGTCGAGCCGCCTGAAGGCGCGTTCGAGGCGCCGTCGGTCGGATCGTCTCCGGCCCGTCCGGCGGCGCGGACCTCCCGATGACGTGGCGCGCCACCGTCCTCACGATCCTGCCGGAGCTGTTTCCGGGACCGCTCGGCGCGAGCCTCGTAGGCAAAGCCCTGGCCGCGGGGGTCTGGACGCTTGATGCGGTGGACATCCGTGCGCACGCGACCGACCGCCATCGTTCCGTCGACGACACCCCGGCGGGAGGGGGGCCCGGCATGGTGATGCGCGCGGATGTGCTTGCCCGCGCGATCGATTCGGTCGGAGACGATGGGCGTCCGCGGCTCCTGATGAGCCCGCGCGGCGCTCTGCTCACGCAGCAGCGTGTCGAGGCGTTGGCGCGGGGGCCGGGGGTCGTCATCGTGTGCGGACGCTTCGAGGGGGTGGACGAGCGTGTCATTGCCGCGCGTGCCCTCACGGAGGTCTCGGTCGGTGACTATGTGCTCGCAGGCGGCGAAATTCCCGCCATGGTGCTCCTCGAGGCCTGCGTGCGCCTGCTGCCGGGCGTTATGGGCTCGCCCGAGTCGGGACTTGAGGAAAGCTTCGCCCGGGGTCTCCTCGAATACCCGCAATACACCCGCCCCCAGGTGTTCGAGGGCCGGCCCATCCCGGCGGTCTTGACGAGCGGCGATCACGCCAAGATTGCCGCCTTCCGCCGTGCCGAGGCCGAGCGGCTCACGCGCGAGCGGCGTCCCGACCTGTGGGCCGCCTATGTCGCCGGCAGGAACGCAAAAAATCCCACAAAAGGGTGACAAGCGCCGGCAATTGGCGTATAGGCGGCGGCGAATTTGCCCCAGCCGCCGCCGCTCGCGCCCTTTCCACCCGGTGGAAAGCGTTATGTCGGCGTGTGGCGTATCACCATCTGCATGAAACGGTCCGCCTCCTCGGCACCGGGTGGAGAATTCGCCATGAACATCATCGAACAGCTCGAGGCCGAGCAATTGCAGAAGCTTTCCGCCGAAAGGCCCATTCCGGACTTCGGGCCGGGCGATACGGTGACGGTGAATGTGAAGGTCGTGGAAGGTGAGCGCACGCGTATCCAGGCTTACGAGGGCGTGTGCATCGGGCGCTCCGGCCGCGGCATCAACGAAAGCTTCACCGTCCGCAAGATTTCGTACGGAGAGGGCGTCGAACGCGTTTTTCCGCTGCACTCGCCGATGATCGATTCGATCAAGGTGGTGCGCCGCGGCAAGGTCCGTCGCGCGAAGCTCTATTATCTGCGCGGCCGGCGCGGAAAGTCCGCCCGTATCGTCGAGCGCTCCGCGCGCGGCAAGGGCGTGGAGGCAGAGGAGGGAACGGCCGCCGCGGAATAGGCCGACCGGCGGTAACGAGCTCGTCCTTCGAATGACGGTGCGGGGGGACGACGAAATCGGCCGGGAACTTCAGCCGCAGGACGAACGGCCCCTCCTTTGTCGGATCTCCGAGCAGCACGGCCGCTTGCGCGCCCGGCGCTACGGAACGTACCGCACGCTCCCCGTCGCGCCGATGTCGTAGCCGGTCATCTCGGCGGCGCGGCGGGCAAAGGCGGCGCTGCGTAAGAAAGTGAAAAGCCGCTGCAGCGGATCACGGAAGTAATCGCGCTGGCGCATCACGAGGTCGAAACTCTCCCAGGCGAGCGGCACGAAATCGAGCTGCGCGCCGGCGGCGACGCTCCGCGTTGCAATACCACAATCGGCGCGGCCTGCCTGAATCGCCTGCGCGATGTCGGAGCCGGTGGGACACACGGGTCCCTTTTCCAACGCCTCGGTTTCTTGATTGGCCTGCTTGAGCAGCGAAAGCAGCAAGAGCTGCGCGCCCGCCCCGCGCGGCCGCAAGGCTAGGCGCGCGCGGCGCGCCGTCACGTCCGCAAGGCTCGTGAGGCCAAGGGGGTTGCCGCGCGCGACGAGGAGCCCCTGCTCGCGGCGCGCAAAGGCAATCAGCACCGCGTCCTGAAGGCCCGCTCGGTCCTTGATGGCGCCGGTATTGGCATCGCGCGCGGGCTCGCCGAGGGCGTGCAGGTGAATGGCGGCGGCTACGACGCCTCCCTCCAGGAAACGCTCGAGTCCGGTGCCGCTTCCTTCGGCCAGAATGGCGAGGCCGGAACCGCTCTCGCGCAAGGCCCATTCGAGCAGCGGATCGTGGCTTCCGCCCACGATCGGCGGCGGGTCGGGTCGCGCGAGACCTGAGGGCCGTTCGAGGCCGCTCAGGATCCAACGGTCGAGGTCGGCCTTGGGGAACAGCCAACGACCGGTGACCTTTGTGCAGGGCACCGCCCGTTCCGCCACGAGCTCGTACAATTTGCGTTCCTTGAGCCGCAGATAGGCTGCGGCCTCGGCGCTCGTCAGCAACTCCATCGTTCACCTGCAAATATCTGCACAGATTCCGCAAGTTGCCGTCAACTGTTGAAGATGCAGATGGAAGTCCATTATGACACGACATGGACTCCGCGCCAGCCCTCGCGCTTCTCCTATCCGGCGACCCGGCCCTCTACGGAATCGCGGCGCTTTCGCTGAAGGTGAGCCTGTCGGCCGTGGTCATCGCGAGCCTTCTCGGCATGCCGCTCGGGGCCGCGCTCGCGATCGGGCGCATTCCGGGCCGGGCCCTGCTCACGGTGCTCATCAATGCCTGCATGGGCCTGCCGCCGGTGGTGGTTGGGCTTGCCGTGTTTCTGCTGCTCTCGCGCTCAGGTCCGCTCGGCGCACTCGGCCTGTTGTTCACGCCCGCCGCCATGGTGATTGCGCAGGCGATCCTGGTGACGCCGATCATTGCCGGCCTTACACGCCAGGTGATCGAAGACCTCTGGACCGAATACCGCGACGAATTCGCGGCCATGCATATTGGGCCGGTGCGGCGCGCCGCCGCGCTCCTGTGGGATGCGCGCTTCAGCCTTGTGACGACATGGCTTGCGGGCTTCGGGCGTGCGGCCGCCGAAGTCGGCGCGGTGATGATCGTCGGCGGCAATATCGACGGGTTCACCCGCACGATGACGACCGCGATCGCACTTGAAACGTCGAAGGGCGATCTCCCGCTCGCCATGGGGCTCGGCCTTCTGCTGATCGCGATCGTGCTCATCGTGAATGCGTTGGCCTGGGGCGTGCGCCGCCTCGGCGAGCGTTTCGCGGGATAGCGTGATGCGCGCGCCGGACAGCGGCCTGCCGATTCTGTTCGACCGCGTAAGCCTTCGCGCAGGAGAGACGGCGATCTTGCGCGATGTCTCGCTCTCCCTCGCGCCGGGTGCGCCGACGGTGTTGATAGGCCCGAACGGCGCCGGAAAGACGTCGCTCATCCGCATCGCCATGGGCCTGCAGAAACCGAGCGGCGGGTCGATAAGCTGGGGCGGCCGGCCCGCGCCGCCGCCGGGCCGGCTGGCGATCGTCTTTCAGCGGCCGGTGATGCTGCGCCGCTCCGTCCGCGCCAACATCGCCTTCGCGCTCGCGGGGCAGGGGCTGTCCCGCACCGAGCGGCACGCGCGCGTCGCCCGCCTTCTCGACCTCGCCGCGCTCGGCGGCCTTGCCGACCGGCCGGCGCGCCGGCTTTCGGGAGGCGAACAGCAGCGGCTCGCGCTCGCCCGCGCGCTCGCCCGTGAGCCCGAAGCGCTGTTTCTCGACGAGCCCGCCAACAATCTCGACCCCGCGGCGACGAAGAGCGTCGAGGCGCTGATCCGCAACGCCGCGGCCTCCGGAATCAAGATCGTCATGACGACGCACGACCTCGGGCAGGCCCGACGGCTTGGCGGCGAGATCATCTTTCTCGCGGGCGGCCAACTGCTCGAACGTGCGCCCGCCGACCGCTTCTTTGCGGCTCCCGCGACCGAGAAGGCCGCCGCCTTTCTGCGCGGCGACATTGTCGAATAACCGGTCAGAACACCTGAGGAGGAAAGCATGATTCACCGGCGCGCATGTCTTGCCGTCGTGACGGCGCTGGTTCTTGCGACACCTGCGCCGGCGCAGGAGAAATTCATCACCGTCGCCTCGACGACTTCGACCCAGGACTCCGGGCTCTTCGGACACATCCTGCCTCTGTTCAAGCAAGAGACCGGCATCGACGTGAAGGTCGTGGCGCAGGGCACGGGCCAGGCGCTCGACACCGCGCGGCGCGGCGACGCCGATGTCGTGTTCGTGCACGCGAAGGGCCAGGAGGAGAAGTTCGTCGCCGAAGGGCACGGCGTGCGGCGCTTCGACGTCATGTACAACGATTTCGTCTTGATCGGCCCGAAGGCCGACCCGGCCGGCATCAAGGGGACGAAAGACGTCCTCACGGCGTTGCGTACTGTCCTTGCCAAGAAGGCGCCCTTTGTCTCGCGCGGCGACCGGTCCGGAACCCATGCCGCCGAGATCAAGCTGTGGCAGCTTGCGGGCATAGACATCGCAAAGGAAAAGGGCCCTTGGTACCGCGAGATCGGGCAGGGCATGGGAGCGGCGCTCAACACCGCCGGTGCGATGCAGGCCTATGTCCTTTCCGACCGCGGAACCTGGCTGTCCTTCAAGAACAAGGGTGACCTCGTCATCGTCGTCCAGGGCGACGACAGGCTGTTCAACCAGTATGGGATCATTCTGGTCAATCCGGCCAAGCATCCGCACGTCAAGAAGGATCTCGCGCAGAGCTTCATCGACTGGATCCTTTCGCCCGCGGGCCAGAAGGCCATCGCCGACTACAAGATCAACGGCGAGCAGCTCTTTTTCCCCAACGCCCGCAAGGAGCGGTCGTAAGTCTCCCCGGTCCCGACTCTTTCCGGCTCCGCTGGGCGGAGGAGGGAGAGCCGTGCGGCAGGTGATGAGGGGGCAAGGCTAAGTCGCCGGCGCACCCCGCGCCATCTGCGGCCGCGCGCCGTTGGGGAAAGAAGCGGCGCATTGCGCCGGTCCGGCGCAGGGCGTGTTGATCGTGCTGTGCCCCTGCGGCATAGTCCGGCAAGGCGCAATTGAACGAGACAACAGCGCCGAAGGCTGGGAGGAGCCGCCTCATGGATGCCGCGCGCATTCGCCCCGACCATTGTTCCATTGCGAGGCCTGAGGCGTTCTGTCATGGGTGCGCCGTGCCCGAGGGTGAGGGGCGACACTCCGGCGCAGGCGGCGCATAGGACTTGGCCGATGCACGCAATGGCTCCGCAGCAAACGGGCGAGGCGCGGCCCGCGGTGCGCATCCGCGCGCGCAATCTCGGCAAGCGCTACGGCGCGCTCGAAGTCTTCCGCGGCATCGATCTCGACGTCGGCGACCGCGAAATCCTCTCGATCGTGGGGCCATCCGGCTGCGGCAAGACGACGCTCTTGCGCTGCATCGACGGGCTGCTTGCGACCGATGCCGGCGAGGTGCTCATCAACGGCGAGAAGGTCACGCAGCCGATCGCCGGGGTGGCGATGGTCTTTCAGCATTTCGGCCTGTTTCCGTGGAAGACAGTGTACGGCAACGTGGCGTACGGGCTAAAAATGGCCGGCGCCTCGAAGGCCGAAATCGCCGAGCGCGTGCCGTATTTCATCGCGCTCGTCGGCCTCAAGGGCTTCGAGAACGCCTACCCGTATCAAATGTCGGGCGGCATGCAGCAGCGCTGCGGATTGGCCCGCGCGCTCGCGATCGAGCCGAGCGTCCTGCTGATGGACGAGCCGTTCGCCGCCGTCGATGCGCAAACCCGCGAAATTCTGCAATTCGAGCTGCTGCGCATCTGGGAGCAGCGGCCGACCACGATGCTGTTCGTCACCCACTCCATCGAGGAGGCGGTGCTAATGGGCGACCGCGTCATCGTGCTCAAGGGCCGGCCTGCCAGCATCGCTGAGACCATCCCAGTCGATCTGCCGCGGCCGCGTACGCGCGAGACGTTGCGCGCCGCCCGTTTCGCCGAGCTTCGGGAGCAGGTCTGGAGCACGCTGCTCAGCGAGGCGCGCGCGGCCGAGTTCCAATTGGAGCCCGCGCGATGAGGTTTTCCCTTGCCGCCGCCGAGGGGGCGCGCCGCCACGGCCCGTTCTGGCTGAGCCTGGTCGCCGGAATGGCTCTGTGGGAGATCGCCGGACGGAATGCCGATGCCGCCTTCCTGGTCCCGCTCTCGGCGACGCTCAGCCGCCTCGCCGAATTGGCCGCGAGCGGCGTTCTCTGGCAGCAATTCGCAAGCTCGGCGGCGCTCTTTCTCAGCGGTTTTGCGCTTGCGCTTGCTGTCGGCATGCCGCTCGGTCTGTTGCTTGCGCGCGTGCGCACGCTGCGGGTGGGGCTCGAGCCCTACATCATGATCCTTTATGCGACGCCGATGGTGGCGCTGATCCCGTTCATCCTGTCGCTCATGGGCTTCGGCTTCGCGCCCAAGGTGCTGGTCGTTTTTCTCTTCGCGGTATTTCCGGTGCTCTACAACACGATCGAGGGCGCGCGCTCGATCCGGCCGGAGCTCATCGAGGTGGCGCGCGCCTTCCGTTCGAGCGAACGGGCGCTTTGGTTCGACGTGATGATTCCCTACACGCTGCCCTTTACGATGACGGGCGTGCGGCAGGGCATCGGGCGCGCCCTCGTCGGCATGGTGGCAGCGGAGTTCTTCCTGAGCGCAACGGGCCTTGGCCAGCTCATCATGGTGGCGGGGCAGAATTTCGATACCGGCGGCGTGTTCGCCGCCATTCTGGTGATCGGACTGATCGGCGTCGGCCTGATGCGCGTCGGGCTGATGCTCGAGCAGCATTTCGCACGGTGGCGGCACTGATGGCCTCCCTCGACGCCTTGCTGGCGAAGCCCGCCGCCGGCGCAGCGGCACCGCAGGCGCGGCTGCGTACCGGGACGCTCGTGCCGCGCCTCGTGACCGGACTTGTGATCGTCGTGGCGTGGGAGACACTGGTGCGGGCGCTTCTGCCCGCCTATGTGGCAAAGCCCTCGACGGTTCTGCTGGCGGTGCCGAAGACGATCGTCGACCCCGCCTTCCTCGCCGCGACGGCGGATACGTTGTCGGCCGTCGCGCAGGGACTGGGGATCGCGGTCGTGCTCGGAACGCTCATCGGGCTCGTGATCGGCCGCAGTCCGCTCGCCGACCGGATGCTGCGCCATTACGTCAACGGCTTCTATGCCGTGCCGATGATCGTCATCCTGCCGCTCGTATCCCTTTGGTTCGGCTACAGCGAGGCGACACGGCTTGTGACCATCGTCTATGCCGCGATCTTCTCGATCATCGTCAACGTTGCCGACGGAGCGCGCGCGGTGCCGCGCGATTACATCGAGGTCGCGCAGGCGTTCCGGTCGGGACGGCTGCGCGCGCTTTTCGAGATCGTTCTGCCTTCCGCAACGCCGTATTTTCTCGCCGGAATCCGGCTCGCCACCGGCCGCGCGTTGATCGGCGCGCTCGTCGCCGAGTTCTTCACCGCAATCGGCGGGCTCGGCTACTTCATTCTCTACATGTCACGCACGTTTCGCCACGACGAGGCGTTCGTCGGCGTTGCGCTGCTTGCCGCCTTCGGCATTGGCATCGACGCCCTGGTCGCGTGGGCGACCCGCCGCTTCCTTCCCTGGTACCGCCGCGAAGAGCGCTCATCATGAATGTGCAGACCTCCGACGATCCCCATGTCCGCGACGCGATGGCCCATTGGGCGCCTCGGTTCGTTGCGAACGGCGTTTCCCTCACGGATTTCCAGGAGGTCACGGCGGGCATTGCGCGTTGGGACGACTGGTGCCGCGCTTGGTCCGCGCGGGCGGCGGTGCACGAGGAGATGGGCCGGGAGGCGCTCGCCTCGCGGCATTTCGTGAGCGCGGGCGAACATCTGCAACGCGCCGCGGTCTGCTACCACTTCGCCAAGTTCCTGTTCGTGCACGACCCCGCGCAGATGAAGGCCGCGCATATGAAGGCGGTGGAGTGCCGGCGGCTGGCGCTGCCGCATGTGCGGCCTGCCGGCGAACGCGTCGTCATTCCCTACGAAGGCAAAAGCCTTTACGGCATTTTGCGCAAGCCGGAGGGCATTTCCCGTCCGCCCGTCGTCGCGATGGCGCCGGGCCTTGATTCGGCCAAGGAGGAGATGGACGCCTACGAACAGCCCTTCCTCGCACGCGGCATCGCCACGCTGTCGTTCGACGGTCCCGGGCAGGGCGAGGGGGAATACGATTTTGCCATTCGCGGCGACTACGAGGCGGCGGCCAAGGCGGTGCTCGACTTCATCGAGACCCGTAACGACATCGACGCTTCGCGCATCGGCTTCTGGGGCGTGAGCCTCGGCGGATACTACGCCCCACGCGCCGCTGCGTTTGAAAAGCGCATCAAGGCCTGCATCGCGCTCGCGGGCCCCTATGACTGGCTCGAATGCTGGGACGCGCTGCCGGACATCACCCGCGCCGCCTTCACAGTCCGCTCGAAATCCGCGACCGAGGCGGAGGCCCGGAAGGCGGCGGCGACGCTTTCCCTCAAAGGGGTGGCGCGGCAGATCACCTGTCCGCTCTATATCGTCACCGGCAAGCTCGACCGTCTGATTCCGTGGCAGCACGCGGAACGGCTCGCGCAGGAGGTGTCGGGACCGGTTGTGCTGTCCATTATCGAGGACGGCAACCACGTGGCCAACAATCGCACCTACAGGTGGCGTCCGCAGACGGCCGACTGGATGGCGGAGCGGTTGGGGGCCGCACAGGCCTGAGGCCGCGCCGCAAAGGCGAGCGAAGAAGCCACGTCGGGCTACGAAGCCGCCCGCACGGGCAATCCTTCGACGAAGGCGCGCGTTGCCGCCACCGCTTCGCGCACGACGTCGATGGGATCGCGCTCCCATTGGGCCGGGTTGGGCGCCTCGTAGCTCAAATAACCGGTGAAGTTCTTGTCCGCCAATTGCCCGAGCACCGCCGGCCAGTCGATCACGCCTTTGCCGGGCGGCAGCCGGTCCGTCGGACGCGCGATGCCGGCGGAAGGCTGCGCCGGCACGTCGCTATACTGGAAGTAGAAGATCTCCTCGCCCGGCACGTCCGCGAACGCGGCGCCGACGCGGCCGGAACGGTGCAGATGATAGGCATCGAGCAGAAGGCCGACATTCGCGCGGCCGGCGCCGTGCACGATCTCGCGCATCACCTCGACGCAGTTGACCGTCGGATGCTGCGAGTTGAATTCCAGGCAGAGCCGCAGGCCGAACTCGGCGGCGATGTCGCCCGCGGTCCGCACATTGGGGATGGCGTCCGCGATCCGCCCGTCGTTCTGGCCGGTCGCGCTCATCATCATACCGCAGCCGAGGGCGAGTGCGCTTTCGCACTGACGGCGAAACACCCTGAACAGACGCTTGCTCTCCTCGCCGCGCGCGAACATCCAGCCGTACTCGACGCCGACTGCGGCAACCGGATTGCCGCTGCGGCGGACGAGATCGACCACCTCGTCGTCCGTCATCCCGGCGGCGTAGGCACGTTTGAAGTCGAGCTGGCGCAGTTCGACGGCCGCGGCGCCGCCGGCTTCGGCGGCCGCAAGCGCCTGCGCGAGCGGCGTGGTGTCGAGCGTCCAGGTGTGCAGGGCGACGCCGGCGAAAGGTCCGATCATGACGACTCCGGTTGGCGGACGGGAGGCAAGGAGAGCGTGGGCGATACTATACGCGTGGCTCGTCGATGCACATCCGCGAAAGCCTGCCGCAGGAGGCGGGGGCGGCGACGCATGCGGCTGGAACTTTGCGTTCTTCCCGGGCATGATGGGAGTCCGGCGCCGGCCCGCGCGCCACTTTCTCCCGGTCACGAGCGTGGCGCCCCACCGGGGGGCGCGGCAGCGTCGACGGGACCGAGGTCCGATTTTCTCCTTACCGTTCGGACGATTTGAGGGATGGAACCGACCATGATGGAACGCAGGAAACTCGGCGCGCTGGAGGTCTCCGCCGTCGCACTCGGCTGTATGAGCATGACGCCGATCTACGGGACGCCCGACCCGGAGGAGGCGATCGCGACGTTGCGCCGTGCCCCCGAGCTCGGTATCGACCTCATCGACACATCGGATGCCTACGGCGCGAACGGCTCGAACGAGGAGCTGGTCGGGCGGGGCATCAAAGGCCGGCGCGACAGATACGTGCTGTCGACGAAGTTCGGGAACATCCGCACGCCGGACGGCAAGCCGGGCGCCAAGGGCGACCCGGCTTATGTCATCGAGGCCTGCGAGAAGAGCCTCAAGCGGCTCGGCACCGATTATATCGACCTCTATTTCATTCACCGCGTCGACGACAAGGTTCCGATCGAGGACACGGTGGGCGCCATGGTGCGGCTCAAGGAGCAGGGCAAGATCCGCCACCTCGGCATTTCGGAGGCCGCGCCCGCAACCATCCGCCGTGCCCACAAGGTGCATCCGCTCGCCGCCCTGCAGACGGAATATTCGCTGTGGACCCGCGACGTCGAAAGCGAAATCCTGCCGACCTGCCAGGAACTCGGGATCGGCTTTCTCGCCTATGCCCCGCTCGGGCGCGGCTTTCTCACCGGGACCGTGCCGACGGGCGAGGCCTTGCCGCAGAATGACCGGCGCCGCGATATGCCGCGTTACCAGGGCGAGAACGCCGCGCACAACCTCAAGCTGCTCGAGGTTCTCAAGGCCTGCGCGGCGCAAGAGGGTGTTCCGCCGGCACAACTCGCGATCGCCTGGCTCCTGTCGCGGCCGGAAAAGGTCGTGGCGCTCGCCGGCACAAGCAAGCGCAAATGGCTTGAGGAGAACGCCAGGGCCGCCGAGGTGAAGGTCTCGGCCGAGACGCTCAAGAAGCTCGACGAGACCTTCCGGCCCGGCATCGCCCAGGGGGCTCGCTATCCGGCTCCGCAGATGGCGCGGCTCGGCCTCTAGGGTCGCGGGACGTTGCGTTTGCGCCTCCACCTCCCTTTTCGATGGGAGGTGGGACGGCGACCCCGCGTCGCATCGGGACCCAGGCCCATCACGGGTCGCCGGCGCGCCCGGGTTTAAGGACAGCCGGAACCGCGCGCGTCCAGGCGGGCGGCGGGGAGGCTGCATCGCCGTGTCCGGTGAGCGTGAGCGGCCTGAGTGGCGACCCCGGAGAGATTTGAACTCCCGACCCTCAGATTCGAAGTCTGATGCTCTATCCAGCTGAGCTACGGGGCCCCTCGTTGTCTCAAGCACTCGGCTTCTGAATTTGCAACACGTGTGCGCGCCTCGAACCGTCTCGGAAGGAACCCGTCACCGATCCGGAGAGCGCTGAGTCACGGCGGCATGGGTCATTCTGTCGCGTGCGGAAGGATTGGCGCTTCCGCCTCTTGCAAAGCTTGATGTGCGCCAAGAATCGCAAGCAGCAGCAGAAGTGCCAACAGCACGGAGAGGAGATGCAACGCCCTCTCTCGGAATGAACGTCCGAACTTCATTTCCCCCCAAGAAAGCCCGGAGGGACTATACCCGCTTAGGTAGCGGAAATGCAACTTCTACGCGGAAGCTCTTTGAGCACCGAAACACTATCCGCGCCGTGGGACGTCCCAGCGGATCTCGCGCACACGCGGGTTCCGCGCGGCGGGCGAAGGGCCGTTCGCGCGGCACGGAGGCGAGCGCCCACGGCCGGAGAGGCCGCGGGCGCCGCCGCCGGTCGCTGCCCGGCGGAGGGAACGCCGCGGACGGGCGAGCGCGCCGCCGCCGCGATTATTTCTTGTCGAGCATGGCCGCGGCGTCGCGCCAGACGCTGCGGTCGACAAGCCGGTCGTAGCTCACCGGCGTCTTGCCCGGTCGGATATTACCGACCTTCACCATGGCGGCTGTCATCGCCTCGAGCTTCTTCTGGTCGAGCCCGTCCTCGTTCGCCGGCCAATAGCCGATGGGATTGAGAAAGCCGAGTGCGTTCTTCGCCTGCTCCTTGGTCCGGGTCGTCACGGTCGCGATTTCCGCAACGCGATCGACATTCTTCGGGTCATTGATGAACCGCGCGGCGTCGGTGAGCCCGGCGAGGAAGCGCACATAGGCGTCGCGGTTCTTGGCGAGATCGCTCTTGCGCACCGTGACGACGAGGAAGTGCGCATTCGGGTTCACGTCGATGAGCCGACTGATAATTTTCACCGGCTTGCCCTGCTGGGCGATCACAGGGATTTCATCGAAATGCAGAATCCCGAATTTCAGCCGGTCGGCGATCATCGCCTGCATGGTCGCCGTGGAAGGCAAGGCGATCTGCTGAACGTCATCGAGCTTGAGGCCGCATGAGGCGAGGATGAGCCGCAAGGAGTTGGCGCGGGCGCCGCCGATGACGTCGATGCCGACCGGCTGGCCCTTGGTGTCCTTGCAGCCGGCATTGTGATCGGTCGTCGCCAGCACATGGCTGGGATGAGGCATGCCCCAGATCGCCACCACGTCGGCATCGGCATTGGAAATCTGGTTGATGGTGAGCGCCGAGGGGGCCTGCGCGACGTCGATGTCGCCGGCGATGAGGGCACGGGCCGCGGCGGTGCCCGACTCGGGATACTTCAGCTCGACGTCGACGCCGTGTTTCTTGAACAGGCCTTCCTTGTCGGCGACGTAGCCGATGATCGCGGCAAAGATCGGCGGCGGACCGGCGATGACCCCGAATCGCAGCTTCGGGGTTTGCGCGGCAGCCGGGCCCGCAAGTCCGGCAATGAGCAGCAGCACGGCGAAAACCGCCGCGCATACGGGCGCCCTGCGCGTCATCCAAATTCCTCCCGTTTCGAACGCGGCCCTCTTCGGAGCCGACGCGACCATTGTGATGAAGGCGCCGGCCGCGATCAACTGGTCATTGTGTTCCGGGCCGCGGCGGGAAATAAGCATCCGCGGCCGAGCCGGCCGCGCGGCGCGCGTGCGTCGGCATCGGCTTGCGACGGGAGAGGCGGGGCGGAAGCGCATGAATGCGAGGGGGGATGCGACGGTAGCGGCGACCGCGACGGTGGACGCCATGCTGGCCTTTACCGCGGAGGCGCTGGGCGTTTGTGGGCTGCCCGCAAAGGACGCGGCGACCGTCGCCGAGCGCATGATCGAAGCCGATCTCTGCGGGATTGATACGCATGGGATCGCGCGGTTGCCGCAATACGTGCCCTGGCTGCGGCAGGGCACGATCAATCCGCGGCCGGATATCCGTGTGACCGAGCGCGGTTTTGCGACGGCGGTCGTCGACGGCGACAACGGCATGGGCCATCTCGTCATGACGGTCGCGGCCGAAACCGCCATCGCGACGGCGCGGCAAGCGGGTGTCGCCTGGGTCGGCGCCCGCCGCTCGAACCACGCGGGCGCGGGCGGCGTCTATGCTGCGCTCGCGCTGCCGCACGGGATGATCGGCATCTATGGCGCGGCCTCGAGCGCAAACCACATGGCCGTGTGGGGCGGGGCCGAGCCGATGCTCGGCACGAACCCGATCGCCTTCGCCATTCCCGCCGGGGATGAGCCGCCGGTCGTGCTCGACATCGCAACCTCCGTCTCCTCCTTCGGGCAGATCCGCAAACACATGCTGAGCGGGGAGCCGATCCCCGAAAATTGGGTCATGGATCGGCGCGACGGCTCGCCGATCACCGATCCGAACAAGGCGACGCAAGGGACGCTCCTGCCCATCGGAGGCTACAAGGGCAGCGGGCTTGCGCTCGTCATCGGCCTTCTCGCCGGCCCGCTCAATCGGGCGGCCTTCGGGCGCGATGTGCAGGACTTCGGCGGAAACCGCGCGCGCGAGACGAACACCGGACAGTTCATCATCGCCGTCGATGTTGCGCGTTTTGTGCCGCTCGATGCCTTCAAGGCGGAGATCGACCGTCATCTGCGCGATCTGCGGGACTCGCGACGTCTGCCTGGGGTGGAGGCGATTCGCATTCCCGGCGGCGAGCGGCAGCGCCGCCTCGAGGCGCGGCGCGCCGAAGGGGTCCCGTTGTCGGCCGCGCTCGTCCGCCAGCTCGATGCGTTGGCGCAGGAGCTTGGGATCGCGCCGATCAGGCGCCGCTGAGCGCCTCGGCCGTGGCGCCGCGCGCACCGACGGCATAGAGGCGCGCGAGCCAGCGGGTCACCGGCTCCACGAAGTGCGGCTCGCGCGGGAGATCGTTGCCGAACACTTCGGGAAGCGCGAGCAGCGCCGGCGCAAGGCGCTCCGGCACCGGCCCGGCCGCCGCGGCGATCGCGTTGAGCCGCGCGGCAAGCGGATCGCGAACGTCGATCGGCCGACCCTGTTCGTCCGTTCCCGAGACGTAGCGCATCCAGCCGGCCACGGCGAGCGCAAGGCGCGCGAACGGTGCGCCGTCGGCAAGCCGGGTTCGGATCGTGCGCAAAAGGCGCGGTGGCAGCTTCTGCGATCCGTCCATGGCAATCTGCCAGGTTCTGTGACGGATCGCCCGGTTGGCAAAGCGCGCCATGACCGAGCGCTTGTAGGCATGGGCGTCGATTCCGGCGGGAAGCGCAAGAGTCGGGATGATTTCCTCGTCCATCATTACGTTGATGAAGTCGCGGAACACTGCGTCGTGACAGGCGTCGGCGATCGTCTCGTGGCCCGCGAGATAGCCGAGATAGGCAAGGGCGGAATGGCTCGCATTGAGCAACTGCAGCTTCAGCGCCTCGTAGGGCGCGATGTCGGAGACGAGCTCGACGCCAACCGCCTCCCATTGCGGCCGCCCGGCCGGGAACCGATCTTCGACGATCCATCGATTGTAGGCTTCCGCGATCACGGGGCTTGCGTCTTCGAGGCCGATCCGTTCGGCGATATGCCGGCGGTCGGCATCCGTCGTGGCCGGGACGATCCGGTCGAGCATCGTCGAGGGAAACGCGACCGTATCGGCGATATGGTGGCCGAGCGCGGTGTCGCGCAGCGTCGCAAGTTCGACGACGGCCCGCCGCACCGCCTCGCCGTTGCGGGCGAGATTGTCGCAGCACAGCACCGTGAAGGGACGATGGCCCGCCGCGCGCCGCCGGCCCAGCGCCTCGACCAGATAACCCGGCGCCGAGCGCGGGCGCATCGGGTTTGCGAGATCGTGGCGGATGTCCGCTTGGCCGGTGTCGAGCGTGCCGCTGGCCGGATCGAGGCCGTAGCCTTTTTCGGTGACGGTCAAGCTGACGATGGCGACCGCCGGATGGCTCATCGCCGCAAGCAACGCCTCCGGCTTCTCGGGCGCGACAAGAACGCCGCGCAGCGCGCCGATGACCCGCAAATGTTCCGATCCGTCGCTTCGCTCCGCGACGGTGTAGAGCCAGTCCTGCGGGGCGAGGGCATCGCGGGTTACGGGCGAGCGCAGGCACGCACCGAGAATGCCCCAGCGCAGATCGCCCGCGGAAATTGCCGCTTCGGTGAAGACCGCTTCCTGGGCCCGATGGAAGGCGCCGAGGCCGAGATGGACGATCCCGGTCGCAAGGCGGTCGCGGTCGTAGTCGGGCCGCGCAACATGGGCGGGAAGCTGCGGGAGCGTTCGGGCCGAGAGGCGCATCGCGTCTGAAACCTCATCCGGAACGGCTTTGATCACTTGAGGACGGCAAGTCCGAGCCCGAAAAGCGCAAACAGGCCGGCCAGAAGCAGGCAGACCAGTGCGGCTGCGCGGAGGCCGAGGTCGCGCCACCGCCGCCTGCGGCGGGGAAGGGGCGGCAGGGGTTCGGGATCGTCCTGGTAAGGCGCAAGCACGCGATGTCGTCCGGTTCGTGCCGCAGCCGGGACCCTCGGGCCGGCGCGCAGCACGGGGCAGGGATCCCGTCTTCGCGCGCAAAAGCGTCTCCAAGTCAAGTCCGCAGAGGCGGCGTCTCAGCCCTGCAAGAGCCGTGTTTCACCCGCGCGCGATCTTCCTCTAGGATTGCGCGGCGCCCCTTTTTCAGCGGTCCTGCCCATGACCGATCTCGCCTCGCTGACCGCCGTCGATCTCGTTCGGCTTTACCGCCGGCGCGAATTGTCGCCGGTCGAGGTCACGAAGGACGCCTTCGCCCGGATCGAGAAATTCGAGCCGGCAGTCAATGCCTTCGTTCTCACCGATCCGGAACGCGCGTTCGGCTCTGCGCGGGCCTCCGAGCAGCGCTGGCTGCGCGGCGAGCCTGCCGGGCTCGTGGACGGCGTGCCGGCGACCGTGAAGGACAACGTGCTTGCCAGGGACTGGCCGTGCCGGCGCGGCTCCCTCACGGGCGATCCGGCGCCGGTGGCGGAGGATGCGCCGGCGGTCGCGCGGCTGCGCGAGCACGGTGCGGTACTGCTCGGCAAGACGACCATGCCGGAGTTCGGCTGGATCGGCGCCTGCCATTCGCCGCTGACCGGCATCACCCGCAATCCCTGGAGGCTTGATCGCACGCCAGGCGGCTCCTCGGGCGGCGCAGCGGTCGCGGCCGCGCTCAATCTCGGCCAGCTCCACATCGGCACGGATGCCGCAGGGTCCGTGCGGATTCCCGCCTCCTTTTCCGGCGTCTTCGCGCACAAGCCGAGTTTCGGCCGCGTGCCGGCGTGGCCCTCTTCACCCTTCGGAATGCTTTCGCATGTCGGACCGATCACCCGCACGGTAACGGATGCCGCGCTGATGTTCACCGTCATGGCCGAGCCGGACGCGCGGGACATGACCGCCTGGAACACAGCCCCGCCGGATTTCCGCGTCGGCTTGGAGGACGGCGTAAGGGGCCTGCGCATCGCCTGGAGCCCGCGCCTCGGCTACGTGAAGAAGATCCACCCGGAGGTCGAGGCCGCGGCGGCGGCCGCAGCGCGGGCCTTCGAGGAGCTCGGCGCGACTGTGGAGGAGGCCGACCCGGGCTTTCCCGACCCCGCGGAAGTGATCCTCACCCTCTGGCAGTCCGTCTCCGCGACCGTGGTGGAGTCGTTTCCCGATTCCGAGCGCGCCAAGATGGACAAGGGCTTTCTGCGCATCGCCGAACGCGGCAAGCGCTACGGGCTTGCCGATTATCTGAAGGCCTTCGGCGCGCGGGCGGACTATGCGCTCGCCATGGCGCGCTTCCACGAACGCTACGACCTGCTGCTCACGCCGCAGATGGCGGTGCCGGCAATCGAGGCCGGGAGGGAAGCGCCCGCCGACGGCAGCTTCGGCGACATGTGGGTCGAGTGGTCGCCTTACACGTATCCCTTCAACCTTACCCAGCAGCCCGCCGCCTCGGTTCCCTGCGGGTTTACCCGGGACGGCCTGCCGATCGGACTGCAGATCGTCGGTCCGGCCCGGCAGGATGCGCTCGTGCTGCGCGCGGCGCGGGCTTATGAGAGCCTGCGCCCATTCGGCACGATCGCGGAGCCGCGCTCCTGATCGTCGGCAGGAGGGGGCACAGGTCGTCGACCGCGGACGACGGGAGGGGCAGAGTCGCGCAATGACTCGAAGATGTTCGCGATTTGCGCGCTTTGTCTTTTCGCTTCGGCAAGATGGCCGCGGCTATCCAGACTCGTTGCGTCCGCGCCATGCGCGCCCGAAACATCCGATCTCCGCCCCGGAGGAGGGGAGGTTTGCATGATCGCTGCGTCCATTCGCGCCGCCTGTACGGCGACACTTCTCGCTTTTTCGGTTTGCGTCTCCTCCGCGGCGGACAAGCCGTTTCACCGTGACGATCTTGCCGATGCGGCGATCAAGCTCGAAGCCGAAATCAAGCGGGCGACGCCGGCGACGGACCACCCCGTTGCGACGCTGCGCCGCGAGGCTGTCGCGGCGCAGGAGCGCGGCGAATGGCGGCGCGCGGTCGAATTGCTGTCGCAGGTCGCGGTCGCCGAGCCGAATGCGAGCGGCAACTGGCTGCGACTCAGCCAAGCCATCGCGCAGCTTCCGGCCGCCAACAACAACGAGCGCGCGCAGCTTCTCGAACGCGCCTCGACGGCAGCCTTCCTCGCCTATCAGCGCGCCGCCGGCAAGGAGGCCGAGGCGGAAAGTCTCGCGCGTCTCGGCCGCCTCTTCGCGCAGCGCCGGCTCTGGCGTCCTGCGCTCGACGCCATGCGGCTTTCGCTCGAACGCCACGAAAACGCGGAGTTGCGCCTTCAGTATGAGCAGGCGCGCAACGACCACGGCTTCCGTCTGCTCGACTATACGGTGGATTCCGATGCGGCCTCGCCGCGCGCCTGCTTCCAGTTTTCCGAGGACCTGCCGGGCAGGCGCACGGACTTCTCGCCCTTCGTGTCGGTCGCCGGGATCGATAAACCGGCGCTCAGCGCCGACGGCAAACAGCTCTGCGTCGAGGGGCTGAAGCACGGAGAGCGCTATTTCATCACGCTGCGCGCCGGGTTGCCTTCCACCGTGAGGGAGGCGCTCGTGCGCTCCGCGGAGTTCAACATTTATGTCCGCGATCGCAAGCCTTTCGTGCGCTTCACCGGCCGAGCCTATGTTCTGCCGCGCAGCGGCCAGCAGGGCATTCCGGTCGTCAGCGTCAATACGAATAAGGTGAAAGTGAGCGTATTGCGGGTCGGCGACCGCAACCTCATGGACACGCTGCAGGGCAACGATTTTCAGCGCAATCTCTACCCGTATGAACTCGAACGCCTCGCCGAGGAACGCGGAATCTCCGTGTGGAAAGGCGACATGACGGTCGAACGGACCCTTAATGCGGAGGTGACCACCGCCTTTCCGGTCGAGCAGGCGATCCCGAAAATGGAGCCCGGCGTCTATGTGATGACGGCCGAACCGGACGGGCCGGCCTCCGAGACCTACGAGGCGCTGGCGACACAATGGTTCATTGTGTCGGATCTCGGTCTTGCGGCCTTCTCCGGACGGGACGGTATCCATGTCTTCGTGCAGTCGCTCGCGAGCACCGAGGCGCTCGCCGGAGTCGAGGTGCGACTTATTGCGCGCAGCAACGAAGTGCTGGGCGCGGCGAAGACGGACGCCGCCGGCATGGCGCACTTCGGCGCCGGGCTTACGCGCGGGGAGGGCGGGCTTGCGCCGGCCCTGCTGGTCGCCGAGACCGCGGCGGGCGATTACGCCTTCCTCAACCTCAGAGGCCCGGCCTTCGATCTTTCGGACCGCGGGGTCGCTGGGCGCCCGCCTGCGAACGGACTCGATGCCTTCGTCTATGCCGAGCGCGGCGTCTACCGCACCGGAGAGAGCGTCCATCTCACGGCGCTGCTGCGCGACGCCAAAGGTGCAGCCGTCGCCGGCACGCCCTTGACACTCGTCGTCGACCGTCCGGACGGCGTCGAATACCGCCGTACGGTGCTCCCGGATGAAGGGCTCGGCGGGCGTGCGCTGAGGCTGCCCATCGTCTCCTCGGCGCCGACGGGAACTTGGCGCGTGCGCGCCTATGTCGATCCCAAGGGCGTCCCCGTCGGGCAAACGACCTTCATGGTGGAAGACTATGTGCCGGATCGGCTGGAATTCACGTTATCGACGCGGGCCGGCAAACTCATAAAGGGCCAGCCGACGGAGGTCACGCTGGAAGGCCGCTATCTATACGGCGCGCCGGCGTCAAACCTCATGCTCGAAGGCGAGACGGTGATCACCGCGACGGAGGATCGTCCGGGGTTCGCCGGCTACCGGTTCGGGCTTGCCGACGAGGAGCCGGTGAGCGAGCGCGTCGAGCTTGCGGACCTGCCCGAAACAGATGCGCAGGGCAAAGCCGCTTTCGGCGTCACGCTCGACACGCTGCCCGCCTCCACGCGGCCGCTGCAAGCGCAGGTCACGGTGCGCATGGCCGAGCCCGGCGGGCGCGCGGTGGAGCGCAGCCTGACGCTTCCGGTCGTGCCGGCGGCGCCGATGATCGGCGTCAAGCCGCTGTTTTCGGGCCGCTCGCTGGGCGACGGGGAGATGGCGAGCTTCGACGTGCTCATGGTTGCGCCGGACGGGGGCACGATCGCGCGCAAGGGCCTTCGTTACGAGCTCCTTAAGATCGAGTCCCGCTACCAGTGGTACCGGCAGGACGGCCGCTGGGAATACGAGCCGGTGAAGTCCACACGGCGCGTCGCCGACGGGCAGATCGACGTGGGCGTGACGGATCCGACGCGCATTTCGGTACCGGTGAGCTGGGGACGCTACCGGCTCGAAGTCTCGACCGGCGACCCGGACGGCCCCGTCACCGCCGTCACCTTCGATGCGGGCTTCTACGCCGAAGCCTCCGCCGACACCCCGGATCTTCTCGAAATCGCGCTCGACAAGCCGGAATACCGGCCGGGCGAGACGATGACGGTGGCGGTGACGGCGCGTACCGCCGGCAAGGTGACGCTTGCGGTCGTCAGCGACCGGCTGGTGGCGACGACCACGGCAGATGTTGAGGCCGGCACGGCGCGGCTGCCGCTCACGGTCGGCGACGATTGGGGCACCGGCGCCTATGTGGTCGCGACCCTGCGGCGGCCTCTCGACGCGCAGGCGAAACGGATGCCCGGCCGCGCCATCGGCGTGCAATGGTTCGGCATCGACCGCGCCGCGCACACGCTGACGCTCGACCTCGGCCTGCCGCCGCTCGCAAGGCCGGACCTGCCGCTGCGGGTGCCCGTCAGGGTCGCAGGGCTCGCGGCCGGAGAGGAGGCGCGCATCACTGTCGCGGCCGTGGACGTCGGCATTCTCAACCTCACGAATTATCAGCCGCCGGCGCCGGATGCGTATTATCTCGGCCAGCGCCGTCTTTCCGCGGAAATCCGCGATCTTTACGGCCAGTTGATCGACGGCATGCAGGGCACGCGCGGCGCGATCCGCACCGGCGGCGACGCCGCAGGACCCGGCATCACCGGCACGCCGCCGACGCAACCGCCGCTCGCGCTGTTTTCCGGCATCGTTCCGGTCGGCGCCGACGGCAGCGCGGAGGTGACGTTCGACATTCCCGCCTTCGCCGGTACGGTGCGGGTGATGGCGGTTGCCTGGAGCCGGGACAAGGTTGGTCATGCCGCCCGCGACGTGATCGTTCGTGATCCCGTCGTGCTGACGACGACGTTGCCGCGTTTCCTTCTCACCGGCGACCGCGGCGCCATCCGGCTCGATCTCGACAATGTCGAGGGCGCCCCCGGTGATTACCGCATCGCGGTGGCGGCGCAAGGGCCGCTCAGCGTCGGTGACCCAAAGCCGGCGACGCTCAAGCTCGCGGCCGGGCAGCGGGGCGGGCTCAGCCTGCCGATCACGGCCTCGGGGATCGGCATCGGCGAGGTTGCGGTGCGGATAGCGGGTCCCTCGGGATTTGCTCTCGAGCGGAACTACGTCCTTGCGGCAAAGCCTGCGACCCAGGTGCTCACGCGGCGGACCGTGAAGTCGCTGGCGCCCGGGGAGAGTCTCACGTTGTCGAACGACGTACTGTCGGACCTTGTGCCCGGCAGCGGCAGCATTGCCGTCTCGGTTGGCCCGACGGCCGCCCTCGACGTCGCCGCTTTGCTGCAGGCGCTCGACCGTTATCCGTTCGGCTGCTCCGAGCAGATCGCAAGCCGGGCGCTGCCCCTCCTCTACGTCAACGAATTGGCGAGCGCCGCGCAGCTTGCGCCCGACACGGCGATCGACGAACGCATCCGCGACGCCATCGAGCGGCTGTTGGCACGACAAGGCTCGAACGGTTCGTTCGGTCTCTGGGGAACGGGCGGCGAGGACGTCTGGCTCGACGCTTATGTCACGGATTTCCTGACGCGCGCGCGTGAGCGCCGCTTTGCCGTTCCCGATGTCGCGTTCCGGCTTGCGCTCGATCGTCTGCGCAACTTCGTGGGCAACGCGCCCGAGCCGGAAAAGGACGGCGGCCGGGAGCTTGCGTATGCCCTCTATGTGCTGGCGCGCAACGGTGTCGCGCCGATCGGCGATCTGCGCTATCTCGCCGATACCAAGCTCGGCGATTTCGCAACCGTGATCGCCAAGGCGCAGATTGCCGCCGCGCTCGGCATGCTCGGCGATCGCGCGCGCGCCGAGCGCGTCTATGCGGCGGCGCTGCAATCCATTCCCGCCGAACCCCGGCTGGAGTACGGCCGCACGGACTATGGCTCCGCGCTTCGCGACGCCGCAGCGCTGGTCACCCTTGCGGCTGAGGGCGGGGCATCGCGCACCGCGATCGTCAACAACGCGGTGCTGCGCGTCGAAGCCGCGCGCAACATCTCCCCCTACACATCGACGCAGGAGAAGGCCTGGCTCGTGCTCGCGGCGCGGGCGCTCGGCAAGGAGGCGCAGGCGCGCGTCGACGTGGCCGGACAAACGCGGGAGGGCTCCTATTATCGCCGGCTGAGCGGGAGCGATCTGGCGCGGCCGTTGCGCGTCACGAACACGGGCGACGTGCCCTTGCAGGCGGTGGTGTCGGTCAGCGGTTCGCCGCTCGTCCCGGAACCTGCAGCGGAGCACGGATTTGCAATCGAACGACAGTTCTTCACGCTCGAAGGCGAGGCCGCCGATCCGGCCAAGGCGAAGCAGAACGAGCGCTTCGTCGTGGTGCTCAAGATCACCGATGCAAAGCCGGAATTCGCCCGCGTGATCGTCGCCGACTATCTGCCGGCAGGCTTCGAGATCGACAATCCGCGGCTCGTCTCTTCCGGCGATACCGGCACGCTCGACTGGATCGAGAATGCGGCCGAGCCGGTGTATACGGCCTTCCGCGACGACCGCTTCGAGGCGGCTTTCGAGCGCAAGAGCACGGACGCCGCAATCTTCACCGTCGCCTATGTGGTGCGAGCGGTCTCGCCCGGACGCTATGTGCTGCCGCAGGCCTATGTGGAGGATATGTACCGGCCCGATCGCTTCGGCCGGACCGCGACCGGGACCATCGAAATCGAGGCCGCCCGTTAGGGGCGGGCAGGCGCCGTGCGAAGCGGAACAGAAACGGGCCGGCGGAGACGGACGCTTCTCGCCGTCGGCTTTGCGGCTGGCGTGGGTCTCGGCGCCTTCGCGCTCTGGGTCCACGCACCCGGCCCGGCGCCGCTCGGCGAGGAGCCGGCGTTTTCGCGCCTCGTTCTCGACCGGGAAGGACGGTTGCTGCGCGCCTATGCGACGGAAGAAGGCCGTTGGCGCCTGCCGGTCGCGCGGGCGGAGGTCGATCCGCGCTATGTCGCGGCGTTGATCGCCTACGAGGATCGGCGGTTCTTCACCCATCATGGCGTCGATCCCTGGGCACTCGGCCGGGCGGCAATGCAATTTCTGCAGCATGGGCGGATTGTCTCGGGCGGCTCGACCTTGACGATGCAGGTTGCACGCCTCATCGAGCCGCGTACGGAACGCTCGCTGCGCGCCAAATGGCGCCAGATGGTTCGCGCGATCGTCCTTGAACGGCGGCTCAGCAAGGACGAGATCCTCGCGCTTTACCTCAATTTCGCGCCCTATGGCGGCAATCTCGAGGGCGTGCGCGCCGCCTCGCTCGCCTATTTCGGGCGCGAGCCGCGCCGCCTCACGCCGGCCGAAATCGCGCTGCTCGTCGCCCTTCCGCAATCGCCGGAGACGCGGCGGCCTGACCGCTTTCCGGCGGCGGCGCGTCGCGCGCGCGACCGTGTCCTCGACCGCCTTGCAGGGCGCGACTTTTTCTCCACGGTGGAAATCGCCCAGGCGAAGCAGGCGCCCGTGCCGCAGGCGCGCCGCGCCATGCCGGCGCTCGCCGCACACGCGGCGGACGAGGCCGTCGCGTCCGATCCGGATGCGCGCGTGCACCGGCTGACGATCGATGCGCCGCTGCAGCGCGCGCTCGAAGCGCTCGCCAGCGAGCGCGCGCCCCTGTTCGGCCGCGAAGTCTCGGTCGCAATCCTCGTGCTTGACAATGCGACGGGCGAAGTGCTGGCGCGCGTCGGTTCGGCCGGCTATTTCGACACGGAACGGGCGGGGCAGGTGGATATGACGCGCGCAGTGCGCTCGCCGGGGTCCTCGCTCAAGCCCTTCATCTACGGCCTCGGCATCGAGGACGGGGTGATCCACCCCGAAACGCTGATCGACGACCGGCCGATCCGCTACGGCAGTTACGCGCCCGAGAATTTCGACCTGACGTTTCAGGGCACGGTGTCGGTACGCACCGCCCTGCAAATGTCGCTCAATGTGCCGGCCGTCGCTGTGCTCGATGCGGTCGGGGCAAGCCGGTTCACGAGCCGCCTCAGGCAGGCGGGCGCCGCGCTGGTGCTGCCTGAAGGCGAAATACCGGGGCTCGCGATGGGGCTCGGCGGGGTCGGCGTGAGGCTCACCGATCTTGCGATGCTGTATGCCGGGATCGCCCGTCTCGGCCTCACGATCCCGCCGGCCGAACGGCGCGGCGCGCCGCCGGGGGCCCAGCGGAGGCTCCTCGATCCGGCCGCCGCGTGGTCCGTGGCGAACATTCTTCTCGGCACGCCGCCTCCGGAAAATGCGGTGCGCGGCCGCATCGCCTTCAAGACCGGCACGAGCTACGGCTATCGGGACGCTTGGTCGGTGGGGTTCGACGGAAAACGGACAGTCGCCGTCTGGGTGGGACGGGCGGACGGCGCGCCCGTGCCCGGCATCACCGGCCGCAGCGCGGCCGCGCCAATCCTGTTCGATGCCTTCGCCCGCATGGGCACCATTCCCGCGCCGCTGCCGCCGCCGCCGCGCGGGGCGCTGATAACGACCAACGCCAAACTGCCGCCCCCGCTGCGGCATTTCCGGCCCGGCGGCCCGGTGCATGCCAGTGGCGCGAGCGCCCCACGCATCCTCTTTCCGCCGAACGGCGCCAGGCTGGAGTTCGTGGGTGAGAGCGAGCCAGTCCCTGTCAAGGTATCGGGGGGCAGCGGCCCGGTGACCGTCCTCGCGAACGGCCTTCCGGTTGCGCAGGCGCGCCGCCGCGGGACCGTTTTCTGGCGTCCCGACGGTCCGGGATTCGTACGCCTGACGGTGACGGATGAGCGCGGCGGCGCCGACAGCGTGGTGATCAAGCTTCAGTCGCCGAACAGGTGGCTTGCGGTTCCCGAAACGTCTATGAGCGACAGGCCATGACGAGCCGAACGGCAACCATTCATGCGGAGAAAGGCGAGGGCGCCGGCCCTCGAACAACTGCTGTTCATCCGGCGGAGGGTCTTGGCCGCACCTTCGCGGCAAACCTCGTTCAGTGGCTCGGCGCGCTGCTGTGGTCGATCCGGCGCGGCCGGGCGCGTCGGCCGGCGGGCCCGCGCCCTGCCGTTCTCCTGCTCTGGTCGGCCTTGGTGGCGGCCGTTGTGGGAGCGGCGATGTGGAGGCTCGATCCGTGGGCCGTCACCCTCGGCGCAACGCTTCCGCCGGTGTTTCGCACGGCCGGGGCACTCGTCTCCGATTTCGGCAAAGGCGACTGGGTGATGGTACCGTTCGCGATGGGTCTGGCGGTCATCGCAGCGGTCGCTTCGCGCAGACTGGGCCAGATGACCTATGGGGTGCTCTTGGCCCTCGCGGCGCGCTGCGGCTTCGTCGTGCTCGCCATCGCGATTCCCGGCCTTACCGCGACCGTCATCAAGCGTCTGATTGGCCGCGCCCGCCCAGGACAGCTCGTGGACGCGACCCACCAGTTTGTGCCGTTTTCCTGGAATCCCGCGCTTGCGAGCTTTCCTTCCGGCCATACCACCACGGCATTCGCCGCCGCGGTGGCTCTGGCGACCCTGTTTCCCCGCGCCCGGGTCGCCTTCTTCGCTTATGCGGCGGTGATGGCGCTGAGCCGGGTCGTCGTGGAGGCACACCATCCGAGCGACGTCATCGCCGGAGCGGCGGTGGGGATCGCCGGCGCCTTGCTGGTCCGCCAGTGGTTCGCAAGCCGAGGCCTCGGCTTTTGCGTGTCGCCGGACGGGCAGGTGAAGGCCGCGCCCGAGCCGTCGCGCGCGCGCCTCAAGCGCACCATGCGGGCCGCCTTGTCGATTCGCTGAGCCGATTCAACGGCCGGCTGCGCAGGAGGGGTCCTGCCCGACGGCCGCGGCGAGGGCCGCAAAGCCGTGCTCGAGATCGGCGATCAGGTCGTCCACATCCTCGAGCCCGATATGAAAGCGCAGGCACGGCCCGCCCGGGTTCCACGCCGTTGCGGTGCGGTATTCCTTACAGTCGAAATAGATCACGAGGCTCTCGTACCCGCCCCATGACGCCCCCATACCAAACAGGGACAGGCTGTCGAGGAAGGCGAAGACCGCCTCCTGCGGCACGGGCTTGAGCACGATGCTGAACAGGCCCGAGGCGCCCGTATAGTCGCGCCGCCAGATCGCATGGCCCGGATCGTCGGGAAGGGCCGGGTGCATCACACGCAGCACTTCGGGACGTTGCTGCAGCCATCGCGCAACCGCGAGGCCCGACTCCTGATGCCGCCGCAACCGCACGCCCATGGTGCGCAGCCCGCGCAGGGCGAGGTAGATGTCGTCCGGCCCGACGCACAGGCCGGCCGCGGTGACGTATTGCTTGAGTCTCGGCAGAAGCGCGGCGTTGGCGGAAACGGTACCGAGCATCACGTCGGAATGGCCGACGATGTATTTCGTCCCCGCCTGGATCGACAAATCGACGCCTTTTTCAAGGGCCCGGAAGTAGAACGGCGTGGCCCAGGTGTTGTCCATCAGCACCACGGCGCCCTTCCGCCTCGCCGCCTCGGCTATCGTCGGGACGTCCTGCATTTCGAAACTCTGCGAGCCGGGTGACTCGAGGAAGACCGCCCGGGTATTGGGGCGGAAAAGCGCCGTGATGTCGCCGCCGATCAGCGGATCGAAATAGGTCGTCTCCACGCCAAAGCGACTGAGCACCGAATTGCAGAAATTGCGCGCCGGCCGGTACACGTTGTCGGTGACGAGGACGTGATCGCCGGCCTTGAGCACCGCCATGAGCGCGCTCGCGATGGCTGAAAGCCCCGACGGCATCAGGGCGACACCGGCACAGGCCGGGCCTTCGATCTCGCGGAGCGCGTTCTCGAGCGCTTCACTCGTCGGCGTGCCCCGGCGGCCGTAGACATAACGCCCCCGGTGCGCGACCATATCGGCCGCCCGCGGATAGAGCACCGTCGACCCGTGATAGACGGGAGGATTGACGAAGCCATGGTGCGAGAACGGGTCGCGTCCCCCCGTCACCAGGCGGGTCTCGAGGGACAGTTCCGGCGCCGCCTCGCTGCCCTCATTTTTTCGGTCGCGCATTGAAAAATCTCCCGTCGCGGCCGTATGGCGAGGTGTTCCGTCGCTTTCCCAACCGCCTCCAGAGGGCTTCCATTTACTCTCCGGAAGCTCTTTCCGGTCAACCACTTGACCTTGCACTTTGAACGTTCTCAGATGCATCAAGCCGCGGAAACCGGACGTTTTCGGCCGCTCGCGCAAGCGCGAACCGAAACAAGGAGGGTTTCACCCGCCTTCTGACCGGCTCCGCACGTCCCCGTTGGACGGCCAAACAGTCGGGAAAAAGCGAACGACGGAGCACACCAGTCATGAAAGGCGTCCTCACCACCCTCGCCGTGACCGCTGCGATCGCATTCTCGGCGAACGCCGCAACGGCGCAGACGTTGCAGGCCGTGAAATCGCGAGGCGTCGTCAATTGCGGAAGCAACACCGGGCTTGCGGGGTTCGGCCAGCCCGATGCGCAAGGAAACTGGACCGGCTTTGACGTGGACTATTGTCGAGCCATCGCGGCGGCGATCTTCGACGATCCCACGAAGGTCAAATTCGTTCCGCTGACCGCCAAGGATCGCTTTACCGCCCTGCAGTCCGGCGACATCGACGTGCTCGTTCGCAACACCACGTGGACGAGCTCGCGCGATACCTCGCTCGGTCTCAACTTCACCGGCGTCAACTATTACGACGGCCAGGGTTTCATGGTTCGCAAGGCGCTGAAGGTGAATTCGGCGCTCGAGCTCAACGACGCGGCCGTTTGTGTTCAGCAGGGTACGACCACCGAGCTCAACCTCGCCGATTATTTCCGCGCCAACAAGATGCGGCTGAAGACCGTCACCTTCGCCACCATCGATGAAGCTGTGAAGGCTTATGACACCGGCCGCTGCGACGCCTACACCACGGACGCCTCGGGTCTCTATGCGTCGCGGCTGCGGCTTGCCGCGCCCGACGATCACGTTGTGTTGCCCGAGATCATCTCGAAGGAGCCGCTCGGGCCGGTGGTGCGGCACGGCGACGACCAGTGGTTCGACATCGTCAAATGGGTGCATTTCGCGCTGCTCAATGCTGAGGAGCTGGGCATTACGAAAGCCAATCTCGATGAGATGGCGAAATCGGCCAATCCCGAGATCAAGCGGCTGCTCGGGACGGAAGGCAGCTACGGCGAACAGCTCGGCCTCACCAAGGACTGGGCCTATCGCATCGTGAAACATCTCGGCAATTACGGCGAGTTGTTCGAACGCAATGTGGGGCAGGGCTCGCCGCTCAAAATCGCGCGCGGGCTCAACGCCCTGTGGACCAAGGGCGGGCTCCAATACGCCCCGCCCGTACGATAGACGCCGGTTCCGGGGGATCTAAGGGGCCGGCGAAGCTCGACGCCGGCTGAACGGTCCCCCTTCACGGCGGCTTCCACACCGCGCGTGACGCATCGATCCGCTTGAGTCCATACTGCAGCCATGGGACGGCGGCCGATCCCCGCTGCGGCCACCCTTCCGACGTGCAGCCGGGGGCTCGGGGGGAGCACTGGATGAGCGCGACCGAACACGCGGGGCCACCGAAGGTGTCCCCGCTCTACGATCCTAGGGTGCGCAGCATCGCCTACCAGCTGGTGCTGTGCGGCATCGTTGCGTTCCTGGCCTACGGCGCCATCAGCAACGCCGCCGAAAATCTGGCGCGGGCCCGCATCGCGTCGGGCTTCTCGTTCTGGAACGTCACCGCCGGGTTCGACATCAGCCAGACCCTCATCGATTATTCCCCGCAGACCTCGACCTACGGGCGGGCGTTCTGGGTCGGGCTTCTCAACACGCTGCTCGTCGCCGCTATCGGGATTGCCTTTGCAACGGTCCTCGGTTTCCTGATCGGGATCGCGCGACTGTCGCGCAATCTGCTTGTTGCACGGCTTGCGGCCGGCTATGTCGAGCTCATTCGAAACCTGCCGCTGCTCCTGCAGCTTCTGTTCTGGTACAATGCGGTGCTGAAGGCGCTGCCTCCGGTCCGCGAGAGCATTTCCGTCGGCGGCGCCCTTTTCCTCAACAATCGCGGTCTGTTCCTGCCGGAGTTCCGATTCCAGGGTGGAGGGCTTGCGCTACTTGCGGCCTTCGCGCTCGCACTCGCGGGTTCGATCAGCTTTGCGGCCTGGGCGGGCCGGCATCAGATGCGCACCGGCCGGCGGCCGCCGGTTCTCCCCCTCGTGATTGCACTTTTCGTCGGCTTGCCGTTCATGGTCTTGCTGACCGGGAGCGTGCATCTTGCCATCACCTTCCCGGAAGTCGGTCGCTTCAACATCCGCGGCGGAACCGAGATCCTGCCGGAATTCGTCGCGCTGGTGTTCGGGCTCGTGATCTACACCGCCGCGTTCATCGCGGAAGTCGTGCGGGCTGGCATTCTGTCGGTTTCACGCGGCCAGACCGAAGCCGCCTATGCGCTCGGGCTGCGGCACGGCCTGACTTTGCGCCTCGTCGTCATTCCCCAGGCCATGCGCGTCATCATCCCGCCGCTGACGAGCCAATATCTCAATCTGACCAAGAATTCCTCGCTCGCCGTCGCGATCGGCTATCCCGATCTCGTGCAGGTCTTCACGGGCACGGTTCTCAATCAGACCGGACAAGCCGTCGAGGTGGTGGTGATTACCATGGCGGTGTATCTCACCATCAGTCTTCTGACCTCGCTCGTGATGAACATCTACAACGCCCGCATGGCGCTGGTGGAACGATGAGGGGGCGGCAATGACGGCGCTCGACTCCCTCAAAAATCTCGATCCCGAGCATGGCGTCGCCTATGTGCGGCAGGTGCCGGTCGCGCCGCAGACACCTCCGGTCACCGAACGCGGCATGTTGCGGTGGCTGCGCATGAATTTTTTCGCGACCCCGCTCGATGCGCTGATGACGATCGGCGTCCTCCTGCTCATCGCCTGGGTCGTTCCGCCCTTCCTCGATTTCATGATCTTCGACGCCACCTGGTCGGGCCGAGATCGGGAGGCGTGCCTGTCCACGGTTGCCCGGCCGGAAGCGGGCGCGTGCTGGGCCTTCGTGCGCGACCGCTTCGCCTATTTCATCTACGGTTCCTATCCGCTCTCCGAGCGCTGGCGCGTCGACGTGTTCTTCGCGATGCTGGCGGTCGGCATTGTCTGGATGCTCAAGCTCGATGCGCCGCGCCGGGACCTCGGCGCTGTTTATTTCTTCATCGTTCTGCCGATCGTATCGTACGTACTGCTCACCGGCTTGCCGGCAATGGGGCTGCCGGAGGTAGATACGACCCTGTGGGGCGGCGTTCTCGTGACGATCGTGGTGGCCGCTGTCGGCATCGTCGTGTCCCTGCCGATCGGGATCGTGCTCGCGCTTGGCCGCCGCTCGGAGATGCCGGCGGTGCGCCTCCTTTCCGTGATCTACATCGAGTTCGTGCGCGGCGTGCCGCTCATAACGGTGCTGTTCATGGCAAGCGTGATGTTGCCGCTGTTCGTGCCGGAGGCCTATTCGCCCGACAAGCTCCTGCGGGCTCTCGTCGGCATTGCCATGTTCGCCTCGGCCTATATGGCTGAGGTGGTTCGCGCGGGCTTGCAGGCGATCCCCAAGGGGCAATACGAGGGGGCAATGGCGCTCGGCCTCGGCTACTGGCAGAGGATGCGCTTCATCATCCTGCCGCAGGCGCTGAAAATCACCATTCCCAATATCGTCAACACCTATATCGGCCTCTTCAAGGACACCACGCTCGTGTTCATCGTCGGTATTTTCGATCTCTTGAAGACGATCGAGGCTGCCCGCATCGATCCGCATTGGGCGACGCCGGTCACCAGCACGACGGGCTATGCCTTCGCGGCGATCTTCTATTTCGTCTGCTGCTACATGATGTCGCGTTACGCCAAGGGCGTGGAGGCGCGGCTGGCCCGCGCCGAACGCCGCTAGGGCAGGGGGCGGGGACATGGACCAGACCACGGCCAGGCCGGACGAAGAGAACGCCCGCCGCGAGGCCGAGCCGGCGATCCAGATCATCGGCTTGCACAAATGGTTCGGGGAATTCCACGTGCTTCGCGACATCAATCTCACCGTGGCGCGCGGAGAACGGATCGTCGTTTGCGGTCCCTCGGGTTCCGGCAAGTCGACCATGATCCGCTGCATCAACCGGCTGGAGGACCACCAGCGCGGCAGGGTGATCGTGAGGGGCATCGAACTCACCGGCGATCTCAAACGTATCGAGGAAATCCGCCGCGAGGTCGGCATGGTGTTCCAGCACTTCAACCTGTTTCCGCACCTTTCGGTTATCGACAATTGCACGCTGGCGCCGATGTGGGTGCGCAAGCTGCCCCGCAAGGAAGCCGAGGAGATCGCGATGCATTTCCTCGCGCGCGTGAAGATACCCGAGCAGGCGCACAAGTTTCCGGGCCAGCTCTCGGGTGGCCAGCAGCAGCGCGTGGCGATCGCGCGAGCGCTGTGCATGAACCCGAAGATCATGCTGTTCGACGAGCCGACCTCGGCCCTCGACCCGGAGATGGTCAAGGAAGTGCTCGACACGATGGTCGAACTCGCCGAGGAAGGGATGACGATGCTCGTCGTGACTCACGAAATGGGTTTCGCACGGCAGGTCGCCCATCGCATCGTCTTCATGGACGAAGGCCAGATCGTCGAGGCCAACAGACCGGAAGAATTCTTCGCGCATCCGCAGCACGAGCGCACGAAGCTGTTCCTCAGCCAGATCCTGCATTGAGGCGGCGCGACGTCGGCGCGGACAGTGAAGCGAGTCATCGCGCGCGCAGCGCAGCGCCTCGGCGCCGCGCGGCTGAGGCGGCGGCAACCCGGTTCAAAGCCGAAAGCTGAGGGGCGGGCGAGCGAGCCTAATCGGCAGGCCCCGAAGCGACGGGAAGATCGGGGCGGCCGCCCCACTCGCTCCAGGAGCCGTCGTAAAGAGCTTTGGGAGGCTTGCCGATCGTCTCGAGCGCAAGCCACAGGGTGGCCGCCGTTACGCCGGAGCCGCAGGTCGTGATGACCGGCTTGTCGAGGTCGACGCCCGCTTCCGCAAAGCGCCGGGCGATCTCCTCCGGCTTGGCAAGATGCCCGTTGTTGACGACCGAGCCGGCCGGTACGTTGCGGGCGCCCGGCATGTGCCCTCGGCGCAGGCCCGGCCGCGGCTCCGGCGCCTCGCCGCGGAATCGTTCGGCCGAACGCGCGTCGACGACCTGCGCGGTCCCCGAATTCAGGGCAAGCGTCACATCGTCGGCGTTGGCGACCGCGTAGACATTCATGGCCGCCTCGAAGCGGCGCTTGGGCCGGTGCACGGCGCCCGACTCGATCGGGCGACCCTCTGATTTCCACTGCGGGAGTCCGCCATCGAGCACATGCACATCCGGGGCGCCGAAGACCCGAAAGGTCCACCACACGCGTGCGGCACCGGACAGGCTGCCGGTGTCGTAGACCACGATCGTGCTGTCGCGGGCAATGCCGAGCGCGCCGACAGCCTCGGCGAATTGCGCGGGGCCGGGGAGCATATGCGGCAGGTCTGTCGAATCGTCGGCGATCTTGTCGATGTCGAAGAACACGGCGCCGGGAATGTGTTCAGCGAGATATTCGGAGCGGGCGTCGCGCTTTGCCGTGGGAAGATGGAACGACCCGTCCACCACCACGACGTCGGAATTGCCAAGTCGCTCGGCGAGCCAGGCGGTGGAGACCACGGCGGGGTGCGGCATATCGGCTCCTTCAGGGGCAAGGGCTACCGGCCCGATCCCGCAGAGTTAGCCACGACGCGCCGTTTCCGCAATCGTGGGGCAGGCGAGGTGGCGGATCGCCGCCCGTGGAGCACCCTCGCGCTCACACGAAAACGAGGCGCACGCGCCGGTTCTGCCGGCCCTTCTTCTCGATCTGGCTCACCCGCACGGCGCCGATTTCGCCGGTGCGGCGCACGTGTGTGCCGCCGCAAGGTTGAAGGTCGAAGCCCACGATTTCGACGAGACGCACGCGGCCGGTTCCCATCGGAGGCTTGACGGACATGGTCTTGACCAGGCCGGGATTGGCCTCGAGTTCGGCGTCGGTGATCCAGCGGTCCCGCACTTCGGCGTTCGCCGCAACCATTTCGGCAAGGCGGGCCGAGATCGCGTCCTTGTCGAGCCCGGCCTCGGGGATGTCGAAGTCGAGCCGGCTCTCTGCTTCGTGCACGGACCCCCCGGTCACGGGATAGGGAAGAACCGCCGAGAGGAGGTGCAGGGCGGTGTGCATGCGCATGCGCGCATAGCGCAGGTCCCAATCGATCGTGAGACGCACCGGCGCGCCGACCGGCGGCCGCGCGGCCGCGGCGTCGGCCGGCACGAGCGCGATCTCGGTCTTCGCGGCGTCGGTGAAGACGGCCGTGGCGATCGAAAGCCGGGTCCCATCCTCGCTCTCAATCACGCCGCGGTCGCCGGGCTGACCGCCGGACGTCGCGTAGAAAACCGAACGGTCGATGAGAATGCCGCCCTCCTCGGTGAGGCCGGCGATGCGAGCCTCGCAGGTTCGCAGATAGGCATCCTCACGGAAAAGCAGATCGGTCGCCATGCGGTCGTCTAGACGAAGGGCGGTTTGATGGTCGAGCGGCGTTCGAGCCAGCCGGGAACCGGCAGATTCCTGGAGCGCAGGAAGTCCGGGTTGAACAGTTTCGACTGATAACGGCTGCCGTAATCGGCGAGCACCGTGACGACCGTGTGTCCCGGCCCAAGATCCTTGGCAAGGCGGATGGCGCCCGCGATATTGATTCCCGAAGAGCCGCCGAGGCACAGGCCTTCGTGCTCCATGAGATCGAAGATCAAGGGAATGGCCTCTTCGTCGGGGATGAGATAGGGCCGATCGACCTTGATGTCGGCGATGATGGGCGTGACGCGCCCGAGTCCGATCCCTTCCGTCACCGATCCGCCCTCGCTCGCCTTCGCCTCGCCGTGTGCGAAGAGGCTGTACATGGCGGCGCCGCGCGGGTCGGCGATGCCGATCGCGATATCCTTCCTCTTTTCGCGCAGATAGGTCGAAACGCCGGCGACGGTGCCCCCGGTGCCGATTGCGCAAATGAATCCGTCAATCTTCCCGCCGGTTTGCTCCCAGATTTCGGGACCTGTCGTCTCGTAATGGGCTTTACGGTTGTCGAGATTGTTCCACTGGTCTGCGAAAAGGACGCCGTTCGGCTCGCTCCGGCGCAGCTCCTCGGCAAGCCGGCGCCCGACATGCTGGTAGTTGTTGGGGTTGGAGTAGGGGACCGCGGGGACCTCGACGAGCTCGGCGCCGCAAAGGCGCAGCATGTCCTTCTTTTCCTGGCTCTGCGTCTCGGGAATGACGATGAGCGTGCGGTAGCCACGCGCGGAGGCCACGATCGCGAGCCCAATTCCGGTATTCCCCGCCGTCGCCTCCACCACGAGGCCGCCCGGCTTGATTTCCCCGCGCTTTTCCGCTTCGAGGATCATATGACGGCCGGCGCGATCCTTAACGGACTGGCCCGGATTCATGAACTCGGCCTTGCCGAGGATCGTGCACCCGGTCGCCCGCGAAGGGCCCTGGAGCTTGATGAGCGGGGTGTTGCCTATGGCGTCGACAACGTCATTACGAATGGGCATGGACCGACCGCAAAAGCCAAAAGGATGCCGTCAGGCTAGCCAAGCACGCCGGCTGTCGCAACCAAGGTGCGGACGTCCGCCGCAATAATGCCCTCGGTCATCGGGTAAATACCCTCATGCGTTGGACGCTGCGGATTCTCGCGCTGCTCGCGGTTTTGCTGGCCGCCTACACGGTGTGGCCGTTCGTCGATCTCTATCGGCTCGGCCTTGCACTTGAGCGCAACGACACGGCGGCGCTGGCCCAGCGGGTGGAACTGCGCTCCCTGCGTCCTTCGCTGGCGCGCCAGATTTTTGCCGCCTATCTGCGGCTCACGGGGAAGGAAAGCGCTCTCTCCGGCGTTCTCAACGACACAGCGGTCCGAATCGGCGCTGCGGTTGCGGATCGCGCCCTGGGCAGCTTGATCGAATTCGGGCAGATCGTCGCCCTCGTGCGGCAGGGGCTTGCAGGGGGCGCCGCGGCAGCGAGCGTGGAGGCCGCTCCGGTGCCGCTGCTGCCGCTCGATCTCAATGCGCTTTGGACGGTCTACGCAAGTTCCGAATACCGGTTCGACAAGTTCTACGTTTCGGTGCCGCCGGCCCTTCCGCCGGACCAGCGCTTCCGGCTACGCCTGCAACTCACGCAGTGGACCTGGAAGCTCTACGACATCGAATTGCCGCCGAAATTGCGTGCGCAACTCGCCGAAAAGCTGATCAACGCCAGCGCGCCTCAATAGAGAGTTTCCGCCGCGCCTGCCTGCAGCAGGCCGGACAGGCGGCGGTGTGCTTGGCCGCATCCCGGCGAGGCGTTAAGCTGCCGCCGCACGCCCCGGGACGGCCGCACCCGTACCCTCAAGGGCGGATACGCAACCGAGGGAGGCAAACGGTCATGCTCACCGCCGCCAGGCAGGAAAAGCCGTCCGGCGTCAAGGCGCCTTTCGATACCGACAGGCTCGACGGGCTGATGGAAGACGCAGGGCTGGACGTCATCCTCGCGACCTCCAAGCACAACGTGCAATATCTGATGGGCGGTCACCGCGCGCTCTTCTTCGATTACATGGATGCGATGGGGGTGAGCCGGTATCTGCCGGTCATGGTCTATCCGAAGGGCGCGCCCGACAAGGCCGCATATTTCGGCCATCGGCTCGAAGGCCACCAGAAACAGGTCAAGGCGTTCTGGACGCCGACGGCCGAGACGTCGACATCCGGATCGGTGGACGCGGTCGAGAAGGCGATCGCCTATCTGCGCCATATCGGCCTGAAGCCACGCCGGGTTGGCGCCGAGCTCGGCTTCTTGCCGCTGGATGCGGGCAATGTTCTACGCGCCGCTTTTCCGGATGCCGAGCTTGCCGACGCAGTGTATCCGCTCGAGCGGCTGCGCATGCGCAAGACGCCCGAAGAACTCGCACTGTTGCGCAAGGCATCCGATCTCGTGATCGAATCCATGGAGGCGGTGATCGCCAATCACGGCCCGGGCGCGACGAAGCGCGAACTCGTCGAGGCCTTGCGTCGGGAGGAGGTCAATCGCGGGCTCACCTTCGAATACTGCCTCATCGCCGCGGGCGCGAGCCATAACCGAGCACCCTCCGAGCAGCGCTGGGAGAAGGGCGACGTGCTGTCGATCGATTCCGGCGGCAACTACCAGGGCTATATCGGCGATGTCGCCCGCATGGCGATTCAGGGCGAGCCGGATTCCGAGCTCGTGGACCTTCTTGCCGAGGTCGACACCGTGCAGCAGGCCGCTTTCAAGGCCGTGCGGGCCGGCGCACAAGGCGGCGACATCTATGTCGCGGCCGAGCGGGCGCTCGCCGCCTCGCCGAACCACAATTGCACGGAATTCGTCGCCCACGGCATGGGCCTCGTCAGCCACGAGGCGCCGCATCTCACCGCCTCGGGCCCGGTGCCGTACAGCGATGAGGATGCGCGCCGGCCGCTTGAAACCGGCATGATCATTTCCGTCGAGACGACCATCCTGCATCCGCGCCGCGGCTTCATCAAACTTGAAGACACGATCGCGGTGACCGACACAGGTTACGAAATGTTCGGCACCGGCGCGCGCGGCTGGAATCGCGGCGGCATCCGCGCGGCGGCACGCTAACGGAGGCCGTGCTCTTTCGCGCGGACGGCGTCCTGCCGTCCGCCTTGCTTTCTCCCATTGAACCGAAGGGGACGACCAATGCCGTTGGCGAATGTGCGCAGTGTCGCGATCAACTACCGGGTGATCGGCGAGACTGGCCCCTGGCTTGCCCTGATGCCGGGCGGCCGGCGCGGCCACGAGGAGTTCCTCCCCCTTGCCGGAAAGATCGCCAAAGGCGGCTTTCGCGTGTTGCTGCACGATCGGCGCAACACGGGTGCCTCCGACGTCGCCTTCGACGCGAGCGAGGCCGAAGACGCCCACTGGGCGGAAGACCTGCACGCTCTGCTCGGCCAACTCGGAGCGTTGCCGGCTTTCGTCGGCGGCTCGTCCTCGGGGTGCCGGACCTCGCTCTTGTTCTATCAACGCCACCCGCGCGACGTGCGCGGCCTGCTTCTGTTCCGCGTGACCGGCGGCGCGTTCGCGGCCGAGCGGTTGCCGGAAAATTACTACAGCCAGTTCATTCGCGCAGCGGAGAAGGGCGGCATGGAGGCAGTTGCCGCGATGGAGCATTGGCGCGAGCGCATCGCGGCGCGCCCCGAGAACCGCGAGCGCCTGCTCGACATGCCCAAGGAACGCTTCCTCGATGTGATGACCAAGTGGCGCGAGATGTTCCTCGCGGGCGCGCACCATCCGGTGATCGGTGTCAGCCGCGAGGACCTGCAGGCCATCGACGTGCCGGTCATCGTTATTCCCGGCAACGACAAAATTCATTCGGGTCCGAGCGGACGTACCGCGGCGGCGCTCATTCCGGGGGCGACGCTGCACGAACTGCCTGTCGAGGACACGGACCGAGACCTCGTCCCCTACGAGGAGTGGGCGCCTTATGAGGACGAGATCGCGGAGGCCTTCATCGCCTTCATGAGGCAGGCGATGGAGCGGAAAACACGGCCGGCCGCGGCCGCTTCCTGAAAAGCGTTTCGGCACCGGCCAGCGCTGCCGGACGAGGAGCGGACGCACGGGGCCGAGGCATGGTGCCACGTCCACCATGCCTCGGCGGTTTTTGGCGCCAAACACGCAAAAGTGTGCGGATCATATTCCGATTTCGCACCAATGCGGGCTTTGACGCCGCACCGCCGTTCCGCATTAAATGATCATGAAATCAGTGTGTAAGATCGGTCCTTTGAAGCTGGTTGCGAACTTGGCCGGTACCCTGCTGCGGATTGCCGCCATCGGCCGCGCCCTCGCATTGTTCCGCCGGGCGACGAACCCACCCGGGAGCAAGGAGGCGGCATGCCGGTCATCGGACTTCGACAACTTTCCACGATCATCGGCGTTCTGGCCGGTTTGACGGAGCTTTTCCTGGCCTTCGGGGCCGCGCACGGGGAGGGAAAATCCGCCGACTATGTTGGGATCTTCATCTACATCGTGCCGCTGATCATGATGCTCGGCGCGCTCTCGGTCTCGTATTCCCGTGAGACCTATCTCGGTGCCGGGATCATGGTCGTGACCTTCGCGCTCCAGCACGTGCTCGATCCCATCCGCGCGATCTATATCCTCCCGATGCTGCTCGTGGTCGCGGCGGTGGCGCTCGCGTTGCGCGTCGACGCCGAATTGCGGGCCGCGTCGCAGCAGGGAGCCGCGACCCAGCCGGGCTGGGCATCGGACGATCGCGTTCGCGCGAATGCGGCCGCGTCGCGAGTCTAGCCCGCCCTTCACTTTTTCTGCGCCCCTCCGTCTCGGGACCCGTGCCGCTTCTGCGGCTCGGCCCTCGCGCTGCGCTGCCCAGCCAGGCGCGTGCCCCTGTCCGTCATGCGGAACGGGCGCGGGCGGCCGCTGGCATTAGCAGGACGCGCCGGGTAACGTCCGTTGCCGAACGTCCCGCCCGCCTCCTCCCCCGCCGACCGAGACACCGCGATGCAGAACATGCCGATCTACGAGGCCCTGGCCCACGCCTTCGCGGCGGAGGAGGTCGACCATCAGTTCGTCCTGATGGGCGACGGCAACATGCATTGGGCGACGGCCATGAAGAACCTGCCGGGCATGCAGTCGATCTTCGCGCGCCACGAGCACTGTGCCTGTGCGATGGCCATGGGCTATCACAGCGCGACCGGCAAGGTGGGCGTCGCATCGGTCACCTGCGGCCCCGGATTCACCCAGATCACGACCGCGCTCGCCGTCGCCTCGCGCAACCGCGTGCCGCTCGTCGTCTTCGCAGGCGAGGTGCCGATCAATGCGAGATGGTACAGTCAGGCCATCGACCAGGCACCGATCGCGACGGCCGCAGGCGCGCACTATATCGCCGCGCACGCGCCGAGCCGCATGTACCAGTATGTGCGGGAGGCCTTTCACGTCGCCCGGCACGAGCGCCGGCCGGTGGTGCTCGGTGTGCCCTATGATCTCCAGAAGCAGCCGCTGCCGGACATCGGGAGCTACGAACCCTCATCTGCCGTGCTGCCCCGCCTTGAACCGGTTCCACCCAATTCACGGCAGATCGCTCAACTTGCCGAGAAGCTCGCGAATGCGCGCTGCCCGATCATCCTTGCCGGCCGCGGCGTGCTGCGCGCGGGCGCGAGCGCGGACGTGGAGGAACTTGCGGAACTCTCGGGCGCGTTGCTCGCGACGACGCTGCCGATGCGCGGTCTCTTCGATCACAACCCGTTTTCGCTCGGCATTTTCGGCGGTTATGCGCGTGAGATCGCGCTGGAAATGGGCGCCAAAGCCGACCTTGTGGTGGCGATCGGCGCAAGCCTACACGGTCGACGGCGGCCGCATGTTTCCGAAGGCCGAGGTGGTGCAGATCGACACCGATCCACTCGGCCTGCGGCACGGCCTCAAGGCCGCCGATCTCTACCTCTGCGCCGACGCCAAGCTCGCAACGGTCGAAACCATCAAGGCGCTGCGGGCGATCGGCGGGGGCAAGGCGAGCGTCCGCTCGCCGGAGCTTGCGCGCCGCATCGGCGAGGAGCCGGCGGACAGCGCGAGCTTCCCGATCGCGCCCGGCACGCTCGACCCCCGCAAGGTGATCGAGGAGCTCGATCGGGTCATCCCCAAGGATTTCGACTCCGTGAGCGGGTCCGGCCACCAATCCTATTTCCACTCGACCATGCGCGGACGCCGGCCTGAAAAGTTCCATGCGATGCGTGATTTCGGCGCGATCGGCAACGGCATTTCGTTTGCGGTCGGCGTGGCGGCCGCGCGCAAGGACGGCAAGACGGTGCTCTTCGAAGGCGACGGCAGTCTGCTCATGCACATTCAGGAGCTTGAGGCGATCAAGCGCCACGGCCTGAAGCTCCTGATCTGCGTGCTGAACGACGGGGCGTACGGCTCGGAAATCCACAAATTGCGTGCCGACGGCCTCGACGATTCGGGCTCCGTGTTCGGCCGCACCGATCTTGCCTCGATCGCCAAAGGATTCGGCCTGCGTGGCGCGACGGTGACCGATCTCGCCGATCTCAAGCCCCTGTTCGAGCAATACGAGAAACAGGACACCGCGGAACTGTGGAACATTCACATTTCCGATCAGGTGGTGAATCCGGGGACGCGTCGCGCCCTCAAGATCGGGCACGGACGCATGTGACCGCCCTTCGCAATCCGGCCGGATGACGCGCACAGTTCGCCATGCGCGCCGGGCCCGTTAGACCGAAGACCCTTCAGGAGAAACCCGATATGCCGCGCCACGCCTATCCGCCGCTCGACAATCTCTCGCCGCGCCTTACCGCCGAACTGAAGAGGCGGGTGGGGCCCGACCGCGGCAATGTCTGGAAAATGTTGATGTGGTCGCCGGCCATGGCCGAGCCGTTCATCGATTTCAACGACGCAGTCCGCTACAAGATTGCGCTGCCGGACGACCTGCGCGAGCTCGTGATCCTGAGGGTCGGGAATCTGTGCGAGGCACCCTACGAGGTTCACCATCACACCCGCATCGCTCGCGAGGTCGGCATGAGCGAGGAGTTGATCCGCGCCGCGAAAACGGGATCGGCCGCGCCCGGACTCGATGCGATGCAGAAGCTCTTGCTCGATCTCACGGATGAACTCGTCAAGGATCGCCGCGCAAGCGATGCGACCCTTGCGGCCGCGATCAAGGCTTTCGGTCCGGGCGGGCTTACCGAAGTCGTGATGCTGGTCGGCTGCTACGTGCTCGCCTGCATGTTTCTGCGCACCTTCGGGATTGACATCGAGCAGCCCGCGACGGCCTGACGCGCGGAGGCGACCGCTCTCGGGGCGGCCCGGAAAGGCAACCGGGAAGGGAAGTTCAGTATCCGCGGCGGCGTTTGCGCTTTGCGGCCTTGCGGGCGGCGTAGCGGGCATCGCGCGCCGCCTTCTGTTCGGCCTTGAGCGCGGCCTCGCGTGCCGCCTGTTCGGCGGCCTCGCGCGCCGCCTGTTCGGCGGCGAGGCGGGCGGCTTCGGCGGCGGCCTGCGCCTCGCGCTCGCGCTGGCGGGCAAGCTCGGCCTCGCGCGCCTGGCGCTGCCGCTCCCGTTCCGCCGCGCGCGCGGCGCGCGCCGCGGCAATCGCCTCGCGTTCGCGCCGCTTGGCGGCGATGGTGGGGTCCTCGGGGCCGGGCGCTGCCTTGAACTTCGCCAACAGGGCCTTGCGCGCCGCGGCGGCGTGGCTGAGGCGTTCATTGAAATCGGGATGCTTGTAGCCGCTCATGGAAGGATGGTCGTCGCTCTCGTTCGGTCGGGAGGGGGTGGGAGGCAGATCCGGCTCAGGAACCGGGCCGGAGGAACACGGTTGCCATCAGACCGGCGGAGGCTAAGAGGGCAACGGCCGAAATCGACTTGAAGACGGCGGTCGTGCTGAAGCCGAAATGAACGGCAAGAACGTGCAGCGCGATCGCGCACAAACCCGCCGAAGCCGCGAAAACGTCGAGGCCCCTGCGGTCGGTCAGGCCCGGCATGCTTCCTCCGGATGGATGGCGGCGCGTGCGCAAGGGCGGGTGGACGTGGCTCCCCGGGCCGGATTCGAACCAGCGACCAACCGGTTAACAGCCGGTTGCTCTACCACTGAGCTACCGGGGAACGGCGCGCACGCGGTCAGGTGGGGCATATAACAAAGGGCCGCGACTTAGGCAAAGCCCTTCTGAGGCCCGAAGCTTGAAACCGACCCATCTGGCCGGCGCCCGATGAGCAGGCCCGGCCTTTTCACGGGTCGGAGCCCGGCAGGGCGGTTGTCCGGGATTGGAACGCTGGAGGCCACGCCCGGAATTGAACCGGGGTAACCGGTTTTGCAGACCGGTGCGTAACCACTCCGCCACGTGGCCCCTGCGCCAGTTTAAGTAACCGCTTCGTCGCAGCGGTGCAATGCTTCAACCGGCTGGCGCCGGCCCGCCGCGGCAGGCAAACTGCCAGTCCTTTCGCCCCGCGGTTCCGCGGGGCCGCGCTTGCCCCGGAGTTCCCGATGCCCGAGACCCCGTATTTCATGTATTTTCCCGGCAACTACCGCTGGTCGGCGGCCTTCGTCAACATGCTCGGCATGGCGCCCTATGGCGGCAGCGACATCAGCGAGGTCCACAAGATCGGCCGTCTGCTCGAAGGCCGTGCCCCCGACGACGATCAGGCCTGGTTCGACGCCTGCGTGAAGGTGGCGGAAGAAGTCCGCGCCCGGGGCGACGCGTTCCGTGCCTCCGGCCATCCGGTTTCTGCGGCGGCCTTCTACGCCCGCGCGGCGCATTATTTTCAGATGGGCGAGCGCTTCCGCACCCCGAAGGACCGCCCGGCGCTCGAGGCCTTCCGGCAGGGCGTTGAATGCTTTCACGCCTTCATCGGCCTCACCGACGTGAAGATCGAGATCGTCGAGGTGCCGTTCGAGGGCGGCAGTCTGCCGGGCTATTTCGTGCATGCTCAGAACACCACGGCCAAGCGGCGGCCTTGCGTCGTCTATTTCGACGGGCTCGACGTCACCAAGGAACTGCAATATCTGCGCGGCGTGCCCGACCTCATCAAGCGCGGCATTTCCTGCCTCGTGATGGACGGCCCCGGCACCGGCGAGGCCATCCGCTTCCGCGGCCTGCATCTGCGCCACGATTATGAAGCGGCCGGAAGCGCCTGCCTCGATTTCCTTGAGAAGCGGGACGACGTCGATCCGCGCCGCATCGGCATCGTGGCGGTCAGCCTCGGCGGCTATTACGCGCCGCGCTGCGCCTCGCTTGACCCGCGCTTTGCCGCCTGCATCGCCTGGGGCGCGATCTGGGATTATCACGCCACGTGGAAGCGGCGGATCGAAGCCCATTTCAAGGCCGCGATGTCCGTGCCCGGGCATCACATCATGTGGATTCTCGGCGTCGACTCCGTCGAGGAGGCGCTGCGGCGGCTCGAGCCGTTCCGGCTCGACGGCGTGGTGCAGAAGATGCGCTGTCCGTTCCTCATCGTCCACGGGGAGGACGACGAACAGGTGCCGCTCGCCGATGCGCGCGCGCTCTACGCGGCGGCGGGCTCGGCCGACAAGACGCTGCGCGTCTTCACGGCGGAGGAGGGCGGGGCGCAGCATTGCCAGCGGGACTATCTCCCTTACGGCGTGGCGACCATGTGGAGCTGGCTTGAAGACAGGCTCGTGCGCGCGGCACCGCGTCATTAATGGGGCCTTAACGCGAGTCGGGGATGGTCGCCGGCCATGGTCAGCCGTACTCGCCTCCGCACCGCCCTGACGACCCTCGGCCTCTACCTGACGGCCGCCCTGTTGATCGGCTATTTCGGCATGCACGCCTATACCGGCAACCGCGGGCTGAAGGCGAAAGAAGGCTTGGCCCAGCAGTACGAGGAGCTGTCCGAGGAGCTGGCGAAGCTCAAGAACGAGCGGACCGCCTGGCAGCGCCGCGTCGCGCTGCTGCGCTCGGAAAGCCTCGATCCCGATATGCTCGACGAGCGCGCGCGCGCCTTGCTCGACTTCGTGCATCCGCGCGACCTCATCCTCATCGGCCCGCTCCCGTCCGCAAAGCCTGCGGCCGTCGCCGCCGCCCGCTGACGCCGGCACCGGCGGCCGCGCCGGACGTCGGAACTGCGACGATGGCGCGCGGCCGCATTCAGACCGCGAGAGGCCGGGCAAGCCGCCGCGGCCGCTCGGCGAGGGCGTCGTGTGGACGGAGCCGCAGCCTTACGTCCACATCCGCATGGCGCCCTCGGGCGGCCCCGGCCGGAACGAGGACGTGTGGGTCGGCCACCTGAGCCGGGGCGCGCTCAAGGGCGCGCTGACGACGCAGGTCTATGAGCGTGTGCCGGCGGAGTGAGAAGGTGGGAGTGGGCGGGCCACGTGCTGCGATCACTCAACCGGCGGGCTGATCGCCCTCGCGGGCCGGTACGCGATAGACGAGCGGCTCATGCGGCAGGGGCGGAAGCTCGACCGCGATGGCGTCGTCCGGCCGGACAATCCCGCCCTTGAGCACAACCGCCATCACGCCGCCTTTGCGCACGAGCCCTTCGGGCGTCGCGACGGCGAGCCGCTTGAGCAGGCCGGGCTGGAAGTTCTCGATCTGCTTGCAGGGATTGCGCAGGCCGGTGACTTCCACCACGGCATCCGCGCCGAGCCTGAGCCGCGCGCCGGTCGGCAGGCCGAGCAGGTCCACGCCCCGCGTCAAGATATTTTCGCCGAGGTCGCCCGGGCGGACGATGTGTCCCTGCGGCGCCAGTTCGTCCAGCAACTCCGCATGGATCAGGTGCACCTGTCGGAGGTTCGGAATTTGGCCGAAGCGCCGGATGTGGAAGAGGTGCTGGTCGGTGGGGCCGGCATGGGCATCGCCCTCGACGCCGAAATTCTCGATGAGCCGGATGGACGCCGCAGCGCCTTTGCTGAAGGTATGAGCGTGGCTGACGTGAACGCTGACGACCCGCGGACGGTCGCCGGTGTGGTCCTGCAGGGCCAAGTCTGTCGCCTCCCGGTTTGCCGGCCGCCGGGGCCGGGATGCGTGACATTACCGGTCTTGCGCCGAAGCGTGCAGACGGCACGAACGCGACCCAGCCCTGTCGATTTTCGATCCGGGCGACGACTCCCTCGCGCGGCTTGAGCAGTTCGTGCGCGACAAGGGCATCCGCTTCAGCTCTGTGTTCCTGCTCGGGGCGCTCACGGAGGCCGGCATGATCCCCGGCTTCGACAGCGCCGCGCTCGTACTAGCGACCGCATCCGCAAACGCAGTCGACTATGCGCCGC
>DASTKH010000037.1:0-61722 GCA_035716025.1 Xanthobacteraceae bacterium
GCGTGTCGCCCGCAGCGCTTTGCACGTGTCCGTAATCGATCACCAGCGCCGCCCCACCTTGTACAATTCGTTTGCCAAGTGCATGCGCCGCAGCCTCATCGCGCCATTCGAGAATCGCACCGTGATGCGCGTTGCCGACGTTCAGCGGCAACTGCTCCAGGCCGGGAAGCGTCTCAGGCGCTTCGGTAAAGACAAGCCGTTCGTTGTCGATGCCGACGCGCCGTTCATGCCAGCCGTCCTCCGCCTTGACGTATTGAAACACCGGAAGCGCGTCGAAGAACTCGTTCGCGAGGACGATCGCCGGCAGATCAGGAAGGCTCGTCAAATCATCGTGCCACGTGGGAGACACGCCGGCACCGGCCAGGGTTTCCGCCTGGCGCCGGCGCAGAACCGGGCTGACTTCGACCAGATGCAATTCGGCGGCCGCAACAAACCCCGGCACGACCCGGGCGGCCCGCACCGCATCCATCATCAACGTGCCGCGGCCGGGCCCCAGCTCGATCCAGGCGAACCGTTTCGGCGCGCCCATCCGACGCCAGATATTCGCTGCCCAGAGACCGAGCAGCTCGCCGAACATCTGGCTCACCTCCGGTGCGGTGATGAAATCGCCGCCCGCGCCGAAGGGGTCGCGGGTCATGTAGTACCCGTAGCGGGGGTGATACAGGCATTGGGCCATGAAGTGCCCGACGCTCATCGGTCCATCGGCCGCGATGAGCCGGCGCAGTTCGGCTTCAAGAGGCGTTGCCTCGCTCACGAGGCGGCGGCCGGCTTGCGGGAAAGGGCGAAGACGATGAAGCCGACCCCGGCAAGCATCATCGGGATGGACAAAAGCATTCCCATGGTCAGCCCACCCCACAGGAATCCGAGCTGGACGTCCGGCTCGCGGAAGGCCTCTCCGCAGATGCGGGCCGCGCCGTAGCAGAGCGCGAAAATCCCGACAAGCAAGCCGGGCCGACGCAACGCACCCTTCTGCACGAAAACCGCAAGGATCGCGAACAGGACGATTCCTTCCAGGAACGCCTCGTAAAGCTGGCTCGGATGACGCGGCAGCGGCCCGGCGGCGGGAAACACCATCGCCCAGGGCACGTCGCTCGGCCGCCCCCACAGCTCGCCATTGATGAAATTGGCGATCCGCCCGAGGAACAGCCCGATCGGTCCGACCGCGCAGGTAATGTCGCCGAGCGTTAACATCGAAATCCCGCGTCGGCGCGCGAAGGCGATCACCGCCGTCACGCATCCGATGAAGCCGCCGTGGAAGGACATGCCGCCCTTCCAGATCTGCAGGGCCTCGATCGGGTTCTGCGCGAAATAGGGCGCGTTGTAGAAGACGACATAGCCGATCCGGCCACCCAGAATGATCCCAAGCGTCACCCAGAGGATGAAGTCGTCGAGGTCCGCGAGCGCGACGGGCGCGGGCCCTCCCCACAGCCGTTCGGAGCGGATGAGCGCACGACCGTACAGCCACCCGATCAGAATGCCCCCGATATAGGCGAGCGCATACCAGCGGACGGCGAAGGGGCCGACCTGCACCAGCACGGGGTCGAAGGCCGGAAAGGGAATCGCAAGGAGCGGCATCGGACGCAAAGGCTCTTCCGCCCGCGCGCGCACCGAGTCAAGCATGCAGAACCGATCGCGCCCGCCGCGCCGCGGTGAGGCAAGCCCCCGATCCCTTGCGCGGCCTTGCGCGAACGCCCATTGTGGAGGCCGAAAGGGGCAGGCGGAGGCCGTGATGGTGCAGACCACGAACCGGTTTTTCGACGAATTGGCAAGGCTGATGAATGACGCCGCCGGCGTCGCCAAAGGAGCCCGGCGCGAGTTCGACGCGGTCGTCCGCACCCAGGCTGAGCGTATTCTGCGAGACCTCGACCTGGTTCGCCGAGAGGAATTCGAGGCGGTCAAGGATATGGCGCGCCTCGCCCGCGAAGAGAATGAGGCGCTGGCCGCACGTGTCGCCGCTCTGGAGGCCGCCCTTCACGGCCGCCAATCGGCGGCCTCGACCGGCGCTACGACCCCCTCGGGCGAACCCGGCCCGACGGAGGGCGAAGAGACGGGGCCGCGCGGGCCGCGCCGCCGGGAGCCTCCGTTCTTGTAATTGGCGGCAGCCGCCGCTATAAGGCCGCGCAAACGCCGTCGGCGCGGCTCGCGCCTTTCGGCTTTTTTGGCCGTGCGGATGCAGCGGAAGTTGCGCGCGTCCCCGGACGGCGGCTCAAGGATTTGGCAGCAGGCGTTATCGGCCGCGTTCGCGCGCCGTCGCATTGCCGCGAGACGAGGACCGAACATGGCGAGCGTCAACGAGTTGAAGGCGACGGTGCGACCGAAGTCGGGAAAGGGCACGGCCCGGGCGGAACGGCGCGCTGGGCGGGTGCCCGGCATTATTTACGGCGGCGACAAGCCGCCGCTGAACGTCTCGCTCGACTATAATGAGCTCCACAAACGGATTTATGCAGGCCATTTCCTGACCACGATCTACGAGCTCGACATCGACGGCACCAAGGAGCGCGTCATTCCGCGCGACTACCAGCTCGACCCCGTAAAGGACCTGCCCGTGCATGTCGACTTCATGCGCCTGGGCGAGGGGGCGACGATCCGTGTCAGCGTGCCGATCCACGTGCGCAATGCGGAAGCCTCGCCGGGCGTGAAGCGGGGCGGCGCGGTCAACATCGTCACCCACGCGCTCGACGTCCGCTGTCCCGCCGAGGCAATTCCGGCGTCGATCGACGTCGACGTCGCCGGCCTCGAGATCAACCAGTCGGTGCACCTCAGCGCGATCACGCTGCCGCCCAATGTGCGTCCGCTCACCCCGGGCGATGTGACGCTCGTGACCATCGTCGCGCCTTCTGGCTATCTCGAAGAGCAGCGTGCGGCCGCCGAGGCCGCGGCTGCCGCGGCGGCGGCGCCGACCCCCGAAGCCGGCGCGGCGCCGGCTGCGGGCGCCGCCGGCACTGCCGGCGGGGCCAGTGCGGCGCCTTCCGGAGAGGCTGCGAAGAAGCCCTGACGCCCGGACGTGGGCGCGCCGCACATGGTGCTGTTCGTCGGGCTCGGCAATCCTGGTCCGCGCCACGCAGGCAACCGCCACAACATCGGCTTCATGGCCATTGACGCCATTGCCCGGCGCCATGCGATCGGCCCGTGGCGGCGTCGCTTTCAGGGCGAGGCCGCGGAGGGTCCGCTCGGTGGCGCGCGGCTGCTCATGCTCAAGCCGCTCACCTACATGAACGAGTCGGGGCGTGCGGTCGCCGAGGCCGTGCGCTTCTACAAGATCCCGCTGCGGGACGTCGTCATCTTCTATGACGAGATCGACCTGCTTCCCGCCAAGCTGCGGGTGAAACTCGGCGGCGGCAATGCAGGCCACAACGGATTGCGATCGATCAGCGCACATATCGGCAACGACTATCGGCGCGTCCGCTTCGGAATCGGCCATCCGGGAAGAAAAGAGCTGGTCCAACCATACGTTCTCAGCGACTTTGCCAAGAGCGAGCGGCCTTGGGTCGAGGCGCTCACGGATATCGTTGCGGAACACGCCGAACTGCTGGTGCGCGGCGAGGACGCAACGTTTCAAAACCGCGTACACTTGGCGATGGAAGCCAAAGGCTTCGTAGCGGGTCGCGACGGACCGAGGATCGACGCTTGACACCGAAACGGGGCTGAACGAGCGAATTTCATGGGTTTCAAGGCTGGCATCGTCGGCCTGCCGAATGTCGGCAAGTCGACCCTCTTCAACGCGCTCACGGAAACCGCTGCGGCGCAGGCGGCCAACTATCCATTCTGCACGATCGACCCGAACGTGGGCGAGGTCGCCGTGCCCGACCCCCGGCTCGCGAAGCTCGCGGCGCTCGCCAAATCGGCGGAAATCGTGCCGACGCGAATCACGTTCGTGGACATCGCCGGTCTCGTGCGCGGCGCCTCCAAAGGCGAAGGTCTCGGCAACCAGTTCCTCGCCAATATCCGCGAGGTGGATGCGATCGTGCATGTCGTCCGCTGTTTCGAGGATGGCGACGTAACTCACGTGGAAGGCCGGGTCGATCCCATCGCCGACATCGAGACGATCGAGACCGAACTGATGCTTGCCGATCTCGAGAGTCTCGAACGGCGCGTCGACGCGCTGGAAAAGCGGGTGCGCGCCAATGACAAGGAGGCGAAAGAAGCACTCGACCTGGTGCAGCGGACGCTCGCGCTGTTGCGGGAAGGCAAGCCTGCGCGACTTGTCGCGCGCAAGACCGAGGAGGAGAGGGCTTTTCGGATGCTGGGCCTGCTCTCGGCAAAGCCCGTGCTCTATGTCTGCAACGTCGATGAAGACTCCGCCGCGACCGGGAACGAATATTCGCGCATGGTGGAGGCGCGAGCAGCAGCCGAAGGTGCCGCGTCCGTCGTGATCTCGGCGAAGATCGAGGCGGAAATCGCGGTGTTGCCGCCTGCCGAGCGCGCCGCCTTTCTCGCCACGATCGGACTAAGCGAGCCGGGGCTCGACCGTTTGATCAGGGCGGGTTACGAGCTGCTCGGACTCATCACCTTTTTCACCGCCGGCCCCAAGGAAACCCGTGCCTGGACCGTGCCGCGCGGGACGCGGGCGCCGCAGGCGGCCGGCACGATCCACACCGATTTCGAGCGGGGTTTCATCCGCGCCGAGACGATTTCCTACGACGACTATGTTTCGCTCGGCGGGGAAGCGGGCGCGCGCGAGGCCGGCCGGCTGCGGCTCGAGGGCAAGGATTACGTGGTCGCCGACGGCGATGTGATGCACTTCCGCTTCGCAACCTGACCGGCCGTCCTTCACCCGCGGGCGGACGCCTTCCCGGCGGGCGAGGTTGACGCAGGGAATGCGCGGTCTTACCCAGTTTCGTCGGGAGACATTGCCGCCATGCCTCGCATCTATTGGGAAGACTTCACCCCCGGCAGTATCGAGACCTACGGCCCCCGCGTCGTGACCCGCGAGGAAATTGTCGCCTTCGCGGCAGAATTCGACCCGCAGCCCATGCATCTCGACGAGGAGGCCGCGCGCGCGACCCTGCTCGGCGGACTCGCCGCATCGGGATGGCACTCCTGCGCCATTGTCATGCGCATGATCTGCGACGGCTTCATGCTCGACTCGAGCTCGATGGGCTCCGGCGGCATCGACGAAGTGCGCTGGCTAAGGCCGTTGCGTCCGGGCGACAGCGTGACCGTGCGGCGGACGACGCTCGAGACGCGCGCCTCGCGAAGCCGACCCAACATGGGAACGGCGACGTTCCTCTTCGAGCTCGTGAATCAGCATGGCGAAACAGTGATGACCATGCGCTGCACCATCATGTTCGGCCGGCGAAAAACGGCTCCCGCGGCATCGGCGGCGAGTGCGTCATGAATTTCTTCGAGGACATCCGCATCGGCGAAAAGCGGGAACTCGGCCGTCACACGTTCACGGCCGAGGAGATCAAGACATTCGCCAAGGCGTTCGATCCGCAGCCATTCCACCTCGACGAAGAGGCTGCGGCGAAATCGCATTTCCGCAGGCTCTGCGCATCCGGCTGGCATACCGCCGCGGTCTGCATGAAGCTTTTGATCGAGGACCGCAGGCGGCGTGTCGCCGAGGCGCAGGCGCGCGGCGAGCCCATCGCCGCCTGGGGCCCCTCCCCCGGCTTCCGCGAGCTCAAATGGCTGAAACCCGTCTATGTCGAGGACACGATCAGCTTTGCGACCGAGCCGGTGGAAACCCGCATTTCCCAGAGCCGCCCGGGCTGGGGCATCGTAACGATGCGGCACACCGGCGTGAATCAGCACGGGGAAACCGTTTACTCGATCCTGGTGTCGGCTTTCGTGCAGCGCCGCACCGCATGAGGTGAGACCATGGCGCTCGCCGGTCCTTCGACGGCCGCCCCGCCGACGGCTGCGGCGGAGCAGTCGGCCCGGCGGCGCGCGATGGCCGTGGGTTGCGGCGCCCATGCGATCCATGACGGGTTTGTGGACGTCCTCTACATCATGCTGCCGCTCTGGCAGGCGGAGTTCGCCTTGCCCTACGCCGCGGTCGGCGCCCTGCGCACGACCTATACGGGCACGATGGCGGCGCTGCAGATTCCCGCCACGCTGCTTGCCGACCGGATCGGCGCTCCCTGGGTTCTCGCCCTGGGCACGGGTTTGGCCGCCCTTTGCTACGCCCTCGCCGGCGTCAGCGCCGCCTTCCCCGTGCTCGTCGCCGCGCTGTTCCTGGGCGGGCTTGGAGCATCCGCCCAGCATCCGATCGGCTCCGCGCTCGTTGCGCGCGCCTTCGAAGGACCGAAAGCCATCACCGCGATCGGCACCTACAACTTCGCCGGCGACATCGGAAAAATGGCCTTGCCGGCTCTCGCAACCCTTCTGCTCTGGCTCGGCCTGCCGTGGCGGGCGACGGCCGAGCTGCTTGGCGGACTGGGCCTTGCGGCTGCGCTCGCTGTTCTGTTGTTCACCCCGCGCTTCGCCGCCGAGGCGGGGGCGCAGCGGCGCGTCGAGACGGAGAATGCGGCCGCGCCGGCGGCCGAACCGCACCACAAGCGGCACGGCTTCCGGCTGCTCCTGGCGATCGCCGCCTGCGATAGCCTGAGCCGGGCGGGATTCATGGTGTTCGTGCCGTTCCTGCTGATCGCGAAGGGCGCGAGCATTGCGACGGCAGGCTTCCTCGTGACGCTGATTTTCGTCGGCGGCGCCGCCGGCAAGCTCGTCTGCGCTTGGATCGGCGCGCGCTTCGGAATCATTGCCGCGATCATCATCACCGAGTTGCTGACAGCGGCGGGAATCCTCGGCGTGCTATGGCTGCCTCTCGCCGCGACCCTCGTCCTTCTGCCGGCGGTCGGCATTGTGCTGAACGGCACGTCGTCGCTGACCTACGGTTCAGTCCCGCAATTCATCCTGTCCGGCGAGCGCAACCGGGCCTTCGGCATCTTCTACACCGGCACGCTCGGCGCGGGCGCCTTGTCGCCGACCTTGACCGGCGCGCTCGGCGACCTTGTCGGCATGAACGAGGCGGTGCTGGCGGTCGCGGCCATCACCCTTGCGACCGTGCCGCTCGTCATCATGCTGCGGCGGCACATGCGCACGGAGCCGGTTTGACGCACGAAGGCGCACGCCGCGCGACCGTTCAGGCCGCGCGACCGGATGCCGCACCGCTCGGCGCGGCGAATCGTCTCGATTTCCCGGCATTCTTACGCGGCAGCCCGCCGGAAACACTGCCGCGCGAAACGACGCTCAGAAGATCCGGCCCGCGTCGCCCATTCGCCCGTAACGCACGATCGAATCGATTTCCGAGCGGTTGATGCCGATGTCGCGCAACAGGCGATCGTCAAGGTTACGGATTTCGCGCGCGGCGCGGCGGTAGCGCGATTCCATGATGGCGGCGCGGACGCCTTGGCCGAGAACCAGACCGGCCCGGCGCAGGACATTGCCGGTCCATCTTGTCGCGAGCGCGATGCGGCCCGCCGGACCGGAAGATGAAGCGGGAGCGGCAATCGGATTAGGAAAGAAGGTTGTGGACATGAGTCGTACTCCCAAGATCGGTTCGACCCGTTAGTAGTCCGAACCCCTTCTTCGGGCTTGCGCGATCTCTTGAGAAGTGCCTGATTTTTTCTCAAGATTGTCGGTTGGTTCTGGCGGCGGCTTCCGATGGGCGAAGCCACGCAACGGACGGCGGAGAACTCCCCTGCATTATCGGTTTGCCGATTTCGAGGTCGATGTCGACCAGAAGGAGCTGCGGCGCGGCGGACAGGTTGTCCACGTCGAACCGCAGGTCTTCGATTTGCTCGTCCATCTCGTCCGCCACCGCGATCGGATCGTCACCAAGGACGAGCTGATCGAGACGATTTGGCAGGGCCGCATCGTGTCCGAGGCCGCGCTGAGCAGCCGCATCAACAGCGTGCGCCGCGCCCTGGGCGACAACGGGAACGACCAGTTGCTCATTCGCACCTTGCACAAGCGGGGCTTCCGCTTCGTCGGAGAGGTCGCGGAATACGCGCCCGCTTCCGCCACGGCGGATGTGCCCGAAGCGGCGGCGACGGCGGGAGGAGCCGGGCGCGAACCCATCCTGCTCGACCGCGCGCCGCCGCTTGCGGATAGCGGATCGAGCAAGCCGTCGATCGCGGTTTTGCCTTTCGAGGATCTGAGCGGCAATGCGGAGAACGAGTATTTCGGCTACGGCCTGACGGAAGACCTGATCCGGCTGCTCGCACGCAACCGTTGGCTCACGGTGATCTCCCGACACTCCACCGCCGGCTACAAGGCACGATCCGGGGACGTGCGACAAATCGGCGCGGAACTCGGGGTGCGGTACATTCTCGGCGGCAGCGTCCGCAAGAACGAGGATCTCCTGCGGATCACGGCGGAACTCGTGCGCGCGGCCGAAGGCACTCTGCTTTGGGCCGACAGCTACGACCTCCGCCTCGACCGCATTTTCGACATCCAGGAGGAAATGGCCCGGCAGATCGCGGCGACCATCGAACCCGAACTGTCGCGAGTCGAACAGCAACTGGCCGCGCGCAAGCCGCCCGACAGCCTCGACGCCTGGGACTGCTTCCAGCGGGGCCTTTGGAACCTCTGGGCGTTCACGACGTCCGGCTTCGACGCCGCTGAAGCCTATTTCCGCCGCGCGATCGAAGCCGATCCGCAATTCGCGCGCGCACACGGGGCGCTCGCCTATGTCAACGTTCAGCGCGCGCTCTATGACGAGCCGCGCGACCGGCCGGCCCGGCTTGACCTCGCCCTGCGGCAGGCGAAGGAGTCCGTCGCGCTCGACGAGCGCGATTGCTTTTGCCATTGCGCACTCGGCCGCGCCCTGTGTCTCCTGCAGAGAAACGATGAGGCGGCCGCCGCGCTCGACACGTCGATCGACCTTAATCCGAGCTTCGCGCAAGCCTATTTCGCGCAGGGCTTCAACCTCCTCTGGTACGGCCGCGCGATCGACGCCGAAGCCCTGCTCGACCGCGCGACGATGCTGAGCCCGCGGGACAGCCACCTGTGGAGCTTCCACCACGTGCGCGCGTGGGTTCATTTCTCGCTTGGCGAATACGGGGCCGCGGCGGAGTTCGCGGGGCGTGCGGTGCGCCAGCCGAACGTGACCTACCGTGCGTTCGCCACGCTTGCGGCCGCGCTGGGGCAAGGGGGCGACCGCGCCGAGGCACGCGCTGCCGCCGCGGAACTCTTGAAGCGAAAGGCCGATTACCGCGGTGCGACCGCGCGAAAGGAGCTGTTTTTCTGTAAGGACCCGGATTTTATCGAACGCTACACGGACGGCCTGCGCGTCGCCGGAATTGCCGAGCGCTAACTGCCGAGGACGACGAACGACCCTCCGCCCGCGCGATGCGCCGCCTTTCTTACGGAAGGAGAATCGCCGAACCGGTCGTGCGGCGGCCTTCGAGGTCACGGTGCGCCTGCGCAACCTCGCGCAACGCGTAGCGGTGGTTGATCGCGACCTTGACCGTGCCGTTCTCCACCACGCGAAACAGCTCGTTTGCGCCTTCAAGCAGTTCGTCACGTGTCTGAACGTACCAAGGTAGCATCGGTCGCGTCGCAAACAGGCCGCCTTTCGGTCCGAGCGCGTTGAAATCGAAATTCTCGATCGGACCGGACGCGTTGCCGAACGCGACGAACATGCCGCGGGGCCGCAGGCACTCGATGGAGCCGGGATAGGTCGTCTTGCCCACGCCGTCATAGACGACGTGGCACAACGCGCCCTTCGTAATCTCCTTTACGCGGGCGACGAAATCCTCGTCGCGGTAGAGGATCGTGTGCCGGCAGCCATGCGCTTCGGCAAGCCTCGCCTTCTCGGGCGAACCCACGGTTCCGATGACCGTCGCGCCGAGATGAGCGGCCCATTGCGCGAGAATCAATCCGACCCCGCCTGCGGCCGCGTGAAGCAGCAGGACCGTGCCGGGTTTCACCTCGTATGTCTTGCGAATGAGGTACCAGGCTGTGAGGCCCTTGAGCATGATGGCCGCGGCGAGCTCATACGACATGTTGTCGGGGATTCGCACGAGCCGATCGGCCGGATAGTTCCGCTCTTCGGCATAGGCGCCGAGCCCGCCGGTATAGGCGACGCGGTCGCCGACCTTGAACGCGGTCACACCCGCGCCGAGGGCGACCACGTCGCCGGCCCCTTCGGCACCGAGAATCAGCGGCGCCTGCATGCCGGGCCGGCCCATGCGCGAATACACGTCCGTATAATTGAGCCCTACCGCGCGTTGGCGGATACGGACCTCTCCGGCCGCGGGCGACGCGACCTCCGCCTCCTCGTACGCGAGCTGCTCGGGCCCCCCGAAGTTCCGAAGCGTCACCACGCCGACCATGTTCCCCTCCCGCAAGGCCGGTTTCCGCCAAGATGATTCGTAGCGATTACCGCGTCGATTGTCATGACGGCGCCCCGGACAAGTGCGCGGAGCGGGCATGCCGGCGCCGCAAGGTACGGGCGATTCGCGTCGCCAGGGCCGGCGGAAAAGCTTCGGCGGATTGCGCGAAAAGCCTCGTACCGCCCGCTTCGGGGACCTTGCGATCTCTACTTGCGCTCTTTCGGCAAGGGTGCCAATAACACCTCGCCGGATCGTGTCGCGTGCCGCCCTTTTTGGGGCCGGCGGCGTGGCCTATCCGCTTGCCGCCGGCTCGGGATGGCGGTCCGCGGACCGAACATCCCAAGACGGTTTCAGCGCGGGCGGATTCGAGAGCCGGCAAGATGGGAAAGGATTTTCGACGTGACGACGATGTCTTCGGCCGAGCCGACACGCCGCGATTTCCTCTACATCGCGACCGGCGCAGTCGGGGCAATCGGCGCCGCCGCCGCTGCGTGGCCGCTGATCAGCCAAATGAACCCCGACGCCTCGACGGTCGCGGCCGGTGCGCCGGTCGAGGTCGACCTCTCGCCGATTGCCGAGGGACAAGTCATCAAGGTGTTCTGGCGCTCGAAGCCGATTTTCATCAGCCATCGCACCAAGAAGGAAATCGAAGCGGCCCGCAGTGTGGACCCTTCAACCTTGCCGGACCCGCAGTCTGACGAGGCGCGGGTGAAGCCCGGCCACGACCAATGGCTCGTGCTGATCGGCATCTGCACCCATCTCGGCTGCATCCCGCTCGCCCATCAGGGGGACTACAACGGCTTCTTCTGCCCCTGCCACGGATCGCAATACGACACCTCCGGCCGCATTCGCCGCGGACCCGCCCCGGCGAATCTTCCCGTCCCGCCCTACCAGTTCACATCCGACAACAAGATCCTGATCGGCGCCACCGCCTGACGTCCGCTGCGATCCGCCAAGGTCCGAGCATGAGCGCACATTCGACCTACCAGCCGAGCAGTCCCTTCCTGAAATGGCTGGAAGCCCGGCTGCCCATCATGGGGCTCGTCCATGCGAGCTTCGTGGACTACCCGACGCCGCGGAATCTCAATTACTGGTGGACCTTTGGCGGCATCCTGAGCTTCATGCTCGCGGTGCAGATCCTCACCGGCATCGTGCTCGTCATGCACTACACGCCGCATGAGGCCTTCGCCTTCCGCTCCGTCGAGCAGATCATGCGCGACGTCAATTACGGCTGGCTTTTGCGCTACCTGCACTCGAACGGGGCGTCGATGTTCTTCATCGCCGTCTATATCCACATCTTTCGCGGCCTCTATTACGGGTCCTACAAGGCCCCGCGCGAAGTGCTGTGGATTTTGGGCGTCATCATCTACCTTTTGATGATGGCGACCGGGTTCCTGGGCTACACGCTGCCTTGGGGCCAGATGAGCTTCTGGGGCGCGACCGTCATCACCAACTTCTTCTCGGCCATTCCGGTGGTCGGCGATTCAATCGTGACCTGGCTCTGGGGCGGCTATGCGGTCGGCAATCCGACGCTCCAGCGCTTCTTCTCGCTGCACTACCTCCTGCCGTTCGTCATCGCCGGGGTCGTGGTCCTGCACGTCTGGGCGCTGCACGTGGCGGGGCAAAACAATCCGACCGGCGTCGAACCGAAGACGAGCCAGGATACGGTGCCCTTCACGCCTTATGCGACGGTGAAGGACTCGTTCATGCTGATCGCGTTCTGCGTCGTCTATGCGTGGTTCGTGTTTTACATTCCGAACTATCTCGGCCACGCCGACAATTACATCCAGGCGAACCCCGGCGTCACGCCGACGCACATCGTCCCCGAATGGTATTATCTTCCCTTCTACGCCATCCTGCGGGCGATTCCGAACAAGTTGCTGGGCGTGATTGCGCTGTTCGCGTCGATCCTGATCCTCGCATTCCTGCCCTGGCTCGATACGTCTCGCGTCCGCTCGGCGACCTATCGCCCCCTCTACCGGCAGTTCTTCTGGATTTTCGTGGCCGTGTGTCTCGGCCTCGGCTGGCTGGGCTCGAAACCGGCCGAAGGCGGCTACGTGATCGCCGCCCGCATCCTCACCGCGTGGTACTTCATTCATTTCCTCATCATCCTGCCGCTCCTCGGGCTCATCGAGACGACAAAACCCTTGCCGAACTCGATCACCGAGGCGGTGCTCGGCAAATCCGCAGGACGCCCGTCGCTGAAGGCGGCGGCGGCCTCGCCTGAGCATCGCGGCTGAGGAGCGAGGGCTCATCATGATGCGCACACTCCGCCCGCTTTCACTCGTCCTTCTCGCCGCCTGCCTCGCGGCGTCGAGCGTGGCAACACGCGCTGCGGAACAGGAACCGCCGCCGCGGCAGCAATGGTCGTTCTCGGGGCCGTTCGGCTTGTTCGACCGCGCGCAGCTGCAACGCGGACTGAAGGTTTATCGCGAGGTCTGCCAGACCTGCCACGGCCTTACGATGATCGCCTTCCGCAACCTCGCCGAACCCGGCGGGCCGGAATTCACGCGCGCTCAGGCGGCCGCCATCGCGGCCGAATACCAGATTCAGGACGGGCCGAACGACCAGGGCGAGATGTTCCAGCGGCCGGGGCGGCTTGCCGACCACTTCCCGGCCCCGTTCCCGAACGATCAGGCCGCGCGCGCCGCGAACAACGGCACCGTTCCGCCGGATTTTTCGGTGCTGGCAAAGGCGCGCACCTACGAGCGCGGCTTTCCCTGGTTCCTCTTCGACATCGTCACCCAGTATCAGGAGCAGGGACCTGACTACATCGTCGCCTTGATGTTGGGCTACGAGGAACCTCCTCAGGGGGTCGAGCTGCCCGCCGGCACGCAATACAACAAATACTTCCCCGGCCACGCGATCGCCATGCCGCCGCCTCTGACCGACGGGCGCGTCGAATATACGGACGGCGCGCCGATGACGGTCGCACAATACGCCAAGGACGTGGCCGCCTTCATGGTCTGGGCCGCGGAGCCGCACATGGAGGCGCGCAAGCGCGTCGGCTTCCAGGTGATGGTCTTCCTGATCGTCTTCGCGGGCCTGCTGTACTTCACAAAAAAGAAGGTTTGGGCGGGCGTGCACGAGCCCGCCTGATTCAGGCGGGCGGCAGCGCCGGCCTTTTCACCGGCGAGGGGCTACGCCCGGCAAGCCTTCAAGGCCCGACCCCGGCCTTCGGCACCCAGATCGCCGCGTTTTCGTCGCCGATGGCCTCCGCCGCGCCGCGGAGGAAGAGCGCGCCCACATAGGCGCAGATCACGGCGTCCAGCATATCCTCGAACGGTTTGAGGGCCGCGAGGGTCTTGATTCGGCTGCGCGCGGGCAGGGAAAAAGGCAGACCCTTGATGCGCTGCCCCAGTATCGCGGCGATGCTCGCCCATTGCTCGATTAGCCTGTCGATCCGGTCGGCCGGCGGAAGACCCGGCCAATAGCGGGCGCTCCTCGCCACTTTGTAGGGCGGGCGCCGCGCCAGCCCCAGGAGACGAACCAGCGCGGCCAACGGATACACCTCGATCAGCGCGGGGCCGGCGGTGGCACCGCAAGCGGGCACAAGCGAAAATCCTGCCGCTCGAAGGTTTTCGGCGAACCGGCGCCCATGTTCGCCGGGGCGCGCGGCGGTCGGGCTGTGTGTGGTGGCCCAGGCGTTCCCGAAGATTCGCGAGACCGCCCGGTCGGCATACCGGCGGCCTGCGACGGGGTTGCGCGCAACCGGCATGTCGATGGCGATCACATCGACCGGAGCCCCGCCGATCGCCGCAGCCGCCGCAAGAAGAGCCGGCGCGCAGGCGGCCGATCCGCATGCGTTACCCCGGCGCGTCGCCCGCCACTCTTCCCGTGAAACGAAGCTCTGGTACGACGGCGCGCAGGCGAGCACGCAGCCTTCATCGCCTTCGACCCGAAGCAGAGCGACACCGCTCGAGCCCGCCTCCGTCCAGGCGGCGTCTATGCCGAGAACGAGCGCCATTGTAGACCTCTCAGCAAATCGTCCCGCGGCGGCTCTCCCGCCCCTCCCGAAGACCAGAAGGAATTCCAGCATGACGCAAGCGGTCCTCGGCGTGATCGGCGGCTCCGGCATCTACGACCTGCCGGGGCTCGAAAACGTGCGCGAAGTGCGTGTGGATACGCCATGGGGTCCTCCCTCGGCGCCGCTGCGGCGCGGCGAGATCGCCGGTCTGCCGATCGTGTTTCTGCCGCGCCACGACAAGGGCCATCGTTTGTCCCCTTCCGACATCAATTACCGGGCCAATATCGATGCCCTCAAACGGGCGGGCGTCACCGACCTCGTCTCCCTGTCGGCCTGCGGGTCGTTCAAGGAAGAGCTGCCGCCCGGCACTTTCGTGTTGGTCGATCAATTCGTCGACCGGACGCACAAGCGGGAGTCCTCGTTCTTCGGCAAGGGCTGCGTGGCGCATGTGTCGATGGCCCATCCGGTTTCTCCGCGGCTGCGGATTCATCTTGCGGAAGCCGCAAGGGTCGAAGGCATCGAAGTGGTGCGCAGCGGGACCTATGTGTGCATCGAAGGGCCGCAGTTCTCGACGCTGGCCGAGAGCCTCACCTACCGGCAGCTCGGCTATTCCGTGATCGGCATGACCAACATGCCGGAGGCGAAGCTCGCCCGCGAAGCCGAACTTTGCTACGCGACCGTCGCCATGGTCACGGATTTCGATTGCTGGCACCCTGACCATGACGCGGTCACGGTGCAGGACATCATCAAGGTCCTGACCGAGAACGCCGAGAAGGCACAGCGGCTGATCGGGCGTCTTGCAAGGGACTTCCCACGCGAGCACGAGCCCTGCCCGATCGGCTCGGACCGTGCGCTCGACACCGCGATCATCACGGCGCCGGAGGCGCGCGACCCGGCGCTCGTCGCCAAGCTCGATGCCGTGGCCGGCCGGGTTCTCGGACCGGCATGAGCGCGCCCTACATCCAGCGATGCATCCAGGGCCCGAACCCGAAGAGCGCACCGAGCGCCAATCCAACGGCCATCAGGATAAGCCAGACGATGATCGCTGCAGGAATCGCGGCGAGGGCCGCCTTGACGAAGAAGCCGACAAGGCGGGTAAACGGTACGTCGATGTCCGTGAGGATCGTTCTCTGCTCGGGCGCCGGCGCTGGCGAGGCCATGAGTCTTCTCCCGGGTTGCTTCGGCCCGCATGGTTGGGCCACAGTCCTGTTGGGCCACAATCCCAGTCTCTGCAAGTCATAGTCGCCGATAATGATTTCGCCCGCCCTCGAAACCGACCTGCGCGCCGCGATCCGCACCATTCCGGACTATCCGAAGCCGGGGGTGATGTTCCGCGACATCACGACACTCTTGGGCAATCCGCGCGCGTTCCGCCGCGCCGTGGACGAACTCGTGCAACCCTGGGCCGGCATGAAAATCGACAAGGTCGCCGGCATCGAGGCACGCGGGTTCATTCTCGGCGGCGCCGTCGCGCACCAGGTCTCTGCGGGTTTCGTACCGATCCGCAAGAAGGGCAAGCTGCCGCACCAGACTGTTCGGATGGCCTATCTGCTCGAATACGGCACGGACGAGATGGAAATGCACGTCGATGCGGTGGCGCAGGGGGACCGCGTGGTGCTCGTGGACGACCTGATCGCGACCGGCGGAACGGCGGAAGGCGCCGTCAAGCTTCTGCGTCAACTCGGCGCCGAGGTATTGGCCGCCTGCTTCATCATTGACCTGCCGGATCTCGGCGGCGCTGAGAAGCTGCGAAAGCTCGACGTGCCGGTCCGCACGCTCATCAGCTTCGAGGGCCATTGACAGCCGCCTGTCCTCTCCGCATCGCGCTTTATCAGCCCGATATTGCGCAGAACGCGGGCACGATCCTGCGTCTCTGTGCCTGCCTCGGTGCCGAAGCCCACATCATCGAGCCGGCGGGCTTTCCCACGAGCGACCGCGCGTTTCGCCGCGCCGGCATGGACTATCTCGCGCACGTGGCGTTGACGCGGCATGTCTCTTGGGAGGCCTTCGAGTCCTGGCGCCGCGGGACGGCACTCGCCCTCGTGCTGTTCACGACCCGTGCGGAGACGAGTTACCTCGATCACGCCTATTCGGAGCGGGAGATCCTGCTTTTCGGCCGCGAGTCCGCCGGCGTGCCGCAAGCCGTCCACGAGGCCGCGGACGCCCGCCTGGTGATTCCGATGCGTCCCGGTCTGCGCTCTCTCAATGTCGCGATGGCGACAGCCATGGTGGCCGGGGAAGCCTTGCGCCAGCTCGGCACGCGATCCGCACCGATGCGCTTCCCCCGCTGAGGCGGCCCGGGCCGTGCCCGATACTCGGTAAGGAGGGCTGCTCAGGCCCCTTTCCGGGAAGAATTCAGGCCCTGGCGCCGTCCCGCACCATCATGAGGCCGATTCCATCGAGCTCCGCCTGCTCGCGCGCGCTGTCCTGCGCCCGCTCGCGAAGATGATCCCGCTCGTCGAGAAGCTCGACCTTCTTGAGTTCCTCATAGGCCTCCGCCAGGGCCTCCCGGGCATCGACGAGCTGCGCGCGCAGTTCCTCGGTCGAATGCTTGAGATTGTCGCGCCGGACGATTGCTGCCTTGGCATAGGTTGGGTAGGCATAGTGGGCCGGGTCGTGAATGCCGGTACGCTCCTGCTCCGACTGGATTTCACGCTCAAGCTCCGCCGCCATGCGGTCGAACTCGGCGATCATAGCCTCGATCTGCGCCACCCGCCGGCGCTTGTCGTCGACCTGAAATCGCTTCAGGCGGATGAGCGTCTCACGCGATTTCATCAAGCATCACTCCCCCGAACCCGCGCCGAACCCGGTCAAACGGGCCGGCGTCGGCCGCCAAAACCTCGATTTGGAGGCGGATGCTGCCAGGACAATGTTAGTTTTCGGTTTCCGGGCTCCCGAGGATTTGCGCAAGCCGGAGATAGCCGGCCGCAAGCGAGGTGGCCTCGTCTTTGCCCTGGGCCAGAAAGGCCTCCAGCGGCCCGTGCAGCGCGATCGCCTCATCCACCTCGGGACTGGACCCTTTGCGGTAGGCGCCCAGGCGGATCAGCTCTTCCATATCCGCATAGGTAGCCATGATCCGCCGCGCCCGCGTGATGGCCGGGAGATAGGCCGGGTCCGCGGCGCGCGGCATTGTGCGGGAAACCGATTTCAGAATGTTGATCGCGGGATAGCGCCCCCGCTCGGCAATCGTCCGTTCCATCACGATGTGGCCGTCGAGGATTGACCGGACCGCGTCGGCGATCGGCTCGTTGTGGTCGTCGCCGTCCACCAGAACCGTGAAGATGCCCGTGATGGTCCCCTCCCCCGTTCCCGGCCCGGCCCGCTCCAGAAGCCTCGGCAATTCGGTGAAGACCGTCGGGGTGTAGCCCTTGGCGGTCGGAGGTTCGCCCGCCGAAAGCCCGATCTCGCGCTGCGCCATGGCGAACCGGGTCACCGAATCCATCAGCACCAGAACGTCTTTCGCCTCGTCGCGAAAATATTCGGCGATGGCGAGCGTAAGGTAGGCCGCCTGCCGGCGCATGAGCGCCGGTTCGTCCGAAGTCGATACCACCACGACCGAACGGGCCAGCCCGTCCGCGCCAAGGTCGTCTTGGAGAAATTCCTGCACCTCGCGGCCGCGCTCGCCGATGAGGCCTATCACCGATACGTCGGCCTCGACATTGCGGGCGAGCATCGAGAGCAGCACCGATTTTCCCACGCCCGAACCCGCGAAAATGCCCATACGCTGGCCCCGGCAGCAAGTGAGGAACGTATTGAGCGCCCGCACGCCGAGGTCGAGCGGCGGCCCGACGCGGCGCCGCGCGTGCGCGGGCGGCGGCATGGCGCGGAAGGGATAGGGGGAAGGTCCCGCCGGCAGCGGTCCTTTGCCGTCAATCGGCTCGCCCATGGCATTGACGACGCGACCGAGCCAGCCCGCCGCGGGCCGCACCGCGCCGGGGACGGCCGTCACCGTCGCGCGGCAGCCCCGCCGCACCCCCTCGAGCGGCGCGAACGGCATCAACAGCGCCTTGGAGCCGGAGAAGCCCACGACCTCGCACGGCACCTCCCTCCCGCGCCCTCCCTCGATGACAACGCGCGCGCCAACGGACATGGCGTGCAGCGGGCCCGCCACCTCGACCATCAGGCCGCGCACGCCGACCACCCGGCCGTACAGCTGCACACCGTCCAATTCGGCAATCTGTTCGGCGAGTGCCTTCATTGCGGCGCATCCGTTAAAAGCCGGCAATGAATGCGGCAGGGCTTAACTTCGCATTTACCCGCTTCGTTAATCATCGCCTCACCGTTCCTGGGAACGACCAAGGCCCGCCCGCCAGGACGGCGGCGAGTCGCGAGAGTCGCTTACACCCGACTCTTAAAGTGAAACATGAGCCGGCCGGCGAACAGAATCCGCGCTACGCGCAGTATCTTACGGCGATTCGACGGAATCTGCCCAGGGAATGCTTGCGCGCGAGAATCAGGTTCTGTTAACGATTCGGTAGTAGTGTTTCGAATCGGTCCTCAAGGATTTTCAGGGCGCCTTGCGGCGTGCCGACCTAGCCCGGAGCGGCGGCGAGGAAGGAAATTGGCATGCGCGTATTGCTGATCGAAGACGACCGCGCTACCGCGCAATCGATCGAGTTGATGCTCAAATCGGAGAGCTTCAACACCTACGTCACCGACCTGGGCGAAGAAGGCGTCGATCTCGGAAAGCTGTACGACTACGACATCATCCTTCTCGACCTGAACCTCCCGGACATGTCGGGCTACGAAGTGCTCCGCGCGCTTCGCGTCTCGAAGGTCAAGACGCCGATTCTGATCCTTTCCGGGCTCGCGGCCATCGAGGACAAGGTCAAGGGCCTCGGCTTCGGCGCCGACGATTATCTGACCAAGCCGTTCCATAAGGACGAACTCATCGCCCGCATCCACGCGATCGTCCGCCGCTCCAAGGGACACGCCCAATCGGTGATCCAGACCGGCGACCTCGTCGTCAACCTCGACACCAAGACGGTCGAAGTGAACGGCCAGCGCGTGCATCTGACCGGCAAGGAATACCAGATGCTCGAACTGCTCAGCCTGCGCAAGGGCACGACGCTCACCAAGGAGATGTTCCTCAACCATCTCTACGGCGGCATGGACGAGCCCGAGCTCAAGATCATCGACGTGTTCATCTGCAAGCTGCGCAAGAAGCTGGCCAACGCCTCGAACGGCAAGAACTATATCGAGACCGTTTGGGGCCGCGGCTATGTGCTGCGGGAGCCGACTGACGCCGAGGAGCGCATTCCCGCCTAGGATTTGCGCCCCGACAACGGGCGGAAAACCCCGCCCGACGGCGGGTTTTTGTTTGCGTGCTCTCCCGCCTCTGCCCTATCGGGCGTCGTGGAAGATGATGCCGAGCGTCTGCCGCCGGCCCGAGCGGATTCGGCTCACCCCGTGGCGCATGGCGACCCGGTACACCCCGCGCGTGCCGGCCACGGGCCGATGATGAACCGGGAAAATCACTCCTTCGCCCTGCCGCAATGGCACGACCTCGACGCGCGATTGCATGCGCGGCCGCTGTTCCGTCAACACGAATTCGCCGCCGGAAAAATCAACATTCGGCCGCGAAAGCAGAAAGGCGACCTGCAGGGGGAAGACGCAGTCCCCGTACACGTCCTGGTGCAGGCAATTGTAGTCCCCGGGCCCGTATTGCAGGAGTAGAGGCGTGGGTTTGCCTTGGCCCGCCGCACGACAGCGGTCGAGATAAGCGTCGTGCACAGCCGGATAGGCCACCTTCCCTCCCAGAGCGGTGTTCCAGCGGTTGGCGATGCGCGCGAGCGGCGGGTAGAGCGCGGTCCGGAGAGCCTGGACCATGATCGGCAGCGGGGCCGCGAAGTACTTGTATTCGCCGCGGCCAAAGCCGTGCCGTGCCATCACGATATGGCTGCGAAACCGGGAGTCGTCGCCATAGCTTGCCGCAAGCGAGGCGCATTCGTCCGTGGTGAGCAGCGGCCCGGTCAGGGCCCAGCCTTGGGCGTCCAGGTCTTCGCCGATCGCCGTCCAATCGCGCGCCGCCACGCGCGCCGTGAGGCTGCCCGCCGTTTCATCGCCCGGTGCGCGCCTGGCCTCCACCCGCTCGGGGCGGCAACGCTTGCACGGACGGAATCCCGCCGCCTCGGCCTCCGCCCGCGTCTTAAAGAAGCGCACATTCTTTCGCAGCGGGCGCCCGGAACAGGACGGACGGCAATAAACCCCCGTGGTCTTCACCGCCGAGTAGAACACACCGTCCGCTGCCCGGTCGCGGCGCAGGACCGCCTGCCAGCGGGCGTCGTCGTCGGTATAGAGCAGCGGTGTGGAGGTCTGAACTGTCTCGTGTGACAGCATGGTTTCCCTCCTTCGGAATGGCACGCGCCGTCTTCGCAGAGGCGAGGCGCCGGCGCCACCCGAATTCAGGATGCTTCCGCGCTCGCGACGGGAACCAGGCGCGAATGCCGCGGCTGGCCGTCGGCCTGCCGCAGATAGAGGCCCCGCTTCTCGGCATGCGGCCGGAACGCTTCGGTCAGGCCGACGACGGTTTCCGCCGCCCCGAGCAGCAGATAGCCGTCGGGCCGGACCACACGGGCAAGACGGGACAGCACGTCCGCCTTGGTCGGCTGATCGAAGTAGATCAGCACGTTCCGGCAGAAGACGACGTCGAATGGCTCGAGAAAAGCGAACGGATGCAGCAGGTTGAGCTGCCGAAACTCGACAGCGGCACGCAACTCCGGCACGATCTGCCACATATCGCCGACTTGCGTGAAATAGCGCAACAAGTACTGGATTGGCAGGCCGCGCTGCACCTCGAATTGCGAGTAGAGGCCGCTCTTGGCCCGTTCCAGCATCTCGGCGGACAGGTCCGTCGCGAGAAGCTCGACGCGCCAGCCCGAAAGGAGCGCCGTCATCTCCTTGAGCAGCATCGCGACCGAATAGGGCTCCTGTCCGCTCGACGCTGCCGCACACCAGATGCGGATGCGCCGCTGCGCCGCGCGCGTCCTGACCAAGTCCGGAATGATCGTGTCGCGGAGATGCGTGAACGGAAGCTTGTCGCGAAAGAAGAATGTCTCGTTCGTGGTCATGGCCTCGACCACCTCGACGGCGAGACCTTCCGTTCCCGGCGCCCGCAGCTTCTGCGCCAGACCGCCGAGGGTCCTTGCACCGATGCGCCGCGCAATCGGCAAAAGCCGGCTTTCCAGCAGGTATCGCTTGTCGGCCGAGAGCACGAGACCGGATCGTTCCTTCAGCAGGCGGCGGAGATAGTCGAAGTCGGCCGTGGTCACCGCGCCCCTCCCACCCCAGACAGGCGCGCAATCTCGGCGGGGATCGCCTCGATGGGCAGCACCGCGGAGCACAGCCCGGCCTGCACCGCCGAGCCCGGCATGCCCCAGACAGCGCTTGTCGCTTCGTCCTGCGCGATGACCGTCCCGCCCGCGGCGGCGATGAGCCGCGCCCCGGCGGTGCCGTCCGATCCCATGCCGGTCAGGACCACCGCCAGGCAGGCGGCGCCCCAGATGTCGCCTGCCGTCTGGAACAGCGGATCCACGGCAGGCTTGCAGAAATTGATCGGTGCGCCGTCGTCGAGCGCAATCGCAGGACGCCCGGCCCGCATCGTAACCCGCATGTGCCGTCCGCCGGGCGCAAGATAGACGACACCGGGCAGGATCGGTTCACCTTCGACCGCTTCGCGTGCCGGCCGCCCGGTCGCCCGCGCAATATGCTCGGCGAAAATCGTCGTGAACGTAGGAGGCATGTGCTGGACCACGAGCACCGGCACGCGTTCACAGACTGCACTGAGCTGCGGCAACAGCGCGAGCAGGGCCTGAGGTCCGCCGGTGGACGCGCCGATCACGATGCCGCGCGGCATGTGGCGGCTCGGCGAACGCAGCACGACGGGCGGGGGCCGCGCGGCAAGCGGCGGCGCCGGAACGATCGGATCTTGCCCATCGTGGCGTCGCGCCGACCGCAATTCCGCCGGCCGCCAGCGAGCGAACCTGTGGCGCCTGCCGCCGACCATGCGGACCTTGTCTATGAGGTCGCGGCGGAACGTTCCGCCGGAAATGCCCCCGCGTCGCGCCTCGGGCTTGGCCACATAGTCGGCCGCACCGAGCGACAGCGCCTGAAGGCTGATCTCGGCATTTTCGCGCGTGAGGGTCGACGCCATGATGACGACGAGATCGCGGTTGCGCGCGAGCATCAGCGGCAGAGCCGACAAACCGTCGAGCTCGGGCATGTCGATGTCGAGCACCGCGACGTCCGCATTGCCGCGCGCGAGCCACTCCACCGCCTCGCGGCCCGTGCGCAGCGAAGCCACGACCTCGATGTCGGGTTCTTCCGCCAGCCAGCGCCCCATCAGGCCGCGCGCGACGGCCGAATCGTCCACCACCATCACGCGGATCGGACCGTGGCCGGAGACGGTCTGTTCCAGGACACTGACGGCGGCGCACATAGGACGCGACTCGGCGAGGCGTGCGGGCGGATCGCAGACCGGAGAGCCGGTCTCAGATCAGCCCGACCTCCTGGAACTTTGCTTCGACGATTTCTCTGTCGAACGGCTTCATGATGTACTCGTTCGCACCGGCATGCAGGGCGCGGGCGATGTGGACGACATCGTTCTCGGTCGTGCAGAACACCACCTTCGGCTCGTTCCCGCCGGGCATCCGCCGCAATGCCTTGAGAAATTCGTAACCGTCCATCACCGGCATGTTCCAGTCGAGCAACACCGCGTCGGGCATTTCCCGCCGGCAATGGTCGAGCGCCTGCTGACCATCTTCGGCCTCGGCGATTTCGAACTGCATGCCTTCCAGAATGCGACGCGCGACCTTTCGGATCACGCTGGAATCGTCGACCACTAGACACTTTTTCATGGCCACCTGCTCCGTCCCTTGCGAGCGACCGAGGCTCGCGCAAGCCATTCCGTCAGGCCGCGATCGCCTTGCCGCCGATGTCGAGAACGCGATCGATATCCAACACTACCAGAAGCTGTCCTTCCAAGCCGTGAACGCCGCTGGAAATTTCCGCAAGCCGCGAATCGAGGTTCACCGGATTGCGCTCGATGGCCTCCTCCGGGACCTTCAAGACCTCGCCCACGGCGTCCACCAGCAGTGCGTACGACTCGTCGCGATACGTGATTCCCACCGCCATCGCGGAACAGGTTGCGCCCTCCGAAAGTCCCAAGCGCACGCGCATGTCCATGACCGTGACGATTCGGCCGCGCAGATTGAGAACGCCGGCGATCTCCTTCGGAGCGCCCGGCACACGGGTGATGCGCCCCGGAACAAATACGTCGCGCACGCGCGCGATCGGCACACCGAAAGTCTGCTCGCCGACCGTCACCGCGACGTGTTCGATCGGGCGGCTTGCGTGGGTCGATGTCGTGACCGAGTTGGGCATGACCTTGGACCTCACGCAGCGCGTTGCAGCGACAGAGTCGCATCGTTGACGGCGGCGATCAGGCCCGGCCTGTCGAACTTGGCGACGAACTGCGCGAAACCTGCGGCGCGGACCGGTTCGATCGAGGCGGACGCCACGTAGGAGGAGAGCGCGATCAATGGAATGTGGCACAGGCGTTCATCGGCTCGCACCGCCGCGGCAAGCTCCAGCCCGCTCATCGCCGGCATTTCGATGTCGGAAATGATCACGGCAAAATCGGTTTCGCCGGCAAGAAGCGCCAGCGCCTCGGCGCCACCGGCGGCGAGCGCGACCGAATAGCCCGCAGCCTGCAACTGCGCGCGCAACATCTCGCGAAAGAACGGCGAGTCGTCGACCAGGAGGACGCGCGGCGTCCTCCGCTGCCGCTCCTCGCTTCGGCCGCGAAACCAATCTTCAAAGGCCAGCGGCAGAAAGTGGCTGACATCGAGGATCTCGGTGGCGCGGCCGTCGATGACCGCGGAACCAAGCACGCCGGGGGTTGTGGCCGATAGTTCAATCTTCGCCCGGTCCTCGACGATGTCGACGATCTCGTCGACCACGAGGCCCATTGCCCGACCTCCTTCCGCGAACACGAGAACGGGCTGCCGGCCGTCCCTGCGGATCGCCACCCGTTCGTTGGCGCGCAGCAGCGGCATGAGCCGGCCACGATACTGAACGAGGTGGCGGCCGTTGGCCATTTCGATGGTCTTGCCGTCGACCACTTCCAATCGGGTGACAAGCGATAACGGCACGGCCTTTGGCTCCTGCGAGCCGGCACGGAAGACGAGAAAAGATGATTTCTCCTCTCCGGCGCCCGGCTCGGGCGCGGCGGGCTCGACATCTTGCCCGCGCATGCTCGCGGCTCCGAGCCCTTGTGCGACACCGCTGGGATCGAGGATCAGGATGACAGAACCGTCACCCAGGATCGTGTTGCCCGAAAACACCGAGAGATGCCGCAGCTTGCGCGACAACGGCTTGACGACGATTTCCTCGGTGTGGAAGACGCCGTCCACCACAATCCCGAAACGTTGGCCGCCGACCTGCGTCACGACAATGAAGTCGCCCTTCTCCGTCCCGCTGCGCTCGGCGATGCCGAGAAGGCGGCCGAGATGGACGAGCGGCAGCAGCCGGTTGCGCAGGCGAAGCACCGGCGCGCCCTGGATGCGCTCGATGCGATGTTCGACACCTCCGTTGGCCCGCACGAGCTCGAGCACGGCGAGCTGCGGAATGGCGAAACGTTCGCCGCCGCACTCGACGATCAGCGCCGCCACGATCGCAAGCGTGAGCGGGATCTTGAGCACGAAGGAAGTTCCGGCGCCCGGAATCGACTTCACGTCAACGGTGCCGCCGATCTGCTCCACGTTCGACTTCACCACGTCCATTCCGACACCGCGGCCGGAAATATTCGTCACGCGCTCTGCCGTGGTGAAGCCCGGTACGAAAATGAACTGGTGGACTTGCGCTTCGCTCATTCCTTCGAGGTCCGTCGGTGCGACCAGACCCGCCGCAAGGGCCTTTGCCTTGATGCGATCGGTATCGAGGCCCCGGCCGTCGTCGGCGATTTCAATGAGGATGTGGCCGCCCTCATGTTGGGCGGAGAGACGGATCGTGCCGGTTTCCGGTTTTCCCCGCGCGCGCCGCTCGGCGGCGGTCTCGATCCCGTGATCGGCGGAATTGCGCACCATATGCGTGAGCGGGTCGCGGATCAGCTCGAGCACCTGCCGGTCGAGCTCGGTATCGGCGCCGAATGTCTGCAACGCGATGTCCTTGCCGAGTTCCGAGCCGAGGTCCCGCACGATGCGCGGCAGCTTCTGCCACGCGACACCGATCGGCTGCATGCGGGTCTTCATGACACCGTCCTGCAATTCCGCGGTGACGCTTGAAAGGCGCTGCAACGGTCCGTGGAATTCCGGCGCGTCGAGCCGGCGCGCCATATCGAGGAGCTGATTGCGGGTCAGCACCAGCTCGGAGACGATGGTCATCAGCCGTTCGAGCGTGTCGACCTGGACACGGATCGACTGGCGGGCGACCCCCGCGTCGGGCTTGTGGTCTTCCCCGCCGCTTTCCGCGGTCGACCGTACCTGTCCGCGGGCGGGGGCTGGCGGATTGTGCCTCTCATCGGGATCGCGAGCGGCGGGCGCCACGGACTGCGCCGCAAGCCGTTCGAGCGGCGCGATGAGGTCCGTGTCGCCCCCCGCCGGCTCGTTCTGGTCACGCTCCAGGACCGCGAGAATGTCCTTGATGCGGTCGATCACCGCGAGAATGAGCGTGACCGCTTCGCCCGTGACGGGGGAGCCGGCGCGGAATCGGCTCATCAGGGTTTCGGCGGCGTGCGCCAGCGCTTCAAGCCGCGGCAGGCCGAGAAAACCGCAGGTGCCTTTAACGGTGTGAACGAGGCGGAAGATCTTATCGAGAATGTCCGCGTTGTTGGGGTCCTGCTCGAAACGGACGAGTTCCAGGTCGACCGTATCGAGGCTTTCGCTCGTTTCGGTCAGAAACTCACGCAACAACTCGTCCATGGACCGGGCTTCCACGAAAAGGGCATGCGCGCGGCCGCACGCCTGCCGGCAGCCGACCCGAGTGTGTTGGGAAAGGGTTTAGGATGTGTTGCGAGGGTAGGCCGGAAATGCAGGCGTTTCAGCGCGCTGCCAGAAGGACCCCCTCGGTGTCCTGTTCGATCGTGATCGAAAGCCCGCAGGCGCGCGCCAGGAGTCCCGCATAGAAGGGCTGCACGGCATGCGCGTCGATCGCCTCGTCGGCCTGGCCGGTGAGGAGGGACAGCATTTTCTGCGGAATCCGCGGGTTGGAGCCGGTGATGCGCAGGCAAAAGCCGGCCGAATCACCCTCGCCCGCCATCTCGACCGTGATCGTGCCGCCGCGCGGGATGATCTGTGCGGCCAACATGATCAGATTGAGCAAGAGCTTGACCCGGTTCTTCGCCATCAGCACGCGGGGAAGCTGCCAGCCGAGCGTCATGCGCTCGTCTTCGATGAATCCGCGCGCGACGTTTTCCGCATCGCCCAAATCGATCTCCGCGCCGGCCGAGCCGGCGGCGCCGAACGCCATCCGGCAAAATTGCAGCCGGGCCGAAGCCTGGGCGGCGCTCTTCTTGATGAGATCGAGCGCAAACACGCGCGTGCTCTCGTCATTCGTCTCTTCCAGAACTTCCATCCCGTTGACGACCGCCCCCACGGGGCTAATCAGGTCGTGACAAACGCGCGAGCACAAGAGCGCGGCCAAATCGAGGGGCTCGAGTTCTACGGGATCGGCCATTACGAAACTCCGGGATCGATTCGCCGGAACGCGAATCGCCGTCCTGCACGCGGAAAGAAGGTTTGTGATACACCGCGCGTGACCAAAATCCAAAGCACCGGCTCTAGGACCCGCCCTTGTCCATTTCGCTTGATGAACGTCTGCTCCATGCCTTGACCGGCCTCGCCTGGGAGGCGGCCGATACGATTCTGCCGCTACGCCATGCCGCCCTCGCCGTGCAGGAGAAGGCGGACGGCTCTCCCGTCACCCGCGCGGACGCAGCCTCCGAGGCAATCCTCTGCGAAGGCCTCGCCCGGCTGATGCCCGGAGTGCCGGTCGTTTCCGAGGAGCGAGCGGAAGGACAGGCGTGGCCGAAGGCGGAAAGCTTCGTGCTTCTCGACCCACTCGACGGCACCCGTGAATTCATTGCCGGCCGCGACGAATTCACCGTCAATATCGGCCTAATCGCGGGTGGGGTTCCGGCCGCCGGCGTGGTGGCGGCACCGGCCCGGGCGACCGCTTGGCGCGGCATCGTCGGGCGCGGCGCCGAGCGCATCGGCCGGACATCGGCGGCCGTGTCCATCGCCACCCGGAAATTCCCGGGCGCGGCGGCCGTCGCGCTGGTCAGCCGCTCGCACCTCGATGCGGCGACGCAGGCCCTGCTCGACCGTGCCGGCATTGCGCAGCGGCGCCCTTGCGGCTCGGCGCTCAAATTCGCCTTGCTGGCGGAGGGGGCCGCAGACATCTATCCCCGGCTCGCACCGACCCGGGCTTGGGACGTTGCGGCAGGCCACGCGGTCTTGGCCGCTGCCGGCGGCCGCGTGGCGCGGGCGAATGGAGCGGCCCTCCGCTATGGAGAGGCCGCCGGGTTCGTCGTTCCGGATTTCCTGGCTTGCGGGGATGCGTCCGCCCTCGAACGTCTCGCCTGAAGGCTCAGGGCGTGGCCATCTCCGCGTGATGCACGGCCTCGGCCTCCGCCCTGGCAATCGAGGCCTGCGGGTCGGCAAGGAAGGCGTCCCGCGCCTCGGGCGTATGGAACAGATAGGTCCGTTGCGCGAACGTGACCCAGATGCGGGGATTGCCGGCGAGCACCACGCCGCGGGCGAGCGCCATCGGGTCGTTGCCCCCGAACCGGGGCATATAGATCTCCGGATGCGCCGCAAAAGCCGCCCGATTGCCTTCGTTGCAGAAGCGCCAAACGGCGCCGCCATATCGCAATTCCCAGGCGCTTTCGCCTCGAACGACCCGCTTCTCGACGAAATAAGCGACCGGATCGACTCCGTGGATCGCAAGCCCCGTGCGCCAATCGACGGCGATCGGCAGGGCGCTTTCTGCCCGGGCAGCTTGCGAGGCGGTGTTCGCATCGGCGAAAGCTGCGCCCCCCATGCACGCGGCCAGCAAAGCCGCCGTCAGCGCGCTTTGCCGTCCTGGCAACACATTCTTCACCATGATCCGCTTTGATTCGACGCCTGCCGGCCGCGCCTTTAGCGCGCCGATCATGTGCAACGGGTTAAACGCGGCCGGAATCGAGGGAGTTTCCGCTCATGCGCGCCATTCTGCGGACCTTGAGCATCGTCTTCGCACTCATTTGGCTGCCGATTGCGGCATGGGCGCAGGGCCAGACTCGGCCGCACACTTATTCTTCCAACGAGTTGGTCGACGCCGGCCATCGCTTTTTCGGAAGCGTGTCGCGCGGGCTTGCGAGCGTCATCGAGAAGGCGATCAGCCAATGGGGGCTGCCGAACGGCTACATTCTCGGCCAGGAGGGCGGCGGCGCAATTTTTGGCGGGCTGCGCTATGGCGAGGGCACGCTTTACACCAAGAACGCCGGCGACCTGAGGGTGTACTGGCAAGGCCCGTCTCTCGGTTGGGACCTCGGCGGGGACGGCGACCGCACCATGATGCTGGTCTACAACTTGCCCGCCACGCAGGCGATTTATCAACGCTTCGGGGGAGTCGACGGCTCGGCCTATCTCGTCGGCGGCTTCGGCATGACCGTTCTCACAGGAGGCGGCGGCGTCGTGGTGGTGCCGATCCGGTCCGGCGTCGGCGCACGCCTCGGGGTCAATATCGGCTATCTCAAATTCACGCCCAGTTCCACCTGGAACCCCTTCTGAGCGGCAGACGGCAGCGGCCCCGCACGCAAGCCCTGCCGCCATATTTGGACACCAACCCCGGTTTAGGTTAACCGAGGTCGAACCGAAGCCCGGCAGCGTGCCTGCGGCCAGGTCGTGCTTGGGCGCGCGGAGGCGTGTGCATGATTGAAGCGGCGATGTATTTCGCGCTGGGCTTCCTGGTGGCGTTTTTGATTGCCCTTATCATGATCCCGCTGGTGCACCATCGCGCCGTGCGTCTGACCACCCGCCGGGTCCAGGCCGCAGCGCCGATCTCCCTTGCCGAAATCCAGGCCGACAAGGACCAGATGCGCGCCGAATTCGCGATGGCGACACGCCGGCTGGAGCTCTCGCTGGCCGATCTCAAGGAGAAACACAGCCAGGAGCTGGCGGAGCTCGGACGCAAGGCAGAGGCCATCGCGAAGCTCAAGGCCGAGCTTGCGGAGAAGTCGCGGATGGCCGACGCCTTGCAGGAGGAGCACAAGCGGCTGGAGGAGCAACTGCGCGGCAGCCAGGAGGAACTTGCTCTGAAGACGAGGGCCTGCGAGGAGGCCGAACGCAAACTCAAGGAGCGCGAAGAGCAATTTTCGCGGCTCGGCCTGAACCTCGAGGAAACCTCGGTCGCGGCCGACAGCCATCGCATCGAGATCGTCGCGCTGAGAACGCAGATCGCGACTTTGCGGGACCAGGTCGCGGATCGCGATCGCGAAATCAAGGAAATGCAGGCGCGCGGCGCACGCGACCGCGAGGAACGGACGAAGCTGGAGCAGGAACTCGCCGCGCTCAAGCATCAAACCGAGGGCGCCGCTCAAGCCGAGCGCGCCGAAAACGATGTGCTGCGCGACCGCCTTAACGAAGTGTCGGCGGAGGTTGCACGCTTGATGGCGGCGCTGGAAGGCGCAGACTCGCCGATCCAGGCGATCCTCGAGCAAGGCCCCGAAAGCGACGATGCGCCGCCCGCCGACACAGCCAAGGGTGCAAGAGGCAATCAGAACGGGACCCTGCCGATCGCCTTCCCGCGCCTCAGCTTGGCGGATCGTATTCGCGCTTTGCAAGGCCGCGCTTCCCGCCGTTCCTCTGCGGGCTGAGGCGAGGCCAGGCGTGCCGCCTGCCGTTATGCGCCGAATTGGCCTGCTCGCGCTGGCCATTGGGGTAACGAGCATCGGCCTCGCCAGCGCTCAGCATCCCGAAATCGACCGGCGCCGCGCGGCCGATCGCAAGAGCTTCAGCGATCGGGAGATCGCGCTCGGCTTCTTCAAGGTCGCATTCGGCGCGGAGCTCGGGCTTGCCGGCCGCGTGGACCGCATTCGCAAATATGAGCAACCGGTGAGGGTCTTCATCTCCGGGCCGGCGTCGCCGCCGGCGCGGACCGCCGTCGAACGGGTGGTCGGCGATATCCGGCGGCACGTCGCGCATCTCGACATCGCGATGACGCGCGACTCTGCGGCGGCGAATTTTCTCGTTCGCCTGGTGCCAGACCGCGATCTCGAAGCAACGGTACGCCGTCTCTATGGAGCCAACGGCCGCCGCATCGTGCGCTCCCTCGAACCGCAATGCCTCTCCGGGATCCGCAAAGACGCGCACTACCGGATCGTCTCCTCGGACGTGATCCTCGTGTCGGACGCAGCGCCTCCGGTCTTCTACGATTGCGCATATGAGGAGTTGCTGCAGGCCCTCGGTCCCATCCGCGACGACCCGACGGTGCCGTGGACCATGTTCAACGACAATGTGCAGAAGGGATTTTTCGACGTTTACGACCAGTATATCCTCAACATTCTGTATCATCCGCGTGTGCGCGCGGGCATGACGCGGACACAGGTCCGTCGGCTTCTACCGCAGATCATGCCGGATGTGCGGGCGCATGTCGCGAAGACCAACGGGTTCGCACCTTGAGCGCGATCCCAAGGAACGGGAGGGCGACTGCCGACGTTGATGGGTCGGCGAGCCATTGACGACGGAGGCGCGTATGCGTTGGGCATTGGCCGCGATTCTGGTCGCCGTGGGCGTATCTTTCACCGATCGGGAAGCCGCCGCCGCGCGCTGGTGCGCCTGGTACGACTGGAGCACGTATAATTGCGGGTTTGACACGTTCCAGCAGTGCCTGGCGACGATTCAAGGCATCGGCGGAGAATGTCGGCCGGATGTCCGCGGCGACGAGCGACCGCCCCGTTCTCGCGAGCGTCGCGACCGGCGGTGGGACCGTCGCTAGCGGCAATCGACACCGCCTTCGCGTCTGCAGGGCGCCCCGGAAGCCCGCCTCGATGCCGATCGCGCCCTCTTTACGCCACTTGACGGAAATCGCCGCCTCCCGGTGGAGGAATGGGCGTGCCTTCGGCCGCATACTCGTTGAGCTTGTTGCGGAGGGTGCGAATCGAAATGCCCAAGATGTTCGCGGCGTGCGTGCGGTTGCCGAGGCAATGCTTCAACGTTTCGAGGATGAGATCGCGTTCGACTTCCGCCACCGTGCGGCCGACGAATGAGCGAGTCACCTGCTCGGCCGCCAAGGCGGCGTGAGCGGCGTGGCCCCCGGCGGCGTCCTCGAGCCGACCGCCATCGGGCGCGCGGATCGCCTCCGGTCCGATCTCGGATCCCCTCGCGAGCAACACCGCCCGGTGAATGGTGTTTTCGAGCTCGCGCACATTGCCCGGCCAGCGGCTCGTGACCAAGGCCCGCCGCGCCTCGGCCGAGAGCGGACGCATCGGAAGGCCGTTCGCCTGGCTGTATTTGCGCAAGAAATACTGCGCCAGCTCCACGATATCCGCAGGCCGCTCCCGCAGAGGGGGCATTTTCAAGTTTACGACATTGAGTCGGTAGAGGAGGTCTTCGCGGAACTTTCCTTCCCGCACCGCTTCCGCAAGGTTGCGGTTGGAAGTCGCGATCACGCGGATATCGACCGGCACCGGACGCGCACCGCCGACGCGGTCGATCACCCGCTCCTGCAGGGCGCGGAGCAGCTTGGCCTGCAGCCTCACTTCCATCTCGGAGATTTCGTCAAGCAGCAATGTGCCGCCGGACGCTTCCTCGAACTTCCCGATGCGACGAGCCACTGCCCCGGTGAACGCCCCCTTTTCGTGGCCGAAGAGCTCGGACTCGAGCAGCGCATCCGGAATCGCTGCGCAGTTGACGGAGATGAAAGGTCCGCGCGCGCGGTTGGATTTGGCGTGAATGTAACGCGCCATGACCTCCTTGCCGGTCCCGGATTCCCCCGTGATGAGCACGGATGCTTCCGACGGCGCGATTTGCTGGGCGAGACGGACGACTTGTGCCGTCGCCTCGTCCCGATAGATCAGCTCCCGATGATCATCGGCGACCGCCGCGAGAACGGCCGCGATCAATTCGGGGTCGGGCGGCAACGGGATGTATTCCTTCGCGCCGGCATGAATCGCCGCCACGGCAGCGCGCGCATCGTTTCCCGTTCCGCAGGCGACGATCGGAACATGGATGTGCTCGGCGGCGAGCCTCGCGACGAGTTGTCCGATGTCGAGTGCGACATCCACCATCAGGAGGTCCGCGCCGTGGCCGTTGCGCAATACCCGCAAGGCCTGTTCGAGGTGATCCGCATGCGTGACCGCCGCCCCCTTCTCCATCGCGATCTTGGTGGCGAGCGTGAGCTGCCCGTTCAGGTTGCCGACGATCAGGAGGCGCATGGTGTTGTTCCTTTCTGTCCCGCGAGCGGCAATCTCAATTGCGGTCCGACTTGATGATTTCGGTCATCGTCACCCCGAGTTTGTCCTCGACGAGGACCACTTCGCCGCGGGCAACCAGCCGGTTGTTTACGTAGATGTCGATGGCTTCGCCGACCTTGCGGTCGAGTTCGAGCACCGCCCCGGGACCAAGCCGCAGCAGTTCCGCGACATCCATGCGGGCGCGGCCGAGCACGGCCGAAACCTGCACCGGCACGTCGAAAACGGCTTCGAGATCCGCCGCCGATTTCGCCGCCGGCTCCTCGGACGGTACGACCGGCACGTCTTCGACCACGACGCCGGCCTCCAGGTTCGGCAGTTTCAGCCTGCTCTCGTCTTCGCTCATGTCGTGCCCTCTGTACACGCGGATCCTCGCGCCGGAGCGCGATGACCCGCCAGATACCGTTCCACGGCCTCGGCAATCGCCGCTCGCACCGCCTCGCGATCCCGAGCCGCGCCACCGTCCGCCCACTCGATGCGGCAGTCGCCGGCGGCGAGCTCCGGTTCGGCCAGAACCGCAATGCGGCCGCCGAAACCGCAACTTGCCGCAATCTCGTCGAGACGCGTGCGTGCCTCCTCGAACACGTCCGGGCCGACGCGCACGACGACGTGCGGCACGCCGACCAGGTGCCGGAAGCAATCGGCCGCGAGCGCCGCGATTTCCGCAAAGGGCTCGCGCCGGATCAGTTCGGCGGCCAGCTTTTCGGCGACCGAGACCGCAACGTCCACCGCCTCCGCCTCGAGCCTTGCCTCGACGGCGCGGGTGCTGCGCGCAAGCTTCTCCAGGTTGGCGGCGATCGCGCCGAGCGCTTTCGCGAGCGCGCCCGCGCTCTCGGTCCGGCCCGCGGCGAGACCGTTGCGATAGCCTCGCTGCTCGGCCTCCGTAAGTTCGGCCTGATGTTGCCCCGCCGGGACGCGCGCCGACGCGCCGGGTCGGCTAAAGTCGGTGTCGAACAGAAATTTTGCGGGTGCGCCCATCCGGTCTGCCCTAGTAGATCAGCTCGTCTTCGCCGCGATTCTTCGAGATCATGATCTCGCCTTTCGCTGCGAGATCCTTTGCCAGATTGACGAGCATGGTTTGTGCTTCGTCGACGTCGCGCAGCCGCACGGGCCCCATCGCCTGCATGTCGTCCACCAGCATCTTGGCCGCGCGGGTCGACATGTTCCCGAGGAAGAAGGCGCGCACGGTGTCGGATGCACCCTTCAGCGCGATGGCGAGCTTGTCCTTGTCGACATGTCGCATGAGAGTCTGCGCCGAGGCCGCGTCGAGCTTGATCAGGTCGTCGAAGGTGAACATCAGCGTCTTGATGCGCTCGGCCGCCTCCCGGTTGCGTTCCTCGAGAGCCGTGAGAAAGCGGGTTTCGGTCTGCCTGTCGAAATTGTTGAAGATCTCCGCCATGACCTCGTGCGCGTCGCGGCGACGGGTCTGCGAGAGATTGGACATGAACTCGGTGCGCAAGGTCTGCTCAACGCGCTCCAGAACATCCTTTTGCACCGATTCCATCCTCAGCATCCGCGAGACGACGTCGAGCGCGAGTTCTTCCGGCAGGATTGCGAGAACCCGCGCCGCATGCTCCGGACGCAGTTTCGACAGCACCACGGCGACCGTCTGCGGGTATTCGTTTTTGAGATAATTGGCGAGAACCTGTTCCTGAACGTTCGACAGCTTCTCCCACATATTGCGGCCGGCCGGGCCGCGAATTTCCTCCATGATCGCGGAAACACGCTCGCCCGGCAGGTACTGCTGGAGCAACCGTTCCGTCGCTTCGTAATTTCCCAGCACCGCGCCGGAGGCGGAAAGCCGCGAGACGAATTCCAGAAGCAGGTTTTCGACGGAGCTCGCCTCGATGACGCCCAGCGTGGACATGGTGACCGACAGAGTACGCAACTCATCGTCGTCGAGCAGCTTCCAGATTTTTTCGCCATGCTGTTCGCCGAGTGCGAGCAGGAGAATGGCGGCCCGCTCGACGCCGCGAAGCTCGCGCGACGGGGCGGACTTCGCCTGCGCCTGCTGGCGTCCCGAAAGCGTCGCCATCAGTTCGGCGATATCGTTGACGTCGGTACCGGCTTTTGCCGTGGCAGTGGGCGGCATAGGCTTAAGCGCTCTCGTGGAGCCAATGACGGATGATGGCGACGGTCTCTTCGGGGTTTCGGTCAGCGAGCTCGCCGACTTTCTGCACCGACTGCGCGTGCAGCTGACCCTTCACCTGCACGATGTCGATGAGCTTTGCGGTGTCGCTCGCGGTGGGTGGCGACTCCACTTCGGCCGTCAGGGTCGGCGGGGCCGCGGCGGTCGCCGCGATCAGTCCCGGCGGCTCGGCGCCGCGCGCAAAAAGCGGCCGTTCTTCGGGCGCGAGGACACGACGAACCAGGGGACGCACGACGATCAGCAGCACGAGCGCCCCGAGCAATGACAGCACCGCAAGCTCGGCTCCGCGCAGAATGTCCTCCTTCGTGAAATCGAACAGCGACGACCACTCCGAAGGCGGCTTCGAGAGAGCGGGGGTCGGGCCGTCTGCGAAGCGCAGATTCACGACCTCCAACCGGTCGCCGCGCGCCTCGTTGAAGCCGATTGCCGATCGCACCAGCGCCGTGATTCGCTCCATCTCCTCCTTTGAGCGTGGCTGGTAAACGGATTCGCCCTTCTCGTTTCTGGCATAGATTCCGTCGACCACGACGGCTGCGGAAATGCGCTTGACGCGTGCGCCTTCGATGACCTGCGTCTTCGTGGTACGCGAGATCTCGTAATTGACGATCTCCTCGGATTTGCGCGCCTGGTCGCGACCTGCCGCCTCGCCGGGGCGCGGCGCCGCGCCGGGCAGTTCGTTGCTCGCGGTCACCTGCCCTTCCCGCGCGCTGGAGGTTGCCGACTGCTCCTCCCGTGTCTGGCTCGAGCGGACAACACGACCTTCGGGGTCGAACCGGTCGGACGTCTCGGTGATCCGATTGACGTCGAATTCGGCGGCAATTTGCACGCGCGCCCGGCCGGGCCCGACAACCGAGGCCATAATGGCTTCGACCTGCTCGCGAAGACGCCGCTCGAAGGCCTGCTGCTGCTCGAAGCCCGCGCCGAGGACCGCGTCGGCATCGCCTGAGCCGTTGGCGAGCAAACGGCCGGCCTCATCGACGATGGAAATCCGTTCCGGCCTCAGGCCGTTGACCGCGGTCGCCACCAGATGACGGATCGCGCGGACCTGCTGCGGCTCGAGCTGGCCGCGGACGTTCAGCACGATCGAGGCCGACGGCTCAAACTTGTCGCGAGAAAAGAGCGGCCGCTCGGGCAGTACCAGATGCACGCGCGCGCCCTGCACACGATCGATGGCCTGGATCGTGCGGGCGAGTTCGCCCTCGAGCGCACGCAGGCGGTTGATGTTCTGGACGAAGCTCGTCGCACCCAGAACGTCCGACTTGTCGAAGATTTCGTAGCCGACACCGCCGCCCTTCGGCAGGCCGGCTTCGGCGAGCCGCACCCGAAGCCGGGCGACCTGTTCGCGCGGCACCAGGATCGACGACCCGCCCGATTGCAACTCATAGGCGATCCCCTGCCGATCCAGCTCCTTGATGATGGCTCCGGAATCGGCAGGCGGCAGATCATTGAAGAGAAGCGTCATCTGCGGGGCCGTGATCCGCAGAATGATGAAGGCGAAAAAGGCCACCAGGGAGAGCGTCACCGCTGCCATGGCGGCCATACGCGCAGCCCCGAGAGTCTTTAGGAAATCCAGAAGTCCCTGCACGGCAACATGCACCTGCTGCGGCGCCCATGGAGGAGCGCCGACAGGCAAAAATTGCCTGCCTTATGGTTTCTGTTTGGTTAACCGGAGAGCGGGCGGGCGGCGCCCAAAAGCAGAACGCCGGCTCGCAGCCGGCGTTCTGCAGGCCGTCAACAGGTGCGGTCTATTGGCGATATTGCTGGATCCGCGTGGTGCGCAACCCCGCAAGGCCATGACGGTCAATGGAATATTGCCACGACAGAAATTCCTCGACCGTCAGCGTGTAGCGGCTGCACGCCTCTTCGAGAGAAAGCAGTCCCCCCCGGACGGCCGCCACGACCTCGGCCTTGCGCCGGATCACCCACCGTTTCGTGCCGGGTGCCGGCAGGTCGGCGATCGTCAAAGGACTGCCATCAGGCCCGATGACATACTTGACCCTCGGGCGAACAGGCTCGGTCATAGAGGCACTCACGAACACAGACAGACCAAACTTGCCCTGACGGTAGTCCGTGCGGCTTAAAATTTGCCTAAGCACTCAATTCGATTGAGAAAATAATGTCGGCTTCGCCCGGCGGTCCGGCGCAACGCCAAATCGGGGTCGCGCCTCGGCCGGTGCCGCTCAATCCGTTGCCGCGCGCCGCACCTGTCGAACCTGATCGAGCGTGTAGATCTGACCTCCGATCGAAAGTGCGGGCGGGCTCTGCGCGATGTCGATGCCGTCCACGACGCCGGTAACCTCGGTCGAGACAGAAACCGGCTGCCCATTCGCGCTTCTGGCGGAAATTGCGATGCTGTAGTCGCCCGCCGGCCAGGCCGTGCCGTCGTTGCCGCGGCCGTTCCATACGAAATCCTGCGGACCCGCTGCAATCGAGATCGTCCCGGTATAGGCCGTCTGCCCGGTCCTGCTCGTGATCGTAACGGCCGCCGTCCCGGGCCCCGCTGCCGTCAGGCGCCATGTCGCCCGATTGTCGGCCAGTTTGGCGGTGTGACCGTCGACCGACACGGTGGCACCGATGAACCCGAGTGCGGCCGTGGCCTGCGCGGTCTGTTGCAAGCTGATGAGCGTGTTGAGCGACGTGTTGGTGCTGATCTGCTGTTCGACCTGCGCGAACTGCACAAGCTGCTGCGTGAACTGGTTGGTGTCGAGCGGATCGAGCGGATTCTGGTTCTTCAATTGCGTCGTGAGCAATTGAAGAAACGTGTCGAAGTTTCTCGCGATGATCACGCGGCTCGACGCAGTGCCTGCCCCCGTGCCCGCCGAGGCGGCCGAACCGATCGCCGACAGATCCGCCATGGCCGGCTCCTACACCCGGATGTCGATGCCGCGGCCGAGCCCGCGCAAGACGCCGTAGCCCCGCCGCACAGCCTCGTGCACGGCGACATCGGCATCCGGCACAATCAGCAGTTTCGGCGCCGGGACGAACGGCAATGGGTGAGAATTGCCGTGATCCCGCAGCGAAAAATGCAGCCCGCCGCCGTCCGCCCGCAGCCCCGCCGACTGCAGCGCCTGTTGCAGCGTCGGCGCGTCGCGCCGCAGGAGGTCGAGCGTCTCGGCACGTTCGACCACGAGTCGCGAGGTGACCTGACCGTCCCGACCAATATCGAGCCGCACGTCGATGCGGCCAAGCTCCGGCGGATCGAGACGCACTTCGAATCGGCGCTTCCCTTCGGCGAGGCGAGAGGCGATCTCGATGGCAAGCCCGGCAATGGGAATGAGCCGACCCGTGTCTGCCGGCGCAGCCGTCGGTCCGGAAGCGAAGGCGCCGTCAGTGCCGCCCGGCCCAAGCGGTGCAAGCGCCGCGGACATCGGCCCCGTGAGAGTGGCGGCCGCCGACGGCGCGGCGCCCGGCGTCGCAGCCGTGGACGACTCCGCTCGCGGCGCGAAGTCGGCATCCTTCGGGGCCGGCATGGCTGCGGCAGTCGAGGGGACAGTCGGCCCTTTGCCGGCCTTTAACGGCTTGGCGGGAGCCTTCAAGTCGGCCGCCTCGTTCGCACCCCCGCCGGTCGCGGGCGGCGGCGCGGAGCCGGCGGCTTCCGTTTCACTCGCCCCCTTACCCCTGCCGCCGTTTTCCGCGGGCGGCGGCGGCCCTTTACCCGGCTTCGAGACGGCGGCTTCCGGCCCGCTCCGGACCGCCCGGTCGGAGATTTCGAGCGCTGCCTCCCGGGCCGACGAAGCGGGGGCGGCAAGGACCGCAACCGGTCCCGGGGCCGGCGCGGCCGGCGCGGGAAGGCCCATCGGCCCGGACCCGTCCGCCGATCCCATCGCCGGCACGGCCGCCGGCGGCATCACAACGGGCGGTGCAGAGCCGTCCGGCGGCGAAACGTCCGTGTCGGGTTGTCGATCGCCCGAACCGGGCTCGGCTGCGATGGGCTTGACGTCGCCCTCCGCCGAGACGACGGCCGGCGGCTCTCCGGTCTCGCCTTCTTCGGGGTCGACCTCCGGCCTCTCCGGCATGACGGGCGCGGCCGATGAGGACCCGTCGCCGCCTTCTCGCATTCCGGTCATCGCGGCAAGACCTTCCGCGCGGTCCGGCGGGTCGGCCGGCAGGGGCGGGTCTTCGGCAGGCCGTTCGGGTGGCAACCGCTCCGGCCCGCGCGCTTCAATCCCGCTTGTGGGTCCAACGTCCCGGGGTCGCTCACGCTCGCGCGAAGGGCGGCCATGACCGATGTTCGGCGTCGAAGCCGGCATGTCTCCCGATCCTTCGGCGTCCAGCAGATCGCCGAAGGACGTCGCACCGCGGTTCTCCGGCGACGAGGGACGCGGCGGCCGTTCGGCCACCGGCGGGCCGGGCGGACCGGCCCGCATGGAAGCGGAATGAGGCACGGCTGGCAGACCTCCCTACAAGGCCGACGGGGACTTCTGCGCTCCTGGTGCAAAGCGCGGGCCAGCCGCGTGGCTTGAGCGAAAAACCAGGCCAAATCGGTGTCTTGGGCGTCGATGCTCATCCGCCGGAAAACGCATCGGCCGGCACGGTTTGCCGGGCCTGCGGCAAGAACTGCCGGGGCGGGGAAGAGCGCAACCGCCATTGCGCCGGCTCCGGCGCTTCCTATAGTAGAGGTCTATGCTCAACAGCCTCGGCATCGACCGTCCGCCGCACGCGACCCGCGTGGTCGTCGCCATGTCGGGCGGGGTTGATTCTTCCGTCACGGCCGCGCTTTTGAAGGCCGAGGGCTACGAGGTGATCGGCGTCACGCTGCAGCTCTACGACCACGGTGCGGCGGTCCACCGAAAGGGGGCCTGCTGCGCAGGGCGCGACGTCCAGGACGCGCGTACCGTTGCCGCCGAGATCGGCATTCCCCATTACGTGCTCGATTACGAGGAGCGATTCAAGGAAGCGGTCATCGACCCGTTTGCGCAGGCCTATATCGCCGGCGAGACGCCGGTCCCCTGCATCTCCTGCAACCAGGCGATCAAGTTTCACGATCTGCTCGAGACGGCGCGCGATCTCAACGCGGACGTGCTGGCGACGGGTCATTACGTGCAGAGCCGCCGCCGTCCGGACGGCCGCTTCGACCTTTATCGCGCGCGGGAGGAAGAGCGGGACCAGAGCTATTTCCTGTTCGCGACCACGCGCGCGCAGCTTGACTTTCTGCGCTTTCCCCTGGGGCAACTGACCAAGGCCGAGACCCGCGCAGCGGCGCGCCGACTTGGGCTTGCCATCGCCGACAAGCACGACAGCCAGGACATCTGCTTCGTGCCTTCGGGCCGCTATGCTGAGATGATCGCACGCCTCAATCCTGGCGCGGCGACTCCCGGTGAAATCGTCGATCTCGACGGGCGTGTGCTCGGCGAGCATGCCGGGATCATCAATTTCACGGTCGGGCAGCGGCGCGGTCTCGGCATTGCCGCCGGCGCGCCGCTTTATGTCGTGCGTCTCGAAGCCGAGACCCAGCGCGTGGTGGTCGGCCCGCGCGAAGCGCTGCGCACGCGACGCCTGTGGCTGCGCGAGGTGAACTGGCTGGGCGATGTGCCGATCGAAGACTCATCGGACGAACAGCGCAGCGAGGTCTTCGTGAAGGTGCGCTCGACTCGTCCGCCCCGGCCCGCCTGGGTCTGGTGCGAGGACGGGGTCGTGACGGTCGAACTGGTCGAGGGCGAGGACGGTGTTTCGCCCGGCCAAGCCTGCGTCTTCTACGACGCGCCGGCCGGAGAAGCGCGTGTCCTGGGCGGGGGCTTCATTGCCGGTACGGAAAGGCGCGACATCGTCCATTCCGGAGCCCGAAACCGCCCGGCCGCCGCCGCCGCGTGAGGGGGCGACGCAGCACCGGCATCGCATGAGCGCCGACCTCGACAAGAACAGCGTGGAACAAGCCTATGCCCGCTGGGCGCCCGTCTATGACCTCGTCTTCGACAAGGTGATGGCCGCCGGCCGCCGCGAGGCGGTGGCCGCCGCCCTGCGGGCCGGCACGCGTATCGCCGATGTCGGCATCGGCACCGGGCTGGAACTCCGCTATTTCACTCCGGAGACGCGCGTGGTCGGCATCGACCTTTCGGAGCCGATGCTGCGCAAGGCGCAGGCCCGCGCGCAGACCCTCTCCATGCGACACCTGCTCGGGCTCTGCGTCATGGATGCGGCCCGGCTCGGCTTTGCCGACGGCACGTTCGATGCCGTGGTCGCCCCTTATGTCATCACCGTCGTGCCGAATCCCGAGGCCACGCTCGACGAATTGCTGCGCGTGGTGCGACCGGGCGGCGAAATCGTGCTCGTGAACCATATAGGCGCGCAAAGCGGCCCACGGGCCGCTTTCGAGCGCTGGCTCGCGCGGCAGACCCGCCATCTCGGCTGGCGCCCCGAATTTCCCTGGGAACGCATCGCGCGCTGGCTCGCGGGCCGGCCCGACGCGATGCTCGCGGAACGGCGGACCGTCCCGCCTTTCGGCCTGTTCACGCTCGTGCGCCTGCGCAAGCGCGCGGTCGACGCGCAGCCCGGCCTCCGCAGCGGCATAGCGCCGGGCGCACCTTCTTAGCGCTTGAGGCGTGGGTTCATGACGTCCCGCAACTGGTCGCCGACGAGATTGATCGCGACGATCGCGATGAGCAGCGCGAGCCCGGGATAAAAAGCGATCCAGTACTTGCCGGAAAGCATGTAGCCGTAGCCGTTGGCGATCAAAAGCCCGAGGGAGGGCTCGGTGATCGGCACCCCCACCCCGAGGAAGGACAGCGTCGCCTCGAGCGAGATCGCATGCGCGACCTGCACGGTGGCCACCACGATCAGTGGCGGAAACGCATTGGGCAGCAGGTGGCGAAAGATGATGCGCCAGCGCGGCAGCGCCAGACATTGTGCCGCCTCGATATATTCGCGCTGACGCTCGACCAGGGCGGAGGAACGGATCGTGCGCGCGTAGTAGGCCCACTGCACCGACACCAGGGCAATCACCACCTTGTCGACGCCCTTGCCGAGCAGTGCGAGAAGGATCAGCGCGATGAGGATCGCCGGAAACGAAAGCTGGATGTCGACGATGCGCATCAGCGTCGAATCGATGCGGCCGCCGAAATAGGCGGCCACGATGCCCACCGCCGTGCCGATCGCGAGCGCAATGACGGTCGCCACGATGCCGACGAAAAGGCTGAGACGCAGCCCATAGAGGATGGCCGAGAGCATGTCGCGGCCCTGGTCGTCCGTGCCGAGCAGGTAGAGCGCCCCGTCGAGGCTGCGCGTGCCCGGCGGCAGCAGGTTGTCCAAGATCGACAGTTGGGCAAGATCGTAAGGGTTCTGCGGCGCAATCCAAGGCGCGAGAACCGCGATAAGGATCAGCGCCGCCGTGACCGCGAGCGCACCGACGGCAATCCGGTTTTCGACGAATTCGCTCCATGCCTGCGCCAGACTCTCCTCCGGGGCGCGCTCCGGCCCGAGGGTCAGCGACAGGTCAGCCTCCGAAGAAACGACGGTCATCGGCCTCTCCGGTCATTTGGCGACGCACATGCCGCCTTTCGGAAAACCGCTGTTGCGGCCGTCCGGTCATCACGCCTTCCTCTCGCTCAGGCGGATGCGGGGGTCGAGCAGCGAATAGATGATGTCGACGATGAGATTGATGAGCACGAAGGTCGCCACGATCACCATCAGATACGCGACGATAACGGGGCGATCGAGCCGATAGATAGAGTCGATGAGAAGCTTGCCCATGCCCGGCCAGGCGAACACGGTCTCGGTGACGACTGCGAAGGCGATCATGGAGCCGAGTTCCAGCCCCACGACCGTCACGACCGGGATGAGGATCGTCTTGAGCACGTGTACCCCCACAATCCGGGTCTGCGACAGCCCCTTGGCACGGGCGAAGCGGACGAAATCTTGCAGCATGGTCTCGCGCGTCGAGGCATAGGCGAGCCGCGCGACGAGCGAGGCCTTATAGATCGCGAGCGTGAGGGCCGGCAGCAAAAGGTGATGCAAGCCGTCGAGCGTGAACAAGGACCATTGCAGACCAAGAAATTGCCGCGTTTCGCCGCGGCCCCCTGCCGGCAACACTTTCCACTCCACCGCAAACACGAGGATCAGCATCAGGCCGAGCCAGAAATTCGGTAGCGAGAACCCGAAGATGGAGCCGGTCATGATGGTGCGGCCCGCCCACGAATGCGGGCGCAGGCCCGCGAGCAGGCCGAGAGGGATCCCGAGCGCGATCGAGAAAACGAGCGCCACGAAGGCAAGCTCGAGCGTCGCCGGCATGCGGCTGAGGATGAGGTCTATCGCCGGCACGCCGTGCACGAAGGAGCGGCCGAGGTCGCCCGCAAGCGCATTCTTGACGAAGACGAAGAACTGCACCCACAACGGCTGATCAAGGCCGAGACGGGCGATCGCCGCCTCACGTTCCGCTTGATCGGCCTCCGGGCTGATAAGGATGTCGATCGGGCTTCCGAGCGCGTAGACGCCGACGAAGACCAGCGTCGCCATGACGGCAATCACCAGCACGCTTTGTCCGAGACGCCGAAGCAGGAAGGCAAGCATGCCAGGACTCCGATTGGCTCGATCGGACGCACTTCTCCGCCGCGCGCCGCGGCGGGAACTGGGAGGTCGCATCCCGCCCGGCGCGGTTTCCTTCAAGAATCCGCGCCGCCGCGCCGCCGCCCTCCGATGTGACGCGTCGCCGCGATCATTTCGCCTTCGTGACGAGCTGCGCCTGCGTCATCTGGTCGGCGCGCGGCACATAGTGGAGACCCTTCCGGTAGGCCCAGGTGGTCATTTCGAAGTGAAGCGGGATGACGCCGTAGTCCTCCATTGCGGCCCGGCTCGACTGCGCGAGGAGGGCCGCGCGCTTTTCGTCGTCCACGGTGTTGAGCGCCTTGATCAACAGCTCGTCCGCCTTCTGGTTCGAGTACCCGCCCGGATTGGTGGTGCCCAATCCCTTATCCTTGTTCGGTGTCGCGACCAGCGCCTTCAAGGGCGAAGACATTTCGCCCGTCCCCGCGCCCCAGCCCGCCAGCCACATGCCGAATCCCCGCTTGGTGCGTTTGGCGAAAAACTGGGAGGCCGTCATGGCATCGAGCGAAACCTTGAGGCCGATCCGGGTCAGCATCTGCGCGACCGCCTGGGCGATCTGCGCGTCGTTGATATAACGGTCGTTCGGCGTGCCGAGCACCAGCGAAAAGCCGTTCGGGTAGCCGGCCTCCGCCAGGAGCTTCTTGGCGGCCGCCGGATCAGGCTTCGGCGCCGTCATGTTCTTGTTGGCGCCGAACATCGTCGGCGGCAGCAGCTCGCCCGCCGGCATCGCCACCCCGCCCATGATGCGCGCGACGATCGCCTCGCGGTCGATCCCCTTCGAGATCGCCTCGCGCACGCGCCTGTCGCGGAATGGGTTTTTTCCGTCCGTGCCTTCGACACCCGGCGGATGATCGTCGATATAGTTGAAGTGCAGATAGATGACCCGGTTCGAGAGCCCCTGTACGACCTCGAAATTGGAATTCTGCTTGATGCGGTTCAGATCCTGGATCGGCACGTTCTCGATCAGATCGACGTCTTCCGAGAGCAGCGCGGCAACGCGGGGACCGGCGCTCGTGATCGGCCGGAACACGATGCGTTCCCAGTCCGGCTTCTTGCCCCAGTAGTTGTCGTTGCGTTCGAGGACGATGCGGTCGCCCTTGGTGAACTGCACGAGCTTGTACGGACCCGTCCCGATCGCGGCCCTGCCGGCGTTGAACTCTTCGGTCTTCGGATAGGTCCCGGCGTTCTTGCATTCCTTGCGGTCAAATGCGACCTGCCCGGCGCCGTTCGCCTTCGCGGACAGGATCCCGATCGTCGAAAGCTCGTTGGGAAGCAGCGGATAGGGGGTCTCCGTCTTGATCGTCACGGTCAGGGGATCCTTGGCTTCCATCCCCACGATCGCGCGCGTCGCAATGCCGAAGGACGACGGAGAGTTCTCGACGCGCGGCGCGCGGCAGACGGTGTAGATCACGTCGTTCGCCGTAAAGTCTGAACCGTCCGTGAACTTCACATTGGGGCGCAGTTTGAATTCCCAGGTCGTGTCGTCGAGCGTCTTCCAGGAGACCGCCAGCATCGGCGTGAGGAGCTGGTTATCGTCCTGGTCGACCAGGCGATCGAAAATATGCTTGGTCAACGAGTTGTTCGGCGTCAGGTTGTGGAAATGCGGATCCATGGCGGACGGCTCCGCCGACAGACCCACCTTCAGTTCCTGAGCGCCTGCCTGGGTCACCCACAGGGCGGCGAGCGCCGCAGCGAAAATCGAGCCGACGCGAGGCATGGCTGACACCTTTCCCTGTCTGCTTTCCCTGTCTGCCGTCCGTCACGAGCGGGACGGTTTGGTCAATGAGAAACCGGGCTCGGCCGCGATGCAAGCCCGCGCCTCTTGATCCGGGGCGCCCGCGAGGCATCATGGGCGTCGGCGGGCGCGGCGTTGCGCCCGTGGAAAGGTGATGATCGCGTGACGGATGTCGGGGCGGCAACGGACATTCTGGCCTCGCTGGTCGGCTTCGATACGACCAGCCGCAACTCCAACATGCCCCTCATCGAATGGGTGGAGTCCTACCTCGCGAAGCATGGGGTTGCGTCGAAGCGGATCCCTGAGCCCGGCGGCGGGAAATCCAACGTGTGGGCGACAATCGGGCCGGGCGACCGGCCCGGCTACATCCTGTCAGGCCATACCGATGTGGTGCCGGTCGACGGGCAGGCCTGGTCGAGCAACCCTTTCAAGCTGACAGCACGCGACGGGCGCCTTTACGGCCGCGGCACGGCCGACATGAAGGGCTTCGTCGCCTGTTGTCTTGCCGCCGTTCCCGAAATGACGGCTCGCCGGCTGCACACGCCGATCCACCTTGCGTTCTCCTACGATGAGGAAGTCGGCTGTCTCGGCGTGCGGCACATCGTCGAGACGATCGGTCGCATGCCGGTCAAGCCGCGCGGGTGCTTCGTCGGCGAACCGACCGGTATGGAGGTCGTGATCGGCCACAAAAGCAAGCGCTCCTATTGGGTGACGGTGCGCGGCAAGAGCTGCCACTCCTCGCTTGCGCCGCAGGGCGTCAACGCCGTCGAGTATGCGGCGCGCCTGATCGTGAAGATTCGCGACATCGCCGACCGCAAGCGCAGGGACGGCCCCCGCGATCCGCTGTACGACGTGCCCTTCACGACCGGCCATACCGGCCTCGTGGAGGGCGGCATCGCCCTTAATGTCGTGCCTGAACTCTGCAAATTCGTATTCGAATTCCGTGCCGTCGGCGGCGACGATCCCAACGCATTGGCGGAAGAGGTGATGGCTTATGCGCGCGACGTGCTGGAGCCCGAAATGCGCACGGTTGCACCCGAGACGGGCGTCGATTTCGACCCGCGTCCGTTTCAGGTCGGCCTCGACACCGATCCTGCGCACGAGATCGTGGGGCTTGCCAAGCGGTTCGCCGACCGCAACCGCCACGGCAAGGTCGCCTTCGGAACGGAAGCCGGCCTTTACCAGGCCGGCGGCACGCCAAGCGTGGTGATCGGTCCGGGTTCCATCGACCAGGCGCACAAGCCTGACGAGTTCATTGCCATGGACGAACTGGCGCACTGCTGCGCCTTTCTCGACCGGCTGATCGAGCATTGCGCGGCATGAGCCTCGATCAGGATTCGCGGCGGGCGCGCGGTTTCGACGCGATCGAAACCTGGGTATTCGATCTCGACAACACCCTCTATCCGCATCACCTCAATCTCTGGCAGCAGGTGGACGAGCGCATCCGCGACTACATCGCCCGCTTCCTCAAGGTGACGCACGCGGAAGCCTTCCGCCTCCAGAAAGACTATTACCGCCGCTACGGCACCTCCATGCGCGGTCTCATGACCGAACACGGCATGAGCCCGGACGGCTTCCTCGAATATGTCCACGAGATCGACCACTCGCCGCTCGAGCCGAACCCCGCGCTAGGCGCCGCCATCGAAGCGCTGCCGGGACGCAAGCTGGTCCTCACGAACGGCACCCGCAAACATGCGGAAGCCGTGATGCGGCGGCTCGCCATTGACCGGCATTTCGAGGACGTCTTCGACATTGTCGCCGCCGATCTGGAACCGAAGCCCTCTCCGGCGACCTATGAGCGTTTCCTCACGCGTCACGGGGTGGAGCCACGCCGCGCCGCCATGTTCGAGGACCTCGCCCGTAATCTCGACGTGCCCCACAGGCTCGGCATGACGACGGTGCTGGTGGTTCCCGAAAGGACGCGCGAGGTTTTCCGCGAAGGCTGGGAGCTCGAAGGACGCGATGCGCCGCATGTCGATCATGTGACGGACGACCTCGTCGCCTTTCTCGCGGCGATTGCGCCGCGGCGCTGAGCCGGTGGCGCCGCCGCAGCGGCGCGCCGCGCCGGACGCCGCGAAGCGCCCGGGTCTCGCACAAGATCGCAACGAAAGACAGTCTTGCGTCAGGCCGCGGGAACGAGCTGCCCCATCAAGACCGCAAGACCGATACCGAACACGGCCGCCCCGACAAGACGCGCCGCCGCCGGTTCGCGGCCGCCTGCCCCGAACATGGCGCGCGCCCCGGCCATCACGGCCAGCGCGAGCGCCGTCTGCACCCCGGCCAGTCCCGCGAGATAGGCAAAAACAGGCGTGGGCTCCGCGCCGAAGATCGACTCGCCGAAGGCGTAGCCGTGAAGCAGACCCGTCACCACGAACAGCGCGAGCGCGGCCGCGCGGCCGATTGCCTCACGGCGCACGAGAGCAGCCCCCAAGGCGAGAACCGAGAGGGCGACCAGAATTTCCGCGCCCGGAAGGGTGCCGCCTTGCAGATGAAAGGCGACGCCGACCATCATGCTTGTGACATAGCCGACGACCAGCAGGGCGCCCGCCCCATGCAGGGCAGCGAGACAGCCGACCGCCACCACGGCCGCCAGATGATCGGGCCCGATCACCGGATGGCCGAGGCCCGACAACAAACCTTCGACAAAGCTCGACGGCGTTTCTCCGCCCATGAGATGGTGGGCATTCGCGGCACCCGCGAGCGCAGGCAGCGCTCCGGCAACGACCAAGGCTCTCGAGACAAGCTTGCGCAACACGATCCGATCCCCCGACTTATAGGCTCGACTACGGCACCTTAGCGCATGCGGCGAGGCCATTGAACCGGCGCCCGAAGCAACCGTGCAATGTTGACATCGGATGAAGGCTCCGCGACATGAGCGGCGTCCGCAATCCGCACCGGGAGCCGCCAGCCATGCCCCATGCCGACCTCGCCGCCACGATCGACAAGGCCTTCGAGGCGCGCGACAGCGTCGGGCCCGGCACGAAAGGGCCGGTGCGGGAGGCCGTCGAAGCCGCGCTCGACCTCCTCGACCGCGGCGAGGCGCGCGTCGCGGAACGGCTGGCCGACGGCCGCTGGATCGTGCATCAATGGCTCAAGAAGGCGGTGCTGCTCTCTTTCCGCCTCAACGATATGAGCCTCATCGCCGGCGGTCCCGGCGCCGCCGGCTGGTGGGACAAGGTACCGTCCAAGTTCGCCGGCTGGGACGAAAGCCGCTTCCGGGCCGCGGGCTTCCGGGCCGTCCCGGGCAGCATCGTGCGCCGCTCCGCCTATATCGCGCCGGGCGTGGTGCTGATGCCTTCTTTCGTCAATCTCGGCGCCTATGTCGACGCGGGCACCATGGTCGACACCTGGGCGACGGTCGGCTCCTGCGCGCAGATCGGAAAGAATTGCCATCTGTCCGGCGGCGTCGGCATCGGGGGTGTCCTCGAACCTTTGCAGGCGGAGCCCGTCATCATCGAGGACGATTGCTTCGTCGGCGCGCGCTCGGAAGTGGCGGAAGGCGTGATCCTGCGGCAAGGCTGCGTGCTGTCGATGGGTGTCTATCTCGGCGCGTCCACGCGCATCGTTGATCGCGAAACGGGCGAGGAGTTTCGCGGCGAGGTCCCGCCCTATTCGGTCGTCGTACCCGGCAGCCTTCCGGGCAAGCCGCGGCCCGACGGCGCGCCCGGCCCGAGCCTCTACTGCGCGGTGATCGTCAAGCGCGTGGACGAGCGGACGCGGGCGAAGACGTCGATCAACGAACTGCTGCGAGACTGAGCGCCGCGCGCTTTTCGAGGTGGATTAGCACCGCCGCCCCTTGCTCGATCACGCCCCGGCAAGGTCCAATGAGGATGGCCGATTCGGCGGCTTGTGCATGGGGGGCGCGCGGCCCCGTGGAGGGCGTCATGGACTTCAGCTACCTGTTTACGAGCTTCGAGGGTCGCATCAGTCGCCAGCCCTACTGGATCGGCGTGATCATCCTGATTGCAGCCTCGCTCGTCATCACGTTTCTGCTCGCCCTGCTCGTCGGCATCCAGGGTCGTTCGTTCCTGATCCTGAGCTTCGTGATCCAGCTTGTGCTCCTTTATCCTTCCGCGGCGCTCATGGTGAAGCGGTTCCAGGACCGCAACCGCGCCGGCTGGTTCGCAGCCCTCTTGCTGGTGCCGATCATTCTTCAGGGTATTACCAACATCATCGGCCTCACCGGCGACCCGCTGAATCAGGGCATGCTCGACTATCTCTTCGCGGCCTGGATTTTCGTTGTCGGCATCTGGTTCTTCATCGAGCTCGGTTGTCTGCGCGGCACGGTCGGCCCCAATCAATACGGTCCCGACCCTCTTGGCGAAAAAGCTTGAGGACCGCCGCGCGTTGACGGCACCGCAACGGGGCCGCTAAGGCCTTTGTCATGGACAGGCTCGACGATCCGGTGGCGCTGACGGCGGCCCTGGTACGCTGCCCCTCGGTCACCCCTGCGGAAGGCGGCGCGCTTGCGCTTCTCGAACGCGTCCTGAGCCGGCTCGGCTTCACGGTGCACCGCCCCGTGTTCTCGCAACCGGGCACGCCGGATGTCGAAAACCTCTTTGCCCGCATCGGCGACGGCGCGCCGCATCTCGCCTTCGCCGGCCATACCGACGTCGTACCGGCGGGTGACGAAAACGCCTGGCGACACCCGCCCTTCGCCGGCAAGATCGAAAGCGAGGTGCTGTACGGACGCGGCGCGGCCGACATGAAAGGCGCGATCGCAAGCTTCGTCGCCGCTGCCGCGCGGCACCTCGAACGGCAGGGCGGCCAGCCGCGCGGCACGCTCTCCCTGCTCATCACCGGCGATGAGGAAGGACCCGGCATCAACGGCACGGCAAAGCTCCTCGCCTGGGCGAAGGAGCGCGGCGAGCGCTTCGACCACTGCCTTCTCGGCGAGCCGACGAATCCCGAACGGCTCGGCGACGCGCTCAAAATCGGCCGGCGCGGCTCGCTTTCCGGCACACTGACGGTGACGGGAAAGCAAGGGCACGTCGCCTATCCACATCTTGCCGACAACCCGATCCGCTACCTCGTGCGGATCATGACCGAACTGATGAGCGAAACGCTCGATTTCGGCACCGAGCACTTCGATGCGTCGCACCTCGAGTTCACTTCCGTCGACGTCGGCAATCGTGCCGTCAACGTGATTCCGGCGCAGGCCCGCGCTCGCTTCAACATCCGCTTCAACGACCGGCATACGCAGGACTCGCTCAAGCGCTGGCTCGAGGCGCGCTGCGCGCAGGCCGCGCGCGGGGACGTGACCGTCGCGCTCGATTATGCCGACGGCAATTCGGACGCCTTCCTCACGCCGCCGGGGCCGTTCGTCGAGCTTGTGAGCGCGGCGATCACCGACGTTACCGGCCGCAAGCCGGCGCTGTCGACCTCGGGCGGCACGTCGGACGCCCGCTTCATCCGCCACTACTGCCCGGTGGTGGAGTTCGGTCTTGTGGGGCAGACGATGCACCAGGTCGACGAGCGCGTGCCGACCGCCGACCTCCTTGCACTGACGGCCATCTACGGCAAACTCCTCGACCGCTATTTTGCCTGAAGGCGGCGAGGCCGGTGGGCGCGCGCGCCGTAGCGGAGGACCACCCATGCGACTGATCGACCTCAGCCGCGACATTCATCACAAGATGCCGCGCCTGTTGAATCATCCCTCGATCGTCATCGCTCCTTACAGCACGCATGAGGACATCCGCGAGGCGGAAGGCTACAAATTCTCCTCGGCGACCCTTTCGCTGGCGCTCGGCGATCATGCGGGCACGCATGTCGATGCACCGTGCCACTTCGATGCGCGTCCGGGCGCAAAGTCCATCGACCAGGTGCCGCTCGAAGACTTTTTTCTCGATGCTGTCTGCCTCGACCTTTCGCACAAGCCGTTGAAATCCGACGTTTCCGTTGCCGACCTCGAAGAGGCGGAGGCAAAAGCGGGCGTCACGATCCGTCCGCGCGACATGGTGCTGCTGCACATGGATTTCTACCGCCGCTGCTACGGCACCGACGGCTATCTGACGGATTTTCCGGGGCTGACGCGGGAGTCGGCGACCTGGCTCGGCCGCAAGGGCATCGCGATGTTCGGTGTCGAGGCCGTGAGCCCTGGCCGGCCGGGGCGCAACAATTTCGAGGTCCACCATGTCTGCCGCGACATGGGGTTCACGCATGTGGAGGGGCTCGTGAACCTCGATCAACTCGTCGGCAAGGGCCGTTTCAAGTTCATCGGCTTCCCGCTGAAGATCCGCGGCGGCACCGGAAGCCCCATCCGGGCGGTCGCGATGCTCGAAGATTGACCGGCAGGGCGCGGCCGCCGCTCAGCAGCCGAGCTTCGCCGCAAGATCTTCGAGGCTCGATGCGGCGTAGTCGACCGGAATGGTCGGCGCGGGCTCCCCGGTGTTCGGCCCATATTCGTCCACACGCGCGACATGCGCAGTGCGCAGGCCGAGCGCGCCGGCGGCCTCAAGATCGCGACTGTGCGCCGCCACCATCATGCATTCTTGCGGCGCGAGACTGAACGCCTCGCAGGAGGCGAGATAGACGCGCGGCTTCGGCTTGAAGTCGCCGGCGATCTCGGAGCCGAGGATTGCGTCCCACCAGATCGCGTTGTTGCGCGCGAGGTTTGCCATCAGCGCGATATTGCCGTTGGAGCACGGGGCAAGCAGGAACTTCCCGCGCAGCCGCCGCAGGCCGGCCGGCACGTCCGGCCACGCATCGAGGCGATGCCAGGCGCGGTTGAGATGCTCCATCGTCGGCTCCGGCAGCGGGCCGAGGCCGAATTGCGGCATGATGGTTTCGAGATTTTCCCGGTGCAGCACGTCGAGCTTGGCGAAGGGCTTGGCGCCGGACCGGATCTTTTCCATGGACGGCTGATACTGCCCGCGCCAGGCATCGGCGAAGGCGATCCAGTCCAGTTTGTAGCCGAGCGGTTCGAGGACGGCGCGCGCCTCGCGGGCGATCGAATTGCGCCAGTCCATGAGCGTGCCGAACACGTCGAAGAACAAAGCCTTCACGCCGTTCGCCACGCGCGCCTCCCCTGCCCTGCGGGTGTTCGATCGCCCTCGGCTGCGCCCGCGCAGCCACGCTCGACGAGCGAGAGAATGGAGCGGGCGATGGGAATCGAACCCACGACATACAGCTTGGGAAGCTGTCGTTCTACCACTGAACTACGCCCGCACGCGCCGCCGCGAGCTCGCGGCCGCGGTCGGCCGAGAACATAATCCGGAGGCGCGCCCTTCCGCAACCGCAAGCCGCCCGCAACACGCCGCCGGGCCCGAATCGGATAACCCCCGCGGCTTGGCGCACGGCCGCCGCCGGCCTAAATGGTGCGGCGCATGTGCAATCTCTACGCCGTCACCAAGAGCCAGGAGGCGATCCGCCGCTGGTTCGCCGCGCGCCAAGACCGGACGGGCAATCTGCCCTCCCTGCCCGGCGTCTATCCCGACAGCCTCGCACCGGTCGTCCGCGAGGCTCCCGAGGGCCGCGAGCTTGTGCTGATGCGCTGGGGGTTTCCGCCGCCCGCGGGCGCCGCCACGCGGGCCGTGACGAATATCCGCAACCTCGCCTCGCCCTATTGGCGCGGCTGGCTCGATCAGCCGCGCTTCCGCTGCCTCGTGCCTGCGACCTCCTTCTGCGAGTGGACCGACAGGCCGCCGAAGGTGACGCACTGGTTCGCGCTCGACGAAAGCCGGCCGCTCTTCGCCTTCGCCGGCCTCTGGCGCCCCTGGACGGGCGTGCGCGGCCCCAAGAAGGCGCCGGTCGCCGGGGAGCATCTCCTCTTCGCCTTTCTCACGACGGCGGCAAACGAGGACGTGCGACCGATCCATGCGCAGGCGATGCCGGTGATGCTGACCACGGCCGAAGCGTGCCGCATCTGGCTCGAAGCGCCGGCAAAGGAAGCGCTTGCGCTGCAGCGTCCGCTTCCCGCCGGCGCGCTCAAAATCGTCGCGCGCGGCGAAAAAGAGGACGCGGAAAACCCGCTTCTGTTGTAGAGAGAAGGTCCCGCCTTTCGCTCCTTCAGCCGACGGTTGCCCATGCCAGAGCCCGTGAAGGTCGTGACCACGATTGCCCTCAAGGCCGTGCTGCAGCAGCTCGAAGCCGAATTTTCCCAGGCGACCGGACGCGGCATTGCCATGGCCTTCGGCCCGCCGAGCCGCGCCGTGCGCATGGTGCTGGACGGCGAGACCGCCGATATCGTCATGACCACGCCGGAGGGCATGGAGGAGCTTACGGCGGCCGGCCTGGTGGCGGCGGAAACGCGCCGCGTCGTCCTCCGCATGATCATGGGCGTTGCCGTCCGCGCCGGGGCGCCGAAGCCCGATATCAGCACCGTCGAAGGCTTCAAACGGGCGATGCGCGCGGCACGTTCCGTCACTTACGCCAATCCCGCCCTGGGCAGTCCGAGCGCCCAACACTTCCTCAAAGTCGCGGAAAAACTCGGGATCGCCGAGGCGGTGAAAGCCAAGGCGCTGGTGAGCGAGGGCCTCGTCGCGCGCCACGTCGCCGCCGGCGAAGCGGAGCTTGCGGTTCAGCAGCTCAGCGAATTGCTGCTGGTCGAGGGCGTGGAGATCGCCGGCCCCTTCCCCGCTGAAATTCAGAACGTCGTGCCGCTCGCCGCGGCCGTTCACGCGCGCGCCGCCGCACCGCAGGCGGCCGCCGTGCTGCTCGACCTCATCGCGAGCCCCCGCGCCAAGGCGGTCATCGAGAAGGCAGGCTTGCGCCCCGCCTGAGCCTTGGAGCGGCGGGCCTCGTCAGGTCCGGAAATGCTTCGAGAGCTTGAGCCCCTGCGCCTGATAACTGGAGCCGATGTCGCGCCCGTAGAGCCGATCGGGGCGGGCCAGCATCTTCTCGTAAACGAGGCGCCCGACGATCTGCCCGTGTTCGAGCACGAAAGGCACCTCGTGCGAGCGCACTTCCAAGACCGCGCGGGAGCCGCCGCCGCCCGTCCCGGCATAACCGAAGCCGGGGTCGAAAAAGCCCGCATAATGTACGCGGAACTCGCCGACCAGCGGATCGAACGGCACCATCTCCGCGGCATAATCGGGCGGAACCTGCACGGCCTCCTTGGAGGCCAGAATATAGAACTCATTGGGGTCGAGAATGAGCGAGCGGCGCGGATGCGCGGCGAGCGGCTCCCAATAGTCGGCCACCTCGCAGGCCGCCCGCCGGTCGACATCGATCAGTCCGGTGTGGCGTTTCGCGCGGTAGCCGACGAGGCCCGAAAGTCCTGACAAGTCCACGCTGACGGCAATGCCCGCGCCGAGGTCCGCCTCCGCCGCATCCACGAGGCGCTCGCGCGCGTGCAGCCGGGCGAGCGCCTGTGCGTCGAGAACGGCGTCGCCGCGGCGGAAGCGGATTTGCGAAAGCCGCGACCCCTGCCGCACGAGCACCGGGAAAGTGCGAGGGCTGATCTCGGCATAGAGCGGCCCCGCGTAGCCGGCCGCGATCTGGTCGAACGCCCGCGCGCGATCGGCGATGACGCGGGTGAAGACGTCGAGCCGGCCCGTGGAGCTCTTGGGGTTGGTGGACCCGACGAGCCCCGGGGGCAGACGCACGGACTCCAGCAGCGGCACGATATAGACGCAACCGGTCTCCAGCACCGCTCCGGCCCTGAGGTCGATTTCATGCAGCGAGAGCTGGGCGATGCGATCCGCGACCGTGCTTTGCGGTCCGGGCAGGAAGCTCGCCCGCACTCTGTAGGCGACGGCGCCGAGACGCAGATCGAGGCTCGCCGGCTGGATCTGGTCCGGCGCGAAGGGAATGGGCGCGGCAATCGCCCCCTCCGCGGCAAGCGCCGCAATCATGCGATCCGGGAGGATGCCGGCCTCCTGGGCGGCATCGACCGGCGTCAAAACTGTCTGGTTGGCGACGCTTTCCATGGGTTTGATCGGTTGAAGGCACGAGGTCCCCCCGCAGCCTTTGCCACTTTAGCGCAGCCGGAACGGCGGCGGCTCGCCGGGAACCGCGCCGGCGCTCCGTCGTCCACGCCTTTCTGGCGGCCGCAACGTCCTTACGGCCGCGCCGGCGCACGCGCGACGCTCGGGCGCGCCGCGTCCACGATGGCCCCCGCAAGCAGCTTGGCGAGGCAGGCGTAGCTCCAATCGTTCATGTGCAGGCCGTCGGGGGCGAGCACCGTCTCGAACGGCAAGCCGTCGGCGTCGTGCCATTTGCGCATGATGTCCCAGCGGCGGAACACGCCCACGCCGGCCTCTCGTGCGGCCTTGCGGATGATCTCCACCATCGCGGGGGCGTCGGGCTTGGCCAACACTTTGGGGGCGTATTGCGGCTCGATCAGCACCACGTCGGCCCCCGTCTCGCGCAGGCGCGCGATGCCGCGACGGATCAGCGGCGCCTCGCCGACGAGGCTGTGATTACGCAGCACCGAGTTCGTGCCGACCTGCCAGAGGACGAGAGCCGGTTCGTCCGCCGCCACGTCGCCGAAACGCGCCAGCATTTGCCTTGCGGTTTCCCCGTTCACGCCGCGGTTGATCACCCCGATCGACACCGCGGGAAAGCGCGCCCGCAGATCCGCTTCGAGACGGCTCGGATAGGCGGCGGCGGGCGAGCTTGCTCCCGCCCCCGCGGTCGAGGAAGAGCCGATTGCGACGATGATGACCGGTTTGCCGGTCGCAAGCCGCACGGCCAAGCGGGAGAGCGGCTGATCGAGCCGCGTGAGATCCGGAGGGGCTTCGCAGCGCGGCGGCTTGGCGCTGCTGCTTTCTGCGCGGGAGGGGCCGGCTTGAAGGAGGAGAAGAACCAATGCGCAGGCGGCAAGCACTCGGGAGAAAGGCGGCATCAGGGTCTGTCTTTCGATGGTGTCCGATCGAGTTTGCCGCTTTGCACAATCAATTCCGCGAGCGCCCGGCCGAGACAATCGTGGACCTTTTCCGCGACCCGCGAGCGGTTGGGGGCCGCAAGGTCGAAAATGCCGCTCTCGCTCCAATGCTTCATGGCCGCCAGGCGATCGAACAAAGGAACGTCCTGTTGCTGGGCAACCGAATGCATGGCATCGGCATAAGCCTGGACGGCGATCATCGTCTCGGTGCGCGGACTGTATTGCATGTTGACAAGGATCACGTCCGCACCGGCGGCCCGCGCCGCCCGAATGCCCGCTTCGAGTGCGTCCCGGAAGACGTCGGGATCGATGCCGCGGATCGCGTCGACCGTTCCGGTCTGCCAAACCACGAGGTCGGGTTTTCCATTCGCCGCGATCTTGCCCATGATGGCGGCCATTTCCACGGCGGTGCGACGCATTTTGATGTCCGTCGAAACCGCAATCGCGACTTTCGGCAGGGCCGCCGCGAGCGCCGCCTCGAGGCGTGCGGGATAAGCGCTCATCGCCCCCTCCTGCCCGAGCGCCGAAGACCCGGTCCCGACCACCAGAACGCGCAGCTTGTGCTCCTTCTCGACGGCCAGCGGAACGCGCGAAAGCGCCCCGTCCACCTGCGTGACATAGTCGGGCAGATCGCACACGGCGCCGGGTGCGCGTACCGGAAGGCAGACCAACGCCGCCGCGACGGCGATGCGGACCCAGACCCGGTTGTTCATGCCTCGCCCCCCGCGAGACCGGCGCCCGGTTTTTTTGGCGGTTTCGGCCCGGCGCGCCGCCCATCCACCACCTTATACCATTGAAGAACGGACGCCACGCCGACCATGATGACGATGCCGGCCGCGCTGACGAGGATTTGCATGGGGATCCGATCCGAGACCTCCACCAGGATGAAATGGCTGGTGAAGGCCAGAAAAACGCCCAGGCAGAAAACCGCCAGGGACTGCTGTCCGCACACGATCGCAGGCCACAAAAGCGGGGAATTGAGGCCCGGCCAATCCCGCGGCAGCACCCGCACGACCAGAAAGGCCAGAGCAAGAAAGTGCATGAACCGCAGAACGTCAAGATTCGTTTTGTCAATGGGATAGATCAATTCGCTCAACCAGCGTGGCATGAACCGGGCAAACACCGGAAGATACCAGGTGAGGGACACCAGGAAGGCAAACAGAAGATACGCCGCAGCGACGGCCAGAAGCCATTTCGAGCGCATCACCGGCCATAGCCGTTCCGCACCCCCCGTCGCGCACCAGGCGCCGAACACGAACAGGAGCTGCCAGGCGAAAGGATTGAAGTACCAGTGCCCCGTGGGATAGGCGGGCAGGTTCCAGTTGAGCGCCCAGGTGAGGAGGTAGAGAGTAAGGGAGCCGGCAAGCGCCAGTTGCGGCGCGCGCCGCACGAGCCACAGGGCGGGTGGAAAGCCGATGAGGAGGATGATGTAGAGCGGCAGCACGTCCATATTGACGGGCTTGAACTTCAGGAGCAGCGCCTGAAGCAGCGTGACGTCCGGCTGCTGGAGGAACTCGAGGATGTTCATCTCCTCCGCGTAGAGCGGGTTGCGGAGGGTGGCGCCGACATAGGCGATCTCCGCCATGAAGATGATGAACAGAAACATGTGCGCGACATAAACCTGCCACGCCCGCCGGAGGATGCGAATGGCGGCGATCAGGAAACCGCGGTCCTGCATCGCCCGGCCGTAGACGAACGCCGCGGTGTAGCCGGAAATGAAGACGAATATCTCCGTTGCGTCGGAAAAGCCGTAGTTGCGAATGGTGACCCAACTGACGACATTCGAGGGAATGTGATCGAGGAAGATCAACCAGAGTGCGAGCCCGCGGAACAGGTCCAGTCGCAGATCGCGCTCGGAGGCCACCGGTGCAGGCATCAGGTCACGATCTCGTGCTCGCTTCGGCAACCGAGTGTAGCGTTGCGGCTCGCCGTTGAGAACGGTATCGCGCACAACGACGGGCGAAAGGACGGGAAGGACATCGGGGAGAATGCCATGTATCGTGCAACGACTCGCGGCATCGAGGTCAATGTGACGCCGCAGTTCATTCCCGATCGGTCGTCTCCCGAAGACTCCTATTTCTTTTGGGCGTACACGATCGAAATCGTGAACAAGGGCTCCGAGACCGTTCAGCTCAAGACGCGCTACTGGCGCATTACGGACGCGCGCGGGCGCGTCCAGGAGGTCAAAGGTGCCGGGGTGGTCGGTGAAGAGCCCGTGCTCGCGCCGGGGGAAGCGTTCGAATACACGAGCGGCGTTCCACTGCCGACCCCCTCCGGCTTCATGGTTGGGCGGTACGGCATGATCAGCACCCGCGGCGAGCGGTTCGAAATCGAGGTCCCGGCTTTCTCGCTCGATTCCAGCGATATTCCGCGGACCGTGAATTGATCCCCGGCGCTCCCCTGCCGGTGCGCTTTAAGCCCTAGGCATGACCGGCTTGGCTCGACAGCATCGCTGCCGTCACCCCGATCTTGCTCAGGGCCCGCTCGTACTTGCTTTCGATGTCGGCGCCGAAAATCAAATCGGGATCGGCGGCACAATGCAGCCACCCGTTGTCCTGAATTTCGCTCTCGAGCTGACCGGCCGCCCAGCCGGCATAGCCGAGGGCGAGGACCGCATTGGCCGGACCGTCGCCGCGGGCGATCGCCTTGAGAATGTCGAGGGTTGCGGTCAGGCAAACGCCTTCGTCGATCGGCAAGGTCGAGTCGTTGATGAAGAAATCCGAGGAGTGCAGGACGAAGCCCCGGCTCGTCTCGACCGGCCCCCCTTTGAGCACCCGGATCGCGCCCGCCCGCGGCGGAAGTTCGATCAGGTCCGACGCCGGGATGACATCGAGCTGGACGAGAAGGTCGGGGAAATTGATGTTGGTGGCCGGATGGTTCACGACGATGCCCATGGCGCCCTCGTTCGAGTGCGCACAGACATAGATGACGGAGCGCGAGAAACGCTCGTCCTGCATTGTAGGCATGGCAATGAGCATCTGTCCGTCGAGATAGCCTCGCTCCGGACCGCCCAGTCTTTTACGTTGCACGCGCATGGAAAGAGGTTATCCCGAACCAATGTGGTTTGAAAAGGACGGACCCCAGCTTCACGACCATTTCAGTGGTCCTTCCGCTCAGGGTCGCTAAGCTGAAACTCTCATGCCCGTAAGGCCGTTCCACTTTTTTGCGACCGGCGCCGTGCTGGCGGCCGTGGGTTGCCTGTTGCCCGCCATGTCCACCAAGGCGGCCGATGTCTCCGAATGGGACCGCCAGCAGCATTCCGCCGTGCGCCTCATCAGCGGCCAGCCGGAACGCGGCCGCGAAGGAACCATCTGGCGCGCCGGCGTGGAGATCCGCCTCGAAGAGGGATGGAAGACCTACTGGCGCTATCCCGGAGATTCCGGAATTCCGCCGCGTTTCAACTTTTCCGGATCCACCAATGTCAGGGACATTCGGGTTCTGTGGCCGGCCCCGATGCGCTTTTCTGACGGGGCGGGAATATCGATCGGTTATGCCGACCGGGTGATCCTTCCCCTGCGCATCCGCCCCCGCGACCCCGGCAGTCCGGTCACTGTCCGGCTCAAATTGGACTATGCGGTCTGCGAAAAGCTTTGCGTTCCGGTGGATGCTTCGGTCGCGCTCGCCCTGTCCGAGACGAAGTCCCCTCACGAGGATTTGCTGCGCGCGAGCGAGGCCCGCGTGCCGCGCAAGGCGCTGATCGGGGACGATGGCCCGCTGGCCATCACCGCGGTCCGGCGCCAAAGCGGCGAAAAGTCGCGCATCCTTGTGGATGTGCGAACCCCGGAAATCGCCGATCTGTTCGCGGAAGGCCCCAATGAGCGATGGAGCCTGCCGCTCCCTCAGGCCATCAGCGGCCCCGAAGGGGGCATCATGCGGTTTGCCTTCGCACTCGATGGGATGCCGCCTGATGCCAAAACGGCCGGCGCACAGGTGACGCTGACGGCCGTTTCCTCCTCGGACGCAGTGGAGGTCGCATTCTATCTCGACTAAATCCGAGGGATCGTTAGAGTCGCGCCCGATCGCCCTCTTGGTCCCCTTTTTCGAACCTCTCTCCACTGCAGTCAGACAGAGGATGTCCCATGCCCATCAAGGTCGGTGACCGCATTCCCAATTCCCGATTTCGCGTTTCGACGCCCGAGGGGCCGGCGTGGAAAACCACGGATGAGATCTTCAAGGGCAAGAAGGTCGTGCTGTTCGGGGTACCCGGCGCCTTCACCGGGACATGCCACAAGAGCCACCTGCCGGGATTCCTTCAGAACGCCGATGCCATCAAGTCCAAGGGGGTTGACACGATCGCCGTGACGGGAGTGAACGATCACTTCGTGATGGAGGCGTGGCGCGAAGCATCGAACGCGGGAGACAAGATCGCCTTTCTCGCCGACGGAAATGGCGAATTCGCCAAGGCGATCGACATGACCTTCGACGGCTCGGCCAACGGTCTCGGCACGCGCTCGCGCCGGTATGCCATGGTGGTCGAGGACGGCGTGGTCAGACATCTCAACGTCGAAGAGGCGCCCGGCAAGGTCGACGTCTCGAGCGCCGAGAACATCCTGAAAGTCCTTTGAGGCAGGTCCGCCCCACGACGCGGCGGTAAACACGCGCCGCGAAACGGGCAAGTTCGCTCTCAGCCCTGCTCTTTCACGGGCGTCGCAGCTTTTGCGCGCATGGCTGCAATCGCCGCGCGCGCAAGCGCGTCGGCGCGCTCGTTGAGGTCGTGCCCCGCGTGCCCGCGCACCCAGTGCCAGCGTATGTCGTGGCGCGAGACGGCGGCATCGAGCCGCTGCCAGAGATCGGCGTTCTTGACCGGCTTACGGTCGGCCGTCCGCCAGCCGTTGCGCTTCCAGCTCGCGATCCAGCCGGTGATGCCCTGGCGCAGATATTGGGAGTCCGTATGGAGATCGACCGAACAGCGCCGTTTGAGTGCTTCGAGTGCTGAAATGGCCGCGAGCAATTCCATGCGGTTGTTCGTCGTGTGGGGTTCGCTCCCGCTCAACTCCCGCTCATGGCCCGCCCAACGCAGCACCGCCCCCCAGCCTCCCGGGCCGGGATTTCCGGAACACGCGCCGTCCGTATAGATGCTGACGATCGGCTCGCCGGCCGCCGTATCGCGCGTCACGCCATCACTCCGTAGTCGCGCAGATCCTTGACGCGCTGGTGGAAGCGCAGCTTGCGGACATATTCGAGCGGGTCCTTCGGGCGCACGAGGGCCCCGGGAGGAACGTCAAGCCAGTCGACCAGCCGAGTCAGCAGGAAGCGCAGCGCCGCTCCCTGGCACAGTGTCGGAAGCGCGGCCTGCTCTGCGGCTTCGAGCGGCCGCAGGCGCCGATAGCCCTGCAGCAGCGCCCGCCCTTTCGTCACATTGAACGCGTGGTCCGGCTCGAAACACCAGGCATTGAGGCAGATTGCGACGTCATAGGCGAGCATATCATTGCAGGCAAAATAGAAATCGATCAGCCCCGACAATTGATTGCCGAGAAAGAACACGTTGTCCGGAAACAGGTCCGCGTGAATGACCCCGGTCGGCAGGCCGGCCGGCCAATTCTCCTCCAAATGGTCGAGGGTCGAGCCGATGAACCGGCAGAGGTCCTGCTGCAGGGTATCCGCACGCGGCCGGGCCATCTCGTAAAGCGGCCGCCATCCCGAAATAGACAGCGCGTTCCGGCGCGTCATCGGGAAATCGGTGCCGGCGAGGTGAAGCCGCGCAAGCGCTTCCCCGAGCGCGGCACAGTGCCAGGCCGCGGGCCTGCGCACCCACATACCGTCCAGGAAGGTGACGAGCGCCG
>DASTKH010000038.1:0-2014 GCA_035716025.1 Xanthobacteraceae bacterium
AAACCGCTCGCGAAACGCCGGATATTTGCGCTGCGCCTCCTGGACGCGGTTCTCGCCGAACACGCGCTGGCCGGCCGCGAGCGCCGCCTCGACGGCCTCGGGCCCGAACGTCTTGGCGACCGCCACGAGGGTGACGTCGTTTGGGTTCCGGCCGACCGCGCGGGCCGCCTCGGCGATGCGGGCACGGACGGCGCTCAGATTTGCGGCGATGTTCTGCATCGGCTAGGAAAAGACTGGGCGGATGGCGCTCGCCCGGCTCTCTTAGCGCAGGTGTACCTGGCCTCGCAAATGAACGATTTGTCGCCCGACCTCATGCGCCCGGTCGCAGCCGACCGTCGTCATGGGTCATTCTGATGTCATAGGAATTGGCGTGCAACCCGATGGCATGAAAACGGTGGACCGGCCTGAGCCGGCGGTCGAGATCCGGCTCCCCGACAACGTGCGGATCCTCGTCCCCGCCTTCATCGATGAGATCACGACCTATGTGCTCATCGAGCAAGAAGACTGGTTCGAGACCGAGATCGCATTCGTTCGGAAGTTTCTGCAACCGGGTATGCACTGCCTCGACATCGGCGCGAATTTCGGCGTCTATGCCTTGGCAATGGCGACTCGGGTCGGCCCGGCGGGCGTTGTTTTCGCGTTCGAGCCGTCTGCCTCGACCGCGGCCTTCCTGCGCGAAAGCGTGGCGCGAAATGGATTTGCGCAGCTCCAGGTCGTCCAGGCCGCGGTGTCGGATGCCGAGGGCACGGTACGTCTCAGCGGCGCTGATGCCGCCTGCCGTCACATCGCGTCGAACGGCGAAGCGGGAGAATTCGTGTCGGCCGTGACGTTGGACGGCTGGTACGGGCGGCAACGTCCGGAAAGAGTCGATTTTGTGAAGATCGACGTGGAAGGGGCCGAGCCGGCAGTGGTCGCCGGGGGCCACACCTTCCTCCGGGCCTGCGATCCCTTGATCATGCTCGAGATCAACAATGGCGGGCGTGTCGACCTTCGGGCTATCGATGCGCTGCGCAAACTTGGATACGAGATCTACCGCCTGGCACCCGGTCCGGGATTCCTGATTCCGGTAGACGGCGACGGGCATATGCCCACCACGAACCATCTCGACCCCTACCAGCTCAACCTGTTCGCCTGTCGCCCAGGTCGGGCCGCAGCGCTGGGAGCACGCGGTTTGCTGGCGCGGCAGGCAGTGTCGGATCCCGCGGTGGAGCCTGGCGCCGGATTACGGTGGCTGCGGCAAAAGACGTACTTCGCCCCGCTTGAGCGAATCGTCATGGACGCCGCGGCCGCGCCCATGCCAAATGGCCATGCTACCTATATGGCCGCGCTGGACCACGTCGCCGCCGCAGCTCACCCGGCATTTGCGCCGGATTTGCGTTGGGCCCATCTTGCCGCGGCCTTGAGAATGCTGGAAGCCGCGCTGGAGCAGGTGCGCAATCTGGCCCGCCTCTGCACGGCGGCCCGACTCTACGCCGAGGTCGGACTACGCGGGCGAGCCGTTGCGGCACTGAAGGAGGTTGCAGCGATGCTGAGCCGCCCGGGCCTCACGCTTCGCGAACCGTTCCTGTGTCCGCTCGCACGCTACGAGACGATTGCTCTTGGCCGGAATCCGAGCCTGTGGTTTGTCGCACAGACTATCGAGGCGCTCGAGCGACTCGCGCATTTCTCGTCTGCGTTCAGTCCAAACTCGACCGTTCGCGATCTCGATTACATCCGGCAGACTCCGTTCGACACGGCGGAAATGGAGCGGCGGCGGCAGCTCCAGCGGCTTAGCCGATTCGAGCAGTTCGCCGTCGCACCAAGTCCGTTGCTTACGGCGGCGGAGACCCGCAACGCCCACCTTTGGGAATCGTCGCGACCACAGCCTTGGCTCAAACGTCGAAGGACTCGATGAACGTTTCGGCACTTCTGAAAACGGCGGTCCAGCATCATCAGGCGGGGCGTCTTGATCAGGCGCGGCGCATCTACGAGGACGTGCTGCGGGTTCAACCCGGGCACCCGGATGCGCTCCATC
>DASTKH010000039.1:0-52893 GCA_035716025.1 Xanthobacteraceae bacterium
CACGAACTGCACCTTGATGCCGAGCCTGTCGGCAATCAGCATCCCAACTTCATGCCAGATGCCGCCGGTGCCGGAGGTCGACACCGTAAGCCGACCCGGATTGGCCTTCGCATATTTGACGACGTCATCAAGAGTTTTGAGTTCGGAGCCCGCACGGACCGACCAGCTCGCGAGCGAAGAGCCGCCCTGCACGACGGACCAGTCCTCCCACAATTTGCTGGTCGTGTGGCCCATCACGCGGACGAATTTGTTGAAGTTCGCCGCTCCAAGCAGCGTGTAGCCGTCGGCCGGCTGCTTCAGCACGAAATTGGTGGCGATGCCGCCGACGGCGCCGGGCTTGTTGATCGGCTCGATGGTCCAGCCGTTCGCCTTGGCCATTTCCTGGCCGATGATGCGCATCACGGTGTCGGTGCCGCCGCCCGCGGCATACATGATGACAAGATTGATGGGCTTCGTCGGCCATTCCGCGCCGTGCGCCGGCCGCCCCAGGGTGATGACGAAGCCCGATGTCGCGGCGGCCGCGGCGAGAAATTCGCGCCGATCAAGCCCGCCGCGCGGCCGCCTGCCCTCCTCGTTGCGCTTTGCCATGTCCACCGCTCCTCATGTCTGTTTCCTGCCGTTTCGTCATTGCGATCCGCGCGCCTTCGCCGCGCGGCTTCGGCCATCATGAGCACGGGAGCGCGCGGAGGAACGGTATCATCGTCCTCCACGGCAAGCCGGCGGACACGAGTGTGTGATGCAGGACCGCGGCAGGTCGTCAGAGCCGCCTGAGCGACGGTCCGATCGCGGTGGGTCGCGCGCGCAACATCAGTCCGCCTGCGGCGGCTTGCGCGCGCGTTTCGGCGTGCGCAACGGCCAGCCGACGATGTGATCCTCGAGATGTTCCTTGGCCACCTCGTCCTCGCTCACGCGCACGCGGCCGCGCACCGACACGCCGGCGAGATGCACGGTCTCCGGATCGCCCGAGACGAGCGGGTGCCACCAGGCGAGGTCACGGCCTTCGGCGAGGCGACGATAGGCGCAGGTCGGCGGCAGCCAACCGATCTCCGCGACCACGGCGGCGGTAAGCCGCACGCAATCCGGCACCTTGGCGTCGCGCTTCGCATAGTCGCGACAGCGGCAGGCCTGCGTGTCGAGCAGCCGGCAAGCGACGTCGGTGAAATAGATGTTGGGGTTGTCGGGCTCCGGTTCGCCTTCCGGCGGCTCCTCTTCAAGCTTGACGAGGCAGCAGCGCCCGCAACCGTCGCACAAGCTTTCCCACTCCGCCTCGGTCATCTCGGCGAGTGTCTTGCGGCGCCAGAAGGCGGTGTCGTCGTCCATGCAAGCGGCCCGTGCAAACCCCGCCATCTCATACGGCATATGCGCGCAACGGCCCAGCCGCGCCGATCGTTGCATCCGCGAAAGGCGGGGCGAGCCGGGCCGCCGCGGGCGCTCAGGATGTGGCGATTCGTCGGCAAAACCGTGTCAGCTTATTGATTTTTCTCGCAAATCGCCGAATGGGGCTTGCCCGCGAAGCCCGCCTTCGCCTAAGAGACTTGCGACCCCCGAGAAAAACCGGAGATCGGCATGTGGAAGGCAGCGCTTGCGGGCCTCATCGCGCTCGCGGCGGCGGGCATGGTGCCCGCTTCGGCGGAAGATTTCGGCGCCCCGGCGGCTGCGACCGCCCAGGCGGATCCCGCCGTCGAGGCAAAGATCGCGCGGGCCAAGGCCGCGCTCAGGCTGCGGCCCGACCAGGAGCGGCACTGGCCGGCGGTGGCCGCCGCCATTCGCGAATGGGCGTACCGGCCGGTCGCGGCGGAAGAAAGTTTCGTTCGCAGCGCCCGCCGGCGTGCGGCCGATTGGGCAGGTCGCGCGAACCGGGCCCGCAAGGTGCTGATCGCGGCGATGCCGCTGATGCGCACCCTGGACGCCGAGCAGAAGCGCACCGCGGCAATGCTTGCACGCGCTCTCGGCTTCGAATCGATCGCCGCCGCCGCGCTGTGAAGCGCGGGGATTGGGCTTCCGGGAGCGGCCGGCAGGAGCCAACGAGACGAAGTTCCTAAGCTCGCCCGTTTTCGCTACGCCGCGCCGCCAACCGCCGTTGCAAATGTAGGCAAGAACGTGGGTACGCGCTGAGAAATCGAAAAAACGCCAAGGAAGTCAATTGCTCCCTGGCGGAGACGGAGGGATTCGAACCCTCGATACGGCTTTTGACCGTATAACGGTTTAGCAAACCGCCGCCTTCAGCCTCTCGGCCACGTCTCCGTCACACGCCGATATGCCCCCAAGCCGCCGCCTTGGCAAGCGCGCCCGCGCCTCATCCCGCCCGCACCCCAGACTTTCCCGCCCGCGCACGGAACGCCGAACGGCGCCGCCGCGCCCCTGACTGCGCAACCGCACCCCGCCCGGCTCAGGCCGGCGCTGCCCGTTCGAAGAGCTGCGCGACATTGCCGACCGGATCGCGGAAGGTCAGCGCCCGGCCGTGCGAACCCATGTCCCGCGTGCCGAGAATTTCCCCGCCCGCGGCGGCAATCCGCGTGGCCATCTCGTCAAGATCGGTGACCTCGAACACGACCGTCGCGCCGGTTGCGCCCTTTGCGGCCTCCTCGAGCGAGGAGAGCGAGAAGTTGGCGCCGCCCGCATCGAGCTGCGCCCAGCGCGCGCCGTCCTGGAATTTGAGCTTGAGCCCGAGCGCGTCGCGATAGAAGGCCACCGTCTCGGTCATATCGTCGGTCACGTAATAGACGTTCTGGATCCGCTTGATCATCGCCAGTCCTTTCGCTCAACTTCGTCCCGAAGCCTGACTCCGGCGGCCTCCCCTTTCCGCGTGCCGCGGGGGCCGCCCCTGCGCTCACCCGAGCTTACCGACTTCCTCCTCGAGCAGGCGCCAGGCGGTGCGGCCGAGCTTTTCCTTCCAGCGCGCATAGAAGCCTTCGCCGAAGAGTCTGCGGCGGCAGCTTTCGGTGTCCGTTTCGGTGAGGATCATGCCGCGGCCGACGAGAACGGCGGCAAGCGTCTCGTTCATGCGGATCGTGTCGGCGCGCTGCGCCGCGACCGCGCGGGTGACGTGACGGTCGACGATCGCCCGCACGTCCTCGGGCAGGCTTTGCCAAAATTTCAGATTGGCGATGACGTTGAAGCCCGTCCACATGTGGCGGGTAAGCGAGACGTAAGGCGTCTGCGCGTGCAAGCCCTGCACGTCCATGACGACGAGCGGATTTTCGTGACCGTCGATACGCCCTTCCGCAAGCGCGCGCGGAATGTCATGCAGCACGACCGGAACGGGCGTTGCGCCGAGCGCGGCGGCCACCTCCAGGATCATCGAGGGGCCGGGCACGCGCAGGCGCAGGCCCGCAAAGTCCGCCACCGTGCGGATCGGGCGATCCTTCGTGTAAGTCTGCCGGAAGCCGTTTTCCATGAGCCCGCGCGGAAAGCGGTGGATCCCGCGCGCGGCGCATTCGCGGGAAATGTAAGCGCCGAGCGCCCCGTCATTCGCCCGGTGCACGGCGGCGGAATCGGGAAAGGCATAGGGCACGCCCTGCACTTCCGCCGGCGGCACGATCGCCCCGAGCGAATTGCCGTTGATCGTGTAGAACTCGATCTCGCCGCGCACGAGCTTGTCGAGCGAGGACGGGCCGCCGCCCGCATCGCCTCCGCTGAGGGCATGGACGCTCACCGCAAGCTTGCCGTCCGTCTCCCGCCGCACGCCCTCCCACAGGTCGACGAGATAGCCGTGCTGATGGCTGCGCTCCGGCAGGACGTGGACTTGTCGTCCGGTCCAGCGCGGCGCCGCGGGCTTGATGCTGATCGTCATGGCGCTCCGCACTCCGGCGAGCCTGCGATGATGACGGGGACGCACGCGACCGACAAAGGGCGGTGGGCGAAGCCGTCCGATTGTTCGCAGGCGGTCCGGAGGGCTTCGCTTTGCGGCCGAAGGCGGGACACCGGGCTTGGCCGGCCTCCCGCACGGCCCTAGTTCTGCGGCGTGATCTTGTTGTCGCGGATCACTTGCCCCCAGCGCTCGACTTCCGAACGCATGAAGGCCTTGCCGGCCTCCGGCCCGCGCCTCTCCTTGGCGAAGGGCGCAACGCCGATCTCGCGCCAGCCGTTCAGGATTTCGGGTTCCTCCATGAACGCCTGCAGCGCCGTGTTGATCTTGTCGATCACCGGCTTCGGGGTGCCGGCGGGTGCGAAGAGGCCGTGCCAGAAGAGGATTTCGAGCTTCGGCCCGTAGACCTTCACGAAGCTCGGCACATCCGGCAGTTCGGCGAGCGGCTCGGGTGCGCACACGCCGTAGGCCTTGATGAGGCCGCCCTTGATCGGCTCGAGCAGTTGCTGCGGCGTGCCGAAGAAGAAATCGATATGGCCGGCAACCACGTCTTGCAGCGCGGGCGCGCCGCCGCGATAGGCGACGAGGTCGATCTTCGCGCCGACGGCCTGGGCAAGAAGCGCCGAGGCGAGATGCCCGGTGCTGCCGCTGCCGGGCGTTCCGAACCGGCCGACATTGCTCTTCAGCCAGCCCGAAAGCTCGGTGAGGTTCTTTGGCGGCAGATCCTTGCGCGCGCCGAGCAGGAGCGGTTGGAAATTGACGAAGCTTACCGGCGTCAGATTTTTTTCGGGATCGAAGGCGAGCTTCGGATAGAGCGACGGATTGGCCGAGATCGCGAGATTGTGGACGAGCAGCGTGTGGCCGTCCGGCTCCGCGCGGGCAACCCGCGTCGTGCCGATGGTGCTGCCGGCACCGCTGACATTCTCGACCACCACCGTACGGCCGAGCTTTTTCTGGAAATAGGCGGCGATCTGCCGCGCCAGCGCGTCCGTGGGACCGCCGGGCGCGAAGGGCACGATGATGGTGACGGTGCGGCTGGGATAGTCCTGCGCGCTTGCCGGCGAGGCGAGCGCAAGCGGGATCGCAAGCAGCGATGCTGCGAGCGACGAGAGCGAGAAGCGTTGCACAGTGAAGTTCCTGCTGGTTGTTGTTGTTCTCCACGACGGACGTCGTGGTGCCCGCGCGCTCGGTCGGAACGCGCGCGCGGTTTCGACCGCCGACCGGCAGTCGTGGCGCATGGTGCTTGAGGATTGTCGAAGCGGCAAGCGGGACAGGCATTCCGGTGCCGCCCTGTCCGCGAAGCGAACGGCGCGGGATGCGCGGGATTTTTCAAGGCGCCGACGCGACGCCGCGAACCTGCGGCCACATGCGGCGACTAATATTCAAGTCGATCGGAAGGCCAGTCCCTCAGGCCGCCGCAGCGGGCCCACGGCGGAAAAGGCGGTGCCGTTCCTGCGGATTGGATCTTGCCGTCGGGTCGCCTGGACCGGCACGCCGCGCCCCAAGCCGGCGCGCCGGCCCGCAGGCTCAATGCCGGATGAGCCAGTCGCGCGCCGCGCGCTGCGCGGCCGCGATCTCTGCCTCCGACATTTCGGCCGCAATCTCGCGCCGCAACCGGGCCGCTTCCCTGTTGCCGCGCATCGCCGCAATGTTGAACCATTTGTGGGCCGACACGAGATCCGCCGGCACCGAGTGGCCGATCGAATACTTCATGCCGAGATCGAAATAGACGTCTGACGTAACATTGGCGCGCCCCAACGCGCCGCCTTCGCCATCCAGAACTTCCAAACGGGCCACTGCCGGCTCCTTCTGTTCGCGAATGCGGGCCGGCCGAAGCCGGCCCGCATTGTCTCGCCTCCCGCGGGTGTTTTCGTCCCCCGCTCGAAGCGGATCATGGCCGGCAGATTTGAATTGCATCTTAAGCGTCGCGCTGAACAGAATCTGAACGGGAAATCGCCAATCGCGCGGGAAATCCGACATTAACCACGCAAATGCGCATGCCGCCGCGCGTTTTGGCCCGTGCTTGCGCCTGCCGGCCCGCGCCGTTTCAGAAGGCGGTAACCACGCCGCGAAGAGAGGGGCTGCCGCAACGAATTCAACGCATCGCGCGGGGGGCGGCGCGCAACCTTCAAGGCGCACGGGCGATTGTTCCAGGCCACGCAGAGGCGAAGCCGGCGATGAGACTGGACGATATGCTGAACTTCCGTTCCTTCGACGGCACGCGCATCGCCTATCGCGACGCCGGCGAAGGGCCGCCGGTCATCCTCCTGCACGGTCTTTCCATCGACGGTCGCCTGTTCGGCCCCCTCGATCGCCTGCGCCCGGCGTTCGAGATCATCCGGACATCGATCGGCGAATTGGGTGTCGCGCCCACTCTCGATCTGCCTCCCGAGGGCAGGCGGGGCTTGGCCGCACACCTCCTCGATGCCGGCGCCCGCGTCATCATCCCCGACCTGCGCGGGCACGGCGCCTCCGACAAGCCGCACGATCCGGCGGCCTATTCTCGTTCGGCGATCGCGCGCGACGTCGTTGCCCTCGCCGATCGCCTGAATCTCGGCAGCTTTGCCGCGGTGGGATATTCGCTCGGCGCCATCACGACGGCCAAGCTGCTTGTGCTGGAGCCCGCAAGGATGACGTCGGCCGTGCTGGCCGGCATCGGCAAAGCGATGATCGAGGGAGAGGAACTCGATATCCCCCCGAGCCATCCGGCCGCCCGTTTGCTCAAGCCTGTAACGATGCGCGCCTACAGCGACTTCGTTGCCGACGAACTGGCGCGCGAAAATCCGACGCCGGACGATCCCGGCGCCTCCTATGTCCTGCTCGCCCGCGCGACAGGCAGCGATGTCGAAGCGGTCGCGGCCGCGATCCGGGGCGACGGCGCCGAGCAGATCCCGGCAGCCGCGCTTCGCAGTCTGTCGCTTCCGGTTCTGCTGCTCAACGGCAGGAACGATCCGGCGGATCGCGCCACGGGGCCGCTCTTGCATGCCCTGCCAAACGCCCACGCGCGCACCTGCGAAGGCGACCATCTCTCGACCCCCTGGCAGCCGTCCTTCCAAGAGGCGGTCGTCGCCTTCTTCACCGAGCAATGGCGCCGCCCGCGGCAAACGCGCCGATGAGGTCGGTCCTCGGCGATTGGCCCTGCAACGACCGTATGGACGCGCGGCTTGGCCGCGCATTAGCCTGTCGGCGGCCGCACGCCGCAGTCAGGGGCGGCCGAGGACTTTAAGGAGGAACCGATGTTCAGGGGCTTGGCAGTGGCCGCCATAGTGACGGCCTTGATGGCAACCGCGAGCGCGCCGGCTTTCGCGCAGGACAAGAAGAAGGGCGCAACGAAGCCGCCAAGTCCCGCGGTCACGGCGATGCGCGACCGGCAGAAGAAATGCGGGGCCGAATGGCGCGCCGCGAAAGCCGCCGGAAAAGTCGAGCCCGGAATGAAATGGCCCCAATATTGGAGCGCCTGCAACAAGCGGCTGAAGGCGAGCGGCGGCTGAGAGGCGCTGCAAGAAAAGATGCCGATGTCAACGGCCTCCGCCGTGTGACGCCGCCCGCGTCTGCTGCTTGAGGCCGAGACCGGCAGACGCCGGTGAAAGCAGGAAAACCGAGGGCGTCGGCGAAATTGCGAGGCGGTCGCCGAGTGTGGATCTCGACCCCAGCTTGGCAAGGCAGAGGCAACCTGCCGGTACCACAAGCTTCGCGCCACCCGGGTTTCGTTTCGCTCCTTGCTCCCGCCGGCCGCCGGATGCGGCGGATCGTTTGGGCTGCGAGGCGGGCCGACCCCGAAAGGCCGGCCACACACCCGGATGACTCTGAAGGCTTCAACCTCGGCTTCGCCGACGCCCTCCGTCGTCGACTGGAACCGGCGACATGGCCCGGCGGAGACTTCCGCCCAACGACGCCGTCGGCCTGCGCGACGCACGCACCACCGGGTCGGCGCGGGAACGCGCCGACCGGTGCGACCTACTTCTTCTTCGCGGGCTTCTTCTTCGCGGCCGTCTTCTTGGCCGCCGGCTTCTTGGCCGCCGACTTCGTCTTCGCCTTAGAGGCTGCCTTCTTCGCCATGTTGTCCTCCGTAAGTGGAATGGCGATGTCGAAACAGTGCACTTGCGAATGCGAATCGCTCATGCACTGGTGCGACTCCTACCGCACAAAGTGAAAAACAGCGACTCTGCTTAATGAATGGTGACGCTCGGGAATGCCTGCGCCGCAGGCTTTCCCGGCACCTCGCCTCGCCCACCAAGCTTGGCGGAAGCGGACGGCGAAGGATAGTGCGCTGTTCCTCCCCCTCCGTGCCGATGCAGAATGTGCCCATTTCATCGGCATTTTTGTGACATCGAGGGCGCGGCGTGCGCATGCGCCGCGGGAGCTTTCGCGGCCGGGCATGCAGTCGCGACGCGCCGCATGGCGGGCTTCCGCGCGCGTGTGGACAAAGCAAAATTTTTTTCACGGACCCGTGTGTGGGATGCCTTCGGCGACCGCCTTCGAGCACGCACTCGCGCGATTCGCGCCCCGAGTGATTCGCCGCGCGCACCCGTCCCCGCCTCCACGCGCGCCGTTCGGCGACCCAAAAAGGAACGACCCGGCTTCCCGTCGGCGCCTCGCGCGAGGCGGAGTGGGCGCGCCGCCGCGTCTCAGAGCCCGAGCTTGGCGCGGAGCAGCTCGTTCACCATCTGCGGGTTGGCTTTGCCGCCGGAAGCCTTCATCACCTGACCGACGAACCATCCCACGAGCTTCGGATTGGACTTCGCCTGCGCGGCCTTGTCGGCGTTGGCGGCGATGACGTCATCGACAGCCTTCTCGATCGCCCCGGCGTCCGTCACCTGCCGCATGCCGCGCGCCTCGACGATCGCACGCGGATCGCCCCCCTCGTGCCAGACGATCTCGAAGAGATCCTTCGCGATCTTTCCGGAAATGTCTCCCTGCGCCATGAGATCGAGAACGGCGCCGAGCTGCGCGGCCGAGACCGGCGCTTCGGTAATGTCACGGCCTTCCTTGTTGAGGCGGCCGAACAATTCGTTGATCACCCAGTTCGCGGCCGTCTTGGCGTCGCGGCCGCGGGCGACGGCCTCGAAATAGTCGGCCGTCGCCCGCTCGGCGGTGAGGACCTCCGCATCGTATGCCGGCAGCCCGTAGTCCTTCATGAACCGCGCACGTTTTTCGTCCGGAAGCTCCGGGAGGGCGGCCGCAAGCGCCGCGATCTCCTCCTCGCTGATTTCGAGCGGCAGAAGATCGGGATCGGGGAAGTAGCGATAGTCGTGCGCTTCCTCCTTGTTGCGCATCGAGCGCGTCTCGCCCCGCCCGGGATCGAACAGGCGCGTCTCCTGCTCGATCGTGCCGCCCTCTTCGCGGATCTCGATCTGCCGGCGCGCCTCATAGTCGATCGCCTGGCCGATGAAGCGGATCGAATTGACGTTCTTGATCTCGCAGCGGGTGCCGAGCGGTTCGCCGGGTCGGCGGACCGAGACGTTGATGTCGGCGCGCAGCGACCCCTTCTCCATGTCGCCGTCGCAGGTGCCGAGATAGCGCAGGATCGCCCGCAGCTTGCTGACGAAGGCCTTCGCCTCCTCGGCAGAACGCAGATCCGGTTTTGAGACGATCTCCATCAGCGCGACCCCCGAGCGGTTGAGGTCGACATAGGACATCGTCGGGTGCTGATCGTGCAGCGACTTGCCGGCGTCCTGCTCGAGGTGCAGCCGCTCGATGCCGACCGTGACGGTCTCGCCGTCCGGCAGGGTCACGGCGACCTCGCCCTCGCCGACAATCGGCGACTTGTACTGGCTGATCTGATAGCCCTGCGGCAGGTCGGGATAGAAATAGTTCTTGCGGTCGAAGACCGACCGCCGATTGATCTTCGCCTTGAGGCCGAGCCCGGTGCGCACCGCCTGACGGACGCATTCGCCATTGATCACCGGCAGCATGCCGGGCATCGCGGCATCGACGAGCGAGACATGCGAATTCGGCGCGCCGCCGAACTCGGTCGAGGCACCCGAGAAGAGCTTGGCCTTGGAGGTCACCTGCGCGTGAACCTCCATGCCGATGACCACCTCCCAGTCGCCGGTCATGCCTTTGATAAGTTTGCCGGATGAGGTTCTCGCGCTCATGCCTCTTCCTTGAACAGAGTCGCCGATCCTATGTCTCTTGAGGTCCGCGAGCCTCGCAAAGAGGCCGCGCGCGACATGCCTCGAAACCGCCGCGATCGTGCCCGGAGGGTCAGGAACCCCGCTATCACGGAGCGGTTATACCGCAGAGTGCCAAGGCTGGAAGCACCCGGAGGCACCCCATGCCTGACGATCGACAGTCGACCGCCCGGCTCCTCCTCATCCTGGCGGCCGTGGTCTTCGCCTCGCTGGTTCTCTTCATCTGGACCGGCGGCAATCTCGGCGGCTCGAAGTCGGTCGAGAGCGACGCCGACCTTCCGCAGGTCACCTCGCCCTCGCCTCCCGACGGATCGGAGATGGTCGGGCGCCGCTGAGCCCGCGGCCTTCACCACCAGCGCGGCGGAGCGAAGCGGCCGGCGGCATCTTCGATCACCTGCGCGAGGGCAAACAGCGTCTCTTCGTCGAAGGGCCGGCCGATGATCTGCAGGCCGAGGGGCAGTCCCTGGGCGTCGAGACCGGCCGGAACCGAGATGCCGGGCAGGCCCGCCATGTTCACCGTCACGGTGAAGATGTCGTTGAGATACATTTCGACGGGATCGGTCCCGCCCTTCTCGCCGATGCCGAAGGCCGCGGACGGGGTCGCCGGCGTGAGGATCGCATCGACCCCGCCCGCAAAGCACGCCTCGAAGTCGCGCTTGATGAGCGTCCTGACCTTCTGCGCGCGCAGATAATAGGCGTCGTAATAGCCGGCCGAGAGCACATAGGTGCCGATGAGCACGCGCCGGCGCACCTCCCGGCCGAAGCCTTCCGCGCGGGTCTTCTCATACATCTCCGAGACGTCGCGCCCCTCCACGCGCAGGCCGTAACGCACGCCGTCGTAGCGCGCGAGGTTGGAGGAGGCCTCCGCGGGATTGACGATGTAATAGGTCGGCAAAGCGTATTTCGTGTGCGGCAGCGACACGTCGACAAGGTCGGCGCCCGCGGCTTTGAGCCAGGCCTTGCCCTGCTCCCAGAGCGTGTCGATCTCGGCCGGCATGCCCTCGAGCCGATATTCCTTCGGCACACCGATGCGCAGCCCTTTCACCGATCGCCCGACCGCCGCCTCGTAGTCGGGGACCGGAACGTCCGTTGAGGTCGCGTCCTTGGGGTCGTATCCCGCCATGGAACGCAGCAGGATCGCGGCGTCCCGCACCGTGCGGGCGAAAGGCCCCGCCTGATCGAGCGAGGAGGCGAAGGCGACGATGCCCCAGCGGGAGCAGCGCCCGTAGGTGGGCTTGAGCCCCACGATGCCGGTGAAGGCCGCGGGCTGCCGGATCGAGCCGCCCGTGTCCGTGCCGGTCGCGCCGAGGCAGAGATTCGCCGCCACGGCCGCGGCGGAGCCGCCGGAGGAGCCGCCCGGCACGAGATCGGCGTTCGACCCCTTGCGCCGCCACGGCGAAACGACCGGCCCGAAATAGGAGGTCTCGTTCGACGAGCCCATGGCGAACTCGTCGTTGTTGGTTTTGCCGAGCAGCACCGCGCCGTCGCGCCAAAGCTGCGCGGTGACCGTCGAGTCGTAGGTCGGTACGAAATTGTGCAGAATGCGCGAGCACGCGGTTGAACGGACACCCTTCGTGCAGAACATGTCCTTGACGGCGAGCGGAATGCCTTCGAGCGGCCGCGCTTCGCCGCGCGCGAGCCGCGCATCCGCCTCCTCCGCCATCGCCCGCGCGTGCTCCGGCGTCTCCAGGACGTAAGCGTTGAGGGCCCGTGCCGCCGCCATCGCTTCGAGATGCGCCTCGACGAGCTCGCGCGCACTGCATTCCCTTTTTGCAAGCGCGGCGCGGGCTTCCGCCAGTGTGAAGGAGGTCAGCTCGGTCATGGTGTCCGCCGGGTCAGGGGCTCGATCGCGACGGCGAGCTCGCGGCAGGTCCGGCGCCGGGCGCTTCTCCCTCCTCCGCAAGCGGGACCGCAACCGCCGGGCGCGGCGGATCGCCGTTACCGGCCTGCCGCGCCGCGATGACCTTGGCGTATTCCGCCCAGAAGCGCTCCTGTTCGCACGCCCAGCACATCACTCGACCACCTTCGGCACGAGAAAGAAATTGTGCTCGGTCAAGGGCGCATTGCGCACGATGTCTTCCGCGATGCCGCCCTCCGTCACCACGTCCTCGCGCGGTTTCATCCGCATGGGGGTTACCGATGTCATCGGCTCGACGCCCTCGATATCGACCTCGGCAAGCTGTTCGACGAAGGCGAGAATGGCATTGAGCTCGCCACGCAAGGCTTCGATCTCATCCTCGGCGACGGCGATGCGGGCGAGATGGGCGATACGCCGGACGGTCGCGGCATCGACGGACATGGGACGAAACTCTCGCAAATCCTCGGCAGAAGGCCCGGCGGGTATAACGGGCGGCGCGCGCCGCGGCAACCGGCGCGGGCAAGGCCGTGGCGGCCGTCGCGCCGCATGCCTATGATGGCCGCAACAAGGCGCGCAACGCCCCTGGGGAGGAAAAACCATGGACGCCGTCGATTCCTCTGCAAGGCCGAGTCTTGCGGTCGAGGCCCCGATCCATATCGGCGCATACGCCCTTTTCGTGCGCGACCTTCTGCGCTGCGCGGAATTCTACCGGCACGCCATCGGGCTCGATCTCCTCTCGCAGGAGCGCGCCCGCGCGGTGCTCGGCGCAGGCGGCGTGCCGCTCCTCCATCTCGAAGAAAGGCCTGAGGCGAAGCCGGACGACAAGGCCGCGGCCGGCCTCTTTCATGCCGCCTTCGCGATGCCGACCCGCGCCGACCTTGCCCGCTGGTACGCGCATGCGCGACGCATCGGCCTGACCATCAGCCGCACCGGCGACCATCTCGTCAACGAGGCCATTTATTTCGACGATCCCGAAGGCAACGGCTGCGAGTGCTATGCCGACCGGCCGCCGGAAACCTGGCAGTGGGACGCCGAAGGCCACTGCGCGATCGACACCGGCAAGCCGGTCGATCTCGACGGCCTGTCACAAGAGGCCGCGGGCGAAGCCGGCCAATGGCACGCCCCGGGCGGCCTGCGGGTCGGCCACATGAATCTCCGCGTCGGCGACTGGCGGGCGGCGGAACGCTTCTATTCCGGCGTGATCGGTCTCGACTTCACGGGCCGCCGTCACATCAATTTCGCGGGCCGCACGGACACGACGATCACCTTCATGTCGTCGGGCCGCTATCACCACCACTTCGCCGCCAACGATTTCACAAGCCGTGATGCGGGGCGGCGCGATCCGGCCCGCGCGGGGCTTGCCTGGTTCTCCTTCGCGCATGATGCGTCGGTGGATGCAAACGCGCTGCGGGCGCGCCTGCGCGCCGCCGGTGCACCGGTCGCGCCCGTCGACGGCGGCTTCGAGACGCAGGACCCGTGGGGCACGCGCGTGCGCGTCGTGCCGGCCTGAGGCGCGGGGCTGCGCCCGCGCCTATTTCTGCGGCGGGTTGACCCGCACGTGGAGTTCGCGAAGCTGCTTTGCGGTCGCTTCCGAAGGCGCGCCCATCATCAGATCCTCGGCGCGCTGATTCATCGGGAATAGCGCGACCTCGCGCAAATTCTGCTCGCGGCAGAGCAGCATGACGATGCGGTCGACGCCGGCCGCCATGCCGCCGTGCGGCGGCGCACCATAGCGGAAAGCGCGCGCCATGCCGCCGAAACGCGCTTCGAGCACCGCCTCGTCATAGCCGGCAATGCCGAACGCCTTCTTCATGATCTCCGGCGAGTGGTTGCGGATCGCCCCGGAGGCGATCTCGTAGCCGTTGCAGACCATATCGTACTGGTAGGCATTGATGGCGAGGGGGTCTTTGGTCTCCAGCGCTTCGAGACCGCCCTGCGGCATGGAAAACGGATTGTGGGAGAAGTCGATCTTCTTCTCCTCCTCGTTCCACTCGAACATCGGGAAGTCGGTGATCCAGCAGAGCGCGAACCGCTCCCTGTCGACGAGCCCGAGTTCCTCGCCGATCCGCGTGCGGGCGAAGCCCGCGACCTTGGCGGCATCGGCCGGCTTGCCGGCCGAGAAGAATACCGCGTCGCCCGCCTTGGCGCCGGTCTTTGCGAGAATTCGCGCCTGAACGTCCGGCGGAATGAACTTGGCGATCGGTCCCTTGCCGCCATCGGCCTCGAACACGATATAGCCGAGCCCGGCGGCGCCGAGATCGCTGCGCGCCCATTCGTTGAGCTTGTCGTACCAGGAGCGCGGCTGGCCGGCCGCGCCGGGGGCGGGAATCGCCCGCACCACCCCGCCCGCCTTGATGACGGTCTTGAAGGCGTTGAAGGTGACGCCCTCGGCGGAGAACTCCTCCGTCAGGTCGGCGATGAGAAGCGGGTTGCGCAGGTCCGGCTTGTCGGTGCCGTAGCGCAGCTGCGCCTCCGCATGGGTGATGCGCGGCAGCGTTTCCGTCACCGCCCAGGTGCCGGCGAATTCCGCGAACACCCCACGCAGCACCGGTTCCATCGCGGCAAAGACATCATCCTGCGTGACGAAGCTCATCTCCACGTCGAGTTGGTAGAATTCGCCCGGCAGTCGGTCGGCGCGCGGGTCCTCGTCGCGGAAGCAGGGCGCGATCTGGAAATAGCGATCGAAGCCCGCGACCATGAGAAGCTGCTTGAACTGCTGCGGCGCCTGCGGCAGCGCGTAGAACTTGCCCGGATGCAGGCGCGAGGGAACGAGGAAGTCGCGCGCGCCCTCCGGCGAGGAGGCGGTGAGGATCGGCGTCTGAAACTCGAAGAACCCCGCCTCCCTCATGCGCCGGCGCATCGAGTCGATGATCGCGACCCGCGTCATAATGTTGCGGTGGAGCCGCTCGCGCCGCAGGTCCAGAAACCGGTAGCGCAGCCGCGTCTCCTCCGGATATTCCTGCTCGCCGAACACCGGCAGCGGCAGTTCGGCGGCCGGCCCAAGCACTTCGATCTCGGCGACGTAGACTTCGATCGCGCCTGTCGGAAGGTCGGCATTTTCCGTTCCGGAGGGTCTGCGCCGCACTTTGCCGTCGATGCGCACCACCCATTCGGCGCGCAGCGTTTCGGCCATGCCGAAAGCGGGGCTGTCGGGATCGACCACGCATTGGGTGAGCCCGTAATGGTCGCGCAGATCGATGAACAGCACGCCGCCGTGGTCGCGAATGCGGTGGCACCAGCCGGAAAGGCGAACCGTCTCGCCGATCGCGCTTTCGCGGAGCGCGCCGCAGGTGTGCGTGCGGTAGCGGTGCATGAGGCTGTCTCGGGGGCCCGGTTTCGACTGCGGCGGCAAGGTGCATGCGCCCCCCGCTTTGTCAAGGAAGGAGGGACTTGGGCCTTTTTTCGGGACAAGCCCTCGCACCGCTTGTATCGGCCCGGCGAACAGGGGCATGAGTGGGGTCCATGACACGCATGACGACCGCGGAGGCGACCGTTGCAGCCCTTCTCGCCCACGGTCTCGACTCGATCTACGCGCTTCCCGGCATCCACAACGACCCCCTTTTCGACGCGCTGTTCCGCGCAGCCGACCGCATTCGCACCGTCCATGCTCGGCACGAGCAGGGTGCGGCCTATATGGCGCTCGGGGCCGCGCTCGCCACCGGCCGGCCGCAGGCCTATGCGGTGGTGCCGGGCCCCGGCCTCCTCAACACGGGGGCCGCCCTGCTGACCGCCTATGGGATGAATGCGCCCGTCCTCGCCCTGGTCGGGCAAATTCCGCAAAGCCAGATCGGGCGCGGTTTCGGCCATTTGCACGAAATCCGCGACCAGGAGGGCCTGCTTGCCCGCCTCGTCGATTTCTCGGCCCGCATCCGCACCCCACACGAGGCGCCCGGCCTCGTCGCCGCCGCCTTTGCCGCCATGCGCCGTGGCCGACGCGGACCCGCCGCGCTCGCCTGCGCGATCGACGTGTGGGGCCGGCAGGGCGCCGTTGGCCTGATCGCCCCGGCGCCCCCCGAACCCGCGACGATCGACGAGGACGCCGTGCGCGCCGCCGCGAAGCGCCTCGGCGCCGCCAAACGGCCACTCATCGTCTGCGGCGGCGGCGCGCAGGAGGCGGCGGCCGAGGTGGCCGCGCTCTCCGCCATGCTGCAGGCCCCCGTGCTTGGCTATCGGCGCGGCCGCGGCGTGCTCGACAGCCGCAACCCGTTAAGCGTGACGCTGCCGCTCGGCCACGAATTGTGGGCGGAGGCCGACGTGGTGCTCGGCGTCGGCACGCGGCTGCACGTGCCGCAGACCGTCTGGGGGTTGGACGCCGATCTTGCGATCATCCGCGTCGACTCCGACCCGGAGGAAGTGGAGCGCTTTCGCCCACCGGCGGTCGCGCTCCTCGGCGAGGCGGCCCCGATCCTCAGGCGCCTGATCGACGTACTGCCGGCCCACAACGCCGCCCGCCCCTCGCGGCGGGAGGAGATGCTGGACCGGCAGGCGAAATGGCGCCGGCGCCTTGCCAAGCTTGCGCCGCAGATCGCCTTTCTCGAGGCGATCCGCGCCGAACTGCCGGAAGACGGCATCTATGTCGACGAGGTGACGCAGATCGGCTTCGCGGCGCGCCTCGCCTTTCCGGTGTACAAGCCCCGCACCTTCCTCTCGCCCGGATACCAGGACAATCTCGGTTGGGGTTTTGCCACCGCGCTCGGTGCACAGCACGCGCGGGCGGACGTCCCCGTGCTGTCGATCAACGGCGACGGCGGCTTTCTTTATACCGCGAACGAGCTTGCGACCGCGGTCCACCACCGGATCCCGCTTGTCGCGGTGGTCTTCGCCGACGGTGCCTTCGGCAATGTGCGGCGCATCCAGGAGGAGACCTACGGGAACCGGCTCATCGCCTGCACCCTCACCAACCCCGATTTCGTCCGCTTTGCGGAGAGCTTCGGCGCCGCGGCCGAACGCGCCCGCACCCCGGAAGACCTGCGCGGCGCGCTGCGCCGGGGCTTCGGGCGGCGCGACGGGCCGACGCTGATTGAGGTTCCGGTCGGCGCCATGCCGAGTCCGTGGGAATTTATCATGCTGCCGAGGATTCGCGGTTAACCCTATCCGGAAACCCTTTTCCGCACTGCGGCAAAGCGGGGCTGCGTCTTCCCCGCGACATTCCGCCGCGACTGCGTTATTGAGCGCACATGCAGCCAATCACATCCAACCAGAAACTTGCGGCCGCCTGTGAGCGCCTGGCTCAGCATCCCTTCATCACGGTCGATACCGAATTCCTGCGCGAAACCACCTATTACCCGAAGCTGTGCGTCGTGCAGATGGCTTCAACCGACGAGGCCGTGGTCATCGACGCGCTCGCGGAGGGGATCGATCTTTCCCCCTTCTTCGCGCTCATGGCGAACGAGCGCGTGCTCAAGGTGTTCCATGCCGCGCGGCAGGATATCGAAATCATCTGGCACCGCGCAGGCCTCATTCCGCACCCGGTGTTCGACACCCAGGTGGCGGCCATGGTGCTGGGCCATGGGGACTCCATATCCTACGATCAGCTCGTGCAACGCATCACGGGCGATACGCTCGACAAGTCCCACCGCTTCACCGACTGGTCGCGCCGGCCGCTCAGTGCCGAACAGATCGCCTATGCGATCTCCGACGTCACGCATCTCGTGCGCGTCTATCTCACGCTGTCGCAGGACCTCGAACGGCGCGGGCGCGTCGATTGGGTTTTCGAGGAGATGGGCGTCCTGATCTCGCCCGAGACCTATCGGGCCGACCCCGCCCGCGCCTGGGAGCGCCTCAAGACCCGGGTGCGCAAGCCCCGCGAGCTTGCGGTTCTCATCGAAGTCGCGGCTTGGCGCGAGCGCGAGGCGCAGGCGCGCGACGTGCCGCGCGGCCGCATCCTCAAGGACGAGGTGATCGGCGACATCGCGATCCACGCGCCGACCACGCTCGAACGGCTGGCGAGCCTTCGCTCGATCCCCAAGGGCTTCGAGCGTTCCAAATGGGGCCAGGAGATCATCGAGGCGGTCAAGCGCGGCCTTGCGCGCGACCCGAAGACGCTGCCGCGCATCGAGCGGGCGCGCGCGGCGCCGAACGGCACGGCGACGGTGGAGTTGCTCAAGGTGCTGCTGCGCATGACCGCCGAGCGCCACGGGGTCGCCGCCAAGGTGATCGCCACCGTCGACGATCTCGAACGCATCGCCGCTGACGACAATGCCGACGTGCCGGCCTTCAGTGGCTGGCGGCGGGAACTGTTCGGTGAGAACGCGCTCGCCTTGAAGCACGGCCGGCTCGCCCTGGCGATCGTAGAGGGCCGGGTCGCTCCGGTCGAGCGCGAGGCGGCACCGGCCCCGGTGCATGAACCGGCGCGCCGCCACGCCTGACAGCCCCGGCCGGGAGACGAGACGCCGCGCACTATTCCGTCACCATCGACGGCTCGCGGCCGATGAGCTTCGCAAGCTGCCGCAGCCGGTTGAACAGGCGCTCGCCGGCAAGCGCCGACAGCGGCTCCGGCAGACGCAGCACGAGCTTGCCGCGCTCGACCCGCAGGGGCGCGCGCGGCAGCACGCCCGGCATGGCCGCCGACACGAGATAGGCGACGCGCATCGCCGCCCCGAGCACGCGGGCGCGGTCGATCATCCGGGTGGAGGCGAGCTCGCGCAGACGCGGCGACAATTCGTCGTCGATGAGACCGACATGGCGGAAGAACACCGCAAGCGCGAGGTAAGCGCGCCCCGGATGGTCGAGGCCGATGAAGCCGCCATGGGCAATGATGTTGAGCGACTGTTCGCCGCGGTAATCGGGATGGGCACGCCAGCCGATATCGGCAAGAAGGCAGGCGGCGTGCCGAAGGCGTTTTTCTTCCGCGCTTTCGTCGATACCTGAATGCGCCATGAAATTGTCGGTCCAGACGATCAGCTCCTCCCCGTGCTCCGGAGCGCGCGAGCGCAGCAAATTGAGGTCGCGGGCCGCCGCAAGCAGCGGGTCGCGCCTCTGCTCCTCAGGGTCGAGCAACGAATAGAGCAGCCCTTCGCGCACCCCGAGCGCCGAGAACATCACCTGCCGCGGCCGCGCCACCCGCACGACATGCTCGAGCACGAGCGCGCCATAGGCGAGCAGCGGGCGCCGGGCGTCGGAAACCACTTCGATGCGCGACAGCATCTCGGTATTCACCCGGTGGACGAGGCGGGAGAACTCGAAGGTCTCCTTGGCGGGGATCGCATAGCCGTGCGTGACGTGCAGGGGATAGCCGCTCTGCCACATGTGCAGCCGGGCGAGTGCCCGCCAGGTTCCCCCGACCGCATAGAAGGTGCGCCCTGCCCCTGCCTGCAGCGCCGGCACGCCGGTAAGCGCTTTGCGGACGATCTTCTCTGCCTTTTTGATCGACTTGCCCGCAATATCTTGCAAAGCGAGGCCGCCGAGCGGCAAAGTGACGCCGCGCCGCAGGCGGTTGGCGTGCACATCCACAAGCTCGAGGGAACCGCCGCCGAGATCGCCGACGATCCCGTCCGGCCGGTGCACGCCGGAGACGACGCCGAGCGCCGACAGCTCGGCCTCGCGTTTGCCGGAGAGCACGTCGATCTTGCCGCCGCAGATCCGCCCCGCCTCGGCGATGAACTCCGGGCCGTTCTTCGCCTCGCGGCAGGCCGCCGTCGCGACGATCCAGATGCGCTCCACCCGCAAAACGTCGCAGAGGGCGCGGAAGCGCTTGAGCGCGTGCAGCGCCTTGTCGACCGCGTCGGCCGCAAGCAGCCCGGTCGACTGCACCTCGCGCCCAAGGCCGCACAAGGTCTTTTCATTAAAGATCGGCGCGGGGCTGCGGGTGAGCCCCTCATAGACGACCAGGCGCACCGAGTTCGAGCCGATGTCGATGACCGCGACCGGCGGACCGTGAGCAAGCCGTCCCGGCGCTTCGGCGACCGCAGCGGCCGCCCCTTCAACCGCGTTGGCGGCGAAACAGGCTGCGGGGCGATGAGTCCTTGAGCGATTTTCCACGGCCCGACAGGCTCGGATTGGTCATGAAATATTTGTGCGCATTGAAGGGCTCTTCGCCCTCCCGGGGCTTTATGCGCACGGAGCTGCCGTCGGGCAAGAGCGTCCAGCTCTGCTGATTGTCCAAAAGATTGGCGACCATGATCTGGTCCAGCACCTGCTGGTGCACCGTCGGGTTCACGATCGGGCACAGCACTTCGACGCGGCGGTCGAGGTTGCGCGGCATCATGTCGGCCGAGGAAATATAGAGCGCCGCCTTCTGATGCGGCAGGCCGTAGCCGTTGCCGAAGCAATAGATGCGGCCGTGTTCCAGGAACCGGCCGACGATGGATTTCACGTTGATATTGTCGGAAAGACCGGGCACGCGCGGCCTCAGGCAGCAGATGCCGCGCACCACGAGATCGATCTCGACCCCCGCCTGCGAGGCGGCATAGAGCGCGTCGATGATCTCGGGATCGACGAGCGCGTTCATCTTCATCCAGATGGCCGCGGGCCGGCCCGCCTTGGCGTGGGCGATCTCCGCCTCGATGTGGTCGAGAATGTGCCGCCGCAGGCTGAGGGGAGAGACCGCCATTTTCTCGAGCTCGGCCGGTTCGGCATAGCCGGTAATGAAGTTGAAGATGCGGGCGACGTCGCGCCCGATCACCGGGTCCGCGGTGAAGAAGGAAAGGTCTGTATAAAGCCGCGCCGTCACCGGATGGTAGTTGCCGGTTCCGACATGGACATAGGAGACGAGCGACCCGCCTTCGCGCCGCACGACGAGCGAAAGCTTGGCGTGAGTCTTGAGCTCGATGAACCCGTAGACGACCTGCGCGCCGGCGCGTTCGAGGTCGCGCGCCCAACGAATATTCGCCTCCTCGTCGAAGCGCGCCTTGAGCTCGACGAGGGCGGTCACCGACTTGCCGGACTCGGCGGCCTCCGATAGGGCGCGCACGATCGGCGAATCGTTCGACGTGCGGTAGAGCGTCTGCTTGATCGCGACGACATTGGGGTCGCGTGCCGCCTGGTTGAGGAACTGAACCACCACATCGAAAGACTCGTAGGGGTGGTGGACGATGAGGTCCTTCTGGCGGATCGCCGCGAAACAGTCGCCTCCCTGCTCGCGGATGCGCTCGGGAAAGCGCGGATTGTAGGGAACGAATTCGAGGTCCGGCCGGTCAACCGCGCTGAGCTGGGACAGCTCGTTGAGGGCGAGGACGCCGTCGACGAGAAACATTTCGTCGTCCGACGCGCCGAGCTCGTTTTGCACGAAGCGGCGCAAGGCGACCGGCATCGCCTCTTCCATTTCGAGCCGGATGACCGACCCGCGCCGCCGCCTTTTGAGAGCGGTCTCGAACTCGCGCACGAGGTCTTCGGATTCTTCCTCGATCTCGACCTCCGAATCGCGGATGACCCGGAAGCTGCCCTGCCCGCGCACGATGTAGCCGGGGAACAGCCGGCCGATGAACAGGCCGGTCGCCTGTTCGAGGGTAATGAGCCGCGCCCCGCCGCCTTCCGGCGCCTCCGGCAGGCGGATGAAGCGATCGATCCGGTTGGGCACGCGGATGAGCGCGTTCATCGCTTTCCCGTCGGTCGTGCGCACGAGCTGGAGGGCGAGCGAGAAGCCGAGATTGGGGATGAAGGGGAACGGGTGCGCCGGATCGATCGCGAGCGGCGTCAGCACCGGAAAGATATGGCGAAGGAAATGACTCTCGAGCCAGTCCCGCTCGCTCTTCGTGAGGTCCGGCCCGTCCACGAGGACGATGCCGTTGTCGGCAAGCTCCCCACGCAGCTCCCGCCAGCGCGCCTGCTGGTCGCTCGCGAGGCGGGCGACCGCTTCGCCGATGCGGGCGAGCTGCTCGGTCGGTGTGAGGCCGTCGGGGCTGCGGGTGACGATTCCCTCGCGCACCTGCGCCTTGAGGCCCGCCACCCGCACCATGAAGAACTCGTCGAGATTGTTCGCAGAGATCGAGAGGAATCGCACCCGCTCCAGGAGCGGGTGGGCGGCGTCCTGCGAGGCCTCGAGCACCCGGCGGTTGAAATGCAGCCAGGACAGCTCGCGGTTGACGAAGCGCTCGGGCCGGGTCGCGATATCCGGAGCAACAGGCTCGGGGGTGGCGGCCGCCTCCCTGGCGGCGGTCTCGCCAACCAGCGCGGCTGTGTCGGCGGTAGTCATGGCAATTCCTCGACGTGCCGCCACTCAAACGGCGGAACGTGACACTAAGGTGACACAGGCGGCCGGGGCTTGCCAGATCGCCCTGCGGCGAGGGTTAGCAAAGCCCCTCCCCGCCGGCGCGGAACAGTTCCGCCGCGAAGGCCCGGTTGACCGGGCGGCCGCGCCGCAGCGCCTCCGCGTCGAGCTGGGCGACGGCGGCCCGGGCCGCCGGAACAGACCGCTCGATGCGGCTGACCAGGAAGCGGACCAGCCCGGCATCCACCTGGAGCTGGCGATCGGCAAAGAGCTTCACCAGCACCGCTCCGAGGAGCGTCTCGTCCGGGGCGCCGATCCGCACGGCCGGCACCGCGCGCAGCCGCGAGGCAAGATCGGGAAGCCTGGGCCGCAGGGCACCGGCATCGGCCGCGGTGAGCAACAGAAAGGCCTCGTGCTCGCGCGCGAGATTAAGGAGGTGGAAGAGCGCGTTTTCGTCGTATCTGCCGGCGGCAAGGTCCTCCACGACGAGGGCCCCCGTGGCGAGCGCGGCCGGAAGTTCGGCCTCGCGCAGCGCTCGCGCCGCGATCAGACGTGCGCCCGCTTCCGCGGCCCAGATGGCCGCCAAATGGCTCTTTCCCGCTCCCTCGGGGCCGATGAGCGCGGCAACCGGGGCTGCCCAATCCGGCCAGCGCGCGATGAGCGCGAAAGCCTCGGCGTTGGAGGGGCCAACGACGAAATCCTCGCGCCGGAAGCTTTCCTGGTGCACGAGATCGAAAGCGAGCTGACGCGCGCGGACGGGCGAGGCCACGGCGCGGACCTTAAGGACGGCTGCCCCGGGCCGCGTGCGGCTTCGGCTCGCGCGGCTTCTCGGGTTCGCCCGTGTAGAGCGTGCTGTTCATGTAGCGGCGCAAGGCGAAGCGGGCGATCACGCCGATCGCGGCCGCCAGCGGCACGGCGAGCAGCATGCCGACGAAGCCCAGGAGGTAACCAAAGGCAAAGAGCGCGAACATGAGCCAGACCGGATGCAGCCCGACACTGCGCCCGACGAGCTTGGGGGTGAGGATATAACCTTCGAGGAACTGGCCCAAAAAGAAGATGCCGACGACGAGAAGGATCGGCGTCCAGTTGGGCCAGAATTGCGCGACGCCGACCGCGGTGGCGAGCACGAGACCGGTCATCGAGCCCACATAGGGAATGAAGGTGATGAGGCCCGAGACGAGCCCGATCAACAGGCCGAAATTGAGCCCGACCAAGGTCAGGCCGAGCGCATAGCAGGAGCCGAGAATGAGGCAGACGCCGGTTTGTCCGCGGACGAAACCCGCGATCGCGACGTCGATGTCGCGGGCGATCTCGCGCACGGTTTCACGGTAGGGTAGCGGAATCCAACCGTCGACGGTGCGCAGCATGCGCTCCCAGTCGTAGAGCACGTAGAAGGCGACGACCGGCATCACCACCACGAGGGAAAACACCGAGATCAGCGTCTGCCCGCCCGACCAGAGCGACCGCAGAAAGGCGGTGAGCCATCCCGCCCCCTGCGAGACGAGATCGGTAAGGCTTGCGTCGGCGCCGGCCAGGTTTTCGCCCAGCACCTTTCTCAGCCAGGGCCGGCTCGGATCGGTGATGACCGACTGCAGGCGCTGTACGTAGCCCGGAAGGTTCTCGATGAAGGCGGAAAGCTGACCACCGAGAATCGGCACGATGATCAGGATCAGCAGGATGAAGGAGAGAACGAAGACGCCGATGATCAGCAGCGACGCGATCAGCCTGTCGACTCCGACGCGCTCCAGACGGTTCGCGAGCGGGTTGAACAGATAGGCGAGCGCCATCCCGGCGACGAAAGGCAGCAGGATCTCGTGCAGGAGCCAGAGGATCGCCAGAAAGACGACCATCGCGGCGCCCCAGAACGTCACTTGGCGCTCGAAGCCCATTCCGACTGCCACTGCCGCCTCCGGCCTCCCACCGCCAGCGGCGCGCCCCCCGGCGCGGCTCAGCCGCGCAGCTCGTTCGCGCTCATGTGCCGGATCCACTCGCGCACATAGGCCCCGACCGACAACAAGGTCAAGGCGGCGACGGCCGCCATGCAGGCGGGCATCAGCCACCCGGGGTCGAAGGAAAGCCCGAGGGAACCGAGCACAAGGCCCGCGAGCACGATCTGCGCCACGGTGTTGATCTTGGAAATGACGAGCGGGCGCACCGCAACCGGCTTGCCGACGAGCCAGGACAGCATCACCGCACCGATGATCATCAGATCCCGGGAGACCACCAGGATGACAAGCCAGCGCGGGATCTCCTGGGTGATTCCCAGCGCGACATAGATCGAAACGATCAGCACCTTGTCCGCAAGCGGGTCGAGATAGGCGCCGAGCTCGCTCTTCATGTCGAAACGCTTGGCCAGGAAGCCGTCGACCGCATCGCTGATGCCGGCGGTCACGAACAGCACGAAAGCGACGAGCATTTCGTTTGCGGCGATGGCCCAGACGACGATCGGCACCGAGAGGATGCGGGCCAGAGTGATGAGATTCGGCAGGTTCACTGGAGAGGTTCGAAAAAAGAAAATGGATCGGCACGCCATAAACCGCCGGACCGGGATTGCCAAGCACCGTGCCGGCCGTCCGGCGTCGGCGGGCGGCCGGGCGGACCGCGCGTGAACGCGATTGCGCCGGAGGCGATTCCGCCGTACCACCGCGCAGAAACGCACGGGCAGACATGGCGGATCAGCGCAATCGACCCCTGACCTATGCGGACGCTGGGGTCAACATCGATGCCGGCAACCGGCTGGTAGACATGATCAAGCCGCTGGTGCGGGCGACCGCCCGCGCCGGGGCCGACGCCGAGATCGGCGGCTTCGGCGGCCTGTTCGATCTCAAGCGCGCGGGCTTCTCCGATCCCGTCCTGGTCGCCGCGACGGACGGCGTCGGTACCAAGATCAAGGTGGCCATCGATTGCAACCGACACGCGACGATCGGCATCGATCTCGTGGCCATGTCGGTTAACGATCTTGTCGTGCAGGGCGCCGAACCCCTTTTTTTCCTCGACTATTTTGCCTGCGGCGTGTTGTCGCCTGAAACCGCCGCGACGGTGGTGGCGGGCATTGCCGAAGGCTGCCGACAGGCCGGCTGCGCGCTGATCGGCGGCGAGACGGCGGAAATGCCCGGTCTCTACCGGCCCGGCGACTACGATCTTGCCGGCTTTGCGGTCGGTGCGGTCGAGCGCGGGCGGCTTCTGCCGCGCCCCGACCTTGCCGAAGGCGACGTGCTGCTCGGCCTTGTGTCGAGCGGCCTGCATTCGAACGGCTTTTCCCTCGTGCGCAAGGTCGTGGACCGCGCGGGCCTCTCCTGGGAGACCCCCTGCCCGTTCGCGCCCGACCGCACTCTCGGGGAAGCCGTGCTCGCGCCGACGCGCCTCTATGTGAAGTCCTGCCTCGCCGCGATTCGCGAGACGGGCGCCGTGAAGGCTCTCGCGCACATTACCGGCGGCGGTTTTCCCGACAACATCCCGCGCATTCTGCCGGCAGGGTTTGCGGCCCGCGTGGCGCTCGAGCGCATTCCCGTTCCGCCGGTGTTCCGCTGGCTCGCGGAAGCCGGCGGCATCGCCGAACGCGAGATGTTGCGCACCTTCAACTGCGGAATCGGCATGGTCGCCGTCGTCGCGCCCGCGGATGCAGAGACGGTCGCCGCCGTCTTGGCGCGGGAAGGCGAGCGCGTGGTAAATCTGGGGCACATTGTGCGGACGGAGCGCGGGGCATCCCGCGTCGTCTATGACGGACGCCTGCCCCTTTCGGGATCGCCTGCACCATGACGCGCAAGCGCACCGCGGTCCTGATCTCCGGGCGCGGTTCGAATATGGCCGCGCTCATCGAGGCGGCTCGCGCGCCGGACTATCCGGCCGAGATCGCGCTCGTGATCTCGAACCGGCCCGATGCGCTGGGGCTCGACCGCGCGAGCGCCACCGGTATCGCCACGCAGATCATCGACCATAGCCGCTTCGGCACGGATCGCGAGGCCTTCGAGCGCGCACTCGATGCATCCCTCAAGGCGCGCGGGATCGAAATCGTCTGCCTTGCGGGCTTCATGCGCCTGCTCACCCCCTGGTTCGTGCAGCGCTGGGAGAACCGGCTCATCAACATCCATCCGGCGCTGCTTCCCGCCTTCAAGGGGCTCGACACCCATGAGCGGGCGCTGCGCGCGGGCGTCAAGATTCATGGCGCGACCGTACATTTCGTCGTCCCGGAAATGGATTCCGGGCCTGCAATCGTGCAGGCCGCCGTGCCGGTGCACGACGACGACACGGCCGATTCGCTCGCCGCGCGCGTGCTTGCCGCCGAGCACCGCATCTATCCGCTCGCGCTGCGGCTCCTCGCCGAAGGCCGCGTGCACATCGTCGGCGGCCGCTGCCGCATCGCCGGCGCGAAACGGCCGCAGTGCACTCTGCTCGCGCCGGAAATCTGACGCGCGCGGGCGTGCTTGATCGGCGGAGCAAGCGTAGCGCGGATGCGGCGGAAGCGAATCCGCGACCCGTTCTCAAACCGTTCCGCGCATTGCGTTTCGCTGCATGCGGGCTGCGCGGGCCGACGCGGCAGCGCACCCTTTTCTACCGGAACAGCCGGGCGAACATCGCCCAGCCGACGCGCGTCGGCGCGATGCGGTCGAAGGCGGCGATATAGTCGCCTGCATAGAAACTGCGGATCATGGCAATGCGTGCATCGAGATTTTCGTCGAACTGGACCGCAAAGCCGTCCGGCAGGGACCGAACGATCGTCGCCTCCACCGACTGACCCCGCAGCGTGCAGCGCACCCGCGCGCCGACCGGGAGGGCCGGCGCGCCGCGAATCCGTGCGCCGGTGATCGAGATATCCACGAGCCGATACAACTGGGACCGGCCGCCGGCGGCGATCTGCACGGCTTCGTTCGTCTCGAACCGCTCCGCCTTGCGCCGGCGCGGCTGCTCGACGCACACCAAGCAGACGAGGACGAGGATGGTGGCGTTGTACCAGCACCAGGCGAGTGCCAGGCCGCTGTAGGAGAGCCGCTCGCCGCTCGCCTGCAGGATGAAGGCGTAGAGGATCGCGGCGGACGTCAGCGTCAGCATGCCCAGGTAAAACCGGGCGATTGGCCACTCGACAAAGCGCCGGCCGCGATCGCCGCCTTTGGCCGTGACCTTGAATTTCTGTCCCCGCGGTTTCAGAAGCCCGACGAAGACGGCCCGCAAGACTGCCGGCGCCGCGATGAACTGGGCAATGTCGGCCATGACGGGCAGCGACCTTCCCGCCGACACCCACGCCATGGTGAGCGATTGCCAGAAAAAGTAAGGCAGGAAATGCTGCAGCAGGTCGGAAAGCCCTGCGTCCACGCTGCGGATGCCGAACAAGAGATAGAGCAGCGGCACGATCAGGCCGAGAATCTTCATGCCGTAGAGCGCGGTCCAGCTCAGAAATGCGTCGACGAGCGACAATCGGTCGAGGAAGCCGAGCCGGGATCGCCGCGAGAAGGGCCCGCTGCGTCCGCGCACGATCTGCATGAAGCCGAGACACCAGCGGCCCCGCTGCGTGGTGTACTCCTTCAGTCCTTCCGGAGCGAGGCCGACCGTGAGCCGCTCATTGAGATAGACCGTCCGCGATCCGATCTCCTTCATGCGAAGCGTCAAGAGATAGTCTTCTGTCACCGAATCGGTCGGGAAGCCGCCGATCCGCATCAGCGGCCTCATGCGGATCAGCGAGGAGGTGCCGCAGCAGAACGCCGCGTCCCAGGCGTCCTTGGCCGGCATGAAAATATCGAAAAAATAGCGCTGTTCGTCGGGCCAGACGCGCGCGGCCGCGAGATTGGCTTGGATCGGATCGGGGTTGATGAAATGTTGCGGCGTCTGCACGATGCCGACGCTGTCATCCCGGACCAGGGCGAGCGCGCGCCGCAGGAATTGCGGCATCGGGACGAAATCGGCATCGAGAATGGCAATGAACTGCGGCGGGTCGGGCAGCGCGCTGACATGCGCGAGCGCATGGTTGATGTTGCCCGCCTTGGCATGGCGGTTGTCCGGCCGTGTGAGGTAGCGGCAGCCGAGCCGCTTGGCCAGCGCTTCGAGCCAAGGGCGGCGTCCGTCGTCTAGCACCCAAACGCGGAAATTGCCGTAATCGATCCCGGTTGCGCCGACAATCGTGCGCTCGAGGATCGGTTCTTCCTCGTTGTAAGTGCAGATGAACACGTCGATGAGCGGCTCCGGTCGACCCGCCAGCCACGGCAGATTCGCCTCGACCTCGCTTGTGCGGTTGCGGGTTCGACTGAGGAAGACGAGCGAGAGCGCCCCCGAGACGAGCGCGCTGGCCTCCGCCAAGAGGAAGACGAGGCCTACGCCGAAGTCGAGAGTCCACCCGGCCGGAGGGACCGAAGAGGAAATGCGCCAGCGGAAATAGTAGACGAGCAACAGAACCGCAACGACCGCCATGAAGGCGCGGGGGACGGTGCCGTCACGCCGCAACCAGGGAAGGAGGGCAAGGCCGGCGCCGAGCGCCGCGAGACCCGGCGCGAGCGCATCGACCACGGGGCTCATGGCGTCGCCGCTTTCTCCCCCGCGAAGATCACGCGGCCGGTGCGGCCGACCTTGCAGTCGGCCGACTCTCTCGCGAGTTGCGGGATGGAAACCGTGACGCGGTAGGGTTCCTTGCCCAGACTGTCCGGGCTGATCGCGAGGTTGGCCGCGGCGCCGGCCGCGCCGGTGAGATTGGAGATAACACCGTCGAACTCGGGCCCGCCCTCGGCCGGCACGAACCGGGCCGGCGATCCCACCTGCAGCCGGTTGTAAACACGCTCGGTCACGTTCGCGGTCACGACCGCACCGGAGCAATCGAGGACCCGCAGCAGCGGCTGCCCTGCGCGCACGTCCTCTCCCGGCGACGTCATCATTTCCCAGAGGCGCCCGGCGACGGGAAGCCTGATCTCCGCCGCCGAACGGGTGCTGTAGCGGACCTGCTCCTGTGCGATCTCGCCGCGCAGCCAGGCGATGTCGGCATCCGCCTTGTCGAGCGCGGCCGAAAGCGTGGCCACCTGCTGGTGCAATTCTTCCTGGCGTTGCATCGAGCTCGGGCGATCATTGTAGCTGTCGCCGAGAAAGGTTCCGGCATGCGCCGCCTTCAGCTCGATCTGGGTGGCGTCGAGGCGACGTCTCGCCCCGACCTCGGTCTGCTCGGCAATCGTCCGCTCCCGCGTCAGGCGCGCGAGCTCTGCGGTGGAAATGCTGTTCGAACGCACGAGCGAGGTTGCGCGCTCGACGGCGGCCGCGGCCTCCTCGCGCCGCGCGACCGCGGCCGCGACGAGGCTTTCGAGCTCTGCGATGCGCGCCTCGAGCTGACGGATCCGCCATTCGCGAAACTGCGCGGCTTGCCGGGTGAGGTCCCCTTCGAGCGCACGCGCCGCCGCGAGCTTGGCCTTGATCGCGGGCAGCTCGCTTTCGAGCCGTGCGAGCTGACGCCGCAGATCGTCGAGCCGCGCGCGCTCGGCGCGGGGATTGACGACGCGCAGCACCACCGCGCCGCGGCGAATGACACCCGAATCGGACAGGGACGTGCGCCCCGCGACAACCTCGCCGTCGATCGGGGAACGCAGCGTGACCACGCGCGAATTGACGACGGCTTCGACGCTCGACGTCTGCAGCAGCGCCTGCAGCGGGATCCAGCCGAACACCGCGACGACGGCGATTCCGACGAGGGTCTTCGCAGTCCGCCGCCAGGCGCGTCCAGACTTGGCCGGCGACGTTTCGCCCGGCTTGTCTTCGCCTGCGGGCGAAGCGCGCGACGACAGGCCTTCCTCAATGCCGTGCTCGAGCGCGCGCCGGAGAGCGCGGGCGTCGAGCCCCGTCTCCCGGCCGCGCGAACCGACGCGGGTATCCTCCTCCGTACCGGAGGGGCAGCCGTCGTCGCTCGGCGTTGCGCGAGCCCGGTTCTGCATGATCGGTCCGCCGGGAAGAGTTCTCCGGGAACGTAAGGCCTCGCGCGTGCGCGATGCAGTCCGTCGCCGGTAGAGAGCGCCGGCACGGTTACCGTGCGCCTAACCGCAGTGACCGCATTTTCTCCGAAGGCGTCAGTCGGTTCGTAACCGGACCCAGACTTTGGTGTCGTGGATGGCCGCGCCGCCGAAGGGCGCGACGACGTCGGCCGATGTGAGGGTGTTGATGCCGCGGCCGTCCTCATAGGCGGCGTTCGGCCAAATAGACTCGGCGATGAGGACTCCGCGCCGGACGCCGTCGAACAGGCGCGCATAAAGGCGCACCTCGCCGCGCCGGTTTCCGAGAACCACCTTGGCGCCGTCGCAAATCCCGAGCCGCGCCGCATCCTCCGGGTGGATCATCACCTCCGGCCGTCCCTCGCGAGTGCGCGAACTTGGCGTTTCCGTGAAAGTGGAATTGAGGAACCCGCGCGACGGCGACGTCGCGAGGCGAAACGGGTGTTGCGGATCGGCCTCCTCGATCACCTCCCAATGGTCCGGCAGGGCCGGCATGTCGGGCGGCGGTGTGTATGTGGTCGGCCGCGTGAACGGTACCGTCGGCCAGTCGGGGCTGAATTTGAACTTGCCATCCTTGTACGCGAAGCCGTTGAGATAGTGCGCGGTGGCGAAATCCGGCTGGCAGTCGATCCAGCGCTTGGCATCGAGCTCATCGACGCCGCACCAGCCGGACGCCCGCAGCGTCTCGTCGATGAGCTCGCGCGCGGTCATCGCAAAACCGCGGTGGCGCGCGCCGAGGCGCGTGGCAAGCGCGCAAATCACCTCGTGATTGGAGCGGCACTCGCCCGGCGGTTCGACAAGCTTCGGCCCGAGAACGATGTATTGCGCGCCGCCCGCCTGATACACGTCGTCGTGTTCGAGGAACATCGTCGCGGGCAGAACGATGTCGGCCATGCGCGCGGTTTCGGTCATGAACTGCTCGTGCACGCAGACGAACAGGTCCTCGCGCGCGAAGCCGCGTTTGACTTTCTCCTGCTCCGGCGCAATCGACACCGGATTGGTGTTCTGGACGAATAGCGCGGTGACCGGCCCGCCGCCCGCGAGCGCCTCGCGCTCTCCGACGAGGATCGGGCCGATGCGCGACTGGTCGAGCATGCGGACCGAAGGATCGCGCACGTCAAGCCCTTCGATCAGCGTCTTGTCCCAGTGGTAGATCGCGCCGTTGTTGTGGAAGGCGCCGCCCCCTTCGTAGCGCCAAGCGCCGGTCACCGCCGCGATGCAGCTTGCAGCGTGCATGTTGACCGCCCCATTGCGCGAGCGCGAGAAACCGTAGCCGAGGCGAAAGTAGGTACGCTTGTTGTCGCCGACGAGGCGCGCAAAGGCCTCGATCGTCTCGACAGGGCAGCCGGTGATCTTCGCTGCCCAGTCGGGGCCGCGCGTTTTGAGGTGCTCGGCAAGCGCGTGCGGGCAGTCGGTGTAGCGCTCGAGATAGTCCCAGTCCGCCTTGCCGTCGCGAAACAGGCAATGCATGACCGCGCAAGCGAGCGCGCCGTCGGTCCCCGGCCGGACGAGCACAGGCAGGTCTGCCTGCTGCATGGTGCCGTTCATATAGACGTCGACGACGACGAGCTTCGCGCCACGTTCCTTCCGGGCGCGCGTGGCGTGCGCCATTACGTTGACCTGGGTGTTGACCGGGTTCGTACCCCAGATCACCAGGACGTCGGTTTTCGCCATTTCGCGCGGGTCGGGACCCGCAAGGCGGCCCGTGCCGGCGATGAAGCCCGACCAGGCCGGATTGACGCAGATCGTGGAGAAATAACCGGAATAGCGCTTGGCGTGGCGCAGGCGGTTGATCCCGTCGCGCATCACGAGCCCCATCGTGCCGGCATAATAGTAGGGCCAGACCGCCTCGCCGCCGCGCCGACGCTCTTCTTCGAGGAATCGCTCGGCCACGATGTCGAGCGCGTCGTCCCACGAGATCGGCTCGAAATCGCCCGCGCCCTTCGGGCCCTTGCGGCGCAACGGCCGCGTCAGGCGATCCGGATGGTGAATGCGCTCGGCGTAGCGGGCGACCTTGGCGCAGACCACGCCCGCCGTGTACGGATTGTCTTGTGCCCCGCGCACGCGGCCGATCGTGCGCGAATCCAGCACCTCGACCTCGAGCGCGCAGGTCGAGGGGCAGTCGTGTGGACAGGCCGAAGCACGGATCGCGACACCGACGGGTTTGTTCATGGGCGCTCCTTCGCGAGCACCCATTCTGCCCCGGCGGGGCCGGAGTCGCCAGTCCTTGCGCTCTTACACCTCCTCCTGCGCCGGCCGGTGGCCGCGCGCCAGCACATAGCCGACCGCGACCACGAGCGCTGCGCCGGCCGCGGCCGCCCAATAGGCGTAGCGGTGCGCGATCTCCTCGCCGATCCAGCCGACGATTGCCGGATCCTCGATCATGATCTCGCCAGCGATCCAGCCGAGCAGCCCGGCACCGGCCCAGACGAGGATGGGAAAGCGCGTGAGCAGCGCGGTGAGCAGTGCTGCACCCGCGACGATCATCGGCACGCTGACGGCAAGGCCGAAGATGATGAGGATCATGTCGCCGTGCGCGGCGGCCGCGATCGCGATCACGTTGTCGAGACTCATGACGATATCGGCGACAGCCACGATGCGGACGGCACGCCAGAGATTGTGCGCAGCCTCAATCTCGCCGTCCCCTTCGTCGTCCGGCGCCACCAGCTTGACGGCGATCCACAACAGGGCCAGCCCGCCGATGAACTTCAAGAACGGTAGCATCATCACCTGGGCGATGATGAGCGTGAAGAAGATGCGCAGCATCACGGCCGCGCCGGCGCCGAGGACGATACCCCATTTGCGTTCGTGGGGCGCCAGCGTCCGGCAGGCAAGCGCGATGACCACGGCGTTGTCGCCGGATAGAAGAATGTTGATCCAGATGATCTTGACGGCGGCCACCCAGAACTGCGGCTCACCCAGCTCGGCAATATTGAAATTCAGATCCAACCCTGCCTCCTCGCGCGCCTCCGCGCCCCGGCCCCCTTGCTTCCCTTCGGCCGGCTCTTGCTTTTAGTCGATCGCGGACGCGCCAGCGACCGCCCGGGCGATCGGTCGCATTCACCCGACAATATCGTTCTGCGCGAAGAATTGCGCAATTTCCTGAGCAGCGGTCTCGGGCGCATCCGAGCCATGCACGGAGTTCTCGCCCACCGAGCGGGCATAGAGCTTGCGGATCGTCCCTTCCGCCGCCTTCGCGGGATCGGTGGCGCCCATGACCTCGCGATAACGCGCGATGGCGTTCTCGCCCTCCAGCACCTGCACGACCACGGGCCCCGAGGTCATGAAGTCGACGAGCTCCTTGAAAAAGGGGCGCTCGCGATGCACCGCATAGAAAGTCTCGGCCTGCTCCCGCGTCATCCTGATGCGGCGTTGCGCGACGATGCGCAGGCCCGCTTTTTCGATCACGGCATTGATGGCGCCGGTAAGGTTTCGCGCGGTCGCGTCCGGCTTGATGATCGAGAATGTCCGTTCGACCGCCATTCGGGTCGGCTCCTCTCTGTGCGTGGGGAAAAGGCGGGAGAGACCTGCCGCTTATAGCGGCGCGAGGCGGGGAATCAAGGCCGGAGCGCCGGCCCGCGGCGTGGCTTGCCCGCCGCAGCCGAAAAAAATGCCGACGCGGGCGCGCTCTCGTCATTGGGACGCTTTGTCGCACGAAGCCCGTAACGGGGCGCGTCGGCAACGGGGCCGCTCTTGCGTTCCGCTGCCCTTCTCCGCAAAGACGTCCGCCATGCTGGTGATCGACAATGTGACACTGAGCGTCGGCGGGCGCACGCTTCTCGACCGAGCCTCCGCGCAAATTCCCGCGGACGCCCGTGTCGGCCTCGTCGGCCGCAACGGCGTCGGCAAGACGACGCTGTTCCGCCTCATCGCGGGCGAGATCGCCGCGCAGGAGGGCGCAATCGAAGTGCCTCGCCGTACCCGCATCGGCCGCCTCGCCCAGGAGGCGCCGGACGGGCCCGCGAGCCTTCTCGATACCGTGCTCGCCGCCGACGGTGAACGGGCGGCCCTCCTGGCTGCCGCGGAGCGCGAGCGCGACCCCATGCGGCTCGCGGACATACAGACCCGTCTTGCCGATATCGGCGCCCACGCCGCGCCCGCTCGGGCGGCGGCCATTCTCGCCGGGCTGGGCTTTTCGCCAGAGGAACAGCAGCGGTCCTGCGCGGCGTTTTCCGGCGGCTGGCGCATGCGGGTCGCCCTTGCTGCGGTCTTGTTCGCACAGCCGGACCTGCTGCTGCTCGACGAGCCGACGAATTATCTCGATCTCGAAGGCGCGCTGTGGCTCGAAGCGCATCTTGCGCGCTATCCGCATTCGGTGATCATCGTCAGCCACGATCGCGACCTGCTCGACAATGCGGTCGAGTGGATTCTGCATCTCGAGGGCGGAAAGCTTTCGCTCTATCGCGGCAACTATTCGAGTTTCGAACGGCAGCGGCGCGCGCGGCAGGAGCAGGACGCCAAGCTCGCCGGCGAGCGCGAACGGGAGCGCGCGCGCCTGAAGGCGTTCGTCGACCGCTTCCGTGCCAAAGCCTCGAAGGCGCGGCAGGCGCAGTCGCGTCTCAAGCGTCTCGCCAAGCTCGAACCCGTCGCCGCGCCGGTTTCCGACCCCGTGCGGGCGATCGCTCTTCCCGATCCGGAAAAGCCGCTCTCCCCGCCGATCCTCGCCCTGGAGGACATCGCCGTCGGTTACGAGCCCGGCAAACCGGTGCTGCGGCGCCTGACCTTGCGCGTCGACCCGGACGACCGGATCGCCCTACTCGGCGCCAACGGCAACGGCAAATCCACCCTCGCCAAGCTCATTGCGGGCCGCCTTGCACCGATGCAAGGCCGCATCGTGACGGCCGACCGGCTCACGGTCGGCTATTTCGCGCAGCATCAACTCGACGAACTCGACGCCACCGCGAGCGCCTACGATCACATCCGCCGCCTGATGCCCGATGCCGGCGAGGCCCAGATCCGCGCGCGCGCGGGCGCAATGGGGTTTCCGGGTGCGATGGCGGACACGCCGGCCGGCGCGCTGTCCGGCGGCGAAAAGGCCAGGCTGATGATCGGCCTTGCCGCCTTCGCCGGACCGCATCTCATCGTCCTCGACGAGCCGACCAACCATCTCGACATCGAGGGCCGGGCCGCCCTCATCGATGCGATCAACCGCTATGCCGGAGCGGTCGTGCTCGTCTCGCATGATCGCCATCTGCTCGATGCCTGCGCCGACCGGCTCTGGCTCGTGGACAAAGGCACCGTCGTGCCGTTCGAGGGCGACCTCGACGACTATCGCACTCTCATCCTGCGCGGCGATCCGGCCGAGACCCGGCGGGACAGGGCCCGCGCTCCGCGCGCGCCCTCGCGCACCGCGCAGCGGCGTGCCGCCGCGGAAAAACGCGAGGAACTGGCGCCGCTGCGCCGCCGGATCGCGGCCGCCGAAGCGGAGATCGCGCGTTTGAGCGCGGCGATGGCGGAAATGGACGCCCAGCTCGCCGCCCCCGATCTCTTCGCGCGCGAGCCGACAAAGGCCGCCCGGCTGGCAAAAGCCCGGGCCGAAGCGGCCGCGGCCCTCGCCCGGGCGGAAAACGAATGGCTTGAGGCGAGCGCCGCGTATGAAAGCGAGGCCGTCGGGAGCTGAGCCACCGGCCGGACCGCGCCGTCAGCTCTTGGGCGGCTCCGGCCAGGGCGCAGACTGAGGCTGCGCGGCAGGCGCCGGCCAGGGCGCAGGCTGGGGCTGGGCGGCCGGGGCCGGCCACGGGGCAGGTTGCGACTGCGGCTGAGGCGCCGGCCACGGCGAGGCGGAGGGGGCCGGCGCGCCGCGGGGCGCCGGCTGTTCGGGCGACTGGCGAGACGGCCGCGGCTGCGCCACCTCGGGCTGCGCCTTGGGCTTGGGCTTCGTCTGCGGCGCCTGTTTGCGCGGCTTCGGCCGCTGCGGTTTCGGCTTCTCGGCGAGCGCCTCGATCGAGGTCAACCGGCCGGAGACGAACCGGTAGATGCCGGCGCGCTCGCCCTCCGAATAGGTCAGCACGACGGCACGCTCGCCGCGCTCGTTCGTGCCGATGTCGATGAGCGGGGTCGTGCCGAGCGCGCTTACGACATCGCACTCGGTCATGCCGATGGCGACGGCGTGCCTTTCGCCCGTCGCAGCGGCGCAACTGCCGTCGGGGCCGATCAGCGCCTCCTGCGGCGCCGGCCGCGCGAGCGGCTCGCTCGCCGCCGACTTGCCCGACGACCACCAACTCGAGTCCGCGCGGAACAGTGCACTGTCGCTCGAACAGCCCGCGGCGGCAAGCGACAGCGCGGCCACCGCAAAAGCACCCCTGAACTTCACTCGTCTGCGTCCCGGCACCACGGTCTTTCCGAACATGTGCCCCCCGCCGCTTTAACACCGAGCGCGCCGGGCTGCGCAAGAGCCAAAGCGCGCGATCCCTTTCCTTTCGTGATCCCGTCCGGTGATCAGGCGCGGCGCTCCCATCGCCCCTGTTCGTTTTCCTGCCAATAGGTGACCTCGAAGCCCGCCGCCTTCGCCTCCTGCCAGCGCCGCCGCGCGGCCGCGACCGCCTCCTCGTCGCTGCCGTCGAAGAGGAGAATCAATCTTTCGTAGCGCGCGGCATCGGCCGGCGTCGGGGCGCCGTCCACCAGAAAACAGACCTGCGCGCCGTTCGGGTTCTCCTCCCCGGTCGAGAGAAGAATAGGCTGCTCCGCGGCGTCCCGGTCCCGCGCCGTGCCGTGCGGAAGGAAGCTTTCGTCCCGATAGGTCCACAGATGCGCGTCGAGCGCGGCAACCCGCTCCTCCGACGAGGCCTGCACCAACACCCGCCAGCCGCGCTCGAGCGACCGCTCGAGAAGCCGCGGCAGGACACTTTCCAACGGCTGGCGCTCGAGATGGTAGAAGAGAAACTCGGGCATGCTCCGCCGTCCCCGCGCCTGCCGACCCGCCCGCCTCAGCGCTCATAATATTCCGCGACCAGCGCGTTGAGCAGCCGCACGCCCCAGCCACTCGCCCAGCTCTTGTTGACGTCCGTCTGCGGCGAGGCAAAGCCGGTGCCGGCGATATCGAGATGCGCCCAGGGCGTGCCGTCCACGAAGCGATGCAGAAACTGCGCGGCGGTAATCGAGCCGCCGGCGCGCCCGCCCGTGTTCTTCATATCGGCGAACTTCGAATCGATCAGCTTGTCGTATTCCGGAGCGAGCGGCATGCGCCACACCCGTTCTCCGGTCGCATCGCCGACGAGCGCCAGCCGGTCGGCAAGCGTATCGTTGTTGGAGAACAGGCCGGCATGTTCGTGGCCGAGCGCGATGATGATTGCGCCCGTGAGCGTCGCGAGATCGATCATGAACTGCGGCTTGAAGCGCTGTTTGGCATACCACAGCACGTCGCCGAGCACGAGCCGCCCTTCGGCGTCGGTGTTGACGATCTCGATCGTCTGCCCCGACATGGAGGTGACGATGTCGCCCGGCCGCTGGGCGTTTCCCCCCGGCATATTCTCGACAAGCCCGATGAGGCCGACGGCGTTGACGCGGGCCTTGCGCAGCGCGAGGGCGCGCATGAGGCCGACGACGCAGGCGGCGCCCGCCATGTCGCCCTTCATGTCCTCCATACTGGCCGCGGGCTTGATCGAAATGCCGCCGGTGTCGAAGGTCACGCCCTTGCCGATGAAGGCCACCGGCGCCGCGCCGCGCCGACCGCCGTTCCAGCGCATGACGACGAGCCGGGCCTCGTGGCGCGACCCCGCGGCGACCCCGAGCAGCGCATTCATGCCGAGCTTGCGCATCGCCTTGGGGTCGAGGACCTCGACCTCGACTCCCGTCTTCTTCAGGGCCTGGGCGCGGCGCGCGAACTCCTGCGGAAACAGCACGTTCGGCGGCTCGTTGACGAGATCGCGCGCCAGCACCGTCCCCTCGCCGACCGCCTCGCGCGAACGCCAGGCCTTGCGCGCGGCCGCGACATCGCGCGTCGCCAGAGTCACCCGGCCACGGAAACCGCGCTCTTCGTCGTCCTTGCGCTTGGTCTTGTATCGGTCGAAGCGGTAGTTGCGCAGCCACACGCCGAGGCCGATATCGGCCGTCTGATCGGGCTTGACCGCTCCGCGCGGAAATTCGCACAAAATCGTCGCCTCGCGGTTCTTTTCCCCGAGCTTGCCGGCCGCGATGCCGCCGAGCCGCAAGTAGTCGCGCGGCTTGAGTTCGTTGGCGTCGCCGATCCCGAGCACGAGCAGCCGGCTGACCGGCAGCGCGGCGGGGTGCAGGAGATCGAGGCTTGTCCCGATCCTGCCCTTGAACCCTTCCGACCGGGCGGCCCGTTCGATCAAGCCGCCGGCGGCCTTGAGGGCGGCCCGCGTCTGCGGCCCGAACTGGAGCGAGCTGTCCGTGAACACGACGAGAACGCCCTGCTCGGGCGCAGACAGAGGGGCAAATCCGAGCTTCACCGCTTCGGACATCGAAGGGTCCCTTTCCAACCGTTGACGCTTGCGGCAGAACGACAAGCGGGGCGGCTCTTATACCCACCCGGCTCAATCTTGAGTAGTTTGGAGGCGGCCCCGAGGCGCACGCTTTGCCGCGGTGCTGCCACGGTGAATGGTCATGCTCGGCGGCCGTTCGCTACCGTCGTCACGAACTCCGCGGCGTTTCAGGCGGAATCGGGGGTCAGTCCATCGCCATGCGCTCCATCGGCCGCTATATCGCGCGCACGGTGATGGGGGCTTTCCTGCTCATCCTCGTGAGCCTGACCCTCGTCATCTGGACGACGCACGCGATTCGCGAGATCGACGTCGTCACCAACCAGGGCCAGACGATCCTGGCCTTCCTCGGGTTGACGGCGCTGCTCGTGCCGATGCTGGCGCTGGTGATCGCCCCGATCGCGCTGGTGATCGCCGTCATCTATACGCTCAACAAGCTCAACGCCGATTCCGAGATCGCGGTGATGAACGCGGCCGGCATGTCGCCGTGGCGCATTTTTGCCCCGTTTTTCTCCTCGGCGCTGCTCGTGGCCGGCCTGGTCGCCTTCACGAGCGCCTACCTCTCGCCGAAATGCCTGCGCGAATTGCGGATCCTGATGACACAGGTGCGCGCCAACCTCATCGCCAACGTCATTCAGCCGGGCCGCTTCACGGCCCTGCAGGGCGGGCAGCTGATTTTCCACATCCGGGAGCGGCGCGCGAACGGCGAGCTTGCCGGCATTTTCATCGACGACCGGCGCGACCCGAGCGTCCGGTCAACCTTCCTGGCCGAGCGCGGCATGATCGTCGACAATGACGACGGCAGCTATCTCATTCTCGAAAAGGGCAATGCCCAGCGCATCAGCGTCAAGGATTCCGAGCCCGCCATCGTGCTGTTCGACCGCTATGCCTTCGACATGACGCAGTTCAGCGGCGCCGACACGGTGCCGACCTTCAACGCACGCGAGCGATACATCTGGGATCTGATCTCGCCGGACCCGCAGGACCCCTATTACAAGAGCAACCCCGGCCAGTTCCGGGCCGAACTCAACGACCGGCTGCTCGCCCCCCTTTATCCCGTGGTCTTCACCTTGCTTGCCTTCGCGATCCTCGGTGCGCCGCGCACGACCCGGCAGAGCCGCGGCCTTTCCATGCTGATGGCGATCCTGGCGGTCGGGCTGGTGCGCCTCGTCGGGTTTGCGGGCGTCGTTTTCGCCAACAAAAGCGCCACGGCAATCTTTCCGGTCTACGCCGTGCTGGTTTTGTCCGCGGCCGGCAGTCTCGTGATGATCGGGCGCGCAACCGTCGTCGAGCCGCCCGCCTTCCTCACCCATATGCTGGCCGCCCTGCAGGCGCGTTTTGCGCCGCAACAAGCGGCTGCCTGAAAGGGTTGCGCGTGGTGCCCCGCGTCCTCGGCCTCTATGTCGCGCGCCGGTTCGCCGGCACGACGGCGGCTGTTTTCTTTGGCATGTTCTTCCTGATTCTGCTGATCGACTATATCGAGACGACCCGCCGCGCCTCCCACGCCGGGGACTTCCCCGCCTGGTTCGTAGCCATGACCGCCTTCTTCCGGGTTCCGCAGATCGCCGAGCGTCTGTTGCCCTTTGCCGTGCTGGTCGCGACGATGCTCGTCTACCTCAATCTTGCCCGCCGCAACGAACTCGTGATCGCGCGGGCGGCCGGCATGTCGGCCTGGCAATTCGTCATGCCGGCGGTGCTCGCTTCGCTCTTGTTCGGCCTCGCCGCCACCATGCTGTACAACCCGCTTGCTGCCCTCGCGGGAGAACGGGCGAAGCGCCTCGAAGCGCAGATGTTCGGCGCGGCCGATGCCACTGGCGGCCGTTTCTGGCTTCGTCAACGCAGCGCCGACGGCCAGTCGATCCTGTATGCCGGCGCGAGCGCCAACCAGGGCGAATCGCTGAGCGGGGTGAGCGCCTTCCTGTTCGATCATGACGGCCGCTTCTCCGAGCGGATCGAAGCGGACTCGGCGAAACTCGAACCCGGCCAGTGGCGGCTCTTCAATGTGCGAATCTACAGCCCGAATGCGCGGCCACGCGCAGCCGATTCTTATGTGCTGAAGACCGATCTCAGCCCGACGCAGATCCGCGAAAGCCTGGCGACGCCCGAAACTGTCTCGTTTTGGGGCCTGCCGCAGTATATCGACCTTGCCGAACGCGCCGGACTGGTTGCCGCGGGCTACCGATTTCAGTACCAAAGCCTCCTGGCGCGGCCATTCATGCTGGCCGCGATGGTGTTGTTGGCCGCCTCCGTGAGCCTGCGGTTTTTCCGCTTCGGGGGTGTGCAACGAATGATCCTTTGTGGAATGGGCGCGGGCTTTCTGCTTTACGTGTTGTCGAAGGTGACGGAAGACTTGAGCAAGGCTGCGCTGATGCCCGCGATTCCCGCCGCCTGGAGCCCGGCCGCAATCGGCGCGCTGGCGGGCGTCCTGGTGTTGCTGTTCCAAGAGGACGGGTGATGGCCGGACCGACCACCGCTCTTTTGCCCTTGGGACGGCGGCGGGCGTTCCTTGCCGCGCTGCTGGGCGGCGTGGCCGTCTGTTGCCTTGCGCTCGCGCCCCGGCCGGCCGCGCCGCAGGCGTGGGTCGGCGTGCCGCCGCGCTCGACCGCGCCGACCGCCTCTTCGGTGATCGCCGGTGGGCAGCGCGACCCGAACGCACAGATGCTGGTCCAGGCGCAGGAGCTTCGCTACGACTACAGGGCGGAGCGGGTGGTCGCCGCCGGCCAGGTGCAGATCCATTATCTCGGCTCCGTGCTCGAGGCCGACACGGTCACCTACGACCAGCGCACGAAGCGCCTCTATGCCGAAGGCAATGTCCGCCTCACCGAAGCGGACGGCAAGGTGGTGACGGCGCAGCGGCTGGAACTGGACGAGCACTTCCGGGACGGTTTCGTCGATTCGCTTCACGTGGAGACGAGCGACAAGACCCGCATGGCGGCGGCACGCGCCGACGTCTACCCTGCGGACGACAAGCGGCTGACGGTGTTCCAGAGCGGCGTCTACACCGCCTGCGAACCCTGCAAGGACGATCCGACGGTTCCGCCCAAATGGCAGGTCAAGGCGGCCCGCATCATTCACGACGAAAACGAGAAGACGATCTATTTCGAGGACGCGCGTTTCGAGCTGTTCGGCCTGCCGATCGCCTACTTCCCCTATTTCTGGACGCCCGACCCGACGGTGAAGCGCAAGACCGGCTTCCTCGTCCCCAAAATTCTCACCAATCGCTATTACGGTTTCGGCTTCCAGTTGCCGTTCTTCTGGAATATCGCGCCGAATTACGACCTGACCTTCGCGCCGGTTATCACCACCCGGCAGGGACCGCTCGGGATCGTCGAGTGGCGCCATCGCCTCATCGACGGGGCCTATTCGATCCGGGCCTCCGGCCTCTTCCAGCAGGATCGCGACCGGATCCGTGAAATCGCCGGCGTCGGATCGCCGGGCGACCGCGACTTCCGCGGGGCCGTTGAAACCAAGGGCGATTTCCGCCTGTCACAGAACTGGTATTGGGGCTGGGACGCGAGCCTTTTCACCGACAATGCCTACACGTCTCAATACGGGGTGACGCGGCAGGCGTCGGAAGCGATCTCGCAGGTCTATCTGTTCGGACGCGGCAGCAACAGCTATTTCGATGCCCGCGCCTTGCACATCTACGGCCTGTCGCCGATCGACGTGCAGAAGCAGCTCCCCTTCGTCCATCCCCTGCTCGACTATCGCTACAAATTCGCCGACCCGATCTTCGGCGGGGAGCTCACCTATAACATCAACCTGACGAGCCTCACGCGCCAGCAGGAGGACTACGATCCGATTACCGCCGCGGCGGCGGCAAGCGGCGTCTGCGACAATCCCGCCGCCAAGAAGAGCCCGGCCGACTGTCTGCTGCGCGGCATCGACGGCAGCTACACGCGGCTTTCGGCCGAGGCGCAGTGGCGGCGCACCTTCATCGATTCGTACGGTCAGGTCTTCACACCGTTCCTCTACGCGCGGGCCGATCTCGGTGCCGTGCAGATCAATCCGGACCTCTCGACCTCCGCCTTCATCGAGCCGGGGACGCGCAGCGTCGCCCGCTTCATGCCGGCGGCGGGTCTCGAATACCGCTATCCGTTCATCAGCAGCCACTCCTGGGGTTCGCAGATGATCGAGCCGATCGTGCAGGTGGTCGCTCGGCCCAACGAGACGCAGATCAACCGGCTGCCGAACGAGGATTCCCAGAGCCTCCTGTTCGACGATGCGAACCTGCTTGCCATCAACAAGTTCAGCGGCTTTGACCGGATCGAGGGGGGCGGGCGCCTCAACGTGGCCCTGCAATACTCCGCCTTTTTCGAGAAGGCCGGCTATTTCAACGCCCTGTTCGGCCAGTCCTTCCACCTCTTCGGACTGAACTCCTACGCAGTCGGCGACATGGCCAATACGGGGCTGCTCAGCGGCCTCGAAACGCCGCGCTCCGACTATGTCGGCCGCGTCACCTATCAGCCGAACCAGACCTACAGCTTCACTTCCCGGTTCCGCTTCGACGAGGAGACTTTCGCGACGCGCCGGCTCGAGCTCGAGGGGCGCGTCAATTTCGACCGGTGGACCACCTCGCTGACCTACGGACAGTACGATTCCCAGCCGGTGATCGGCATGCTGCTTCCGCGCGAAGGCATCATGCCGGCCGCGACGCTGAAGCTCACGCCGAACTGGTCGCTTTCGGCCTCCGCGCTCTACAGCATCGACCAGTCGCGCCTCAACACCGCGACCTTCGGGGTTGGCTATATCGACGACTGCATTTCGCTCAGCGTCCTTTACGCGACCAATTACGGCTATCGCGGCGACATCGTGCCCAGCAAGGTGTTGATGGTACAGCTCGCCTTCAGGACCCTCGGCGGGACCACGTTCTCGCAGGTCGTCGGCGGCCCCGCCGGCGGCACCGGACTGGGCCTGTTCTAGCGAGGGTCGGCTCTTAGCGAAATTGTGACCTCTCGCTGTTCCCAATCTCGGGATTGCGCCATAACTATGCGCCGGAATGCGGGCGATAATGCTGTCCGGGGGACGGAAAGGTATGGCCGCGGGCGAACCGCGGCCCGACGAGGGACCATGTCGAGACGTTCAGGCACCGCAAGCATTTCTTTCGGCCGCGCTCTCCTTGTCGCGGCAGCGGCCGCGGCCTTGCTGGTTGCCGGCTTCGGAAGCCGACCGGCGGCCGCCCAGCAGGTCGTGGCGCGGGTCAACGGCGAGCCGATTACCGCCGTGGATGTTGCACAGCGCACGCGGCTCATCCAAGTGTCCAGCCACAAGACGCCGAGCCGCAAGGAAGTCATCGACGAGCTCATCAACGAGCGGCTGAAGATGCAGGCCGCGGCACGCTACCGCATCGAGATCAGCGACGCCGAAGTCGACCGCGTGGTCGGCAACATGGCCTCGCGCATGCGCGCGAGCCCCGAGCAGTTCGCCAAGGCCCTCGAAGGGGCCGGCATCAGCATCAACGCACTCAAACGCAAGCTGCGCGCCGATCTCGCCTGGAGTCAGATCGTCCGCGGCAAGTTCGGCAACGAGCTGCAGGTCAGCGACAAGGAAATCCAGCAATTTCTGTCGCAGGAAAACCGCGAAGGCAAGGCCGTCGCTTTCGAATATACCTTACGCCCGATCCTCCTCATCGTGCCGCGCGGGAGCGGCAACGCCGCACTGATGGCGCGGCGGCGGGAGGCCGAGGGTTTGCGCGCGCGCTTCCAGAACTGCGAGGACGGGCTCCGGCTCGCGCGCGGGCTGCCCGACGTGGCCATTCGCAACCCGATCACGAAACAATCCGGCGACCTGCCGGAGAAGCTGAGACAGGTGCTCGACGGCACCAAGGTCGGCGCCCTCACCCCGCCGGAGGTGACACCGAACGGCATCGAGGTTTTCGCACTCTGCGAGAAAACGCAGGCCCGTGGCGATACAGGCCTCGAACGCGACGTGCGGGAGAAGCTGTTCAGCAAGCGCTTCGAGGAACAGGCCAAGCAATATCTGCATAAGCTGCGCCGCACCGCCTCGATCGAAGTCCGGTAACCGGATGCAGCGCGCGCTCGCGGTCACGCTCGGGGAGCCGGCCGGCATCGGGCCCGACATCACGCTGGCGCTCTGGCGCGAGCGGGTTCCGCGGGCCCTGCCGCCATTCTACGTGCTGGGCGATGCGCAGGCGCTCGCCCGCAGGGCGCGCCGGCTCGGCCTCGATGTCCCGATCGCCGAAGTCGAGCCGGGGCGCGCGGCGACGATGTTTCCACAGGCCCTGCCGGTCGTCCCGCTCGGCCTGCCCGCAACCGCCGAACCCGGGAAACCCGATGGAACGAGCGCCCCGGCCGTGATCGAGTCGATCCGCCGGGCAACCGAGGACGTCGCGCGCGGCCGCGCGGCCGCGATGGTGACCAACCCGATTGCCAAGGCCGTGCTCTATCGCGAGGGCTTCGCGCATCCCGGGCATACGGAATATCTCGCGGAGCTTGCGGCGGAGCTCACCGGCGGCCCCGTGCCGCGCCCCGTCATGATGCTGTGGGCGCCGGAGCTTGCAGTCGTGCCCGTAACCGTGCACGTGCCGCTGCGCGAGGTTCCGAAGCGGCTCACCGCCGACCTCATCGTGGCGACGGGCCGGATCGTCGCGCGCGAACTGCGGACCCGCTTCGCCGTCGCCGAGCCGCGCCTTGTCGCCGCCGGGCTGAACCCCCATGCCGGCGAGGACGGCGAAATCGGCGACGAGGACCATGCGGTCGTCGCGCCCGCGCTCGCGGCGCTGCGCGCGGAGGGCGTCGCGATCCGCGGACCGCTGCCGGCCGACACGCTGTTCCATGCGGACGCGCGGGCGACCTACGACGCGGCGCTTGCCATGTACCATGACCAGGCGCTCATCCCCATCAAGACGCTGGCGTTCGACCATGCGGTCAACGTTACGCTGGGCCTGCCCTTCGTACGCACCTCGCCCGATCACGGCACGGCCTTCGACCTCGCCGGTACGGGGCGGGCGCGGCCTGACAGCCTCGCCGCCGCCCTGCGCCTGGCCGACCGGCTGGCGCGCGCCGGCGCGCCGGCCTCGGCCGCATGAGAGCCTTTCCGATGCGGTGGGGCCGGTCGCCCGGTCGGCGTCCCTCCCGCGCCCTACCGCCGCCACGGAACCTGGCGCCGTGACCTTCGACGCGTTTGCCGCCCTGCCGCCGTTGCGCGACGTGATCCGCCGCCATGGGCTCGCCGCCCGCAAATCGCTCGGGCAGAACTTCCTGCTCGATCTCAACCTGACGGGGCGGATCGCGCGGGCCGCCGGCCCTCTCGCGGGCGTCACGGTGGTCGAGATCGGTCCCGGCCCGGGCGGGCTCACCCGCGCCCTGCTGGCGCACGGGGCGGCGCGGGTGATCGCCGTCGAGCGCGACGTCCGCTGCATCGCCGCGCTTGAGGAGATTGCCGCGGCGGTGGGAGGCCGGCTCACGGTGATCGAGGGCGACGCGCTCAAATTCGATCCGGCGCCGCTTCTCGGCGATGCGAGGGCGCGCATCGTTGCCAATCTGCCCTACAACATTGCAACCGCGCTCCTCGTGCGCTGGCTCACGCTCACGCCCTGGCCGCCCTGGTACGACAGCGCGGTGCTGATGTTCCAGCGTGAGGTCGCCGAGCGCATCGTCGCCGCGCCGGGCACCAAGACTTACGGCCGGCTCTCGGTCCTGGCCCAATGGCGGACGGAGCCGCGCATCCTCTTCGACGTCGCCCCGTCCGCTTTCGTGCCGCCGCCGAAAGTGGTTTCGAGCCTGGTGCACCTTGCCCCGCGCTCGGCCCCCGCGGCCTGCAACCTGGCGCGTCTTGAGCGGGTGACGGAGGCCGCCTTCGGCCAGCGCCGGAAGATGCTGCGGCAGGCGCTGCGTCCGCTCGGCCACGATCCGCAGGCGCTCCTTGCCGCCGCCGGTCTTGCCGGGACTGTGCGGGCCGAAGAGGTATCGGTTGCGGGCTTCGTCGCGCTCGCGCGGGCGCTGGAACAGGCCGAGCGATCCGGGGCATGATGGCCGCCATGACCCTGTTCAAACGCCAGTCCCTCACCGCCTACGGCGCTCCGCTCTGCGAGACCGTGGCCGAGCTCCCGCTCCCCAAGGGCACGGAAGTCCTGGTGCGGATTGCCCGCTGCGGCGTGTGCCATTCCGACGTCCATCTGCAGGACGGGTATTTCGCGATGGGCGGCGACCGCAAGCTCGATATTTCTGCGGGCCGCAGCCTGCCGTTCACGCTCGGCCACGAGATCGCCGGCACCGTTGCGGCGGCGGGCGCCGAAGCGGACATTGCCGAGGGCCGCGCCGTCGCGGTCTTTCCGTGGATCGGCTGTGGACAGTGTGCGGCTTGCCTGCGCGGGGAAGAACCCTTGTGCACCGCGCCCCGCCATCTCGGCGTGACAGTCGACGGCGGCTTTGCGACGCATGTGCTCGTGCCGCATCCGCGCTACCTGCTCGATTATGCGCCGCTGCCGACCGCGCTCGCCGCAGCCTATATGTGCTCGGGCCTCACCGCCTATTCGGCGCTCAGGAAGGTGGCGCAGCGGGCCGCAAAAGGCCCGGTGCTGATCGTCGGCGCAGGCGGGGTCGGCCTGATGGCGGTCGCGTTTGCCCGTGCGCTGTTTCCGCATGCGCCGCTCGTCGCCGACATCGATCCGGCCAAGCGGGCGGCCGCGCTCGAAGCGGGCGCGACCGCGGCCTTCGATCCCGCTTTCGCCGGCGCCCGTAAGGACATTCTCGAGGCGACCGGCGGCGGCGTGCTCGCGGCCTGCGATTTCGTGGGCTCGGACCGCTCGCTCGGCTTTGCCACGGCGGCGCTCGCCAAGGGCGGCAGAGTGGTGGTGGCGGGACTTCTGGGCGGGGCTTATACGACGCCCGTCCCGATGTTTCCCCTCAAGGTGATGACCATCGAAGGCACGTTCGTCGGCACGCTCGCAGAAGCGCGCGAGATGCTGGACCTTGCCCGCAGCGGCAGGCCTCCGGCGATCCCGATGACGGAACGGCCGCTCGCAGAGGCCCAGCAGGCGCTCGACGATCTGCGCATGGGCCGCATCGTCGGCCGCGTGGTGCTGACCGCGTGATCGTCAGGCCTTGCGCCGGAGCGAGGCGACGAAATGCGCAAGACCCACCTGCCGCTCCCGCCGCAGGCGCTCCGCCGCGAGGATCGCCTGGACCTCGCGGAACGCCTGTTCGAGGTCGTGATTGACGACGATGTAGTCGTATTCTTCGTAGTGGCTGATCTCCTCGCAGGCCTTCTCCATGCGCACGCGGATCGCCTCCTCGGGATCTTCCGCCCGGCGCCGCAGCCGCCGCTCAAGCTCCTCGATCGAGGGCGGCAGCACGAAGACGGTGACGAGATCGGGCCTCACCTTCTCGATGAGCTGCTTGGCGCCCTGCCAGTCGATGTCGAAGAGCACGTCATGACCCTCCGCGAGCATCGCCTCGACGGGGCGGCGCGGCGTGCCGTAAAGATTGCCGAAGACCTCCGCGTATTCCAGCAGTTCGCCGTTGCGGATCATCGCGGCGAACTGCTCCCGATCGATGAAATTGTAGTCGACCCCGTTCACCTCGCTGAGCCGGCGCGGACGCGTGGTGACCGAGATCGACAATCTCACGCCGCTGTCTTCGGCCAACAGGCGGCGCGTCAGCGTCGTCTTGCCCGCCCCCGAGGGCGAGGACAACACGAGCAGCAACCCGCGGCGCCGAGTGAGCGAGGCTTCCCCGCCTCTCCGGTCCATGCCCCCTACTCCAAGTTCTGGACCTGTTCCCGAAACTGCTCCACCACGTTCTTGAGTTCGAGCCCGATCGTCGTCAGCTCGACGTCGTTCGACTTGGAGCAGAGCGTGTTCACCTCGCGGTTGAATTCCTGCGCGAGAAAATCCAGCCTGCGGCCCACGGCCCCGCCGACGGAAAGGAGCTTGCGTGCCTGCCCGACATGCGCGGCGATGCGGTCGAGCTCCTCGCGGATGTCGGCCTTGCTTGCGAGCAGAAGCGCTTCCTGGTGCAGACGGTCGGCATCGAAACGGCCCGGCGTATCGATAAGCAGCGCGATCTGCTCGACAAGCCGCGCCTTGATGGCGGCCGGCTGGCGGCCGGGCGCCTGTTCCGCGCGCTTGGCGAGCGCTTCGATTTCGTCGAGCCGCTGGCGGAGGATGCGCCCGAGCGCCTCGCCCTCATGCCGCCGCATGTCCGAGAGCGCGCGCAGCGCAGCCTCGAAACCCGCCAGGATGGCCCGCTCGGCGGCGGCGTGCTCCTCGGGGTCTTCGTCCTGATCGAACACCTCGATCACGCCCTTGATGGCGAGGATGCCGTCAAGCGTTGCCGGTTGCGCGGCAATCCGCTCGCCAAGCTCGCGCATCGTCGACAAGATGGCGTTGAGCACCGGCTGGTTCACCCGCACGACGGGGGCGAGGCCTTCGCGCCTGACCGTCAGGTTGGCGAAGACGTTGCCGCGCTGGAGCACTTTGGCGGCGCCACGCACCGCGATTTCCACGGCCTCCCAGCCGGGCGGCAGGCGCAGTCGCAATTCGAGCGACTTGCCGTTAACCGATTTAACCTCCCAGCCCCACACATAGGCGCCCGTGACGCCGTCCGTGCGCGCGAAGCCGGTCATGCTCGACAGCGCCATGAAAGAACCCGCGAAACCGTCCCCGATTGAGGCGCGCGGACCTTAACGGCCCGTCTCCGCCCTCACAAGGCGGATCGGGCGCCAAAGAAACGCCCCGAGACGGCCCGGTGCGGAACGAGATGGGCCCTGTGTCGCCTCAGACTTTCCGGGACACACGCTCTCTTGCGCGCCCGGCCCGCCGCGGGGACCTTCCGCATCTTCCGTGCAGATGCCGCCGGGTCTGCGGCATTGCGCGCCCGGCCGGCGCGTTGACAGCGCCGCCGGCCGCCGACACTGTTCGCGTCTTCCCTCCCGAAAGAGAAGACGAGACATCATGCTGCCGACCGAACGCCTGGCCTTTTCAGGGATCGAAAAGCGCCCGCCGCTGAAATTTCCCGACGGAATCCGCCTCGTGGTCTGGCCGGTGCTCGCGCTCGAGCATTGGGACATTTCGCGGCCGATGGCCCGCATGGTGATCTCGCCGCCGCAGGGCCAGCCGCAGCAGCCGGACCATCCGAACTGGAGCTGGCACGAATACGGCATGCGGGTCGGCTTCTGGCGACTCAAGCGTGTTTTCGAGCGGCTCGACATGACGCCGACCGTCACCCTCAACGGCAGGACGTGCGAGACCTATCCGGAAGTCGTCAAGGCGTGCCTCGACAACAACTGGGAGCTCAATGCCCACGGCTACGACCAGCAGCCGATGCACAAGGTCGACGACCAGCGCGCCTTCATCAACAAGGCGGTGGACACGATTGAGAAGTTTTCAGGACGTCGGCCGCGCGGCTGGTTCGGCCCGGGCCTCACCCAGACCTATGACACGCTCGATTATCTCTCCGAGGCCGGCATCGAATATATCGGCGACTGGGTGCTCGACGACGACCCGGTGACGCTCAAGACGACGCACAAGCCCGTGGTCGCGCTCCCCTACAATTTCGAAGTCCACGACATCGTGATGATGGCGCTGCAACACCTGCCTTCCGCCGAGTGGCATGCGCGGGCGATGGATTATTTCGAGTGCCTTTATGCGGAATCGGCCGAGCGCGCGAAGATCATGGCGCTTGCCGTTCACCCCTACCTCTCAGGCGTGCCCCACCGCATCCGCCACGTCGAGCGGACCTTCGCGGAGATTCTTTCGCGTCCCGGCGTGGCCTGCTGGGATGGCGCAACAATCCTCGACTGGTATCGCGCGCAGACGAAGTGAGACGCATCCCCCTCGAGGCGCAACCGCTCCGGATCCCGGCCCGCGGCCGAGATTATTCGGCCGCCTGCAGGCGCGTGTAATCGAACCACGGGCAGACGCCGGGCATCAGCTGGTAGTTGCCCTCGATCACCTGCACCGGCGCCCGCAAGCCCTCGCGCGCCGCCTTGAGCCGCATTTCCCGCGCCGCCTGCTGGGCCTCGGGCGAAATCCAGCGCCGGTCGTGCCCCCAGAGGCTCGGACCGGCGGTCACCTCGCCGGGCTGCCAAGCCTCGGGTTCGATCACCCGTCCGCCCCAGCCGCACTCGATGAGGAAACGCGACGGCGTGTGGGCATAAAAGGACGTCATGTAGTCGTTCACATGGCGGCCGAGCGTCGTGGCGATCAGCCGCTCGGGATCGCCGAGCGCGACATCGTAGCCCTGCCCAACGTCGTCGAGGCTGTAGAGCTCGACCATCAGGTGATGGACCCCCTTGCGGTCGCCCATTTCGATGAAGGCGAGGCTGTGGTGACGGGGATTGACGTGAAAGAAGAAGACCCGGAAAGGCTTGAGCACATAGTCGCTCAGCCGGAAGCCCAAGAGATCGGTGTAGAACGGCATCACGTCGTCGAGCCGCTCGACGATCAGCACGGCATGCCCGAGACCGAGCGGTCCGGTGCGGAAGCCGGATATGTTGCGCCCGGGCTTGAACGGCGTGTCGGCCGCTTCCGCCCCGTGGAAGGCTTCGAGCCGGTTGCCGGCCGGATCGTGAAATACGACGAGGTCGGCGACCCGGCGCTCGTCGGCGAGCGCGCGCGAGCCGCGCGTGACCGCAACGCCCGCCCCTTCGAGCCGCGCCGCGAGCCGATCGAGCGCGGCGGCATCCGCGACCTCCCAGCCGAAAAAGGCCGCCCCGTCGCCGCCGTCCTCGGTGACGACGATCCGCTGCTTGCGGTCGTCCATCCGGAATGCGAGCGATTTCGCGCTCCTGTCGACCGGCTGCAGGCCGACGAGATTGGGGCCGAAGCTTGCCCAGTCCTCGAGCGTGCGGGTGCGCACGCCCACATAACCGAACGCCTGAATTTCCATGACGGTGCTCCGCGCTGCCGTGCAAGTATAGACGGGGCGCAGGCGATTGCCATGGGCCCGGCGCCGGCGATGTTGCGCCTTTACGCCGGGGAAACGGGGCTTCGGCAGACCGTGAGCCCCCGCCTGGCTCGCGGATTATTGGACCGCGCCGAGTTTGCCCAGCAGCCGGCGTTTCACCTCGATATCCCGCTGCAGGCGGTGCCGGAACGTCGCAACATTGGCGTAATAGTTCTCCGGCTGCGCGAGGCGCTTGGCCGTCGAGGCATAGGGCTCGCTGCGTGCCGCCCATTCGCAGGCGCCCGCCAGCCGGCTGATCACCTGCGGCGGGGTGCGCGCCGGCGCGAACAGCCCGCCGAAGCTCGTGGATAGAATCGGGAAGCCCTGCTCCTTCACGGTCTCGACCTCGGGAAAGGCCGGATGCCGCTCTTCGGCAAAGACGGCGATGACCCGCAGATCGCCGTTCTCCACGTCCGCCGCGCCCAGAATGACGGACGCGACATCGACGTGGCCCGCGCGCAAGCCGTCCAACACCCCCGTATCGCCCGAGAAGGAGACAGCGATCGCGTCCACGGAGGCGGCATCGAGCAGCTCCTCCATGGCAAGATGCGGTACGCTGGCGGGCCCGGGATGGCCGTATCGCAGGGGCCCCGCGGCCTCCCGCGCCCCGCGCACGAAATCCGACAGGGAGGCGAAAGGCGAATCGGCGCGCACCACGACGGCCGTCGCATTGACAAAGGTCTGGCAGACCGGCGCGAGCGCCTGCGGCGCATAGCCGATCTCCGAACGCGCCGAGGGCAGTACCGAGAGAACAAATGCCGGGGCGAACAGCAGCGTCTGGCCGTCCGCAACCGCGCCCGCGACTTCGGCCGTTCCCGCAGCCCCGCCGTTTCCGGGACGGTTCACCACGGCGAGGTCTTGGCCGAGGCGTTGGCTCATGCCCGCGGCGAGTGCGCGCGCCAACTGGTCGATCGTGCTGCCGGGCCGGAACGGGGCAACGATGGCGACACGACGACTTGCCTCGTTTTGTTGCGCGGGCGCATGTTGCGCAAGTACGGCGAACATACCCGCAAACAGCCCGATCGCGGCCCGCCGCCCCGCCATCGCCCGCCTCCTCGCCTGCCTCGCAGCGAGGCTATGCAGGATCTGCGTCAGCATTGTGATACTGCTCGGCAGGCGGACGGGCCGACCGGGCCGGTCCGATCGAGACCTTTCCGACAGGGAGCCGGAGCGCATGAACACTTCTCTCTCGCAGCAGCAGTTCGGCGCCAATGCGCGCGGCTATTTGACAAGCAAGCCGCATGCCCAGGGCAAAAGCCTCGAACGCCTCGTCGCGCTCGCAGAACCGAGACCGGACTGGCGCTGTCTCGACGTCGCGACCGGAGCGGGCCACACGGCCTACGCCTTCGCGCCGCACGTTGCGCGCGTGTGGGCGACCGATATCACCGAGGAGATGCTCGACCTCGTTCGTGGGGAGATCGCGAAACGGGGTCTTGCCAATGTGCGGGTCGCAACCGCGCACGCCGAAAGCCTGCCTTTCGAGGACGAAAGCCTCGATCTCGTGACCTGCCGCATCGCCCCGCACCACTTCGGGAGCATCCCGCGGTTTCTGAGCGAGGCCGATCGCGTGCTCAGGCCGGGCGGAACGCTTGCGATCGTCGACAATGTGGTCCCCCCCGGCAGCGTCGGCGATTTCGTTAATGCT
>DASTKH010000040.1:0-27141 GCA_035716025.1 Xanthobacteraceae bacterium
ATCACATTCCGCTCCAGTCGCCGCGCGGCAGCAGCACCAAAAGATAGCTCTCGAAGATCAGGTGGCAGGCAAGCGCGGTGCCGAGCGCGACGAGGATGACGCGCGCCCAGCGCGCCCATGATCGAGGCCGCTCCAGGAGGATCTGCAGGGCGCCGACGAACAACGTCGTCGCGATGAGAAAGCCGAGCTTCGGCAGCAGCAGGACATAAAGGCCGAACACCACGAAGGTCGCGACGACGAGAGGGTCGTTGGGCCGAGCCTGCGGCGCGTCGGCAGAGGGCGCGGCCGCCGCAGTGGCCTGCCGCGCACCGGGAGCCCGCCGGGCGCGAAGGTCGCCGACGACGAGCATGGCGCTCAGAATCGCCATGATCGAGAGCACGACCCGCGGATAGAAGGCCGGTCCGATCGGCACCATCAGCGCCGGCGGCAATCCTTGGGTCAGTACCAGGAGCCAAATGCTGATCGCGAGGCAGACAAGCCCCGCGATCCCGTCGCGCCCGAGAGCCATCGCCGAATGAGCCGCTGATCAATGCCGCTTCAGCATACCAAGGTCCTGGGTGAGTTCCTTGGTGATCGTGTCGTCCTTCTTGAGGAATGCGGCGTATTGCGTGGCGTCCATGTAGCGCACGATGGTGCCCTGCAACTTCATGTCTTCGGCGAATTTCGGCTCCTTCGCGGCCTTGGCGCAGGCTTCGCCGAGCTTCGCCTTCGCGTCCTCGGGGGTGCCCTTGGGAACCATGATCCCGCGGTTCACGGCGTATTCGACGTCGTAACCGAGCTCCTTCAGGGTCGGCACGTCGGGCATTTCCGGGATGCGCTGTTCCGTCATGACCGCGAGGAAGCGCAGCAGCCCGGCATCCACCTTGCTCTTCTGCGTGAGGTTGGAGTCGGCAATGTCGATATGGCCGCCGAGCAGCGCGTTCATGCGCGGGGCGGTGCCGTCATAAGGCACGTAGGTCAACGTGATTCCCGCTGCCTTGGCGGCGAGCGCGAGCGAGTACTGGCTCGTCGAACCGAGCGAAGCGCCGGCCTTGATCTTGCCGGGATTGGCCTTGGCGTATTCGACGAGTTCCTTGTAGGTCTTCCACGGCGTCTTCGCGCCCGCGGTGATGACGGAGGGGGTGGCCGAGACGAGGCAGATCGGCTCGAAGGCCTGATCGTATTTGATGTCCGTCAGCCCCGCGTAATAGACCGAATGCACATAATCGTGCGGGGCGAAGACGGTGTAGCCGTCGGGCTTGGCGCTTGCGGCCTCGCGTTCTCCGACCGTCCCGGACGCACCTTGGACGTTCGCAATGACCACCGGCTGGCCGAGATGTTTCTGCAGCAGCGGCGCAAGGGCGCGGTAGATCACGTCGGTGTCGCCGCCCGCCGCCCACGGGACGATCATCTTGATCGTCCGGTCGGGATAGGACGCGCCAAGGGCGTTGCCGCCGGCGAGCCCAAGCGCCACCAGGGCGGCCAGTCCAATAAGCCTCTTCATGAACGTTCCCTTTCTCACCGGCCGGCCCGGCGCCCGCAGCGGGCGGTAGCCGGCTCATGCGGTTCCCATTCGAAGCACGACCTTGCAGTGTCGCTTAAGGCATTTTTCCGTGATCGGAGGCTCCTGTCGAGGCGGCCGTGCGGGCTTGGAAGCGAGGCCGGCAAGGACAAGGGTCGCAAATCCCCGTATAAACCGCGCGGCGGGGGGCTTGCAGGCCGCCTCTCGCGGCGGCTTTCTCAAGCCCTCACGGAACGAAAGACAGCGACAAGGATCCCTCATGACCGTGCGCACCATCGACACCCACGCCCACATCCTGGCCGACGACACGATGCGGCTGATCGCCAAGGAGGCGCCGAAGCTTGCGCCGGTTCTGGAGGACATGAAAGCCGACGTGACGACGCTCACGGTCGGCACCACGCCCTATCGGCCTTTCATCAAAGGCGGCTGGAACATCGAGCAGCGGCTCAAGGACATGGACCGCACGCTCGTCGACGTGCAGGTGCTCTCGGCGACCCCGCAGACCTATTACTACGAGCAGGACGCCTCGGCCGGTGTCGCGCTCTCGGCGATCCAGAACGAGCAGATCGCCAAACACGTCAAGGACCACCCGGATCGCTTCCTCGGCATCGCCACGCTGCCGATGCAGGCGCCCGAGAGGGCGGCGGCCGAGTTGCGTCGGGGCATTCAGGACCTCGGCCTGCGCGGCGCGATGATCGGCTCGAACGTGAACGGAAAGAACCTCGACGATCCTTCCTTCGAAGTCTTCTGGAAGACCGCCGAGGAGCTCGACGCCTTCATCTTCATTCATCCCGTGCACGTGGCGGGCGCCGACCGTCTCAAGGACTATTACCTGCGCAATTTCATCGGTAATCCGCTCGATACGACGATCGCGGCCGCATGCCTCGTCTTCGGCGGCGTGCTTCAGAAGTTCCCGCGGCTGACCGTCGTGCTCGCGCACGGCGGCGGTTTCGTGCCGTATCAGACCGGCCGCTGGATTCACGGCTGGCACGAGCGCAAGCCCGAGCCGCAGGCGCGGCTTAAGACCTCGCCCGAGCCGTTCATTGCCAAGCTGCGATACGATACGATTCTCCACGCAAAGGCGCAGCTCGAGTCGCTCGTCTCGTGGGTCGGCGCGCCGCGCGTCCTGCTCGGCAGCGACTATCCCTACGACATGGCGATGATGGACCTGGTGCGCCACGTGCGCTCGCTGTCGATCCCAGAGACCGACAAGGACATCATTCTCGGAACCGAGGCGGCGGAACTGCTGGAGCGACCGGCACGCCATGCCCGCAAGGCCGCGGCGCAATAGTCATCCCGTTCTGCGCAGCCGCGCCGCCGGCGGGCGCTATTCGGCTGCCGCCTGCGGCGCGGGCTTCGTCCAGCGCAGCACGGGCTGCCGCGCCGCGCGCGTCTCGTCCAGGCGGCGGCGCGGCGCGTGCCACGGCGCGCCCGCAAAACGCGCCTTGTCGCCGCGTCTTGCCGCCATCGCGAGATCGCGCAGCGCAGCGATGAACAGATCGAGCGAAGCTTTGCTCTCCGACTCCGTCGGCTCGATCAGCATCGCGCCGTGCACGACGAGCGGGAAATACACGGTCATCGGGTGAAAACCCTCGTCGATCATCGCTTTCGCGAAATCGAGCGTGGTAAGGCCGGTCCCTTCGAGCCAGGAATCGTCGAACAGCGCCTCATGCATGCAGAAGCGGTCGCCGAAGGCGGGGGACATCAGGTCGGCCAGGCTCGCCCGCACGTAGTTGGCGTTGAGCACGGCGTCCTCGGAGGCTTGCCGCATGCCGTCGATGCCGTGCGAGAGCATGTAGGCGAGGGCGCGCACGAACATGCCCATCTGCCCGTGAAACGCGCAGATGCGGCCGATTGGCCTTCGCTCCGTCGCTCCTCCCTCTGCTTCCGACGCCATTTTCGCTCGCGCGGAAATGCGCGAAGGGGAGGCGTCCTCGGCATGTTCGATCAGGCGCCAGCCGGCGGCGTCCGCCACCACGTGCGGCAGGGGCGCGAAGGGAGCGAGCGCCGACGAGAAGGCGACGGGGCCCGCGCCCGGGCCGCCGCCGCCGTGCGGCGTCGAGAAGGTCTTGTGCAGATTGAGATGCATCGCATCGACCCCGAGATCGCCCGGCTTCACCTTGCCGACGATCGCATTGAAATTCGCGCCGTCGGCATAGAAGAAGGCGCCCGCCGCGTGCACCGCCTCGGCGATTGCTACGACCTCGCGCTCGAACAGGCCGCAAGTGTTGGGGTTGGTCAGCATCAGGGCGGCGACTTCGGCGGAGAGGCGTTCGCGCACCGCCTGCACGCTCACGGTGCCGTCCTCGCGCGCAGGCACCGTTTCCACACGATAGCCGAGAAGCGCCGCCGTCGCGGGGTTGGTGCCGTGGGCCGATTCCGGCACCAGCACGACCGACCGTGTCTCGCCGCGGGCGGCGAGCGCCGCCTTGATCGCCATCATCCCGGTGAGCTCGCCGTGCGCGCCGGCCTTCGGTGGCAGCGCGATCGCCGGCATGCCGGTGAGTTCGACGAGCCAGCGCGAAAGCTCCGCCATCACTTCGAGCGCGCCTTGCACTGCCGTCAAGGGGGCGAGCGGGTGCAGATCGGCGAAGCCGGGCAGGCGCGCGAGCTTCTCGTTGAGCCGCGGATTATGCTTCATGGTGCAGGAGCCGAGCGGAAACACGCCCGTATCGATGCCGAAATTCTTCTGCGATAGCCGCACGTAATGGCGCAGGGCCTCGGGCTCGGTGAGCCCGGGCAGTCCGATCGGGCTTTGGCGTTCGAGGCCGCCGAGGCGGCCGGCAAACGCCGGCGGTTCTTCAAGGTCGACGCCCGTCACGTCCGCCCGGCCGATCTCGAAGATGAGCGCCTCTTCGATTGCGAGCGCACGGTTTCCCGTGAAGGTTTCGTGCGTTGCGGAGATCGTCGCTTCGTCCGGCTCCGTCGGACGTCCCTGCCGGTTCAGCATGGCCGCGGCCTCTCCTGTTTTCATCGCAAGACCTCGCTCAGCGCGGCGACATAGGCCGCGCGATCCGCTTCGGTGTTCACCTCGGTTGCCGCCACGACGATGAGGTCGCGCAACTCCGGCCGCGCGGGTTCGACGCGAGAAACGGGCACCCCGCCGAGCACCCGCCGTTCGGCAAGCGCATCGATGATGCGCGCGGCATCGCCGGGCACGCGGATCGTGAATTCGTTGAAGAAGGTGTCGTTGAGCACGCTGACGCCGGGCACCGTCGCGAGCGCGTCGGCGAGCGCGACCGCGCTTGCGTGGTTCAAGCGCGCAAGTCGGCGCAGCCCCGCTTCCCCGAGCAGCGACAGGTGGATCGAGAAGGCGAGCGCACAGAGCCCCGAATTGGTGCAGATGTTCGAGGTCGCCTTCTCGCGGCGCATGTGCTGCTCGCGCGCCGAAAGCGTGAGCACATAGCCACGGCGGCCTGCGGCGTCCACCGTCTCGCCGGCAAGCCGGCCCGGCATCTGTCGCACGAATTTCTGGCGCGTGGCGAACAATCCGACATAGGGGCCGCCGAACGACAGCGGGTTGCCGAGCCCCTGTCCCTCGGCAACGACGATATCGGCGCCCATGCCGCCCGGCGGCTCCACGAGGCCGAGGGAGACGACTTCCGTCACGACTGCGATCAGCAGCGCGCCGGCTGCGTGCGCTTGTTCGGCGAGCGGCCGCAGATCATGCAGGCGGCCGTAGAAATCCGGCGTCTGCACGACGACGCAGGAAACCGTCTCGTCGATCGCCTGGGCCAGATCTTCGCCCCCGCGCGGCGCGGGCGCCATGGCCACGACCGCATCTTCGGCAAAGTGCGAGATCGTCGCGATCGTCTCGCGGTAGTGCGGATGCAGGTTGCCCGAGAGAACTGCCTTGCGCCGCTTGGTCAGCCGGTGCGCCATCAGCACGGCTTCGGCGGCGGCGGTCGAACCGTCGTACATGGATGCGTTCGCCACCTCCATGCCGGTCAGCATCGCGACCTGCGTCTGGAATTCGAAGAGATATTGCAGCGTGCCCTGCGAGATTTCCGGCTGATAGGGTGTGTAGGAGGTGAGAAACTCCGAGCGCTGGATCAAGTGGTCCACACTCGCTGGGATGTGGTGCTTGTAGGCGCCGCAGCCGATGAAGAACGGCACCGCGCCGGCCGCGATGTTCCGTTCCGCCATGCGCGAGAGCCGGCGTTCGACCGCAAGCTCGCTCTGGTGCCGCGGCAAATCCGGCAGCGTGTGCAGCCGCTTGTCCGGCGGAATGTCGGCGAACAGCGCGTCGATGTCGGCAACGCCGATGCGCGCCAACATCTCGGCGCGATCATCGGACGTGAGCGGAAGATAGCGCATCGGACGTCATCCTCGGTGCGAATGCCCCGAACACCGCGAGGGGTGGGGCCGCACGACAGCGATCGAATTGGCAATCGGATGGGTTCGTCTCATGCCAGAGTCGCGAGAAAGCTCTTGTATTGGTCTTCGGTCATCAGTGTTTCGAGCTCGGCCGGATTCGTAAGGCGCAGCTTGAGAAACCAGCCGCGCCCCTGCGGGTCTTCGTTGACCGTTGCGGGTTGACCCTCGAGTGCCCCGTTGACCTCCACGACCGAGCCCGAGACCGGCGCATAGATTTCGCTTGCGGCCTTCACGGACTCGACCACCGCGACCTCCCCGGCCTGCGCGACGGTCTTGCCGATCTCCGGCAGCTCCACATAGACGATGTCGCCGAGCTGCGATTGCGCGTAGTCGGTAATACCGATGGTGCCGACATCGCCCTCCACGCTGATCCACTCGTGGTCCTTGGTGAAGCGGACGGTGCTCATGGGCTGGCTCCTGCGTTCGGGGATGGCGGGGTGGCGGCAGCGCGGCGGTAGCGGTGCGGCACGAAGGGCAGGGGGACGACCTCGGCGGGCAGGTCCTTGTCGCGAACCAGGAGGCGCAGCGGCGTGCCGGGCTCCGCGAAGGCGCGCGCGACATAGCCCATCGCGATGGGCCCGCCGACGGTCGGCCCGAAGCCGCCCGAGGTGATGCGGCCGATCGGCCGCCCCTCGTCGTCGCGGATTTCCGCGCCTTCGCGCGCGGGCACGCGCCCCTCGGGCCGAATGCCGACGCGCAGGCGTGTCGGCCCTTCCGCAAGCTCGCGGGCGATGCGCGTCGCGCCCGGAAAGCCCCCTTCCTCGCGGCGGCGCCGGGGGATCGACCAGGCGAGCGTCGCTTCGACGGGGGAGGTCGTCTCGTCGATGTCATGTCCGTAGAGACAAAGACCTGCTTCGAGGCGCAGCGAGTCGCGCGCTCCAAGCCCGATCGGCTTGACCAAAGGCGAATCGAGCAGCCGCTCGGCGATGGCGACGATGCGCTTGGCGTTGACGGAGATCTCAAATCCGTCCTCGCCGGTGTAGCCCGAACGGCTGATGTGGCATTCGATCCCGGCAAAGCGCACCGAACGCGCGCCCATGAAGGGCAGCGCGGCCGCTTCCGGCACGTGGCGTGACAGCACTTCGGCCGCCTTCGGCCCCTGCAGCGCGAGCAGTCCCCGATGGTCGGCGCGGAGCAGCCTTACGTCGTCGGGCAGATGGGCGGCGATATGGGCGAAATCGGCCTCCTTGCGCGCCGCGTTCACGACAAGCATGAGGGCCCCGTCCTCTTCGGGCTCGGCTGGCCGGGTCACCATCAGGTCGTCGAGAATCCCGCCTTCGCTGTTGAGGAGTTGCGTATAGCGCTGGCGGCCGGGGGCAAGACCGGCAATGTCGGCCGGCGCGAGCGCCTCGAGCGCGCGCGCGACCGTTGCATGGTCGGGGCCGACGAGGAAGGCCTGTCCCATGTGGGACACGTCGAAGAGCCCGGCATTTTCGCGCGTGTGTGCGTGCTCGGCGAGAATGCCGTCGGCATAATGCAGCGGCATTTCGTATCCCGCGAACGCGACCAGCCGCGCGCCCCGGCGCACATGCAGGTCATGCAGCGGAGTCCGGGCGAGCGGGGCGGCGGGCGCGTCTGGCGTAGGCGTATCCGGCATCTCGGTTCCAGCGCTCCAGAGGATCCGCTCCCGGACAAGGCGGTCCGGTCGCGCCCCCTCTGTCACGGAACCTGAGAGATTTCGCCGCGCCAAGGAGGCGCGCGGCCTACTCCGTCGGTGAGCCTGCGCGAATCGGCTGCGCGGGCTGCTTTCCAGAGGCTCATCCCCCTGCGGTCCTTTTGCCTGAGCGTTTCCGGGGCGGTTGCGCCTTCGGCTCCGGCGCTGCGGCGCCGGTCTCTCCCGCAGGGATCGTATGAGGGGCCGATCCTATTGCCGCCTATCGCCAAGTCAACGGCAAAGCCGGCCGCGCCTGGGGGCGCGTTGAGGCGGATCGTATCAGCCGCGTTGCCGTCGCTGCCGACGCTGCGGCTTTTCCTTCACGCCCTGCTGGTCGAAGCCGACATAGATGATGTAGCTCGCGAGATCGGCGGCGCTCGGCATCGGGACCGACAGATTCTCCTCCACCTGCATGAAGGAACCGTCGGTCTCTCCGGGCGGAATCGTGACCGGCATCCGGTAGAGCTTCGTCCAGAGGGTCTTCGGCTCCGGTCCCTCCTGCACCAGGGCGATGCGCAACGGCACTTCGAGCGAACCCGGCTCGCCGACCGGGCCGAGAATCACGCGGCCGCGCACGCCGACCTTGATGTTCAGCGCCGAACCCGCGCGCGCGCATTCGCGCGCATAATCGCCGATGGTTCCCTGGTAGCGCACATTCGTCGCCACGGGATCGCCTTTGCCGTGGATCACGAGGGTCGAGGCGCCCTGCCGGACGTCGACAACGGGGCAGTAGAAATCGTCCTGCGGGGCGCTTGCGGTCTCGCTCGGGGCGGGACCTCCGAACAGCGTGTCGGCGAAACGGTCGGTGAAGGAGCGGGCTTCGCCCGTCGTGGTGCTCGACGTCGTACCGCCGATCGATGAGCACGCCGCCGCAAGCATCAGGGCCGCCGGCGCGGCCACTTTTCGGACGGCGGCCGCCAGATTTGTCGTCAAACCGCAACGCACGCTCACTCGCCTCGCGCGACAAGAGAAGGATGACCTTGCGCTTATAGCAACGAGAGTGCGGCGTGCAAAAGGCGTGGGCTTCGGCCGCGCTCAGCCGCGCGGATCGCTCGTCAGCAGGCCGTAAAGATAGTGGTCCTGCCACAGCCCGTTGATGCAAAGATACCGCCGCGCAAGCCCTTCACGCTGGAAGCCGCATTTCTCGAGCAGGTGGATGGAGGCGGTATTGGTGGGAATGCAGGCGGCCTCCAGCCGGTGCAGCCGCAGCGGGCCGAAGGCGAACGGTATCAGCGCCTTGACCGCCCGCGTCATGTAGCCCTGGCGGGCATAGGGCGCGCCCATCCAGTAACCGAGGCTTCCCGCCTGGGCGACGCCGCGGCGGACATTCGCGAGCGTGAGCCCGCCGACCAGTCGGTCGTCCGTCTGCCGGAAGACGAAGAACGCATAGGCGAGGTCCTGCCGCGCATCCTCGGTATAGCGGCGCAGCCGCCGGCGGAAGGCTGCGCGGGTGAGGTCGTCGGCCGGCCAGAGCGGCTCCCAAGGCGTCAGGAATTCCCGGCTGCGCTCGCGCAGCTCCGCCCACTCGGAATAATCCGTCATTTGCGGCATGCGCAGCACGACGCCGTCTCCCTCCACCGCCGGGACGGATTCGGAAAAGCTCACGCTACGGAAGAGCGCCATGGGAGTGCTTTGCGTCGCAAGACGTTCCGGCAGGACGCCAGACCGCCCTAACAATCGCACTAAGCGGCGCGGCGGCCAAGACCTTCCACGATCGCTGCGGCGCGTTCCAGGCCTGCGGCGGGCCCCAGCGCCGCCATGGCGGGGCGGCTGCGGGCGATCAGGGCGCGCCCCGCCGCCCGCGCGCTTTCAACGGTGACGGCATCCACCTTCGCGACGATCTCCGCGATCGGAATCGGCCGGCCGTAGGCGAGGATTTGCCGGGCGAGCTGCTCGGCGCGGGCGCTTGAGCTTTCGAGCGCCATCAGCAGCCCGGCCTTCATCTGCGCCTTGGCGCGGGCCACCTCCTCCTCGGTGAGGGTGTCGGCCGCCGAGGCGATCTCGTCGATCACCACGCGCATGAGCTCGGGCGCATCGCGGCTGTCCGTGCCGGCATAGAGGCCGAACATGCCGAGGTCGGCATAGGCCGAATGGAACGTGTAGATCGCGTAGCAGAGCCCGCGGATCTCCCGGACTTCCTGGAAAAGGCGGGACGACATTCCCCCGCCCAACACGTTGGTGAAGACCTGGAGGCTGTAGAGCTCTGGATCGCGCTGCGACACGCCTTCCATGGCCAGCGTCACATGCACCTGTTCGAGGTCGCGCGGCTCGATCCGCATGCCGCCGCTGAAGCGCGCCGGCTCCGGCTGCGGGGCGGGCGGATCGTCGAAGGCGTGGAACCGTCGCCCGACTTCCTCGACGATTTGGGCGTGGTCGACCGCCCCGGCGGCCGCCACGATCATGTCGGGCCCGCGATAATGGCGGGCAAGGTAGGCGCGCAGTTTGGCGGCATCGAAGGAGCGCACCGATTCGCGCGTACCCAGGATCGAACGGCCGATCGCCTGGTCGGGAAAGGCGGTCGCCTGCAGATATTCAAAGACGAGATCGTCCGGCGTGTCCTCGCAGGCCCCGATCTCCTGCACGATGACGTTCTTCTCGCGCGCAAGTTCCTCGGGATCGAAGGTCGGATCCGACAGGATGTCGGCGAGCACGTCGAGCGCAAGCGGCACGTCGGCGCGCAGCATCCGCGCGTAATAGGCGGTGTTCTCGACGCTCGTTGCGGCATTGATGTCGCCGCCGACCGCCTCGATCTCCTCGGCGATCTGCCGGGCGGTGCGCCGGCGCGTGCCCTTGAAGGCCATGTGCTCGAGCAGATGGGAAATGCCGTTCTCCTCGGGGCGCTCGTCGCGTCCGCCGGCCCCGACCCACACGCCGAGCGAGGCGGTCTCGAGATGGGGCATGGCGTCGGTCACCACGACAAGTCCGGTCGGCAGGCGGGTGATTTCGACGCTCATGCCACGGCTCCTTCCTGCGCTGCGCGGCTCGCAGCCAGCACGACGCGCTCAACCTCGCGGGCATCGGCCGGCAGGAGTGTCACCCGTTCCGGCCGCTCGTGCAAATGGCGCAGCCAATCGGGAAGTTCCGGACGGATGCCGCAGGCGGCCTCCACCGCTTCGGGGAACTTCGCCGGATGCGCGGTGGCGAGCACGACCATCGGAATTGCGGGGTCGTGGGGCTCCTTCTCGGCGACCGCGAGGGCGACGGCGGTATGCGGGTCCGCCAGATAGCCGGTTTCCTTGCGCACCGTGCGGATCGTGGCCGCCGTCTCCTCCTCGCTCGCCCGCCCGGCCGCGAAATGGGCCCGGACGGTTTCGAGCAAGGCCGAAGGCAGATCGAAGCGCCCGCCCTGGGCAAGCGCCCCCATGAGACGCCGCACGGTCGCAGCGTCGCGGCCGCTCGCTTCGAACAGGAGTCGCTCGAAATTCGAGGACACCTGGATGTCCATGGACGGCGAAACCGTCGGCACCACCGGCCGCACTTCATAGACGCCGGTCGCCAGCGTGCGGGCGAGAATGTCGTTGGTGTTCGTGGCGATGACCAGCCGGTCGATCGGCAGACCCATCCGCATGGCCACGTAACCCGCGAAGACGTCGCCGAAATTGCCGGTCGGCACGGTGAAGGCCACCTTGCGGTGGGGTGCGCCGAGCGCCACCGCGGCCGTGAAGTAGTAGACGGCCTGGGCGACGATGCGGGCCCAGTTGATGGAATTGACCGCCGAGAGGCGCACCCGGTCGCGGAACGCGTGATGGTTGAACAACGCCTTCACGATCGCCTGGCAGTCGTCGAACGTCCCGTCGATCGCCACGGCGTGGATGTTCCCCTCGGTCGGCGTGGTCATCATGCGCCGCTGCACGTCGGAAATGCGGCCTTTCGGGAAAAGCACGACGAGGTCGATTCGCTCCGCACCGCGAAACGCCTCGACGGCGGCGCCGCCGGTGTCGCCCGAAGTTGCGACCACGATGGTCGTGCGCTCGCCGCGGGCGGCAAGCGTTCGGTCCATGAGCCGCGCCAGGACCTGCATCGCGAGGTCTTTGAAGGCGAGCGTCGGTCCATGGAAGAGCTCCAGCACGAAGCTGTTGGGGCCGAGCTGGACGAGCGGCGCCACTGCGGGGTGGCGGAAGCCGTCATAGGCCTCGCGGGCGATGCGGCCGAGCGTCGCGGCGCTTTCCGGATCGGCGAAGGGCTCGATCAGCTCGCAGGCCGCCTCCGCATAGGGCTTGCCGGCGAGCGCGGCGATTCGTTCCGGCGCGAAATTCGGCCAGTCCTCCGGGACATAGAGGCCGCCGTCGCGCGCAAGGCCGCTGAGCATGGCGTCGCTGAAAGCAAGCGGCGCGGCTTCGCCGCGGGTCGAAACGTAGCGCAAAAGGGCGGTCTCCCAGGGGTTGCCGGAACCTAGTGGGAAGGGGCGGCCGGCACAAGCACGGTTCGGCGCGACTTTGCATTCGACATTGCCTCGCCGGGTTCCGCTCTTGCACCGAAGGGCCGAACGGTGCGCCGCAGACGGGCTCCGGCTTGCCCGATCAGGGAGGGCGCGTCGTGCCCGGGCTTCGGCGCCGCCCCAAAAGCCAAGCGGCGAACACCGCCGCAAGCACGAGCGCAAGCCCGAACCAGGTGAGGGCATATTCGAGGTGCCGGTTGGGCAGGTTCGGCGCGAGCTTGCCGGCGCGCGGCAGATCGCCGGGAGGAAGCGGCGATTCCTGCGCGACGTAGAAGGGTGCGACCCGCCCAAGACCCTTCGCCTCCGCGACCGCCTGCGGGTCGCGGACAAACCAAAGGTTGCGGCCGGGGTCGTCGGCGGGTGTAAAGCGGCCGCGCTCCTCCGGCCAGCGCAGCACGCCGATGATGTCGACGAGCCCCGTGATCTGACCTGCGGCGCGGCGTGCCGGGTCCTTGGCGGTTTCCGGCACGAAGCCGCGATCCACCATGACGAGGCTTCCGCCGGGCAGCCGCGCGGGCGTGAAGACCCAGTAGCCGGGACCGGAGACGTCGGGCCGCAGGTTCGACCCCGCGGTGAAGACCAGGGCCTCCTTGTCGTGCAGAAACTCCGCCGAGAAGACGACGTGGCGGAATTCGAGCGCGGCACGGTCGAGGCTCGCCCAGGAGGGCGGTGGCGGCAGCGGGCGCGGCGGGGCGGAAAGCCGTTCCGCAAGCGCGGCGATGAGACCACGTTTCCACTGCAGGCGCTCCACCTGCCAGGCGCCGAGGCCGATCAGCACCGCAAGCGCCGCGGCCGCGAAGGCGGAAGGAACGAAAAGACCGCCGCGCGGGACGCGCCTGCCGCCCACTGTCACGGCCTTCGCTCGAGCCGCCCCTCGGCGGCCTGAAAGCGGTATTGCAGGGAAATCAGCACACCTTTGAGCGGCCGCAGCGGGCCGACACAGACGATCACGGCCAGCGGTCCCCACAGCAGGGCGTGCACCCAGAGCGGCGGGGAGACGACCGCCTCCGTGACGAGTGCGCTGCCGGCCACGATCAGGCCGGCGAGCAGAATCACGAACACCGCCGGCCCATCCCCCGAGTCGGCAAAGCCATAGTCGAGGCCGCAGCGCTCGCATCGTTGGGAGACGGTGAGAAAGCCGGCGAACATCTTCCCCTCGCCGCAACGCGGGCAGCGCCCGCGCACGCCGCGCAGGATCGAGGTGCCAAGAGACGGTGTCTGCTCCGCCATTGCGCCATGCGCCTCACAAACGTCCGCCGGACCTTGCGGGATGCGGCCCGTGGGCCGCAATCCGGCATTTCCGGATGCAGCACGCCCGCGCCATGTTGCAATGCGTGCTCCGCTCCGGCCTTTCTTCTCATGCGAAGCGGAAGGCCGGAGGAGGGCGGGAAGTCAAAGGACTCCGCTCTTGCCGTCCTTGCGAGCCCTCTCGCGGCCCGCGCCTTTCTTCGCTCTCTTCAGGCACCCGGACCGCCGCGCCGAGCCGACGGGCGAGCCTAATGGGCCGCCGCTTCCGGCGCCGCGCCGTAGACGTAGATGCAGAAGAACAGGAACAGCCACACCACGTCGACGAAATGCCAGTACCAGGCAGCGAACTCGAAGCCGAGATGCTGCTTGGGCGTGAAGTGCCCGGCATAGACGCGCACGAGGCAGACGATGAGGAACGCCGTGCCGATGATGACATGCGCGCCGTGAAAGCCCGTCGCCATGAAGAAGGTCGCGCCGTAGATATGACCCGCGAAGCTGAAGGCGGCATGGCTGTATTCGTAAGCCTGCACGGTGGTGAACAGGAGGCCGAGCAGGATCGTGCAGATCAAGCCCTTCTTGACCCCGTCGCGATCGTTCTCGAGCAGCGCGTGGTGCGCCCAGGTGACGGTGGTGCCGGAGGTGAGCAGAATGAGCGTGTTCAGGAGCGGCAGATGCCAGGGGTCGAACGTCTCGATACCCTTCGGCGGCCAGACGCCGCCGAGCAGCTCCGTGCGCGCGATCTCCGGCGCGGAGTCGGGGAACAGCGCGGTGTTGAAGTAGGCCCAGAACCAGGCGACGAAGAACATCACCTCCGAGGCGATGAAGAGGATCATCCCGTAGCGGTGGTGCAGCTGCACGACGCGCGTGTGATAGCCCTGGTATTGCGCTTCGTTCACGACATCGCGCCACCAGCCGAACATCGTGTAGAGCACGCCGAGCACGCCGACCGCGAAGACGACCGGCGCGCCGGTGAACATGTTGTGCATCCAGGCGATCAGCCCGACCGCGAGAATGAAGGCCGAGGCCGCCCCGATCGCCGGCCACGGGCTCGGATCGACCAGATGGTAATCGTGGTGCTTGGTATGGGCTTCGGCCATTTTCGTTTCGTCTCCGCTAACCTTCGCCGGCGCGCGCCGGCCTTGTCACGCTGCAGATCCGGGTGCCGAAGGCCGACGGCGATAAGTCGGACCCCGGCGCTCGTCTAACTCCTCGATGAGGCGGCGGTCTCTGCCGCACCGGCCGGCGGCGCCGGGGCGCGGAGAGGGTAGAACGTATAGGACAAGGTGATGGTGTTGAGCCGATCCTGTTCGGGGTCCTTGGCGAGCGCCGGATCGACATAGAAGACGACCGGCATTTCGCGCGTCTCGCCCGGTTTCAGCGTCTGCTCAGTGAAGCAGAAGCAGTTGATCTTCTGGAAATAGCCGCCGACCGAGAGCGGCGTGACATTGTAGGCGGCCTGCGCGGCGGTCTCGCGCGCGGCGAGATTGGTTACCTTGTAGAGAACCGTCACAACCTCGCCGACCCGGACCGCAATCGTGTTCCGTTCGGGTTCGAACTTCCACGGCAAGCCGGGTGCGACATTGGAATCGAAGCGCACCGTGATGGTCCGCCCGAGCGTCTCGGCCGGAGGGGTGCTGGCGACCACCGGCGTGCCGCCGAAGCCGGTCGTGCGGCAGAACCAGTTGTAGAGCGGTACGGCCGCATAGGCGGCCCCGACCATCAGGGCAACCCAGGCGCCGCAGGCGCCGGCCACCACCATATTGCGGCGCAGCGCAGCCTGCGCGCTCGCCTTCGACGGACGGTCCAAATCGCCTCTGTCGGTCATGGGGCGGCGACCTCCGGGCGACGCGGCCGGCTTCGCAAGGGGGCGGGGCGGATCATCACAGGGGCCGATTGAGCACGCCGGGGCCGAGCTTCACGATGGTCACGAAATAGAAGAGCAGCACCATCGCGCCAAGCGCGAGCGCAATGGCGATCGAGCGCGCGCGCCGGCGGCGCTTCTGCTCTTCGGTGAGCACGATGCCGTCCTCCGGAGGCTTCTCGTTCATTGCTCATGGCCCAACCGGTTTCGCAGCCCTTCACCAGCCGAAATGACGCAGCCCCTGCTCGGCGAGCAGGGCGGCGAACAGGATGAAAAGATAGAAGATGGAGAAGCCGAACAGGCGCTTGCCTGCGGCCAACCGATCCTTCCGGGTCGGCCCCGGGTACCAGACCCGCACTGCGAGCCACAGCATGAACAGGCCCGAGGCAATCGCCACCGCGCCGTAAAGCGGGCCGGCACTGCCGAACAGCCACGGCGTCACGCCGAGCGGCGCGAGCAGCAGCGTATAGGCAAGGATCTGCTTGCGTGTCACCGCCTCGCCGGCGGTTACCGGCAGCATCGGCACGCCCGCGCGGGCATATTCCTTGGCGCGCCAGAGCGCGAGCGCCCAGAAATGCGGCGGCGTCCAAAAGAAGATGATGAGAAACAGGAGCAGAGGGTCGAGTTCGACCCCGCCCGTCTTCGCCGCCCAGCCGATCACCGGGGGAAGGGCGCCTGCGGCGCCGCCGATCACGATGTTCTGCGACGTCGAGCGCTTCAGCCACATCGTATAGACGACGGCGTAGAAGAAGATCGTGAAGGCGAGCAGCGTCGCGGCGAAGAGGTTCGCGACGAGCCCGAGCGTGACGACCGAAAAGCCCGCCAGCGTCACGCCGAAGGCAAGCGCCTCGCCCGGCCTAACGCGCCCGGCCGGGATCGGCCGGTTGGCGGTGCGCTCCATCAGCGCATCGATGTCGGCGTCGTACCACATGTTGAGGGCGCCGGCGGCGCCCGCCCCCACCGCAATGCAAAGAAGTGCGCTGAAGCCGAGCACCGGATGCATCGGGCCCGGCGCCATCACGAGCCCGACCAGGGCGGTGAAAATGACGAGCGACATCACCCGCGGCTTGAGCAGCGCGATGTAGTCGCCGACCGAGGCCATGCTCGGTTCGGCGCGAGCAGCCGGCGGCAGGGGCGAGGTTCCGGTCGTCACTGACATGGCGGCCAATCGTTCATCGTCGCGGCGAGGGCGGGCAAGGGACGGTTTGCCTGCGCGAGGGCCAGCGGCTGCGCACGGCGCCGTTCGTCCCCGCCGAAGCGGGGCCGCCGATCCCTCGCCCTTATGCCCTCTCTGTCCACGTCCGGTGCCGTCATTTGATCCGCGGCAACACCTCGAACTGGTGGAACGGCGGCGGCGACGGCAAGGTCCATTCGAGCGTGGTCGCGCCGACCCCCCAGGGATTGTCGGCGGCGCGCTCCTTGCGCATGAAGGCCTGCACCATGCCGAACAGGAAGATCAGCACGCCGATTCCCGAAATGTAGGAGCCGAGCGACGACACGAAGTTCCATCCCGCGAACGCGTCCGGATAGTCCGCGTAACGGCGCGGCATTCCGGCAAGCCCGAGGAAGTGCTGCGGGAAGAACACGAGGTTCACGCCCACGAAGGTGACCCAGAAGTGGATCTTGCCGATCAGTTCCGAATAGACGTAGCCGGTCATCTTCGGGAACCAGTAGTACCAGCCGGCGAAGATCGCGAACACGGCGCCGAGCGACAGCACGTAGTGGAAGTGGGCCACCACGTAATAGGTGTCCTGCAGCGCGCGATCGACGCCGGCATTGGCCAGCATGACGCCGGTGACGCCGCCGATCGTGAACAGGAAGATGAAGCCGATCGCCCACAGCATCGGCGTCTTGAACTCGATCGAGCCGCCCCACATCGTGGCGATCCATGAGAAGATCTTCACGCCGGTCGGCACCGCGATCACCATCGTGGCGACCACGAAATAGGCCTGCGTCGCGGTCGACATGCCGACCGTGTACATGTGGTGGGCCCAGACGATGAACCCGATGCCGCCGATCGCCACCATGGCGTAGGCCATGCCGAGATAGCCGAACACCGGCTTCCTCGAGAAGGTCGCGACGATCTGGCTGATCATGCCGAAGCCCGGCAGGATCAGGATGTACACTTCGGGGTGGCCGAAGAACCAGAACAGGTGCTGGTAGAGGATCGGGTCGCCGCCGCCTTCAACGCTGAAGAACGTCGTGCCGAAGTTGCGGTCGGTCAGCAGCATGGTGATGGCGCCGGCAAGCACCGGCAGGGACAGCAACAGCAGGAACACCGTCACCAGGATCGACCACACGAACAGCGGCATCTTGTGCAGCGTCATGCCGGGCGCCCGCATGTTGAAGATCGTGGTGATGAAATTGATCGATCCGAGGATCGAGGATGCACCCGCGATGTGGACCGAAAGGATCGCGAAGTCGACCGCAGGCCCGGGATGGCCGGAGGTCGACAGCGGGGCGTAGAGCGTCCAGCCGGCGCCGACGCCGTTCCCGCCCGGCTCGCCCTCGACGAACATCGACATGAGGAGCAGGGCGAAGGACGCCGGCAGCAGCCAGAAGGAAATGTTGTTCATGCGCGGAAACGCCATGTCGGGCGCCCCGATCATCAGCGGCACGAACCAGTTGCCGAAGCCGCCGATCATCGCCGGCATCACCATGAAGAAGATCATGATGAGGCCGTGCGCGGTGGTGAAGACGTTGAACGTGTGCGGATCGTGGAAGATCTGCAAGCCGGGCTCCTGCAGCTCCATCCGCATTCCGATCGACATCGACGCGCCAATGATGCCGGCGATGATCGCGAACACAAGATACATCGTGCCGATGTCCTTGTGGTTCGTCGAATAGAGATAGCGGCGCCAGCCGGTCGGGTGGTGTTCGTGCGCCCCGTGCGTGGGGTGCGCGCCGTGCGCCTCATGCATGCCGCGTTCGACTGCTGTTGTCGTTGCCATGATCTGTCGGACCCTTCGTTTCGCTATCGCGCCCGGCGCGTCGTCATTTCGCGGCAACCGCCGTGACCGGCGGCGTCTGCGGCGCGTCGCTGGCGTATTTCTTCTTCGCCTCGTCGAGCCAGGCGGCAAAGGCCTGCTCGCTCACGACCCGCACTTCGATCGGCATGAAGGCATGATCCTTGCCGCACAGTTCGGAGCACTGGCCGTAATAGACGCCCTCCCGCTCGGCCTTGAACCAAGTCTCGTTGAGCCGGCCCGGAACGGCATCGATTTTGATCCCGAAGGACGGAACCGCAAAGGAGTGAATCACATCGGACGCCGTGGTCTGCACCCGGATCACCTTGTTGACCGGAACCACCATGGCGTTGTCGACGGCGAGCAGCCGCGGCTGCTCCGCCTTGCGGTCGCCGTCGCGGAGCATCAGCGAATCGAACTCGAACTTGCTGTCGGGATAGCTGTAGGACCAGAACCATTGCTTGCCGGTCGCCTTAACCGTGAGGTCGGCCTGCGGAATGGCCTGCTGGAAGAACAGGAGCTTGAACGACGGCACCGCGATCGCGACCAGGATCATTACCGGGATCAGCGTCCACGCCACTTCGATCGCGGTATTGTGGGTGGTCCGGCTCGGCTCGGGGTTGCTGCGGGCGTTAAAGCGCACCATCACGGTGACGAGCAGCGCCAGCACGAACACCGTGATGCAGGTGATGATCGTCATCACGAAATTGTGGAACGAGATGAGATTGTGCATCACCGGCGTCGCAGCGTCCTGCAGCCCGATCTGCCAGGGGCTCGGTTGGCCGAGTGCCGCCAGCGCGGCGCCGCCGGCGAACGTCGTCAGGAGTCCGGCGGCCAGCAATCGCAACAACCACGTTCGCATCGTCCCATCTGCTCCTTGGCGGAATTCGGCCATGCCGCGTGGCGCAGGTTACGCTCTGTCGGGTCCGGCCGTCGCGGGGAAGAGTGCTGGCGCCGGAGCTCGGCAGCGGCATGGAAGTTTCGACTGCAAGCCTCTCAAACCACAATTCCCGCCGCTCCGCAACAAACGCGCGGGCACGCGGAACAGGGCCGCTCGCGCCTTGACAGGGGCCGCCAAGCCTGTACCTCACAAGGGGCGTGGCAGCGGAGGTTGGGCGGGCGATTCGGCGCTTCGCCGCATGCGCGAGACGCAAGTCTGGGCCCCAGGATCGACAGGATGAATGCACGGCTTCCGAAAGGCCTTTTCCGCATCCCTGCCGCCGGCCTCGCGGCGCTTCTCTGTGCGCTCTGGCTTTTCGCCTCGCCCGCGCAGGCTCAGGGCACGGTCCGCTCCGTCCACGGCGATTGGCAGGTGCGCTGCGACACGCCGCCGGGTGCTCAGGGTGAGCAGTGTGCCGCCATCCAGAGCGTCACCGCGGAGGACCGCCCGAATGTGGGGCTCACGGTTCTCGTGCTCAAGACGGCGGACCAGAAAAGCTGGCTCATGCGGGTGGTCGCGCCGCTCGGGGTGCTGCTGCCGTCGGGCCTTGGCCTCAAGATCGATCAGACGGATGTGGGGCGCGCCGGATTCGTCATGTGCCTGCCGAACGGCTGCGTGGCCGAGGTGGTGATGGACGACACTCTCATCGGCCAGCTCCGCAACGGCAAATCCGCGACCTTCATCATCTTCCAGACCCCGGAGGAGGGGATCGGCATCCCCGTGAGCCTCAAGGGATTCGCCGAGTCCTTCGACAAGCTGCGTTGATGCGGCCGAAAGAGCGGTTCGCCCCGTCCGCGGCAGGAAGCGGCCCTCGCGGAGGGCGGCTCATGCCCCTATGTTGCGGATAAAGCAGGAAGCGCATCATGGCCGATTCCCCATCCTCTCTCCTCGACCGGGCCGGGCTGGACCGCGGCCGGGCCGGCCGCATCGTCGCCGAAGGGCTCGCGGGCGCGGACGACGGCGAACTTTTTCTTGAGTACCGCCAGTCGGAAATGCTGGTCTTCGACAACCGGCGGCTCAAGCAGGCAACCTTCGACACCGCCCAGGGATTCGGACTGCGGGCGGTGAAGGGCGAAGCGATCGGCTATGCCCATGCTTCGGAGGTTTCCGAGCCTGCGCTCAAGCGGGCGGCGGAGGCCGTGCGGGCTGTTCAAGGGGGATATTCGGGCGCATTCGCGGCGGCGCCGCCGCACACGAACGTACGGCTCTACGGGGACGAAAATCCGCTCGCCGCGCCGGATTTCGAGGCCAAGGCGAAGCTGCTCCAGGAGATTGACGCCTATGCGCGGGCGCGCGACACCCGGGTGAGGCAGGTCACCGCCTCGCTCGGCGCCACCTGGCAGGTCGTCGAGATCCTGCGGCCCGACGGGGAGACCTACCGCGACGTGCGGCCGCTTGTGCGGGTGAACGTCACGGTGGTCGCGGCCGCGGGGGACCGGCAGGAGGTCGGAAATTTCGGCTATGGCGGCCGGGAAGGCTTCACGGCGTTCCTGGAAGCGGGCCGCTGGCGGCGCGCGGTCGAGGAGGCGGTGCGACAGGCGCTCGTCAATCTCGAATCGGTGCCGGCCCCGGCCGGCGAGATGGACGTGGTGCTGGGCCCCGGCTGGCCGGGCGTCATGCTGCACGAGGCGGTGGGGCACGGGCTCGAAGGCGATTTCAACCGCAAGAGAACGTCGGCATTTGCCGGGCTCATGGGAACCCGCGTCGCGGCAGCGGGGGTTACCGTGGTGGACGACGGCACGCTGCCGGGCCGGCGCGGCTCGCTCACCGTGGACGACGAGGGCACGCCTTCGTCCTGCACGGTGCTGATCGAGGACGGAATCCTCGTCGGCTACATGCAGGACCGGCAGAATGCGCGTCTCATGGGAATGAAGCCGACCGGTAACGGCCGCCGCGAAAGCCACGCGCATGTGCCGATGCCGCGCATGACCAACACCTATATGCGGGCGGGCGACCGCGAGCCCGCGGAGATCATCGCCTCGGTAAAGAACGGACTTTATGCGGTGAATTTCGGCGGCGGGCAGGTCGACATCACCTCCGGCAAATACGTCTTCCAGTGCACGGAGGCCTACCGGATCGAGAATGGCCGCATCGGCGCGCCGGTGAAAGGCGCGATGCTGATCGGCAACGGGCCGACCGATCTTCACCGCATCGCGATGATCGGCAACGACCTGACGCTCGACACCGGGATCGGCACCTGCGGCAAGAACGGGCAGGGGGTACCGGTGGGCGTCGGCCAGCCGACCCTGCGGATGAACGGGATCACGGTCGGCGGCACCGGCTGAGCCGGGCCGGCTCGGGCCGCTCCGAGGGGAACATTCTCCCAACGCCCCGCGTTGAGGCGGAGACGGCGCCTGCGTCGCGCGGGCCCGCCCGCGCTTGGGAGAGACGCTTATGAACGGCCTCATCTATCTCATCGGTTTGATCGTCGTGATCATGGCCATTCTGTCGTTCTTCGGCTTGCGCTGAACGAGAAAGGTGCAACCGATGTCGATGTCAGAGCCTCGCGCCACCGCCGAACTGCGAAGCCCGGAACCGGGATCCACGATTGCCATACAATGGGGGCCAATCATCGCAGGCGCGCTGGCTGCGGCCGCGCTTGCCTTCGTCCTGCACGGCTTCGCCGGCGCGATCGGACTTTCGGTCAGCTCCACGGCGCCGACTTGGCGGGATGCCTCCTTCGCACTCGTGTTTCTCACCGGGCTCTATCTCGTCCTCGTGGCTCTCGCGGCCTATTCGCTGGGCGGCTATACCGCCGGACGCATGCGCACGCGCCTTGGGGCCGGACGCTCCGACGAAATCGAGTTTCGCGACGGCATGCACGGCATCGCCGTCTGGGCTCTCGCCACCTTGCTCACCGGTCTCCTCGTGCTTGCCGCGGCAGCGCCGGCCGCGCGGCTTGGCGCCCCGTCCGCGGGGGCGAGCGGCCCTGCCGCGTCGGTCGGCGCCGAGAACATCGTCGCCTACGATCTTGACAAGCTGCTCCGCGGAACGCGGCCCGAGCAGCAGGCGAGCCTCGATTATGCGCGCGCGGAGGCCGGGCGGATCCTGCTCACCGCCGCGAGCCATCGCGGCGTGATGCCGGAAGACCGCGCCTATCTCATCCGAATGGTGGCGGCGCGCACCGGCATTTCGGAGGAGGATGCCACGCGTCGGGTGGATGTCGGAATCGCGCAGGCGAAGGAAAACATTTCGCGGGCCCGGCGCAGCGCCGTCCTCATCGCCTTCATGGCCGGGGCGGCGGCTCTGGCAGGTGCGGCGGCGGCCTGGTTCGCGGCCTGCCTCGGCGGTCGCCATCGCGATCACACGCCGGCGCCGAACTGGCTGTGGAGCAGCCGGGAAATCACGTCGATCTCCTGACGGCCGAACGCGCGACGCGCTTGCCGGCCGCGGCCGGCAGCGTGGGGGAGGGGGCGGGTTCGCGCTAGAAATAGGCGATGCTGCGTCCGCAGACCGCCACCGCAAGCCATGTTGCGAGCGACGCGAAACCGGAAGCACGGGCGACCATCGGCATCGGCATGCGCGGCGCGTGTTCGCGCACGCGGCGGGCGAATGCGAGCTCGAACACGAGGATGTTCAGGAAAGCGAGTCCGATCAGCAGCATTTTCGTCTGGAACACCGGGTTCAGCGCGAGGTGGCTTGCCTCGGCGGAAAATAGGATGGCGCCTGTGACGAGAATGCCGCCGAAGGCTTCGACCGCCACTTTGCGGCCGCCGCGCAGCACATCGGCGACCGAGCTGCCGGCAAATCCGCCCATCAGCCGTACGTCCATCGCCGCCAGCGCGCCGGCGAAGATCATCACGAACGCCACGTGCAGGATATTGGCGAGCGGGTAGAGCCACACGGTCTGGCGCACGAACGCGGCGAATTGCGAGGCCTCGAGCGTCTGGAAAATCTCCGGCGCGGCGGCGTTCATGTCACCGCATCTCGTAGGTCTTGCCGTCGATCGTGATCCGTTCGGCGCGCATCTCGCCATTCTGCACCGTCGAGGCGTAGCCCAAGGCGGTGACCTGCTTGCCGACGGCGATCACGCGTGCGGTCGCGCCGCGCGCCGTCATGCGCGTGGTGGGGGCAAGGATGACGGTCCAGGTCCTGTCGCCGCGCACGCGGACCGTGGCGTGCGGATTCTCGAATTTCGATTCGACGATGGGGCCGGTCACCGTGATCGGGTTTGCGGCGTCATAGCTTCCCCATCCGTGGTGAGCGGCGGCCGGCGCCGCCGCGAGGGCGGCGAGAACAGCAAGCAAGACGATCGGGCGCATCGCGAACCCCCTTTGAACATCGCTCCGCCGAGGGCGGGTCGGCAGTATTCCAACCTCGCGGCCTGCGCACCAGTGTCGCACCCCCCGAAACCGTGAGTAGCCTGCGGGCAAAGCGTCGCGGAAATTTCCTTCGCCGCATCAAGGAGGATGCGGGCTGCTTTCGATTTATTCCAGATCGAGAGTGCGCCTGTGCAGTTCAGAATCATCCTAAACTATTGTTCTGACAACATAATTTTGTTGACGACGGGTCCTGCCCGGTTCTACCGACGCCGATCATGACACGCTTGGACCGTCAGGAGCGATCGATGAAGGTGAAGTCGGGCGCCGCGGGTTTGGCGTTGGCCCTCGCACTTGCGGGGCTCGCTGGGGGATTTGCGACTCTCCGGCCGGCCGGGGCGGGCGAGGAGGTCAACGTCTACTCCTACCGCGAGGCGAAGCTCGTTCAGCCTCTTTTCGAAGCCTTCACCAAGGCGACGGGCATCAAGGTCAATCTTGTCTCGGCGAGTTCCGGGCTTGAGCAACGCATCGCCGCCGAAGGCGCAAACAGCCCGGCCGACATGCTGCTCACCGTCGACATCGCGAGGCTCGAAGACGCCGTGCGCGCCGGCATCACGGCTCCCATCAAATCCGCCGCGGTGGAGCAGGTCGTGCCGCCGCAATACCGCGACGCCGAAGGTCATTGGGTTGCGGTATCGATGCGGGCGCGCGTGATCTACGCCGCAAAGGAGCGGGTGGCGCAGCGCGCGATCGCTTACGAGGATCTCGCGGACCCGAAGTGGAAGGGCCGTATCTGCATCCGCTCCGGCCAGCACATGTACAACAACGCGCTGTTTGCGGCCTATGCGGCCCATTACGGGACGGAAAAGACGGAGGCCTGGCTGCGCGGCCTGCGCGCCAATCTCGCGCAGAAACCCTCGGGCGGAGACCGCGAAGTCGCGCGCGACATTGCCGCCGGCAAGTGCGACATCGGCCTTGGCAACAGCTATTACTGGGCACTCATGAACGACAAGGAGAAGGACAAGAAAGCCTGGGCCGACGCGACGAAGGTTATTCTTCCGGCTTTTCGCGACGGCGGCACGCATGTGAACGTCTCGGGCGTCGTGCTCGCCAAATACGCGCCCAACAAGGCGAATGCGTTGCGGCTCATCGAATGGCTCGTCTCCGCGCCGGCGCAGCAGATGTATGCCGACGTGAATTACGAATACCCTGTTCGCGCCGGCGTTGCGCTCAATCCGACGGTCGCAAGCTACGGCCCGCTTGTGCCGGACACGCTGCCGCTGTCGCTCATCGCGAGCCACAAAAAGCTTGCCGCCGACCTCGTGGACAAAGTTGGCTTCGACGAATGAAGCCGCGTGCGGCCCGGCGCAGTTGCGGCGCATTGTGCCGCCCGCCCGTCCGCGCCGGCGGCCTCGCCCGGCCGGCGTGATCCTTTTTGCGGCGGCTGCGCTCGCGCTTGCGCCGCTGGCAAGCCTTGCGGTCCTCGCCCTCTCGGGCGAGGCCGACATCTGGGCGCATCTCTTGCGCTATGTGCTGCCGCGGGCCTTCGTGGAGACGGCCGCTCTGCTTGCCGGGGTCGCGCTGGTCGCCGGCACGATCGGCACCGCGACGGCCTGGCTCGTCACCGCCCACCGCTTTCCCGGGCGCGGCCTTTTTGTTTGGCTGCTGCCACTTCCGCTGGCGGTGCCGACCTATCTCGTCGCCTATGTCTACGGCGATCTTTTGAGCGCCGGCGGGCCGGTGCAGGCGGCTCTGCGCCGTGCCTTCGGCCTCCGCGATCTTTCCTGGTTCCCGGAAATTCGCAGCGTCGGCGGCGCCGCGCTCGTCATCGGGCTTGTGCTCTATCCCTATGTCTTTCTCGCCGCCCGCGCGACATTCCTCGCCCAGAGCGGAAGCCTCATGGATGTCGCCCGCGCGCTCGGCGCGTCGCGTCTTGCGCTGTTGCGTCATGTGGCGCTGCCGCTTGCCCGTCCGGCGCTTGCGGTCGGGCTTGCTCTCGTGCTCCTCGAAACCCTCAACGACATCGGCGCAAGCGAATATCTCGGAGTGCGCACCCTCACGCTCGCGATCTTCACGACCTGGCTCAACCGCGGCAGCCTGCCGGCCGCCGCGCAGATCGCTTGCGCGATGCTGATCGTCGTCGCGGCTCTGATTGCGCTTGAGCGCTACGGGCGGCGCCATCGCGGTTTTGCCTTTCCGGAACGGCAGCCGCGGCCGCTCGTGCCGCTTCCGTTGCGCGGGCCTTCCGCCTTTGCCGCCGCGCTCGCCTGCGCGCTTCCCGTGGTCTTCGGATTCGCGATTCCCGCCGCCGCGCTTGTGCACGAGACGGCGGCGCGCGGCCTCTTGAGTGCGTTCGATCCCGCGCTCCTGCGCCATGCGGGAACGACGGTTGCGCTTTCGGCGGCGGCGACGGCGCTCGCGCTTGCGCTCGGGGTCGGCGCTGCGGCGGCCGCCCGGCTGCGGCCGCAGCCGCTTTCGACCGGGTTGCTCACCGTTGCCGGGCTCGGCTATGCGGTGCCCGGCACGGTGCTGGCGCTCGGGCTCTTGTCGCCGCTGCTCGCGGTGGACAGCGCGCTCAACGCGCTCTCGCGCGGCCTGTTCGGGGTCGGTGTCGGGCTCGTCGTCGTCGGTTCGGGAGCGGCGCTGGTGATCGCCTATGTCGTGCGCTTCCTTGCCATCGCGACCGGCGCGGCGCAGGCAGGCTTCGCGCGCATCCCGACCCACATGGACGACGCCGCCCGCATCCTCGGCGCCGACGAGCGCGCGCTTGTCGGCGCCGTGCACCTGCCGCTTCTCAAGCCCGCACTGTCCGGCGCGGCCCTGCTGATCTTCGTCGATTGTCTCAAGGAATTGCCCGCAAGCCTGCTCCTGCGGCCGCTCAATGTCGAAACGCTGTCGACCTACATCTACCAGTTCGCGACGCGCGGCAGCTTCGAGGACGGCGCGCTTGCCGCGCTGCTCATCGTCGCGGCCGGAATCCCCGCGGTGATCTGGACGACGCGCGCGGCGGAGACCTTTCTGCGGCCGGCCCGCGGCCGGAAGGCGCATCGGGCATGACGGCGCTCCCCCGGCTTGCGTCTTCGCCGCTTCGCGCCGACACTTCGCGCGCAAGAAGGCGATGGTAAGGGGCGGAACGGCATGCCGAACGAAGCGCTGGAACTCTTGTGCACGATGGGGCTCGCCGGCGTGATGCGGGAGCTGCGGGAGGCGCTCGAAGCCGAGATCGGCCGGCCGATCGCCGTGCGCCTCGGCCCGACGGCGGCGCTTGCGCGCGACATTGCGGCCGGCACGCCTTTCGACGTCGCGGTGCTGACGGCACAGGCGGTCGAAGGCTTCACGGCGCAAGGCGTGCTGGCGGCGGAGAGCCGCACCGATCTTGCGCGCTCCCGCGTCGGCGCGACGGTGACGCCGGGCCTGCCGGTGCCGGACATTTCGACCGTCGCGGCGTTCGCGCAAGCACTGCGTGTGGCAAAGCGCGTCTGTTACACGCTCAACGGCGCGAGCGGAAAGCATTTCGCGCGCCTTCTGCCGAAGCTCGGGCTTGCCGAGGAGGTCGGCGCCAAGGCCCTGGTCATCGACGGGCTCGTGGCCGAACGGGTGGTGCGCGGGGAGGCCGATTTCGGCATCCAGCAGGTGAGCGAAATCCGCGCCGTGCCGGAGAGCGTTCTCGTCGGGCCGATCCCGGCCGAACTCAATGTCGAGACGGTGTTTTCGGCGGGCCTCGCCGCGGCGACGCGCGATGCAGGCGCCGCGCGCGCGCTTCTCGCCGCGCTCGCCGGCCCCGCCCTGCGCGCGGTCGCGCTCGAAAAGGGCCTCGAAGCGCCTTGAAGCGGGGGCGGTCGGCGTTCTGGCCTCCGGTTTCACGTGTCTTGTTTGCGCCGGGCGACCGGCCCCCGC
>DASTKH010000041.1:0-302227 GCA_035716025.1 Xanthobacteraceae bacterium
GAAAGCGGTGACGCCCGTCGTTTCCGAGCGGCAGGTTCCACGCCTGCGCCACGGCGGAAATCGGCAACGGGCCATAGAGGTGCGGAAACAGCGCGCCTCCGCGTGAAGGTTCCCATTTGAGCGCCGCGCCCAATGCGGCCGCCGGGCCTCGAGGGTTCCGAGCCGTTTGCGCGCGGCGAGCGCCATGAAAAAGGCCGCCGTCCAGGCGACCGGAATCGCAAGTCCCAGCAGGATGAGCAGCGCTTCCATGATTGCCCCCGGGCCCCGGCCAGACCGTTGTCCCGCGCCTCGCGTCGACGCGCGAACGGCCGCGGCAAAGCGCACCGTCTTTTACCGCCATTTCTCGCGGCGAAAAAACGTGCAGGAGGCTCACCCGCGGCCGCCGAGCCGCAGGCCCGGCGCGGGCCGTTCCTGCGAGACCTCGCGGCGGAAGCGATAGACGGCGGCCGGCCGCCCGCCGGTCGCCGTCGAGGTCGCTCCCGTCGGCTCGACGAGCGCGGCCGACTCGACGAGCCGGCGGAAGTTCTGCTTGTGCAGGTGGCGGCCCGAGATTGCCTCCACGGTCCGCTGCAGTGCCGTGAGCGTGAACTCTTCGGGCATCAGCTCGAACACCACCGGCCGGTATTTCAATTTGGCGCGCAGGCGGGCGATCGCCGTCGCTAGAATGCGACGGTGGTCGAAGCGCAGCGGCTGCCCGAGCTCCGGCAGAACGGTGCGCGCGAGTGCGGCCTCGCGGCCGTCGCGGCGCGCCTCCTCGACGAGCCCGGCCTCATAGAGCAGCTCGTAGCGTTCGAGCACTTTCTCTTCGTCCCAGGGGCTTCCCGAAATGCCGAAGCAGAGGCGCAGCCGCGCATTGCGGCTCAGCGCGCGGCCCGGCTCCGCCTGTTCGCTTTCTCCCGCCCATTCCTTGAGGAGCGGCAGGATGGTCCCGTCCAGAATGCGCGGACGCCCGCGCCGCCAATCCTCCCAGGGAAAAAAGCGATACCAGCGCTCGAAGGCCGCCCCCGTCGCCGCGAGCGCGCCGGCCTTGTCGGGCACGCGGGTGAGGGCGAGATAACCGATCGAGACCACGTGCGGCCCCGTATCGCCCGGCCGGGCGTGCCGGCCGCGATCGCCGAATGTATAGAGTTGCTCGACATAGCCGACGCGAAGTCCCGTCTGCGCTTCCACCCAGGCACGAAGGCCGATCTCGAAGGTGCGGTGCTGCAGCGGGTCGAACGGGCCGAACGGCAGCGCCGGCAAGCCCTCTTTCCGCGCCGCGTCGCCGGCAATGAGAATGCGCGGCTCGTCGTCCTCGACCGCGACGATGGCGGCCGTGAGACCGATCTCGATCAATGGCTGCGGTTTATCGGGCATGGGGCTTTCCGCAGGACACTTCAAGCATGCCAGAAAGGCGTGACGTTCACCGCGTCCGGACCTTGCCCGCGCGGCGGGCGTTCTTGGCCGCCGCCGCGCGCACGGCCTTGCGCACAGCAGCGGGCGAGAGGCTCGCCGGTTTTCGCACGGAATTCGCGCGCGCGTCCCAGCCCGCCGTGAGCTGGCGAAGCTCCTGCCCGAGCAGGTTCAGGAATCGCCGGCTCGCGACCGAGGTGGGCGCGTCCTTCGTCTGCACGACAAAATAATCGAGCCACAAATCCGGTTCGGAGATGGGCGAGGCGGCGAGCCGGCCCGCGCGGACATCGTCGGCCACCGCAACCGTCGGCAGAATGGTAGACCAGTCGGAGGCGCGCACCAGTTCGAGCGTCGCCGTAAGCCCGTCGATCTCCATCACCCGGCCGATCCTGTCGGTGTTGAAACCGCCGTGGCTCTCGATCTTCTGGCGCAGGCTGTGGCGTCCGGAGGGTATAACGAGCTTGAGCAAAGACGGGGCGTCGGCAGGCGCTGCCCGCGTGCCGGGCGCGTGCACGAGCACCAGCCTGTCGCGAAAGAAGCTTGTGCTTTCGAGGCCGAGATCGGCCGGCGGTTCGGTGACGATCGCCATTTCGAGCTCGCCCGCGACCACCCATTGACAGAGCGTCCCACTGTAGGCCTCGGCGAGCCGCACTTCGACATGCGGATAGTCCCGCGCATAACGCCCGAGAACGGCGGGAAGCGCGCTTTTCGAGAACGAGGGCGGCACCCCGATATTGATGCGCCCCGCCACATGATTGGCGAGGTCAAGCATGCGTTGGCGGGCGGCCTTCACGGAGCCGAGGATTTCGGTGCAGCAGGCGTAGAAATGCTTGCCGGCAATCGTCGGTGTGACGCCGCGCGCGTTGCGCTCGAAAAGGCGCTGGTCGAGCAGCTCCTCGAGCTGGCGGATCTGCACGCTCAGCCCCGGCTGCGTGCAGTTTTCGCGCTTGGCGGCCCGGCTGAAGCTGCCTTCTTCATAGACCGCCGCGAAGTATCGGATCTGACGCAGGTCCATAGGGCGAGTTCCCCGCACATCGGGTTTCTTGGCGGCCGCCGCGGCGTCGCCGAGGCGGCTGGACACGGACATCACGAAGGCGCCGGCGGATTGATTGCGTATAATCCGGCGTTATGCAAAATATCACCAGATATTATTAGCGCGCATAGCTCTGAGCCTCCAATCTGCGCCCCAACCCCATAAGAGCCAGCGCGACGGAGAGCACGCCCATGCAGCCCAAGGTGATCCTGCAGCTCTATCCCATGATTCCGGCCGATGGAGAGGAGGGCCGCAAGCGCGCGCGTCCTCTCGGACGCAATGCGGACCTCTATCACAAGGCGCTGTTCGAGTGGCTGGACATCATCAAGGCGGCCGACGAAATGGGAGTCTGGGGTGCCTCGACCATCGAGCATCACCTGCATTCGGAAGGCTACGAAGTCGGTCCCAATCCCGGCATTCTCAACGCGTGGTGGGCAGGCCAGGTCAAGAACATCCACGTCGGTGCGCTCGGCTACGTGGCGGCGACGCATGATCCGATCCGGGTCGCCGAGGAAACCGCGATCCTCGACCACATCACGAAGGGCAAGTTCTTCGTTGGCTTCGCGCGCGGCTACCAGTCCCGCTGGACCAACATCCTCGGCCAGTTCACCGAGACGGTCGCCACCGTGTCGGACGGCAGCGCCAACGATCTCAAGAACCGCGACATTTTCGAAGAGCGGGTGATGATGGTGCTCAAGTGCTGGGAGGAGGACGCGCTCACCCTCGACGGCAACTACTACAAGGCGCCGTATCCGATCGACACCGGGGTCGTGGGCTATCCGGCGGCGCCTATCGCGTCGCAGGCCGGCGCACCCGGCGAAATCGATGCGCAAGGCGCCGTGCGCAAGATCAGCGTGGTGCCCACCACCTATCAGAAGCGCCGTCCCCCCATCTTCATCGCCACCTCGAAAAGCGAGGACTCCGTCCGCTTCTGCGGCAAGCACAAGTTCCATCCGACCTATTTCACGAAATTCGACACGATCCACAAAATGGCGCAGATCTATGTCGAGGAGGCCGCCCGTCACGGCGATCGCGTCGCCCTTGGGCAGCGCCAGAACATCGTCCGCTGGCCGCACATCGCCGACAGCCGGGCCGAAGTGGACCGGATGATCCGCGACTACGACGTGGACATCTACAAGAACTTTTACGGTCCGTTTTTCCCGCAGTTCCCGACCGATCCCAACACCGACTTCGTACAGAACATCCGCGATTCGGGGATCTTTACGGTCGGCACCGCCGACGAGGTGCGGGACGAGTGGCGTCGCCTCTACGACAGGGTTCCGTGCGAATACATCACTCTGATCTACCACTTCGCCCAGCAGCCGAAGGATTCCGTGCTGCGCGACCTCGAGCAGTTCATGACGAAGGTGCTGCCGCATCTCGAGGCGGCCTCTTCCGAACCGGCCGTGCAGGCGGCAGAATAGGCTCGGTGCATTCAGGGTTCCGGCGTCGGAGGGCCGCCGGAACCCGAGGGGGGCAAATGCGGGAAGCCGTGACGGGGCCCGGCGTTCGACACTATCCGGTGCTGTTTTCCTCCGGCGCCCTCGGGCCGCTGAAGCTCGACAACAGGGCGGTCGTTTCGCCCATGACGCGGACGAGCGCGACCGCGGATGGGCACGCAACCGCCGCGATGGCGGACTATTACCGCGATTTCGCACGCCGCGGCTGGGGCCTGATCGTCACCGAGGCGGCCTATGTCGATCTCGCCTACAGCCAGGGCTACGCCAATCAGCCCGGGATCGCGTCCGAGTCGCACGCGCGCGCTTGGCGTCCCGTCGTCGAGGCGGCGCATCGCGAAGGCGCGCCGATCCTGATGCAAATTTTCCATGCCGGTGCGATCAACCAGGGCAATCACTGGGTCAAGGGTTCGATTGCGCCGTCGGCGGTGCGGCCGCTCGGGGAGCAGATCGCGCGCTACGGCGGCTCCGGGCCATTCCAGGTGCCGCGCGAGATCACCCGTGCGGAAATGGCCGAGATCGTGGCGGGCTTTGCGGCCGCGGCGCGCCGCGCGGTCGCGGCCGGCTTCGACGGGATCGAGGTCCACGGGGCGAACGGCTATCTGCCCGACCAGTTCCTCACCACCTACACCAACCACCGCACCGATGAATATGGCGGCGCGGTGGAAAACCGCGTCCGCTTCCATTGCGAGATCATGCGGGCGGTCCGCGATGCCGTGCCGCCGCAATACCCGGTGGGCGTGCGCATCTCGCAGACCAAAGTGAACGACCTCGCCTATGCCTGGCCGGGCGGCGTGGACGATGCGGCGGCGATCTTTTCCGCGCTCGCCAAGACCGGCATCGACTTCATCGACGTGAGCGCGCATCTCGGCTGCGACCCGGTGTTCGGCACCGATGAGAGCCTCGCGGGTCTCGCCAAGAAATTCTCCGGCCTCACGGTGATGGCGAACGGCAAGCTGCACGATCCCGCCAAAGCGGAAGAGCTGCTGTCGGCCGGACAGGCGGACTTCGCCGCCATCGCCAAGGGTGCGCTCGCCGATCCGGCCTGGCCGCGCAAGATTGCGGCGGGCGAGGCGCCCGTGGCGTTCGACCCGGAGATGATTTCGCCGCTTGCCACGCTCGACAACACGGCGGCGTGGCGCAGGCGTCGCGGCATCGCCGCGTGAACCTCCCAGGGGAGCAACGCATGAAGAGGGTGGTGCAAGCCTTGGTGGCTGCGCTGGCGTTGGTGTCGGTCCTGCCGGCGCAGGCGCAGGAGAAATATCCGAGCCGTCCGATCACGCTCGTGGTGCCGTTCCCGGCCGGCGGTTCGGTCGACCTCACGGCACGCGCGGTTGCCGCGCCGCTCGAGAAAATCCTGGGCCAGCCGGTGGTGATCCAAAACCGCAGCGGGGCAGCCGGTGCGGTCGGCACCCGCGCCGTCGCAACGGCGGACGCGGACGGCTATACGCTGCTCGCCTCGACCGCGCAGATCAGCGTGCTGCCGCCGGTCGACGAAGTTTTCGGCCGCAAGCCTGCTTTCGCACGCGAGGATTTCCAGCCGATTGCGCGGCTTTCGGCCGATCCGGTGTTTCTCGCCGTGAATGCGCAACGGCCCTGGAAAACGCTGGGCGAGCTCGTGGAGGATGCGAAAAGGAACCCGGGCGCCATCAATTATTCGCATGGCGGACTCTACGGCGCGACGCACCTGCCGGTCGAAATGTTCCTGCGCGCGGCCGGCATCAGGATGCAGCAGATCCCGACGCAGGGCGGCGGTCCGGCCATGACGGCCGCCCTCGGCAACCACGTGGCTCTCCTGGTCGCCCATCCCGGCGTGCTCAAGCCGCATGCCGAGGCCGGCACCATGCGGGTGCTGGCGAGCCTCGGGGACAGGCGCAGCGCCGCCTTCCCCGACGTTCCGACCATGAAGGAGCTCGGCTACGATGTGGAGTTCTCGCTTTGGCAGGGGCTGTTCGCGCCGGCGAGAACCCCGGAGCCGGTGATGACTGTGCTGCGCGAGGCTGTCGCGAAGGCGGTGGAGACGGAGCAGTTCAAGACCGCGCTTCGGCGCGCGGGCAGCGATCCGGCCTATCAGGACACGGCCGCCTTCCGCACATGGTGGGAAAAGCAGAACCAGACGATGGACGAGGCCGTGCGGGCGATCGGTCGAATCGAATAGCGGTTCGCCGCGGGGGGACGGCTGCCGGATTGGCCGGCCGGAAGCGGCGCGAAGGCAGCGCGGCCGCCCTGATCGCGCAACGATGGGACTTCGGCCGTCTTGCGCATTCTCTTATGCACGGCCCGGGACACAGCGGAAGAGAAGCAACGGGGTCTCCATGCAACAAGTCAATGTCGGAATCATCGGAACGGGCTGGGTCGGCGGCATTCGGGCCAGCGTCTTGGCGAATTGTCCTCAGGTGCGTGAACTGCACATCTGTGAAATCAGGCCCGACCGGCTCGAGGAGGTTGCGGCGGAAACGCAACCGGCAAGCAAGACCCTCGACTATCGTGAGCTTCTCGCCAACAGGTCGGTCGACGTCGTCATTATCGCCACGACGCCGGAGACCACGCATTATCCGATCACCAAGGAAGCGCTGCTCGCCGGCAAGCACGTGCTGATCGAGAAGCCGCTCGCCAATACCGAGGAGGAGGCGGACGAGCTGATCCGCTTGGCGCGGGAGCGCAACCTCAAGCTCACGGTCGGCTACTCGCAGCGCTTCAATCCGCGGATGGCTTTTATCCGCAAGACCATCCAGAGCGGGGCGATCGGCGATGTCGTGACATGCCTCGTCAGCCGCAATGTCACGCGCGAGCTCGGGAAGAAGATCACGAGCCGCGTACGGCTCTCGCCGGCCGCCATGGAGGCGACGCACGATCTCGACTACCTGATGTGGTGCTTGGCGCCGCGCAAGCCGGTCCGCGTGTATTCGCAGGCTTCGGGTAAGCTGTTCAGCCAGAAATCGGAGACACCCGATCACCAGTGGATCATGGTCACTCTGGACGACGGCACGACCATCACGGTCGGCGCCGGCTGGATCCTGCCTTACGGCTATCCCAACTACTCCCAGACCTGGATCGAGATCATCGGAACGGAGGGGGCGCTCACGATCGACGACACCCACAAGGAAGTGACGCTCAACACCTCCAAGCACGGCATCCACTATCCCATGTCGTCGATGCCGGGGGAGGGCGTGGAGCACGTCTTCGCCGGCGCCATGGCCAACGAGACGCTGCATTTCATCGATGCGGTTGCGCGCAACCGCCCGGTGCTGGTCAAGCCCGAGGAGGCGCGCGCGATCATGGACATTTATATCGCGGCCGATCTTTCGGTCGAACGCGGAGAACCCGTCACACTGCCGCGCAACCGCTAGGCCGACGGGCGGTCCGCGAAAAGGGGGAAAACATGAGCAGGGCAAATCCCATCGACGGGTTCGTGGTCGACCGCGGCGCGATCCGTTATGTCGGCGAGGGTCTGCAGCGACCCGAATGCATTCTGGCCGAGCCGGACGGCTCCCTGTGGAGCGCGGATGCGCGCGGCGGCGTCGTCCACATCCGGCCGGACGGTTCGCAGGCGCTCATCACCCAGCGGGTCGAAAGCGCTTTCGCCGCCGCCAAGTCGGACGCGGAGCGCTTCACCGCCGGCACATTGCCGAACGGGCTCGCCTTCGCGGCAAACGGCGACATCATCATTTCCAATTTCGGCACCGACCGCCTGGAGGTGATGACCCGCACGGGCGAGTCGCGGGTGCTCGTCGACCGCATCGACGGCGAGCCGATCGGCAAGGTGAATTTCGTGCTGCGCGATTCCAAGGACCGGCTGTGGATCACGGTCTCGACCCGGATCAAGAACTGGATGACGGCGATCAGCCCTAAGGTGCGGGACGGATTCGTGGCGCTCTACGACCGGGGGTCGCTGCGCATCGTCGCCGACAATATCGCCTTCACCAACGAAGTGCGGCTCGATGCCAAGGAAGAGTGGCTTTATGTCGTCGAGACCTGCGGGCCATGCGTCTCGCGCTTCCGCGTCGCCGCGGACGGCGCGCTCTCGGGACGCGAAATTTTCGGCCCGGCCGACCACGGCGCTTTCATCGACGGGATCGCGTTCGACGCCTTCGGCAATCTCTGGGGCACGCACGTGATGTGCGACCGCATTTTCGCGATCACCCCCGAAGGGGAGTTGCGTATCCTGCTCGACGACGACAATGGCTCGGAGGCCGCGCGCAAGCTCTGGCAAGCCTTCAAGGCGGATGCGGTAACGCCCGAGCTGATGCTTGCGGCCGGCGGCACCCTCGCGCCGTGGTTTGCGAGCGTCACCTTCGGCGGTCCGGACCTGCGGAACGTCTATATCGGCAGCCTGCGGGGGACACGCCTGCCTTACTTCCGCTCGCCGGTGCCGGGCCTGCCCATGGTGCACTGGCGTTAAAGCGCGTGCGGCTATTCGAGATCGATCCGAAACGGCGTGCCTTCCTCGCAGGGGACACCGCGGCCGATCGAATCGACCGCCCGGATCATGCGGCCCTCACGGCCGAGAATCCGGTCCGCGAGCGCCACCAGCCGCACATTCGGGCTTGCGGTCTCCGACGCTTCGCGGATCGCCCTGGCGATCCGCTCTTCGGGACGATGCGGGCTGAGCGCGCAGGCGGCGATGAAGGCGCCGGCGCTCGAACGGCTGATGCCCGCCCAGCAATGCACGACAAGGGGTGTTCTGCGCGGCCAGCGCAAGACGAAATCGAGGAGCCGATGGACGTGCGCTTCGGCCGGCGCGTTGAAGCCGTCCACCTCCGCCGTAATGTCGTGCATGGGCAGAAACAGGTGGTTCTCAGCGGCCACGGAGGCGGGTCGCACCACCCTGGTGCCGTCGTTGATCATTGTGACGAGGTGGCGCGCGCCGACCTTCTCGACCGTCGCATGCAGGCGCGCGAGGGAGCAGACGTGGATCATGATTTGCGAGACGGCATGCAGTTTCCGTTGCCCGGGCGGGCGCCCGGAGCAAAGCCTTCGTTGCTTGGCAGGCGCGCTTCCGCATTTCAAGGGGGGGCGAGCAGCTCGCGAAACCTCTTGAGATACCGTTGCTCGGCCTGGCTCGCCGACCAGGGCTTCAGGTAGTCGTGTTCGAGGGCGGCCGGCAGCGCCGGAGGCGTTCCGAAAAAGCGCCGCGCCTCCTTGTCCTCGAAGCCCGCAAGGCGCGTGGCTTCGAGATAGGCCGCGCCCTGGTCGGCAAGCTTGATGATCCGTATCAGCTCGGCGCTCGGCTGCGGCGGCAGGCCGAAACGCAGATGGATCGCGGCGAGCAGGCGCTGTTCGACCGCTTTGTAGGCGTCGCCGATGACCGCCTTGAAGGGCGAAATCATGTCGCCGATCACGTATTCGGGCGCGTCGTGCAGGAGGATGGCGCGGCGCGCCTCGCTGCCGAGCCGCGGATGGCGCGCGCGGGCGATGGCATCGACGAGAAGGCAGTGCTGCGCGACCGAAAAGATGTGAGGCCCGGTTGTCTGCCCGTTCCAACGCGCCACGCGCGCAAGCCCGTGCGCGATGTCTTCGATCTCCACATCGAGCGGCGACGGGTCGAGCAGGTCGAGCCTGCGACCGGACAGCATCCGCTGCCATGCGCGCGGGGGCCCGGGCGACGGGCGGTCAGGCATGCGGGTCTTGGGCAAGCGCCGCAAGCGGCGCGTGGCGGTGGCAGGAGACGAGGTGGTCGTTCACCATGCCCACCGCCTGCATGAAGGCATAGACGATCGTCGGGCCGCAGAACTTGAATCCGCGGGCCGCCAACTCCTTCGACATGGCGCGCGAGATCGGCGTCTCCGCCGGGACCTGACCGCGGCTGCGGAAGCGGTTCACCTTCGGCCTGCCGTCGAGAAATTCCCACAGCAGGGGCGAAAAGCCCGGTCCCTTCTCCATGATCTCGAGCCAGGCCCGCGCGGAGGCGACCGCGCCTTCGATCTTCTGCCGATTGCGCACGATTCCGGGGTCGGCCATGAGGGATTCGATCTTCTTCGGCGTGTAGCGGGCGATCTTCTCGGGCGCAAAACCGTCGAAGGCGCGGCGGAAATTGTCGCGCTTGCGCAGAATGGTGATCCACGAAAGCCCGGCCTGAAAGCCGTCGAGGATCAGCTTTTCGTAGAGCGCTCGGTCGTCGAATTCCGGCACGCCCCATTCCTCGTCGTGATAGGCGACGTAGAGCGGGTCCTGGCCCGGCCACGGGCAGCGCACCGGCTCGGCGACGGGGGAGGAGGCGGACAGGACGGCGGTCATTCGGCGGCCTTCGCGGCAACGGGAAAGTCGAAATTAGCCCAGGCGGGTTTTCGCGGCGTGAGGGGGATGCCGCCGGCAAGGATCGGCATGCCGCTCGCCAGCGCCTCCGAGACGCGGTCGAGCCGCAAGAGCGCAAGCCCGTGGCCCGCGGCCGAGGATCCCATGGTGCCGGCAGGCTTGCCGCCGGCGGTAACGGGAATGCCCGCTTCGGGAGCGAATTCGGGATAATCCACGGCCATCACGCGGGTGCGGGCGATGCCGCGATGCTGCATGCGCGACACCACCTCCTGGCCGACATAGCAGCCCTTGTCGAAGTCCACGCCGGCGAGCTGGTCCATGCAGGCCTCGTGCGGGAAGGCGTCGTTGTAGGCAAAGTCGAGCCCGCCGCGCGGCACGCCGAGCGCGATGCGATGGGCCTCATAATCGGCGGCATTTACAAGCCTCGCGCCGAGGGCGGCCGCCGCCTCGGCGGCGAGGTGCGGCGGCAGCATGAGCCGCCGGCCGAGCGCGGGCAGACGCGGATCGTCGAAGACGAGACCGTAGTCGCTGTCGCCTTCTCCCTCCCACAGCGCCATCACGCCGAGGGTTTCGCTCAGGTCCTCGACGATGACCTTGGCGCGCAGCTTGTAGAAATTCAACCGCTCGACGAGCGTCAGCGCGAGGGCGCGCGGACAATCGAGAAAGAAGCCGCCGCCGTCCTCCGGCGCGGCTTCCGCGACAAGGAAGTCGGCCACGATCTTGCCTTGCGGGGTCAGCAGTGCGGCGTAGCGGGCGCGCTCCGGCGAGACCGTCTTGAGATCGACCGTGAACAGTCCGTTGAGGAATTGCCGCGCCGGATCGCCGACCACCTTTACGACGCCGCGCTCCGGAAGGAGTGCCGCCTTCATGCGAATCCCTTGTCAGCTCTTTGCCGGCAACGTAAGCCCGACCCGGGCGGGCCTCAAGCCGGGCCGCTCGCGCGCAAGCCGGACCACCCCATGTCGCAGACCTTCGACCTTCTTCTCAAGGGCGCCACTGTCGTCAACCACGACGGAGTGGGTGAGCGGGACATCGGAATTCGCGGCTCCACAATCGCGGAAATCGGCGCACTGTCCCCCGCCGCGGCCGGCACGGTCGTGGACTGTCGGGGCCTGCACGTCCTGCCCGGCGTCATCGACACGCAGGTGCACTTCCGCGAGCCCGGCCTCACCCACAAGGAAGACCTCGAGTCCGGCTCGCACTCGGCCGTCATGGGCGGCGTCACGGCGGTGTTCGAAATGCCGAACACGGATCCCCCGACCGTCACGGCGGAGGCCCTGGCCGACAAGGTGCGGCGCGGGCGCGGCCGCATGCACTGCGACTTCGCTTTCTTCATCGGGGCGACCCGCGACAATGTGCACGCACTGCCGCAGCTCGAACGGCTGCCGGGCGCCGCCGGGGTCAAGGTCTTCATGGGCTCCTCGACCGGTTCGTTGCTCATCGAGGACGACGACGGCGTACGGGCGGTGCTGCAGGCGATCCGCCGCCGCGCCTCGTTCCACTGCGAGGACGAATTCCGGCTGCGCGCGCGGCGGGACCTGCGCGTCGAGGGTGATCCGCGCTCGCATCCGGTCTGGCGCGACGAACAGGCGGCGCTGCAATGCACGGAGCGCCTGGTTCGGCTTGCGCGGGAGACCGGCCGGCGCGTCCATGTGTTGCATGTCACGACCGCGGAGGAAATGGATTTCCTCAAAGATAACAAAGACGTCGCCTCCGTCGAGGTGACGCCCCACCATCTGACCCTCGAAGCGCCGGAGTGCTATGTGCGGCTCGGCACGCTCGCCCAGATGAACCCGCCGGTGCGCGAGGCCCGGCACCGGGCAGCGCTCTGGCGTGCGCTCGATCAGGGGATCGTGGACGTGCTCGGCTCCGACCACGCGCCGCATGCGCGCGCGGAAAAAGCCAAGCCCTATCCGGCGAGCCCTTCGGGCATGACCGGCGTGCAGACCTTGGTGCCGCTGATGCTGGATCACGTGAATGCCGGCCGGCTCACGCTGCAGCGCCTCGTCGATCTCACGAGCGCCGGGCCGGCGCGGCTCTTTTCGATCGCCCGCAAGGGGCGCATCGCCGTCGGATACGACGCCGATCTCACGGTCGTCGACCTACGCCGGCGCGAGACAATTACCGATGGCTGGATCGCGGCGAAGCCCGGCTGGACGCCTTACGATGGGGTTACCGTGACCGGCTGGCCGGTCGGGACTTTCGTGCGCGGACGCCGGGTGATGTGGGAGGGCGAACTCGTCGAGCCTGCCCAAGGCGAACCGGTGCGCTTTGCCGACACGCTGCCGCCGGTCTCTTAAAGACCTGAGCCGCTACTGGCGCGAAAGCGGGAGGGAGAACTCGCCGCGGCGGATGCGGGCGGCAAGGCCCTCCGCATATTGCGCCGCCGCTTCCTCGCCATAGGTCGCGACGAGCTCCGCAAAGGCGGTGAACAGGCAGGCTTGCGCGAGGCAATCGCCGTCCACCCCGCCCAGGACCCCTTCGGTCCATGCCTCCGTGACATAGCCGAGCGCGCGCTGCTTCTGCTCATGATCCGGGATCAGCCTGATCGGATCGAGACCGTGCATCGTAATCGTCGTCCAACCTGAGGGCGCTTTGCCCGTTTGCGAATCACATATTCACGTTAACACGAGGCGAGGCTGCCTTGGGCCCGAGATTAGGAAAAGGTTAACGGCGGGGCGTTTCGCTGATCCGGCGTTCACGCGGGACAGGCCTTTCGGCCCGACAGCCCGGTCAGTTCGCGTAGCGGGCCGTGATTTCGCGGGCGATGCGGCCGCCTTCATCGAGATAACGGCGAATCGCCACGTTGGCGGCCGGCGTGCAGGAGCGGTATGTTTGCCGGAAACCCTCGTAGCCTCGGTTGAAGCTCGCCACCATCCGGTCGTGGCGTTCGCCCGACGGCGCCTCGGCGTCGATCAGCCTCTGCATTTCCTCGCGCCAGAGCAATCCTTCCTTGAAGCCGCAGAGATCGCGCAGATAGTGGAGGGCCCCGAGAATCTCCGAGAGCCGTTGGAGGTCGCGATCATAGGGCGCGGCCCCGGTCTGGGCCGCGGCAGGGCCGGCGAGGGCCAGGCAGAGACCGAACAAAACAAGCAACCGCTTCGGCATGGGAGTCGGGGCAGGGTCAACGGATGAATAGGCGCCGCGCGTGGCGGAAAGGTGTCGGCAAGCTTAAGCGCCGGAGGTTTGATCAAGAACGGCGAAGGCGGCGGCCACGATATCCTGGAGTCCTTCGGTGGTCGCAAAAGATTTCAGTTCCTCGCGCGTAATCCAGTGGGCTTCGCTCAGTTCGTCGTTCAGGACCACCTCGCCACCCTGCCAAACGGCCGCAAAGGCGAGGATGATGAAGTGCCGCGCCACGCGCCGGTCGGCGTCGCGGCTGATGGCTTCCCGGTAGCCGGCAAGGCCTGCGGCCTCAATCGTGAGCCCTGTTTCTTCCTGCACCTCGCGCTTGACGGCTTCCAGCAGGGTCTCGCCGGCTTCGACCACCCCGCCCGGAAGCGTGTAAAGCTGTGGCGGCCTGGCGCGACGCACCAGGAGGAACCGATCGCCGCGAACGATGGCGGCGCTCACCGCGACGAAGGGGCGGTCGGGATAGCTCCGCGGATCGGCGTCGCTCACCGCGGGCCGGCCGTGCAGGAGGAGGCGAGCCGGCTCGGCCTCGGCGCCGCGCTCCGTGCTTTCGATCCGTGAACCATCGCGTCGGCCTCCGCCAGCAGCCGCCGCAGTCGCCTGACGGTCCGGGCCGTTCCGGCGGTGAATGCGGGCTGCCGTTCGAGCGCTGAACGCGCCGACAGAATAGCGACCTGCAATCGCTCGCAGAGCCGGTCGAAGCGCCGACGCATCGCCGCGTCCGCCAGATCATAGGCCGCGAGGGCGCGTTCGCGCGAGGCAAGCTGCGAGGCCGCGAAATATTCGCGATAGGACAGGGGGCGCCATCGGCGCAGTTCGGCGCGCGCCTCGGGCATCTGGGACGCCATATCGAGGAGCATGATGGCCTCCCCGAAATGGTTGAGATAATCGGTCGAGAGGCCGGTTTCCGGATTGATGTTGGCGTTCGCGAGAAGGGCAGGGTCGGCGGGTGCGGAAAAGGGCGGCAGCGGGCGCGCCCTTGGCTTGTGTCGCGATTTCATGAAACAGGCGGCCCCCCGAAAATTCGCGGGCGCAACTCTGCCTGTCGGCCGTTAAATGCTGCTTAAGCCGGCGAAATCCGCGGCAGACCCCCCGCGCGCCGAAGCGCCTTCGGAATGCGCGGCTTGCCAATGTGCCGCTTTACTCATAGTTTCCTGCTGGCTTCCCAAAGCGCGGGCAGCTGTAGCTCAGTTGGTTAGAGCGCCTGACTGTGGATCAGGAGGTCGGTGGTTCGAGTCCACCCAGCTGTACCAGGTCGCGCGCGAAAAGGGGGAGGGGGACGGCATGGATGCCAGGACCCAGCACGTGGTGCCGGTGCTCGAACTGAGCCCGGCGGCGTTTGCGCCGTATGGTGAGGTTATCGAGCCGAAACTGCGGGGCGGCCAGTTCGATCGCGGCTATGAGGCCGACGATCCGCAGCTCACCGTGACGAACGGGGAGCCGATGCTGCGGATCATGCGGCTGCAGCGGCGCGGGCTCGTGTTCTCGAAGATCGCCCGCCATCGCCGCGTGACCCAATGTCTCGGCGCCCTCGGCGGAAAGGATTGGTTCCTGGCGGTCGCCCCGCCCGACACGAACGCGGCGGCGCCGCGGCTCGAAGACATTGTGGGCTTTCACATTCCGGGCGACCGCATCGTCAAGCTGCATCTTGCGACCTGGCATGCGGGCCCGCACTTCGTCCATGACGAGGCACTGTTCCTCAATCTTGAAAACCGCGACACCAATTCCCGGGATTTCGAGGGTGCGGCCCTGCCCGCCGAATGCCGGCTTAACGTCTGAGCCGGCGTCAAGACACGCTAAGACTCGCTGTTTTCGACAAGGCGTTTCTCGATTTCGTAAGCAGGAAGGTTCGTGAGGTCGCGAGCGATCTCGGCCCGGACCGTTTCGCGCGCCGCCTGCGAGAGCTCTTCGCGTAGCACGCCCATCGCCCGCGGCGGGGCAACCAGGACGATGGATTTGGCCTTGCCCGACATCACCGCCTGGTCGAGGTGGCGGCAGAGCCGGCGCAGGAACGCCCGTTCCGCCTGCGCATGCCAGTCCGTCTCTTCGACGGCGCTACGGCTCGTGCCGACGGAGGGCTGGACGCGCCCGGGCACGTCGGTGCCTTGTTCCCGGGCCGGCGGGTTTTCGTTCGTGTAGGTCTCGCGCGTTTGCAGGTTTGGGAATTTCTCGTCGCCGACATTCTGCAGAACCAGGGCCTTGCCGCCGTCGCAGACGACGATCCACGCGCCAGCATCCAGCTTCGCCTTTGGCATGGAAACTCCCGCTGTGCTGAAAACCGGCCGGAGGGGGTCTCCGGTCCGCTCGTGCCCCATGATAACTCGTTTTGTCGATCTCCCGTTCCAGCGGCACGGCCGGCCGCCCATCGACGGCGGCGCAGCCGCAAGCCGGACCGGACGCGATTGACCCGTTCCCTCCGATTGACCCGTTTCCTCCCACGACGGCAAAGCCTAAAGTTCCCTCCCGCTATGGCCAAGCCCAGACTCATTCATCAAGGCCCTGCATGCGGCGCGTGTCCGCGCGGTGGCAACAAGGAGGTTCGAATGCTTACGAAGCGCGATCTGCTCAAAGCGTCCGCCGCGCTTTGCGCTCTCTCGCTCGGCCTCGGCCGGGCCGGTCTCGCCGCAGCCGCGGACATGATCGAACAGCTTCAGATCTTCGTGCCGGCCGCCCCCGGCGGCGGATGGGACCAGACCGCCCGCACCATGGAACAGGTCCTCAAGGCCGAGAAGCTCATTGGCTCGGCGCAGATCACCAATGTCGGCGGCGCAGGGGGCGCGGTCGGCCTGCCGCAATTCATCAATCAGTGGCGGGGCCGGGAAAACGCCCTGATGGTCGGCGGGCTCGTGATGGTGGGGGCGCTGATCGCCAACAAGTCGCCCGTCAAGATCACCCAGACGGTGCCGATCGCGCGTCTGACGGGCGAGTTCGAGGTCCTGGTCGTGCCGGCCAATTCGCCCCTCAAGACGGCAAAAGACTTCGCGGCCCTTCTCAAGTCGGACCCCAAGAAGGCCTCGGTCGCCGGCGGCTCCGCGGGCGGAACGGATCACATCCTTCTCGGAATGATCGGCAAGGCGCTGGGGGTGCCGGCCAAGGATCTTTCCTATGTCGCCTATGCGGGCGGCGGCCCGGCGCTGGCCGCGATCCTCGGCGGCCACGTCGCGGCCGGCATATCCGGCTTCGGTGAGTTCGGCGAGCAGATCAAGGCCGGCAAGCTGCGGGCGCTTGCGATCTCCTCGGGCGAGCGGCAGCCCGGGATCGACGTGCCGACGCTCAAGGAGCAGGGCATCGACGTCGAACTGGCCAACTGGCGCGGCGTGTTCGCGCCGCCCGGCATTTCGAATGCGCAGCGCGACAAGCTGATCAAGCTCGTCGAGACGATGGCAAACAGCGCAAGTTGGAAGGATCAGCTCAAGAAGCGCGACTGGACGCCGATCCTGCTCACCGGCGACGCCTATGCCAAATACATCGAGCAGGAGAATGAACGCATCTCCGCGGTCCTGAAGGATCTCGGCCTCGCGAGCTGAGAACGTGCGCCTGATTCCGCCCGTCCGCATGCCGCCTGAGCGGCCCCGCTCGGCGCGGCGTCGCGGCCACGGCTCATCCGGCCTCAGGCGATGACCGCGGCGCCCGAGCCCCGCCGCCGGCCGGCTCTGCCCGAGACCGCGCTCGGTCTCGGGACGCTGGCGTTTGCCGCGCTCGTGCTGTGGCAGGCTTGGGAAATCCCGGTCTCGCCGCTTTATGCCAAGATCGGGCCGTCGATCTTCCCTTTCTTCACGGGCGGCGCGCTCGCGGTGCTGGCGGTGCTGATGCTCGCCCAGGCTCTGCGCGGCGGCTGGCAGAACGAAGAGGAGAAGGCCATCCCGATCGACCGGAAGGCCGTTGTCTACGTGCTCTGCGGCCTCGTGGCCAACGTCGCTTTGATCGGCTCTTTCGGCTTCACCATCGCCTCGACGGCTTTGTTTGTCCTCGTCGCGCGCGGGTTCGGCAGCCGCGCGTTCGTGCGCGATGCGGCCATCGGATTTGCCGTGGCGCTTCTCTCCTATTTCGGTTTTGCCAAGGCCCTGGGCGTGACTATCGGCGCCGGCCTCGTCGAACGACTGCTCGGCGGCTAGCCATGGACACGCTTTCGCAGCTTGCGGGCGGGTTTGCGGTCGCGCTGACGCCGGCGCATCTGTTCTGGTGCCTTGTCGGCACGACGCTCGGCACGGCGATCGGCGTGCTGCCGGGGCTCGGGCCGGCGCTCACCATTGCGCTTCTCTTGCCGATCACCTTCAAGGTCGAGCCGACGGCGGCTTTCATTCTGTTCGCCGGCATCTATTACGGGGCGATGTATGGCGGCTCGACCACGTCGATCCTGCTCAACACCCCCGGAGAGAGCGCCACCATCGTGACCGCGCTCGAAGGCAATCGCATGGCCCGGTCGGGGCGTGCGGGCGCGGCGCTCGCGACCGCGGCGATCGGGTCCTTCGTCGCCGGCACCATCGGCACGGTGGGCATCACCTTCCTCGCGCCCGTGGTGGTGCGCTTCGCGCTTCGATTCGGGCCGGCGGAGTACTTCTCGCTGATGATCCTTGCCTTCGTGACCGTCTCGGCCGTGCTCGGCGCCTCCGCCGTGCGGGGACTCGCCGCGCTCGTCTTTGGCTTCTATCTCGGCATGATCGGGATCGATCTGCAGACCGGGCAGCCGCGATTCACGCTCGGCATTGCCGAACTGCTCGACGGCATCAATGTCGTGGTCGTGGCGGTCGGGCTCTTTGCGGTCGGCGAGACGCTCTACGTGGCGGCGCGTCGTCATGCCGGCCGCGACGAGATCGTCCCGCTTCGCGGCTCGCTCTACATGACCGGCGAGGAATGGTCGCGCTCCGTGGGCCCGTGGTTGCGGGGGGCGGCGATCGGCTTTCCGATCGGGGCAATGCCGGCCGGCGGCGCGGAAATTCCGACCTTTCTGTCCTATTGGCTGGAAAAACGCTTGTCACGCAAGCCGGAGGAGTTCGGTACCACCGGTGCCATCGAAGGCGTCGCAGGCCCCGAGGCCGCGAACAACGCCTCCGCGGCGGGCGTGCTTGTCCCGATGCTGACGCTCGGCCTGCCGACCTCGGCGACCGCCGCCATCATGCTCTCCGCCTTCCAGAGCTACGGCATCAATCCCGGCCCGCTCCTGCTGCAGCAGCAGCCGATGCTGGTCTGGGGGCTCATCGCGAGCCTCTATATCGCCAACATCATGCTGCTCGTGCTCAATCTTCCACTGGTCGGCCTGTGGGTGCGCGTGCTGCGTATTCCGCCTCCGCTGCTCTATGCCGGCATCCTCGTCTTTGCGACGATCGGCACCTACGGCATTTCCAATTCCTGGGTCGATCTCGTGCTGCTCTATCTGCTCGGCGCGGTGGGATTCCTGATGCGCCGCTTCGATTTTCCGACCGCGCCGGTGATCATCGGCATGATCCTCGGGCCGCTCGCGGAGCAGAATTTCCGCCAGGCGATGACGATCTCCGACGGCGACTGGACGGTCTTTTTGACCCATCCCCTGTCTGCCGCGCTGCTTGCGTTGGCGGCTCTGGCGCTGCTCGCGCCGCGGCTCTACGCCGCCCTTGTCGCGGCGCGCCGGCGCGAAGCGGTGGCCCGCGATGCCTGACGGACTGATGCGGTACGGCGGCTGCCTTCGCCCTGTCGGGCGCACAATGCGGGAGCCTCAACCATGACCGCCTTGCTGCAAGGCATCCGCGTGCTCGACCTCACCAATGTGCTGGCGGGGCCTTATTGCGGCTATCAGCTCGCGCTGCTCGGCGCCGACGTGATCAAGGTGGAGGCGCCGGGGACCGGCGATCTCGCGCGCCAGCTCGGGGCCTCCGAACCGCTCAACCGCGCCGGCATGGGCGTATCGTTCCTGGCGCAGAACGCCGGCAAGCGCTCGATTGCGCTCGATCTGAAGCGCGATGCGGATCGCGTGCTGTTTCTCGATCTCGTCAAAACGAGCGATGTGCTGGTCGAGAATTTCCGCCCCGGCGTCATGGAGCGGCTCGGCCTCGGCCATGCGCGGCTGCGCGGGATCAAGCCGGACCTCGTGTATTGCGCGATCTCCGGCTTCGGGCAGACCGGCCCGCTGCGCGACAACCCGGCCTACGACCAGATCATTCAGGGCTTGTCCGGGGTCATGAGCCTCACCGGCACGCCGGAGACGGCGCCGCTTCGCGTCGGCTATCCCGTCTGCGACACGCTCGGCGGGCTTGCCGGCGCGTTCGCGATCACGGCCGCGCTGCTGCGGCGCGCGCGCACGGGCGAGGGCGCGTTTCTCGACGTGTCGATGCTGGAATCGACGCTCTCGGCGCTCGGCTGGCCGGTCTCGAACTACCTGATCGCCGGGGTCGAATCGCCGCCCATGGGCAACGACAATTTCACGGCGGCCCCCTCCGGCGCCTTCCGGGCGCGTGACGGGCTCGTCAACATCGCCGCCAACAAGCAGGAGCAGTTCGAAGCGCTTTGCCGGGTCATCGGCCGGCCGGCGCTTGCGCAGGATCCGCGCTTCGCCGGGCGCGAGGCGCGCAAGGCAAATCGGCGTGCCCTCAATGCTGCAATCGAGGAAGCGCTCGCCGCGGCGACGGCGGGAGAATGGGAGGCGCGGCTCAACGCGGCCGGCGTGCCGGCCGGCCGGGTCCTTGCCCTTCCGCAGGCGCTCGCCGAGCCGCAGGTGGCTGCGCGCGACATGATGGTGCGTTTTGCCGACGTGCCGGGCGTGGAGGGCCCCGTCACGGTTGTGCGCGGCGGCTTCCTCGTGGACGGGAAGGCGCCGCGACCCGGACGCCCGCCGCCCGCGCTCGATCAGGATCGCGCCGAAATCCTCCGCACGCTTCGGGGCACGAAGTCCGAAGAGGGTTGAATGGCGAAGGCAACCCCGGCGACCACGGCGCTGCAGAAGGCCGGCGTGTCGTTCACGCTGCACGAATACGATTACGATCCCGAGGCGCCGAAGATCGGGCGGCAGGCGGCCGAGGCCCTCGGGGTCGAACCCGGGCGCCTCCTGAAGACCCTGATGGCGAAGGCAGGCGGTAAGATTGTCTGCGCGCTGGTGCCCTCCGACCGCGAAATGAGCCTCAAGCGTCTCGCCGTCGCGGCGGGAGCCAAGGAGGCGGCGATGCTCCCGCCCGCCGAGGCCGAGCGCGCCACGGGCTACCGTGTCGGCGGCATTTCCCCGTTCGGGCAGCGCCGCCGCGTGCCGGTCTTCATCGAGGAGACGGCGCTTGCGCATGCCACGGTCCTCGTCAACGGCGGCCGGCGCGGGTTGCAGATTGCGCTTGCCCCGGCCGACCTCGTAAGCGTGCTTGAAGCAACGCCCGCCGCGCTCGTCTGAAGAGGATCGGCCGGCCTTGGCGGGGCGAAACGATGCGGAATGCCCCGTGCGCGGTCCGCCTTTGTGCCATGCGCCGGCTCACATTGCTGCCGACGCGGGACCCCGGTTCAGAAGCCGGCAGCGCATCGGCTTGCCGCAACGTCGAAGTCGGTCGGTCGGGGTTTTCGCCGGAGAGAGCTCGAACAGGCAGCGTGGAGCATCCAGGGCAGGCGGCGTTGCAGACCTCACGACGAGGGGGGCGACGCGATAGCCTTGGGCAGTTCCGGCAGAAAAGGGAAGCCCCTCAGAGCCAGGGGCGGGCCTCCTTCACCTTGCGCTCGTAACGCTCGATCTTCTCCGACTTGACCATGGTGAGTCCGATGTCGTCGAGGCCGTTGAGCAGGCAGTGCTTGCGGTGGGGGTCGATGTCGAATTTCACGACGCCTCCGTCCGGACCGCGGATCTCCTGCTTCTCGAGGTCGATCGTCAGCGTGGCGTTGGCTCCGCGTTCGGCGTCGTCGAAGAGCTTTTCAAGGTCTTCCGGCGACACGCGGATCGGCAGCACGCCGTTCTTGAAACAGTTGTTGTAGAAAATGTCCCCGAAGGAGGTGGAGATCACGCAGCGAATACCGAAATCGAGCAGTGCCCAAGGCGCGTGCTCGCGGCTCGACCCGCAACCGAAATTGTCGCCGGCAACCAAAATCTTCGCGTTGCGATAGGCGGGTTTGTTGAGGATGAAGTCGGGGTTTTCGCTGCCGTCCTCCCGGAAGCGCTTCTCGGCGAAAAGGCCCTTCCCCAGCCCCGTGCGCTTGATCGTCTTGAGGTAGTTCTTGGGGATGATCATATCGGTGTCGACATTGATCATACGCAACGGCGCCGCCACACCTTCCAGAACCGTAAACTTTTCCATCGTCTGTCTCTTGCGGACTTCGGGCCCCCAGCGCCCGTGGCTCGGCCTTCTCATGCGGCCTTGCGGCGGGCGGGTCAAGGGCGGCTGCCGCAAGGCCGCCATTCAGCCGCCGAGGACGCGCCAGGCAAGCCAGCCGCCGAACGCGAGGGAGACCGCCCAGAGCGCCACGATGATGGCCGCAGCCGCGCGGCTCACCGGGCGGGCGGTTTCGGCCGCCTTCGCCTGACATTCGGCCATGACGGCAGGCGGAATGAGCCGGATGGCCAGCAGGATGCCGAGCGGCAGCAGGAGCGCGTCGTCGAGATAGCCGAGCACCGGGACGGCGTCCGGGATGAGATCGATCGGCGAGAGCGCATAGGCCGCGACCGCGGCCGCCAGCGCCTTCGCATACCAGGGGACACGGGGGTCGCGGCTCGCAAGATAAAGGGCGACCACGTCGCGCTTCACCCGGCGCGCCCATTCACCGAGGCGATCGGCCATGCAGGCATCTTAAGCGGAATTCGGCCGGGACATGTCGATTTCCGCGAGACCGCGGGAGACATGACGCTGCGTTGCGGGCGCGCGCCGGCGCGCTCACATGCCCATGTAGAATTTCCGGATGAGGTCGTTGTTGTTGAGTTCGTCGGCCGAGCCGCCCTCGTATTCGATCTTGCCGTGGACGATCACATAGCCCCGGTTCGCGATGCGGATCGCCTGCGTGAAATTCTGCTCGGCCATCAGGACCGTGAGGCCGAAGGTCTCCTTCAGCGTCTTGATGGCGTCGATCGTGCGGGCGACCAGGATCGGCGCAAGCCCGACCGACGGCTCGTCGACGAGCAGAATCTTCGGGGCAAGCATCAGTGCGCGCGCGAGCGCGAGCATCTGCTGCTCGCCGCCGCTCATCGAGCCTGCAAGCTGCTTCGCCCGCTCCTTGAGGCGCGGAAAGGTCTCGTAGCAGAAGTCGAGATTGCGATGCATCTGCTGGCGGGCGGTCGGGCGGAACGCACCAAGCAGCAGGTTTTCTTCGACCGTCAGGCGCGGAAACAGGCGCCGCCCCTCGGGCACAAGCGCGATGCCGAGATCGACGATTTCCTCGGTGGTCTTGCCGACGAGATTATGCTTCACCCCGTCGATTTCGGCGACGATCGCTCCCGAAGTCGGTCGCACGATGCCCATGATGCATTTCATGAGCGTCGATTTGCCGTTGCCGTTGGTGCCGAGCAACACGACGGTTTCCCCGCCGCCCACGGTGACGGAAACCTTCTCCAGCACGCGGACCGCGCCGTAGCCGGCGTCGATCGCGTCGATGGTGATGCTATTGGCCAAGATAGGCCCCCACGACTTCCGGATCGCGAATCACCTCCTCGGGCGCGCCGTCGGCGATCTTCTTGCCCGAGACGAGCACGACCACGCGCTGCGAAAAGGCCATCACGGCTCGCATGATGTGCTCGATCAGGATGATCGTGATGCCGTGCTCGTTGAGCCGCACGAGCAGCGCCAGGATCTCATCGACTTCCGAATGCGACAGGCCGGCCATCGATTCGTCGGCGATGAGGAGCTTCGGTTCCGAGGCCATGGCGCGCGCAAGTTCGAGCTTGCGCATCTCCACCTGCGTAAGATCCGTCGGATAGCGCCGCGCCTTGTCGGCGAGCCCCACCAGGCTCAGGAGTTCGAGGCAGCGCTTCTCGCTTGCGGCCTGGGAGAGCTGGGAGCCCGATCGGGCGTCCACGGTGTAGAGCAGCGGTACGCGCAGATTGTCGGCGACCGACAGGGTCCGGAACGGCCGCGGCAGCTGGAACGAGCGCGCCATGCCGAGATGCGTGCGCTCGTGCGCGAGCAGCCCGTCCATCGGCTTGCCTTCGAAGCTCACGCTGCCGGTTTCGTTGCGCAGCGTGCCGCAGATGCAGTTCACAAGCGTCGACTTTCCGGAGCCGTTCGGCCCGATCAGGCCGACGCGTTCGCGGGGCGCGATCGACAGGTTGATGTCGTCAAGCGCCACGAAGCCGCCGAAGCGTTTGCCCAAACCTTTCACTTCGAGCAGCGGCGCCGTCATTTGTAGCTCCGCTTGCGTTGCCAGGCCTGCACGTAGCCCATGATCCCGTTCGGGGCGATGATGACGAAAACGACCAGAATGACACCGACCAGCAGCAGGTTCACGGCCGAAGAAATCGTCACAGTGGCAACCTGCTGCACGATGCCGAGCAGCAGGGCGCCGAGCAGCGGCCCGATCCAGCTCGTCGTGCCGCCGATCATCGGCATGGCGATCGCGTTGACCGCATAATTCAGGCCGAAGGCGGAGGCGGGCTCCAGATAGCCGATGTAATACGGGAACGGTGCGCCCGCCATGCCCATCAAGGCCCCGCTCAGTGTCGTGGCGATGAGCTTGAGGCGCAGGGTCGGCACGCCGCACGCCTCGGCGGCGAGCTCGTCGTCGCGGATCGTGGCGAAGCCGTAGCCGAGCTTCGAATGCTCGATGCTGCGGGCGATGATCAGCGAGCCGAGCGCGAGCAGCAGCATCCACAGGAACAGATATTCGATGTAGGGCAGCTGCAGCCCGCCGATTTCGACGAATTGCGGACGGATGATGTAGGCGCCGCGCGAGCCGCCGACGAAGTCCCAGTTGACCATCAGGGTTTGCAGCACCACCGCCATGGCGAGCGAGGCGATGGCGAAGAACACGCCGCGCAGGCGCAGCGTGAGATATCCCATGCCGAGCCCGATGACGCCGGAAACGAAGCCGGCCGCAAGGACCAGGACCGGCATCGGCATGGCAAACAGCTTGTGGATCACGACGGTCGTATACGCGCCGATCGCGAAAAAGCCGGCGGTGCCGAAATTCACATAGCCGCAATAGCCCCCGAGAATGTTCCAGGCGGTCGCGAGCACGATGTATTGCAGCACGACATAGCCGGCGAAGAAGATGTAATCGTTTCCGAGCACGCGCGGCAGCAGATAGGTCGCGATTGCGACGACGAGGCCGGCGAAGATGAAAGTGGATTGCCGCACGGCTTACCGCCCCAGAATGCCGGTCGGACGGAACGCGAGGGTGAGCAGCAGGAAGCCGAAGGCGACCGCCGGCGCCCAGGAGGGGCCGTAGAAGGTCGCCGTCAGGCTTTCGACGATGCCGAGCAGCATCGCCCCGATGACGGTGCCGGGCAGGCTGCCGAGCCCGCCGAGCACGGCGATCGCAAAGGTGCGGCCGATATATTCGCGTCCGACCGAAGGCTCGACCGGCTGGATGATGATGAGGAAGGCGCCCGCAAGCGCCGCGGTGGCAATTGAGATGCCGAAGGCGATGCGCTTGATGCGGATCGGATCGGCGGCCATCAGCCGCAGAGCCTGCTGGTCCTGCGAAACCGCCATGATGGCGCGGCCGATGAACGTCTTCGAAAGATAGACCTGCAGCGCCACGATGAGGCCGAGCGAAATCACGCAAGGCACGAGCATGCGCAGCGGAAGGTCGACGAAGCCGAAACGCAGGCTGGGGCCGATATAAATCGCCTCGACGTAGCGGTAATCGACGCCGAAGACGAGAATGAGCGCGACCTCGGTGATGAACAGCAGGCCGAAGAAGAAAGAGAGGCCGGCGAGCGCATCCTGCCCGCGCCGCTCGAACGCATGGTAGTAGAGCCCGTAGATCGCCGCCCCGAGCACGTAGAAGACCGGCAGCATCGCAACGGCGATCAGAATGGGATCGATGCCGAACCGGGTATTGAGGATGTAGGCGATATAAGAGCCCAGGATGATGAAGGCCGGATGCGCGATATTGGCGATGTCGAGGATGCCGAAGGCGATCGAAATGCCGACCGTCACCGCGACGTAAAAGCCGCCCAACAGGATTCCGGCAATCAGCGCATTGACGAAAAGGTCAGCCGTCATGCGCAAAAATCCGCTACCGGCAAAATCATATCCGGGACTCCCCCAAAGCGGTGTTCTCTGTTCTTGCCCGGACGGCGGCCCGGGGAACGTGGACACGGCGCCGGCACGACGGTCCGTCCGTTCGGACGGTCGCGAGTCGGCGGGCTTTGCGTAACCATTTCCCCGCGCGGACGCAAGGCGGCGCATTGAAGCTTTTCCGCTGCGTGGCCGCCGCCGCACAACGCGGCGGCGCGCGGTCAGGCGGGGGAGAGGGAAGGTCGCCTCTTGCCGCCTGCGAGGAAGGAAGGGAAACGCGTCCGTTTCCCGCTGAGAGAAACGGCCGCGATGGATCGGTTGAGCCTAAGCCGCGCGGCGCACTTCCGCGGGGAGCGGCATCGGCTTGTTGGCGCTCTCGAGGAACTCGACCGTCATGAAGATCATGGTGGTGTCGCCGATGTTTTCGAGATCGTGCACCTTGTACTGGCCGGGGCCGTAGGTCTCGTGCCGCGTCTCCCCGGCGGCGTAGGAGTATTCGACGGTCGAGCCGTCCATGAGATGCTGGCGCCCGCGCGAAGCCGTCACTGCGGTCCAGAAATAGTCGAGCACGTGGCGGTGAAAGCCGACCCGCTCGCCCGGCTTGAGCTCGATCATCCACACCCGGCAGCGCTTGTCCTCGGAGAGCAGGCGGGTGCCGACGCACGGGTTGGGATTTTTCGCCTCACGCTCGAACTCCGCCTGCAATTCGGGCGACCAATTGCCCTTGTCCGACTTGAGGGCTTGCTTTTCCGACATCGACAGCGCCATGGGAAATCCTCCTGAACGGTTGAGCCAATATAGCGGCCAGATTTGGAGGAGGGAACCGGGAGTGACTGTGTCGGGTGATGGAAGCCGCCGCCGCGCGCTGGTGATCGGCGGCTCGATGAGCGGACTTTTTGCCGCACTCCTGCTGCAGAAGCAGGGCTTCGAGGTGGAAGTCTTCGAGCGGGTCGAAGGCGAGCTCGCTGACCGCGGTGCGGGCATCGTCGCGCAGCCGGAGATCGCACGCGCCTTCCGGCGCCTCGGGATCGACTTCGGCGACAATCTCGGGGTGAGCACGGTGCCGCGCCGCACCTTCGACCGCGAAGGGCGGCTGGTCGGCGAAACGACCTGCCCCCAGACCCATACGGCGTGGGAGCGTGTTTTCCGGCTCCTGCGCAAGGCCTTTGCGCCGGAGCGCTACCACCGCGGGCAGCGCTTCGTGCGCGTCGAGCAGGACGAACAGGGCGTCACGGTCCATTTCGCCGAGGGCGAGCCGGTGCGCGGCGACCTCCTGATCGGCGCCGACGGGCTGCGATCCAATGTTCGCGGCCAGTTCCTGCCCCAACTCGGGCCGGTCTATGCCGGCTATGCGGCGTGGCGTGCGCTCGTTGACGAGGCCGCCATCTCGCCGGCGACGCACCGCGACATCTATCTGTGCATGGCGTTCGCGCTGCCCCCCGGCGAGCAGATCCTCGGCTATCCGGTCGCGGGGCCGAACGACGACCTGCGTCCGGGGCACCGGCGCTACAACTGGGTGTGGTACCGACCGGCCGCCGAGACCACGGTGCTGCGCGATCTTTTGACCGACGAGCACGGTACGCTCCACGAGGGGTCGATCCCGCCGCCGCTCATCCGCCGAGCGGTCGTCGAGGCGATGCGAGCGGACGCGCGGCGGCTCCTGCCGCCGCAGTTCCAGGAAGTCATCGCGCTTGCGCGCCAGCCGTTCCTGCAGCCGATCTACGACTTCGAGACCCCGCAGATGGCCTTCGGGCGCGTGGCGATCGTGGGGGATGCGGCTTTCGTGGCGCGGCCCCATGTGGCGGGGGGCGTGGCGAAGGCGGCGGAGGATACGATGGCGCTCGTCGATGCCTTGGCCGCGGAGGCCGACGTGCCGGCCGCGCTGAAGGCGTTCGAGGCGGCGCGTCTGCCCATCGGCCGCCGCATCGTGGCGCGCGGCCGCGCGCTCGGCGCCTATATCCAGCCGGAACGGCGCACCGAAGAGGAGCGCGAGAACGCGAGACGGCACAGCGGCCCGGAGCGGGTCATGCGCGAGATCGCGGTGCTCGATTTTCTCTACGAGTGAGGCGGGCCCCCACCGCGGCGCGGCGGCGCCAGTGAACCGGGGCCCCGCGTCTGCAGCGCACCACGTTCGTGATGCGCTGCGCGCGGGACACGGAAAGGAAACGGTGATCGCGGACCAGCGTCTCAGCCGAGCCCGAGAAGCTTCATGGCGTTGCCGCCGGCCAGCGCCGCCCGGGTCTTGGCGTTGAACGACTTGACCGAATTGATGTGCTCGATCGGGTCGTATTCGGCCATGTCGTAGGGATAGTCGGTGCCGAGCACCACGTGGTCGACGCCGAAGGCATCCACCAGTGCCTTGAGCTGCTCGGAGGTGAACACCACGGTGTCGAAATAGATCTTCTTGAGATAGGTCGTGGGCGGTTTCGGCAGGCCGCCGCGGGCGTCGGAGCGGGCGCCCCAGGCATGGTCGATCCGGCCCCAATAGGCGCCGAGATAGCCGCCGCCGTGCACCGCGATGATCTTGAGCTTGGGATAGCGCTCGAGCACGCCCGAGAAGATCAGGTGGTGCAGCGCGACCGTGGTGTCGAGCGGATTGCCGATCACATTCGTGAAGTAATACGGCTTGAACCGGTGCGCATGCGTGAAGCCGTTGGGATGCAGGAGGATCACCGCGCCGAGCTGTTCCGCCTTCTTCCAGAACGGTTCGAGGCTCGGGTCGGAAATTTCCTTCTCCCCCGCGATGTTGGTGAGAATCTGCGCGCCCTTGAGGCCGAACGTCTTCATGGCGCGCTCGAGTTCGCGGGCGGCTTCGTTGCCGTCGGTCAGCGGGACGGTGCCGAGCCCGACGAACCGGTCGGGCGCGCGCGAGATGAACTCGGCGATCCCGTTGTTGATCATCTGCGAGGCCTTCACGAGGATGTCGAGCGGCGCGGAATAGTGGCACTGGCCGGGCGCGCACATGACGAGCTGGATATCGATGCCCTGCTTGTCCATGTCCTTGAGGCGCTGCTTCACCTCGACCATGACCGGCAGGCGATCGGCGTTTTGCTTCTTCTGTAGCTCTTGCGTCTCGGCGCTGGCGAACTGGCCGAGCAGGTCGGCGCGCGCGTGCGGGCCGGAGAACTCGGCGGCCTCCTTGATGAAGATATGGGAGTGCACGTCCACGGTGGTGCTCTTTGGGCGTGCCTTGCGGCCCGGCGTCCCGTGTTTGCGGGCGCGGGTGTTCGCATATTTGTTCCAGATTTCGGCCATGGGGGTTTCCTCAGTCGGACAAGGCGGGATCGGACCAGCGGGCGCGCGAGCGCCGTCGGCGCGGCGGCCGGTTTTGCAAACACGAAGTACAGGCGGTCGCCGACGGCAGAATTCGCGAAAATCCTTGTAATGCAGCGGAGAGGACCTGGCTAGTCGCCCGGCCCGCCGGCGCACGAGGGGTCAGCGGCGCGTAAGGCCGGCCATCGCCTCGAGCACGGCGCACACCGCCGCCGTGTCGTGCATGGCATGGCCGGTCGACATCGCCGCATTATAGATCGGCTCGCAGGCCGAGAAGGTGGGCGTCGGCACGCCGATCGCGCGGGCGAAATCCCCGATGACCGTCATGTCCTTCTGCCAGATCGAGACCTTCATGGTGACGTTGTCGCCGTCATAGCGGTTTTCCGCCATCATCGGCGCGCGCAGCTCGAAGACCCGCGAGCTACCCGCCCCCGACGTCACAAGCTCGACGAGCTGATGCGGGTCGAGGCCCGCTTTCATGCCGAGCACCATGGCTTCGGCGGAGGCGACATTGTGGATCGCGACAAGCAGATTCGCGACGAATTTCATTTTCATGCCGTTGCCGAAGGCGCCGAGATCGTGCGTCTTGCGGGCAAAGTCGGCAAAAAGCGGTTCGAGCGACCGGATCGCCTGCCGGTCGCCGCTCGCATAGACCACGAGATCCTTCTGCTTCGCCTGCGATCCGGTGCCGCTCAACGGGCAATCGAGCATCACGTGGCCGGCGCGCCGTAAGACTTCTTCGGCAGCCGTCTTGTCCTCGATCGCGAAGGTCGACAGTTCGGCGACGATGCGCCGCTCGCTTATGCCCGCGATGGCTTCGGCCGTCGCAAGGAGCGCTGCGGGCTTGGGCAGGCTCGTCAGGACCACCGGCGCGGCGCGGGCAACCTCCGCGGCGTCGGCCTTGATCGCGATCCCCGCGGCTTCGGCCTCGCGGCAGGCGGCGGCATCGACATCGTAACCGACGACGCGCCAGCCGGCCGCGGCGAGATTGCGGCCGATCGCCCCGCCCATGATGCCGAGACCGACGATGCCGACGCTTCCTTTTGCGCCCGAGTTCATTGGCGAATTGCTCCATGTCTATGAGAAAAGGGCGGGGCCGGCTCTCACGGCCGCCGCCGAAAAAGGACGCGTCGGCCGGCGTTCCGGCGTGCCAGGAACGCCCGCCGTTTGCGCGGCCCGGCCGGCATGATAACCATGCGACAAGGCCCGTGCACGACGCCTGCGCCGCGAGGCGGCCCACGCCGAAGGGAGGAGCACGTGAAGCTTTATACGTTCTGGCGTTCGCTCGCGACCTATCGCGTCCGCGTCGCTCTCAACCTCAAGGGCATCGGCGGAGTCGAGCTGGTCAGCGTGGATCTGCTGAAGGGTGAGCAGCTCCAGGCAGACTATGTGAGGGTCAATCCTCAGCGCGTCGTCCCGGCCCTCGTGCTCGACGACGGCAAGCCGCCGCTTTTCCAGTCCGTGGCGATTATGGAATATCTGGAGGAGACCCATCCGCACCCGCCGCTTCTGCCGGCCGACGCCCGCGGCCGGGCGCGGGTTCGCGGGCTCTCCCAGATCGTCGTGTCCGACTCCCATCCGCTGTCGGTCCCGCGCATCCGCAAATATCTGACCGACATTGCGGGGTGGGACCAGGAGCGGCTCAACGCCTGGATCGGGCATTGGCAGATCGAGGCGCTCAAATCGCTGGAAGGTCACCTTGCCGGCGACCCGGACACGGGCCGGTACTGCCACGGCGACAGCCTCACGCTCGCCGACATTTGCCTGGCGAGCCAGGCGGTGGCAGCCGGCTTCTTCAAGCTCAATCTCGACCCCTTCCCGACCGTCAAGCGAATTGCGGAAGCTTGCCTCGCCCAAGAAGCCTTTGCGCGCGAGCATCCCTTGAAGCAGCCCGGCGCGGCGGCGCATTGACGAAGACTCGGTCCGTCGGTTCTGCTCTCGGGCCTCGCGGCCGCGGTTTGCCTGAAGAAAGGGGGCGGCCCAATCGCAAATCGGAAGCCGCCCACCCAGTCGTCGCGCCCGGGGAGGAGTCAGGCGCGAGGCGGGCGCCGGTCGCGCCGCCGCTCGACCGGCTGGTAGGCCACCCGGCAGTGGTAACCGCAATAGGGCAGCCCGGCCACGGTCTTTCCCCCGCAGAAGAAGAAATCCGGCGAACTTGGATCGCCGATCGGCCAGTGACAGGTCGCATCCGACAACTGCAGGATCGAGCAGCGCTGTCCGATCGGGACGACATTGTCCAGAATTTCGGGTTCCGGCTCGGCTTCCGCCTCCATCTCGAGGAAGGCATAAGGCTGCCGCGCAAGCGCGGTGTTGCCATGCGTCACCGGGCGCGACGCGCGGAACGGGGCGGCCGCGCGGGGTTTGCGCGGACGGGGTGCGGACGAGGAGGGGGTCTTGGCGCGCCCGGACAGTCCGAGACGATGCACCTTGCCGATGACGGCGTTGCGCGTGATCCCGCCCAGTTCGTTGGCGATTTGGCTGGCGGAGAGGCCGTCGGCCCAGAGCTTCTTGAGCTGCTCGACCCGCTCGTCTGTCCACGTCCACACCATGGGTGTCGTCCTCTTCCCGACCTCGCCCATGCGCCGGATGCCCCAGACGGAATCCCAGCCCGCTCCCCGGTCGGCAACAAGCCGCGCCGGGGCTCACGCACCATACAGCTGGTACTCAGGAGACGGTCCGCCGCACGAGATATCGTATCCGTCGACCTTGACGCTACAATACGCGCGGACTCGCGCGCAAGAGTCCCGGGATTCTCGGCGGAGCTTTTTCCACCACTATGGCCTTTCGGACTCAGTCGGTTCCGGCCCGCCGCCGGCGCGACGGTTCAGCTCTCCTGTTGACAGCCGAATCGCGGGACCTAAGATGACGGCGTCGTGCCGCCTCGCCGAGGCGGCACGATTCGTTTCCGGCCTCCGGAGCCTCCGCTCCGGCTTGAATCGGGATATCGGCCGTGACCGCATCGCACCTCTTGCCGACCTATGCACGTGTGGACCTCGCTTTCGAACGGGGAGAGGGTTGTTGGCTCGTTGCGACGAACGGCGAGCGCTATCTTGATTTCACGTCCGGCATCGCGGTCAACGCGCTCGGCCATGCGCATCCGCATCTCGTGGAAACGCTGACCGCGCAGGCGCAGAAACTCTGGCACGTCTCCAATCTCTATCGGATCCCCGAGGGTGAGCGGCTTGCCGCGCGGCTTTGCGCGGCGACCTTTGCCGACTTCGTCTTCTTCGGCAATTCCGGCGCCGAGGCGATGGAATGCGCAATCAAGATGGCGCGCAAATACCACGCGGCAAGCGGGCACCCGGAGCGCTACCGCATCGTCACCTTCGAAGGGGCCTTTCACGGCCGCACGCTCGCGACCCTCGCGGCCGGCGGCCAGAAGAAATATCTCGAGGGCTTCGGGCCGGTGGTCGAGGGCTTCGACCAGGTGGCCGCCGGCGACGTGGAGGTCGTCAAGCGCGCCGTCACGGCGGAAACGGCCGCCATTCTCATCGAGCCGATCCAGGGCGAGGGCGGCGTGCGGGTCATTCCGCCCGCCTTTCTGAGGGCGCTGCGGGACATTTGCGACCGCAACGGTCTTCTGCTCATTTTCGACGAGATTCAGACGGGCGTCGGCCGCACGGGCGAGCTGTTTGCCTATCAAAAGGTCGGCGTCACGCCCGACATCATGGCGATCGCCAAGGCAATCGGCGGCGGATTCCCGATGGGCGGCTGTCTCGCAAGCGCCGAGGCCGCCAAGGGCATGACGGCCGGGACGCACGGTTCGACATTCGGCGGCAATCCGCTCGCCATGGCGATCGGCAATGCGGTGCTCGATATCGTGCTGCAGCCCGGCTTCCTCGATCACGTCAAGCAGATGGGCCTCCTGTTCAAGCAGCGGCTTGCCGAGGTGAAGGACCGCTACCCCGACGTCATTGCCGAGGTGCGCGGGGAGGGACTCTTGACCGGCGTCAAGGCGGTCGGCCCGGCGGGCGAACTCGTCGACGCGCTGCGGGCGGAAAAGCTCATCAGCATCGCGTCGGGCGACAATGTGGTGCGCCTCGTGCCGCCGCTGATCGTCACCGAAGCGGAGATCGCCGAGGGGGTGGCGCGGCTCGACCGGGCCGCCGCACGCCTCTCGCGCGGGCAGGCCAGGGCACGGAGGGCGCAAGGAGCAGTCGGGTGACGGGGAACGGGATTCGCCATTTCCTCGATCTGAGCGAGATTCCGGCGAGCGAACTGCGCGGCATGATCGAAGCGAGCCGCGCCATGAAGTCCGCCTGGAAGCGCGACCGCGCGAGCGCGGCGCGGCCGCTTGCCGGCAAGTCTCTGGCGATGATCTTCGACAAGCCTTCGACGCGGACACGCGTTTCGTTCGATGTCGCAATGCGGCAGCTCGGGGGCGATGTGCTGATGCTCACCGGGCAGGAGATGCAGCTCGGCCGCGGCGAGACGCTCGCGGATACCGCGCGCGTGCTCTCCCGTTATGTCGACGCCATCATGATCCGCATTCTCGATCATGAGGCGCTGCTTGAACTTGCGCGCCATGCCACGGTTCCGGTGATCAACGGGCTCACGCGTCTCTCGCACCCATGCCAGGTCATGGCCGACGTCATGACTTATGAGGAGCACCGCGGCCCGATCGTCGGCCGCCGCGTTGCCTGGACGGGCGATTGCAACAACGTGCTGATGTCCTGGATGCACGCCGCTCAACGCTTTCAGTTCGAGCTGCATGTCGCCACGCCTTCGGAGCTGGCGCCCGGCAAGCGGGTCGAGGACTGGATCAAGAAAAGCGGGGCGGCGATCGTTCTGACGCGCGATCCCGAGGAGGCCGTGCGCGCGGCCGATTGCGTGGTCACCGACACCTGGGTGTCGATGGGGGACAAGGAGAGCGCGCGCCGTCACAATCTGCTCCGACCCTATCAGGTGAATGCGCGGCTCCTGGAAAAGGCCAAGCCCGACGCCATATTCATGCATTGCCTGCCGGCGCATCGCGGCGAGGAGGTCACCGACGAGGTGATCGACGGGCCGCAATCGGTCGTGTTCGACGAGGCGGAAAACCGCCTGCACGCGCAGAAGGGCATTCTCGCCTGGTGCCTTGAAGGCGGCGCCTGAGCGGCTTTGACAACCCGAGCGTCGTGGACCGGGCTTTGCGCGGGGTGTGCCGTGCTGCGGACACGATGCCGATATACGGACATCCGATGATCGAAACGGCAATCCCGACCCGCACCCCGGCCATCGACGCGGTCGATGACCTCGTCGTGCCGTTCCAGGTGGACGCGCTCGATCTGCGCGGGCGGCTTGTGCGACTTGGGCCGCTCGTCGATCAGATCCTCACCGGCCACGACTACCCCGTTCCGGTGTCGAAACTCGTCGGCGAAGCCATCGTGCTTGGCGTGCTGCTCGGCTCGGCCTTGAAGATCGACGGGCGTTTCATCCTGCAGACGCAGACCGACGGGCTCGTGCCCATGCTGGTCGTGGATTTCATCGCGCCCGGCAAGGTACGGGCCTGCGCGCGCTTCGACCGTGCCCGGCTCGAGACGGCCGTCGCCGGGGGTCGTGCCGACACCGAGAGCCTGCTCGGCCGCGGCCACTTGGCGATGACCATCGATCAAGGCCCGGACATGAGCCGCTATCAGGGGCTCGTGCCGCTCGACGGGGGAAGCCTCGAGACGGCCGCGCATGAGTATTTCAAGCGCTCGGAGCAGATTCCGACCCGTGTGCGGCTTGCCGTCGCGGAAGAATTCTCGGCCGAGGGCGCCGGCATGCGGCACCGTTGGCGGGCCGGCGGCATTCTGCTGCAGTTCCTGCCCAAGGCGACCGAGCGCGCACGCCTGCCCGATCTCGATCCCGGCGATGCGCCCGAAGGCACCGTCGTCGATGCGGTTGCCGAGGACGATGCCTGGGTGGAGGGGCGTTCCCTGGTGGAGACCGTCGAGGACATCGAACTTCTCGATCCGACGCTGTCGCACGAGCGGCTGATCTACCGGCTGTTTCACGAGCGGGGCGTACGCGTTTTCCAGAGCGTCGCCGTTTCCGCCGAATGCTCTTGTTCGCAGGACAAGATCACCGCCATGTTGCGCAGCTTTTCGGCGCAGGACCGCGCCGAAATGGTCGAGAACGGTGCGATCGGCGTCACCTGCGAATTCTGCAACCGGACCTATGTGGTGGATCCGGCAACGCTCGATGCCTGAGACGCCGGCAAACCCGGGCGTCGGCCGCGCTTTCCGCGCGGCCTATTTGCCCGCTCCGTGCTTCTTGATGAAGGCCGCGACGGTTGCGATCGCCTTGATGGAATTCGGCGCGAGCGGCTTCTCGGTGATGAAAGTGTGCGGCTCACCCTCGAACCAGGCGAGTTCCATCGCGCCTCCGGCGCGGCGCCAGCTTGCCGCGAGCCGTTCGGCCTGATCGTTCGGCACCCAATCGTCGGCGGTGCCTTGGAACACCAGGGCGGGCGGCAAATGGACCTTTTCGCCGCGGTCGATCGCCAGGCCCGGCGTGGCCTCGATCTGGGTCGCTTCGTCGCCGAAGTAGCGGTCGTGGCTTGCCACCATGTCGGTCTTGCCGCGCGCCTTGGCGAGTTGGTAGCGCTCGAGCGGATAGAGCACGCCCCAGCCGGAGATCACGAAAGCCAGCCGCGCATCCATGTCGGGCGCCTCCTCGAGCGGAAGTGCGCGATAGCGCGGGTCGTCGGGGCGGATCGCCGCGAGCAGAATCTGGTGGCCGCCGCTCGACCAGCCGTAACCGCCGACACGCTCGGCGCTTGAGCCGAATTCGTGGGCGTGCGCCTTGAGCCAGCGGATGCCGCAATTGATGTCCTGGAGGGAGGCGGGATAGGGCGCTTCCGGCGCGTTGCGGAAGTCGAGGGAGGCGACGAGGATGCCGGCCGCGCAGAGTTCGAGTGCCGCGTGCTGGCCGTCGGTGCGATCCTTGTTGTTCCAGGCCCCGCCGTGCACCGCAACGATCGCCGGAAACGGGCCCGTGCCGGCGGGCTGGTAGAGCCGCAGCAGGCGCTCCTTGCCGCCGTGGCGCTGATAGACAATGTCACGCACCCCGAATTCGTAGCGCGTGCGATCCTTCGCCTTTGACCGTTCCAGCACCGCCGTGGACATCTTCACTCTCCCTCGATTGTTGCCGATTTTGCCCGAGGATAGGGTAGGCCGCGCACGGCCGCCATGCCGCAGGTCCCGCCTCAGACGACCGGCGAGCGGCCGCCGTCGACATTAATCGCCGTGCCGGTGATGTAGGATCCGGCCTCGGAAGCCAGGAAGCAGGCGAGGTTGGCGAATTCCTGCGCGGTACCGACCCGGCCGAGCGGAATCTCCTTGCCCATGGAGGCGAGAAATTCGTCGATCGGCACGCCCTCCCGTTTCGCCCGCTGCACCCATTGGTCGGTCGCGATGGTGCCGACCAGCAAAGCGTTGACGAGAATGTTGTGCCGCGCGCCTTCGCCGGCCAGCACCTTGGTCAACGCCATGCCGGCCGCGCGGGTGACGGAGGTCGGCGCGCTTTCGGCACGCGGCGCCTTGGCGCCGGTATTGAGCACGTTGATGATACGGCCCCAACGCCGCTCGGCCATCTGCGGCCAGACGAGCCGCGTGAAGCGGACTGCCGCAAACAGTTTGAGGTCGAAGTCCTGCTGCCAGACTTCGTCGCTGATTTCGAGGAACGGCCCGCGGCGCGACGTGCCGGCATTGTTGACGAGGACGTCGATGCGCCCGAGCGCCCGCATGGCCTCCTCGTAGGCGCGCGCGACGTCCTCTGGCCGCGAAACGTCCGCCGAGATGGCCGTCACGCGCCGGCCCGACTTTCCTTCGATCTCGCGTACGGCCGCATCGAGGGCCTCGCGCCCGCGTGCCACGATCGCGACCGCGCCGCCCCCCGCCGCGAACTGGGTTGCGATCGCCAGCCCGATCCCCTTGCTGCCGCCGGTAATGAACGCGGCCCTGCCGTCGTGCCGGATTTCCATGGCGTCTCCTCCAAGCCCCGGAGGCCGACCCTTGCGCGGATGCGGCCATCGCCTCCGGCGCGCCTAGCACAGCGGAGGCAGGCGGGCGAGAGCCCGCGTGCCGACGCGGCCCTTGACATAGGTTATAAATCCTTTATTCTGAGACAATGCACCTAGGACAATATAGCCTGTGCTCCGTGCTATCCCTCGCCGGCGTTGCCGCGGCCTGGCTCTTTGCGGCCCCAGGGACACCATCCCGGCCGGCCGCCTCGCAGGCCTTGGCGTCGCAGGCGGGCGGGGCCGCTGCCCGGACCGCGGAGGCGGCGCTTGCGTCCTATCCCGCCGAAGTGGTGGCCGTGACGGATGGCGACACGTTCGCGGCGCGCGTTCATGTCTGGCCCGGCATCGAGGTCAGCACGAAGGTGCGGCTGCGCGGCATCGACACGCCGGAGCTGCGGGCGCGCTGCGAGCGCGAAAAAATTCTGGCCGCCCTGGCCCGCGAGCGGCTCACCGCGATCCTTGCGGAGGGCGCGGTCCGGCTTTCCGATGTTTCGCCCGACAAATATGGCGGCCGGGTCGTCGCGTCCGCCGCGACCGGGCGCACGCCCGATGTCGGGGATGCCTTGCTCGCGCTTGGTGTCGCGCGGCCCTACACCGGCGGACGGCGCGGCTCCTGGTGTGATGCAACGTGAGGGCGTTGCGCGCGGCTCAGCGCGTCACGAACACCGGCGTTCCGACGCTTACCCGGTCGAAAAGATCCAGGATGTCGCTGTTGTACATGCGGATGCAGCCGTAGGAGACGAAGCGCCCGATAGAGTTCGGCGCGTTGGTGCCGTGGATGGCATAGGTGCCGTCGCGCACGGTGAGGGCGGCGTCTCCCATGGGGTTGCGTGGGCTGCCGCCGGGAATGATCTCCGGCAAAGACGGCTTGTCGCGGCGGATTTCGGGAGGCGGCGACCAGGCCGGCCGGCGGTACTTGCCGAGAATGCGCGTTGCGCCCGACCACTGCCGCCCCGGCCGGCCGACGCCCACGGGGTAGCGCAGCGCGCGGCCGCCACCCAGTACGTAGTAAAGCCGCCGCTCCTGCGTGCGCACCACGATCGAGCCGCCCGGCGCCTCGCTCCGAAAGGCTACGAGCTCGCCCCGCGCGGCGGCTGGGGTCGGAGGACCCGCAGTCCCGACGGCTGCAAGGCCGAGCGCGCAGGCACCGAGGATGCGTTTCATCACCGCGAGCACGTTTCGCCGCGCTGCCGGGTGCCGGCTGCGGCAGACCGCCCGCAGGATAGGCCGGTTCGCGCGTCGGGTCAGGCAAGGGCTGCCGGCAGCGTAAACGCTCCGCAAAGATCGCGCCCCCGCGTCCGGCGCGAGGGGATTTCCAACCTCAGCCGCCGGCTTATGATAACGCCGAGGCCGAGCGGGCTTGACGGGGAGCGCATGACGGAACCCTTGCTGTTTTCGCCGATGACGCTGCGCGGCATCGCATTGAAGAACCGCGTCGTCATCGCGCCGATGCACCAGTATTCCGCGGTGGAAGGCTTCGTGACCGACTGGCACCTCATGAATGCCGGGCGTTATGCGGCGGGCGGGGCCGGCCTCGTGATGATGGAGTCAACCAAGGTCGAGCGTCGCGGCTGCGGCACGGTCGGCGATCTCGGGATTTGGGACGACACCTTCATTCAGGGCCTCAGGCGCTGCGCCGATCTCATCCGCCGCAACGGCGCGGTTCCCGGCATCCAGCTTGGACACTCCGGGCGCAAGGCGCGTCGCTTCCGGCCGTGGGAGGGCGGGGGGCCGCTTGCGCCGGGCCCGGAGATCAAGGACTGGGAAGACTGGGAGCTTGTTGCGCCGAGCGCGGTGGCCTCGCCCGCAAGCGATCCCCTTCCGCGGGCGCTTTCGCGCGCGGAAATCCGCGATGTCGTGGAAGCCTGGGGACAGGCGGCGCGGCGGGCCGATGCGGCGGGCTTCGACGTGCTCGAAATCCACGGCGCACACGGCTATCTGATCCACCAGTTTCTCTCGCCAGCCGCGAACCGCCGCGACGACGCCTATGGCGGTAGCGAGGAAAACCGCTTCCGCTTCTGCTGCGAAGTGGTGGAGGCGGTACGGGCCTTCTGGCCGGCGCACAAGCCGCTTTTTCTGCGGCTTTCCGTGGAGGACGATGCCGGCTGGACGGTGGAGTCGAGCATCGCGCTTGCGAAAGGCGTCAAAGGGCTCGGCGTCGACGTGATCGACTGTTCGTCGGGGGGCATGACGGGCCGGCCGATCGCGGGCGTCCCCGTCGGCTACGGCTACCAGGTGCCCTATGCGGAACGCATCCGCCGCGAAGCCGGGATCATGACCATGGCGGTCGGCCTCATCGTCCATGCCGACCAGGCGGAGGCGATCCTGCGCGAAGGCCGTGCCGACCTCGTCGCGCTCGCGCGCGAGGCGATCTACAACCCGCATTGGCCCATGGATGCGGCCCAAAAGCTCGGCGCGGACCGCGGCTTCGCCCTCGTTCCCTCGCCGCAGGCCTATTGGCTTGCGAAACGCGCCGGCTCGGTGAGGTCCATCACGCCGTCGACATGGACGCGGGGCATCGCCGAGACATCGTCACGTCATCCCGCATAGCCCCGCGTCGGAGGCGCGGTCCGGTTGGAGCCGTTCGGCAGACGTCCGCTCCAGCGGCGCGGACGTCCGTGCGCGTCTACTCCGCGGCCGCAACCCTGCGGTTCTGCCGGTTCTTCACGAGATCGTCCACCACCGCCGGATCGGCCAGCGTCGAGGTGTCGCCCAGCGAGGCAAAATCGTCCTCGGCGATTTTGCGCAGGATGCGGCGCATGATCTTGCCGGAGCGGGTCTTGGGCAGGGCCGGCGCGAACTGGATGAGGTCCGGCCGGGCGATCGCGCCGATTTCCTTGCCGACCCATTGCGCAAGCTCCTTGCGCAATTCCTCGTTCGGCTGCTCGCCCGCCATCAGCGTAACATAGGCATAAATGCCCTGGCCCTTGATGTTGTGCGGATAACCGACGACGGCGGCTTCCGCCACCTTCGGGTGGGCGACAAGCGCGCTTTCGACCTCGGCGGTGCCAAGCCGATGGCCGGACACGTTGAGAACGTCGTCGACGCGACCGGTAATCCAATAGTAGCCGTCCTCGTCGCGGCGGCAGCCGTCGCCGGTGAAATACTTGCCGGGGTATGTCTTGAAATAAGTATCGACGAAGCGCTGGTGGTCGCCGAAGACGGTGCGCATCTGCCCCGGCCAGGAATCGAGGAGGCAGAGATTACCGCTGCCCGGTCCCTCCAGGACCTTGCCGTCGGCATCGACGATCGCCGGCTTGACGCCGAAGAACGGGCGCGTCGCCGAGCCCGGCTTGAGCTTCGTCGCGCCGGGCAGGGGCGTGATGAGAATGCCGCCGGTCTCGGTCTGCCACCAAGTATCGACGACCGGGCAGCGCCCGTCGCCGACGACGCGGTGATACCATTCCCAGGCCTCGGGATTGATCGGTTCGCCAACCGTGCCGAGAAGCCGGACGGAGGCGCGCGAGGTCTTCTTCACCGGGCCGTCCCCCGCCTGCATGAGCGCGCGGATTGCCGTCGGTGCGGTATAGAAAATGTTGACCTTGTGCTTGTCGCAGACCTCCCAGAAGCGCGACATCGAAGGATAGTTCGGCACGCCCTCGAACACGAGGCTGGTCGCGCCATTGGCGAGCGGGCCGTAGACGATATAGGAGTGGCCGGTCACCCAGCCGACGTCCGCCGTACACCAATAGATGTCGCCGTCATGATAGTCGAAGACATATTGGTGCGTCATCGCCGTGAACAGCAGATAGCCGGCCGTCGTGTGCAGCACGCCCTTGGGTTTGCCCGTGGATCCTGAGGTGTAGAGGATGAACAGCGGGTCCTCCGCGCTCATCTCCTCGCACGGGCATTCATTGGTCACGACCGCGGCGGCTTCGTCGTAATAGACGTCGCGCACCGGATCCATGTTCACCTTGGCGCCGGTGCGCCGCACGACGATGACGAAATCCACCCCGCCGACCTTGGCGATCGCTTCATCCGTGTTGGCCTTGAGCGGAATCTTGCGGCCGCCGCGGACGCCCTCGTCCGCCGTGATCACCACTTTCGAGCGGCAGTCCTCGATTCGTCCGGCCAGCGAATCCGGCGAAAAGCCCCCGAAGACAACCGAGTGAATGGCACCGATGCGGGCGCACGCCAGCATGGCGTAGACGGCCTCGGGGATCATCGGCATGTAGATCGTGACGCGGTCGCCCTTTTCGACATTGCGGTTGCGCAGAATGTTGGCGAACCGGCAGACCTCGTCATGAAGCTCCTGATAAGTGATGTGTTTGGATTCGGACGGGTCGTCGCCCTCCCAGATGAGCGCGGTCTGCTTCGCCCGCGCCGGCAGGTGGCGGTCGATGCAATTGTAGGCGGCGTTGAGCGTGCCGTCCTCGAACCATTTGATGGAAACTTCGCCGGGTCCGAAGGTCGTGTTCTTCACCTTGGTAAACGGTTTGATCCAATCCAGACGCCGGGCGTGCTCGCGCCAGAACCCGTCCGGATCGGCGATCGAGCGCGCATACATGTCCTGGTATTTCGCATCGTCAATATAGGCGCGCTTGGTCCATTCCGCCGGGACATCGTAGATTTTGTCGGACATCTTTGGGCACTCCCGATCTGTCGCGTCGGCGCAAGGCCGGCAGCCGCTATTCAGGCGGAGATTAGGCGAGCCCGGGGCGCCGCGACAAGGCTGCCGGGACTAGACGTTCGGGGGGCTCTCGCCTCTCCCGCGACGCGCGATTATAACATCTCTGTGACCCCCCGCGGCACAGGCGCCGCGGGGAGGGGCCGTGGGGCCAATCGGCGGAGCACACCCCGTGACCAGCAACGTCGAACAGCAGGCGCCGGCGGTGCAGTCCTTCGGCACGGCCGGCCTCAAACCGATGGTTCGTCCGAGCCTCGTGACGCGCATCTTCATGCGGGTTGTGGCCTGGGCGGAACGGCTGAACCTCAAATATTCCAAGGTCGGCAACCCGCCGGTCTACGACAATGCGGTTTTTCCCTGGGCCGAGGAGATCGCCCGCGAATGGCGGGCGATCCGCGCCGAACTCGACCGCGTCCTCGCCCGCAAGGACGAGCTTCCCGGATTTCACGAGATCGCCACCGACGTCTCGACCATCAGCCAGGACCGCGACTGGAAGACCTTCATGCTCATGGGCTTCGGCGTGCCGTCGGAGAACAACATCCGGCAATGCCCGGAAACCTGGCGCATCGTGCAGAAAATTCCGGGGCTCAAGACCGCCATGTTCTCGATCTTCGAACCCGGCAAGCACCTGCCGGCGCATCGCGGACCCTATAACGGCGTGCTGCGCCTGCATCTCGGGCTGATCGTGCCCGAGCCGCGCGACAAAATCGCGATCCGCGTCGCCGACCGGCTGTGCCACTGGCGGGAGGGCGAGGTTTTGATCTTCGACGACGCTTACGAGCACGAGGCCTGGAACCACTCTCCGCACACGCGCGTGGTGCTGTTCGTGGATTTCGTAAAGCCCCTGCGCTTTCCGGCCAATCTCGTGAACTGGCTGCTGATGAATCTCGCGCTGTTCACGCCCTTCATTCGCGAGGGGCAGGACGCGCACCGGAAATGGGAGCGGCGCTTTTACGCCGAAGCGGAGGCGTTGCGGAACCGCTGACCGGCTTCGGCGCGGGGAAGCGAACATGCGCGCCGACCCGCGCCGGGGGCTTTGCGATCGTCATGGGGGGAATTTCCGGCCTCAGCCCGAAGCACACGGTGAGCGAAGGACTTCTGTCTTTCGCCGCCGACATCATCGCCGAGGGGCGTGCCGCGCTCGCGACGCCCGGGCTTTGGGACGCCGCGGCGGTGCATGATTTCCGGAAGGCGATGAAGCGCTGGCGCGCCTTCCTGCGTCTCATTGAGCCTTCGGTCGGAGAGCCCGCGGCACGGCTGCGGATCGAAGCGCGGGACATCGCCCGCGCGCTCGGCGCGGCGCGCGACGCGCAGTCGGCGCTCGATGCGCTCGCGGACCTGCGCCAGCACGACGCGGCGCTGCCGGCCCGCGCGGCTGCGGCGCTCGCCGGGCGACTGGAGGCACTGCGCCGCGAGGCGGAAGCCGCCGCATTGACCGATGACATAAGAGAGCGCATGCGCCTGTCGCTCGAAGCCGCGGCGGCCGCCTTGCGCGAATGGCCTCTCGGCGATCTGCACGTTTCGGACCTGGCGGCCGGGCTTGCCGAGGGCTACCGGCGGGCGCGGGCCGCCACGCCGCGCAAATGGCTGCAGGCCGACCCCGAGGAACTGCACCGGTTGCGGACGCGAGTCGTCGTCCACCGCTACCAGATGGATGCGCTCGCCCCGTTATGGCCGCGCTTCGCGAAGTTCTGGGTCGGCGAGGCGCAGCGCCTGCGCGAACATCTCGGCGGCTGTCAGGATCTCGCTGTCCTGGCGGCACTCGCAGGACCGGATCGGCCGCTCGCCGCCTGGGGCGCGCGCCTTGCCCCGCTCGTCGCCGAGCGGCAGGCGGCGCATGTTGCGGCCGCGGCGCGCATTGCCGCGCGCCTCTTTGCCGAAAAGCCCGGCGCGTTCCGCCGCCGTATCCTTGCCGTATGGGAAAATGCGAGGGCTCTCGCCTGATGCTCGGCCATGTGCGCTTCCACCCTTCAAGGGGCCGCGGTCTCGTTCTAGGCTCGCATATTCGGACACAGGCATGGACGGCAGCCAGGAAAAGGAGCGCATGATGACCACGGATACGCAGCCGACGATCGACCGCTACGGGGACCCCTTGGGCTTCAAGTTCCGCGAAGGCGCCCGCCGGTCGGCTCTCGCCGGACTCGAGGGCCGCGATGTCGTCAAGGTCGAGGCGCGGCAGATGGCCGGCCATCAGAAGGAGGCGGTGGTCACGGACGGGGCCGAAGGTCCCGTCTGGCGACTGACTTCCGACGAGGGCACGCACCTGCGCGGCACCGATCTCGCGCCGTTCCCGCTCGGATTCTTCAATGCCGGCATGCAGGCGGATCTGTACCAGCGGATCCGCGCTCTGGCGGCGCAGCGCAGGATCGGGCTCGGCGGCGTCGAGATTTGGCTCGTCAATCATTACTGGCTTACCGGCTCCTTCGTCCACGGCACCGGCGAGGGACACGCGGAACCGTCCGACATTGAAGTCCGCATCCGGGCGGATGCCGGGCGCGAGGCCGTGGAACGCATGGTCGTCGATGCGCTCGATGCTTCGCCCGCGGTGGCCCTGCAACGGCAGGCCCTCGCCGGCAACACCTTTGCGCTCTACATCAACGGGCGCCGCCGGCCGGTTGCGGACGTGCCAAGCTCGAACAGCGAGGACGCTGCCGATCCCTACCGCGTCTACACGCACCCGCCGCGGCCGCTTGCCGGGGCCGAAACGCGCAATCGCCTCATCGAAAAGACCGGGAGCCGCGAAGACGGGGCTGCCGAGCCCGCGCCGGCAACCGTGTCGGGCACAGGCCGCCTGATCCGCAACATCAACGGCCTCGGCCGCTCGCGCGACGACGGGCTTTTCGAAGTCGAGACATGGCTCGGACTGCCGGGCGCAAGCCATTTTCGTCTGCTGAGCGATCCGGACGGAGAGGCGGCTCCGTCCGGGCTTGCGCTTCTCTCCGCCGGGATCGCGTTCTGTTACATGACGCAACTCTCGCGATACATCGAAAGCATGAAGATGCGGATTTCGGGGGCGCGCCTCGTGCAGTTTAATCCATTCGTCGCCGCCGCCGCCGCCGCCGCGGAGCCGATCGACACGCATCTCTTCCTCAACGGAGAGGCGCCGGAGGAAACGCACCGGCAGCTTCTCACCGTGGCGGCGCGCACCTGCTATCTGCATGCCGCCGCCAAGGCCCCACTCGATCCGCAAGTGCGGATCGTGCACAACGGTGCTCCGATCGAGCGGGCGGCATAGTCCGCAAGGGGCGGCGCCGCGTTGCGCGCGCGGCGTCGCCGGTGACGGGCGACATGGATTTCGAACTCACGAAAGAGCAGGAGGCGATCTGCGAAGCGGTGGCGCGCGTCTGCGCGCGTTTCGACGACGCCTACTGGCTCGCGCGCGACCGGGAAGGCGGCTTTCCGCACGAATTTCACGCGGCCATGGCGAAGGCCGGCTGGCTCGGCATTGCCATGCCGGAGGCTTATGGCGGTGCGGGGCTCGGGATCACCGAGGCGGCGCTGATGATGGGCGTGGTCGCGCGCTCGGGCGCCGGCTTCTCCGGCGCCTCGGCGCTGCACATGAACATTTTCGGCCTCAATCCGGTCGTGGTGTTTGGTTCCGAGGCGCAGAAGCGCCGCATGCTGCCGCCGCTGATCGCCGGCCAGGACAAGGCCTGTTTCGCCGTCACGGAACCCGATGCCGGCCTCGATACCTTGCGCCTCAAGACGCGGGCCGTGCGGGAGGGCGACAAGTATCGGCTTTTCGGCCAGAAGATCTGGATTTCCACCGCACAGGTCGCCAACAAGGCTCTGGTTCTTGCGCGCACGACGCCGCTCGAAGAGGTGCAGAAACGCAGCGACGGCTTGACCTTGTTCTATACCGATTTCGACCGCCGCTACGTCGAGGTGCAGGAGATCGACAAAATGGGCCGCAAGGCGGTGGATTCGAACCAGGTTTTCTTCGATGGGTTGCCGGTTCCCGCGGAAGACCGCATCGGCGAGGAAGGGCAAGGCTTCCGCTACATTCTGCACGGCATGAACCCCGAGCGCATCCTCATCGCGGCCGAAGCGGTGGGGCTCGGCCGCGCGGCGGTCGAGCGCGCGGCGGCCTATGCGAAGGAGCGTGTGGTGTTTGGGCGCCAGATCGGCCGGAATCAGGCCATCCAGCACCCGCTGGCTGCCGCCTGGATGCACCTCGAGGCTGCGCAGATGATGGTCATGAAGGCAGCCTGGCTCTACGACACGGGCCGCGCGTGCGGCGCGGAAGCGAATGCCGCGAAATATCTCGCGGGCGAAGCCGCCTTCGAGGCCTGCCAGACGGCCGTCATGGTCCACGGCGGCATGGGTTATGCGAAGGCGTTTCATGTCGAGCGCTATCTGCGGGAGAGCTTCATCCCACGCATCGCGCCGGTGAGCCCGCAGATGATCCTCAATTTCATCGCCGAAAAGGTGCTGGGCCTGCCGAAATCTTATTGATAACGGCGGTCGCTCGGGCGAACGGGCCGCCGTTCTCTCGCCCACATTCAGGAAGATCAGTGACGGGCTGCGTCGGGCAAAGCCGCGAGACGGTGCCGGTTGATGTCGGTACCATTCATGCCTAATTCGTCCGGTGCGACGCGTGCCGAGGCGGCCGCAGCGAAGGGGAGCGCCGGCGACGACGGCATGACTGGGGCACCGGACGATACTGGGGCACCGGACGATCAGGCCGGCAAGCGCGCTGCGCCGCAAGGCCGCGCAGCCGAATCGGCCGCGGCTGCTTCTCGCCCTCCCGCAAGCCCGCTGGCAAACGAGGAACAGCTCCGGCTCGCCACGCGGGCGAGCGGCATCGGTCTGTTCGAGATCGACTGGCAGACGCGGCGACGTTATTGGTCCCCGGAGTTGCGCGCCCTGCTCCGCGTCCCCGATCATATCGACGTTTCCAGGGACAGCACGATCCTCGATCGCATCGTTCCGGCTCCTCAGCGTGCGCGCATGCGCGAGAAGCTGCGTCGGTCGCTCGATCCGAACCGTGACGGCGAATACGAAGACGAGCATGAGGTCACGCGCTACGACGGTACGCCGGCGTGGATCTTGCTTCGCGGAAAGACCTTCTTCGCGGAAATGGCGGAAGGTCGCGTTCCCGTGCGGACGATCGGTCTCGTTGTGGACATCACGGCGCGCCGGCGCGCCGAAGAAACGAACGCGATGCTGGCGTCGATCGTACTCGCCTCGAGCGATGCGATCTTCAGTGCCGACAGGGATCGCATCATCCGCACCTGGAACGAGGGCGCGGAGCGCCTCTACGGCTACGCAGCGGAAGAGGCCATCGGTCAGCCGCTCTCGATGATTGCGCCCGAGCACCTCCGGCAGGAACTGGAAGAACTTTCTGCAAAGACCATCGAAGGCGAGCGCGTTTACCTGGAGACGGACCGTCGCCACAAGAGCGGGCGCCTGATCCCGGTCGGCATTTCGGGATCGCCGATCCGGGCCGAAGACGGCCGCATCATCGGTCTTTCGGCGGTGCACCGCGACATGACCGAACGCAAACGCTACGAGGAGCATCTTGGTTTTGCGCTGCGCGAACTGTCGCATCGCACGAAGAACGTGCTCGCGGTCGTGCAAGCGCTGGCGCGGCAGATCCTGCGCCAGAGCAACAGCCTTTCCGGTTTCGAGGCTCGCTTTTCCGGTTGCGTGCAGGCGCTTGCCTATTGCCACGATCTTCTCGTCCAGCACGATTGGAAGGGCGCCGATCTGCACGAATTGATCCGCATTCAACTCGCCCCGTTCGGAGCGCCCGGCGGCATCAACGTCACCGCCAACGGGCCGCCCGTCATTCTCAAGCCTGGGGCCATGCAGTCTCTTGGACTCGCGCTGCACGAGCTTGCGACCAACGCCGCAAAGCACGGGGCGCTCTCGGTGCCGTCGGGCTCCGTCACCATCACCTGGAATCGCGCCGGTGACGGCGAAGGGGACGGGCTCAGGCTCACCTGGCAGGAGCAGGGCGGTCCGCGGGTGCGTCGCCCCCGCCGCGAAGGCTTCGGCACCGTCGTCTTGCGGCGCACGGGCTCGGCGCTCGACGGCGAGACGACGCTCGAGTTCCGGCCCGAAGGGTTCGTCTGGACCGCGAGCATCGGTGCGGCGCAGATGGTGGCGCCGGCCGCCGGCGATTGAGCGGCGGCGCGCCCGGGGCAAGCTTGCGTGCTCGCCGTTACGCCCTATAGTCCGCCGCGCTTTCAGGAAGGATGGACCGGCGAATGCCCAAAGGCGATGTCAAGAAGGTGGTGCTGGCTTATTCGGGCGGGCTCGACACCTCGATCATTCTGAAATGGCTGCAGACGGAGTATGGCTGCGAGGTCGTGACCTTCACGGCCGATCTCGGCCAGGGCGAGGAGCTCGCGCCGGCGCGGCAGAAGGCCTTATTGCTCGGCATCAAGCCGGAAAACATTTTCGTCGAGGACCTGCGGGAAGAGTTCGTGCGCGACTACGTCTTCCCGATGTTTCGCGCGAATGCCCAGTACGAAGGGCTGTACCTGCTCGGCACTTCGATCGCCCGTCCCTTGATCGCCAAGAAGCAGATCGAGATCGCGGAGAAAACCGGCGCCGACGCGGTTGCGCACGGGGCGACCGGCAAAGGCAACGATCAGGTTCGCTTCGAGCTCACCTATTACGCGCTCAAGCCCGACGTGAAGGTGATCGCCCCGTGGCGGGAATGGGATCTCGCCTCGCGCACGAAGCTCATCGCCTTTGCGGAGGCCCACCAGATCCCGATCGCGAAGGACAAGCGCGGCGAGGCGCCGTTCTCGGTTGACGCCAACCTCCTGCACACTTCCTCGGAGGGCAAGGTGCTCGAAGACCCGGCCGCCGAAGTGCCGCCTTACGTCTATTCGCGGACGGTTGATCCGGAGCAGGCCCCCGACCGGCCGACGATCGTCACGGTGGAGTTCGAACGCGGGGATCCGGTCGCGGTGGACGGCAAGGCGCTTTCGCCGGCAAGCCTCCTTGCGCGCCTCAACGAACTCGGCCGCGCCAACGGCATCGGCCGGCTCGACCTTGTCGAAAACCGCTTCGTCGGGATGAAATCGCGCGGCATGTACGAGACCCCGGGCGGAACGATTCTGCTCGCGGCGCATCGCGGCATCGAGCAGATCACGCTCGACCGCGGCGCTGCTCATCTCAAGGACGAGCTGATGCCGCGCTATGCCGAACTCATCTACAACGGCTTCTGGTTCTCCCCGGAACGCGAAATGCTGCAGGCGGCGATCGACAAGAGCCAGGAGGCGGTGACCGGCCGCGTGCGGCTGAAACTCTACAAGGGCAGCGTTTCGGTCATCGGGCGCGAGAGTCCGTACTCGCTCTATGATCAGGATCTCGTGACCTTCGAGGAAGGCGCCGTCGCGTACGACCACCGCGACGCGGAAGGATTCATTCGCCTCAACGCGCTGCGGCTGCGCACGCTCGGCCAGCGCAAGCGCAAGCTCGGCGTATAGATCGGTCGGGCGGCAGCCGGCCATCCGTGCGGCCGGCTGCCCCCGGGTCCGCTGCACTCAACGCGGCGCGCCGGCCTGCTCGAGCAGCGGCGTGATCCGGCGCACGGCGACGCGCCGGTTGGCGCGCTCGTCCTCCTGCGTGGGCACCTTGAGGTGCTGTTCGCCGTAGCCTTGCGTGACCAGGTTTTCCGCCGGGACGTGGAACTGTTCGGTCAGCGCAACCGCCACGGCCTCGGCACGCCGGTCGGACAGGGAAAGATTGTCGATCTCGGCGCCGACCGCGTCGGTGTGGCCTTCGATTAGGAAGACCTCGCGCGGGTTGCGCTCGATCGCGCGGTTGATGGCATCGGCAATTACCGCGAGCCGGTCAAGCTGGTCGGGCGTGAGCTGCCACGAGCCGCTGTCGAAATTGATGTCGAGGTCGACGCGCGGCATGCGCTCGCGCAGCGGCTGCGTGTAGCGGACCTGGTCGAGCGTGTAGTGCCGTTCGAGCTCCATCACGGGGGGCGCCGTGAGAACCTCGTAGACGTCGTCGGGGCCGGCGGCACCCGCGTCCAGAATATAGCGCTCGCGCGGGATGCGGACGACGGGCGGCGGGATGTCGACGAAGAACGCGCTCGGCCGCCGCGGTCCACGATAATCGTAGTCGTTGTCGATGATCACGATTTCCCGATCGCGCTCCCGGCGCACGCGGCGCAGCAGGCGCCCCTCCTCGTCCGTGACCGTTATGATGCGGACGCCGTTTGGTCGTTCGACGATCGTTACCGTGCGGCCGTCGCGCCGCTCGGTCCGTACGTCGCGCGCGCGGATGGCGAACCGGTCGATCTCGTTGTGCCGAATGATCGTGCGGTCGCCCTGCTGGATGATGGTGCGGCCGGGCTCGCGGATCACGGTCCGATCGTCCTGGCGCAATTCTTGCCGCTCGCGTCGGATGTCGTCGATCCGCCGGCTCGGCCCCTCGTTGCCGCGGCGAATGAAGTCGCTCACGTCGCGGGTGTCGCGCGAAGGAACGGCCGACGTGCCGAGGCGATCGCGATCCTCGCGACGATCCCGATCCTGGGTCGCCGACGGGGCAGCCGGCGGCACCGCGGGAACCGGGCGGCCCTGGACTGCCGGCGGGGCTTGGCCGGGGACGGGGCGCTGGGCCGCGGGCGGTGTGCCCCCCGGGGCGGGACGCTGCACGGCAGGCGGGGTTTGCGGCGTCGGCGGAGAGACGCGCTGTTCCTGCGTCGTCGGGGCTGCGGGGCGGCCGGCGGGGGGCGTCGCTTGCCGCGGCGGCTCCTCACGCCGCAGTTCCGGCCGGCGTTGCTCCTGTGTCTGGGGAGTGGGTCGCTCCGGGACCGGACGCTCTTGCGCGGCCGCGGGTGGACGCGGCTGAGCGGGCGGGGCCGTCTGTTCGGCGGGGCGGCGCAGTTGGGCCGGCGGCTGGGCTTGGGGCGCGGCGGGGCGCTGGGGCTGTCCGGTCGTCGGCCGCTGGGGTTGCGCGGGCCTTTCCTGGGCGGCTGGGCGCTGGGGCTGCGGAGGCTGCGCCTGGGGCGTTGCGGGCCGCCGGGGCTGGGGAGGCTGCTCTTGGGTCGCGGCGGGGCGGCGCGGCTGCGCCTGAGGGGGCGGCGGGGCCTGGCGGGCGGCAGGCGGTGCCGGGGGCGCCGGTCGTTGCGGAGTCGCGCCCGGCTGCGGTCGCTGCGGCCGTTGCGGTTGCTGCTGCTCGCGACGTTTCCGTTCGTCGTTTCCTCCCGACGGTTCTGCCGGTCGCGCCTGAGCCAGAAGCAGCGCGGAGCCGGACTCCGCCGGCATGGCGGGCAGGCTCGTCAGCGCCAGAAGGGAAACGCCGGCCAACAGACGCGACGTCAACAGGCGCGACAGGGTCGATTGGGCTTCGAAACGCATGAGAATCAGGTGCTCCTTCGTGGGAACCGCCTTCATGATTAGCGAGACGAACAGGGCGGTTCACGGCGGTATCGCGGCGAAAACAAGGCCGCACGGACGGGCGTAGAGAAGCCAACGCTGGAAAAACACGCAATGTTCCGCCCATTCACGCACAAAGCGGCGGGCACGGCGGCGGAACGGGTGCGCCGGTCGGGCGTTCCCGACACAGTCGAAACAGATCGAGGAGATTTTGCAATGCGCAGCACGATGTTTGCCGCGGCGGCGGCATTCGCGTTGCTCAGCCCCAGCCTGTGCTTGGCCCAGGCCTCGACCACGACCGGTGTGGTCGGCGGTGCGGCGGCGGGCGCGGCCGTCGGCGGGCCCGTCGGCGCCGCGGTAGGCGGCGTCGTCGGCGGGACCATGGGCGCAGCGCTCGAGCCTCCGCCTCCGGAAGTCCGCACCTACGTGGTCCGCGAGCGCATTCCTTCGGTGCGCGTCCGGGAGAGGGTCGTGGTCGGCGAGCCGCTGCCGCGCACGGTGAAGCTCTACACGGTCCCGGAGCATCCGAAATATCGCTTTGCGGTCGTCAACAAGCAGCGCGTGATCGTGGAACCGCGCTCGCGGCGTGTGGTGGAAATCATCGACTAGGCTTGGAGGCATTGCTACGCGAACCCGCCCGGCTCGGGGCCGGGCGGGCTTTTTTTGTCTCGCGCGCGGTTGCCATCGCGAATAGGTTGAGACATTCGCTCATCCGCGAGGCCGTCAATGCTGTGGTCGTTCAACATCGGTCGGATCGCCGGAACAGCCGTCCGCATCCACATCACGTTCGTCCTCTTCCTGGCCTGGATCTGGGGCGCAAGCTACGTCACCGGCGGGGCGGCGGCAGCGTGGAGCGGGCTGCTGTTCATGGTGCTGCTGTTCCTTTGCGTGCTGCTGCACGAATTCGGCCACATCTTCACGGCACGCGTGTTCGGTGTGCAGACCCCCGACGTGACGCTTCTCCCGATCGGCGGGGTTGCGCGTCTCGAGCGCATTCCCGAGGAGCCAGGTCAGGAATTTCTGATCGCGATTGCGGGGCCGCTCGTCAACGTGGCGATCGCGCTTTTTCTCATTCTGTTCGTCGGCGCGGATCTGAGCGCCGAGCGGCTCGCCGCGGTCGAAAATGCGCAGGTGTCGATGGTGGACCGGCTGGCCGCCGTGAACTTGTTCATCGCGGTCTTCAATCTCATTCCGGCCTTCCCGATGGACGGCGGCCGCATCCTGCGCTCGCTGCTTGCGCTGCGCGTCGGGTTTACGCGCGCGACGGAAGTCTCCGCGAGCATCGGCCAATGGGTTGCGTTCGCGCTCGGGTTCATCGGCCTGTTCACCAATGCGATGCTGATCTTCATCGCCATCTTTGTGTATCTTGCAGCCTCCTCGGAGGCCCAGCTCGTTGCGGTGCGTGCGATGTCGCGCGGCGTGCCGCTGACCGCGGCCATGATGACCCAGTATGCGACGCTCGCGCCTGAGGCCCATATCGACCATGCGATCGACACGCTGCTCCGCACTTCGCAGGCCGATTTTCCGGTGGTCGATGCCGACGGCCGGCTGCTCGGGCTGCTCGGCCGCAACGACATGATCCGCGCGCTCAAGACGCTCGGACCCGAGGCGCGGGTGGCGGAGGCGATGATCGCGGATGTTCCGGTCCTCGACCGACGGCGGACCCTGGACGAGGCCTTCACCCTTCTGCAGCAAAAGCAGGCGCCGGCGGTCGGGGTGACGGGGCAGGACGGACGCCTGATCGGCCTCATTACTCTGGAGACGATCGGCGAAATGCTGATGGTTCGGGAGGCGCTGCCTTCCGGAGGACGCGCCGGGCCCTGGGGCCGGCCGGCCGGCGCCTGAGTGCGGGGGAGTTGGCGGGAGGGCCCGCCGCCCCTATATAGCCTGCGGCTGTTTGCGTGCCCGGCCGTGCCGGGCACGCGCTTTTTTGGACCGTTCATGACGCTGCGCAACGTCGCCATCATCGCCCATGTCGACCACGGAAAGACCACGCTGGTCGACCGCCTGCTGCAACAGTCCGGCGCGTTTCGCGAGAACCAGCGCGTGCAGGAACGCGCCATGGACTCCAACGATCTCGAGCGCGAACGCGGCATCACTATTCTCGCCAAGGTGACGTCGGTCGTCTGGCGAAAAGCGCGTATCAACATCGTCGATACCCCCGGCCACGCCGATTTCGGCGGGGAGGTCGAACGGATCCTCAACATGGTGGACGGCGCGATCGTGCTGGTCGATGCCGCCGAGGGACCGCTCCCGCAGACCAAGTTCGTGGTCTCGAAGGCCCTCAAAATGGGGCTCAGGCCCATCGTGGTGATCAACAAGGTCGACCGTTCCGATGCGCGGCCGACCGAGGTGGTGAACGAGGTGTTCGATCTCTTCGCCGCCCTCGAGGCCAGCGACGAGCAGCTTGATTTCCCGATCCTCTACGGTTCGGCGAAGGAAGGCTGGATGGCGCAATCCCCGGAAGGGCCGAAGCAGGACGGGATGGTGCCGCTGTTCGACCTCGTGCTCCGTCACGTCGCGCCTCCCCTCATCGAGGAGGGCGCGTTCCGCATGCTCGGCACCATCATCGAACCCAATCCGTATCTGGGCCGACTCATCACGGGCCGTATCACGTCGGGCTCGGTGCGGCCGAATCAGGCCGTCAAGGTTCTGGATCGCCACGGCAATCCGGTCGAGACCGGACGGGTGACCAAAGTGCTGGCATTCCGCGGCCTCGAGCGCACGGCCGTGGAGGAGGGGGAGGCCGGCGACATCGTGGCGCTCGCCGGTTTGCCGAAGGCGACCGTCGCGCACACGATCTGCGCGCCCGAGGTGGACCGCCCGCTTCCGGCGCAGCCGATCGACCCGCCGACCCTCGCGATGATCTTCCGCATCAACGATTCGCCGCTTGCGGGAACCGAAGGCGACAAGGTGCAGAGCCGGGTGATCCGCGAGCGACTGTTGCGCGAGGCCGAGGGCAATGTCGCCTTGCGCGTGGCCGAGTCGCGCGAGAAGGATGCGATGGAGGTGGCGGGCCGCGGCGAGCTGCAGCTCGGAATCCTGATCGAAACGATGCGGCGCGAAGGTTTTGAGCTTTCGGTCTCGCGGCCGAAGGTTCTGTTCCGGCGCGACGAGACGAGCGGCGCGTTGCTCGAGCCGATCGAAGAGGTGGTCATCGACGTCGACGACGCTTTCACGGGCGTGGTCGTGCAGAAGCTGTCGGAACGAAAGGGCGAGATGGTCGACATGCGTCCCTCCGGCGGCGGCCGCACACGGCTCATCTTCCATGCGCCGACGCGCGGACTCATCGGCTATCAGGGCGAACTGCTCACCGATACGCGCGGCACGGCGGTCATGAACCGGCTGTTCCACGGCTACGCGCCGCACAAGGGCGACATTCCCGGCCGCCGCAACGGCGTGCTCATCGCCAATGAGGCCGGCGAGGCCGTGGCCTACGCGCTGTGGAACCTGCAAGAGCGCGGCGCGATGATGATCGAGCCCGGCTGGAAGGTCTATCGGGGCATGATCGTCGGCGAGCACAGCCGGGAGAACGATCTCGAAGTGAACGTGCTCAAGGGCAAGAAGCTCACCAACATCCGCACCCACGCCAAGGACGAAGCGGTGCGTTTGACCCCGCCGATCCAGATGACGCTCGAAAAGGCGCTTGCTTATATCCAGGACGACGAGCTCGTGGAGGTCACCCCGAAATCCATCCGGTTGCGGAAGGCGATTCTCGATCCCAACGAGCGAAAAAAGGCCGAACGCGCCCGCGAAACGGAGCCCGCCTAGGCAGGCCGCGGCCTGCGGCCTTGGGCTGCGGCCGCAGAAAAATCCGCCTCGTCCCGAAACTGCACAGCGAAGCGTGTCCTTTCCGCCACAAGGCGGGGGATCGTTAATCATTCGTTACTCGGGGGGCTTGAAGGGAGCGGTGTCGCTTTGCTTCAATTCGATTCATGAGCACCGTCCTTATCGAGGTCCGACGCGCCAAGCCGACAGATGCCGGCGAGTTGGCTGCGACCCACGATGAGGCTTGGCGCACCGCCTATCGCGGCATCATCCCGGGCAACGAGCTGGAAAAGCTCATCAGCCGCCGCGGCCCCGGCTGGTGGGAAAACGCGATCCGCAAAGGCAGCCGCATTTCGCTGCTGATGTTCGGCGAACGGCTCGCCGGCTATGCCAATTACGGACGAAACCGCGCCCGCAGCCTCAACTACGACGGCGAAATCTACGAGCTCTATCTGCGGCCCGAGTTCCAGGGGCTCGGCTTCGGCCGGCGGCTGTTCACGGCGGCGCGGCGCGATCTGGCGCAGAGCGGGTTGCGGTCGCTGGTCGTGTGGGCCTTGTCGGACAACGATCCGGCCGTCGAGTTCTATCGCGCCCTCGGCGGCCGCGCGATCGCCCGCTCCTCCGAGCGGTTCGGCACCCGCACGCTCGACAAGGTGGCGTTCGGCTGGCAGGGCTAGACCCTGTCGTCGGTCACTCCCCCCGTGGCTTGCGCGCAGCACAGCGCGCACGGGATGCGCTGCAGACGCGGGACCCCGGTTCATGGCAGAAGCCGCAGGGCGGGATGCCGCGCTATACCCCTTGCGGCGGCGGCAGCCCGATGCTGGCGCGCGCCGCCGTCAGCGCGTTGAGAAGAAGGCAGGCGATCGTCATCGGACCGACGCCGCCGGGCACGGGCGTGATCGCGGACGCGACCTTGCGGGCTTCCGCGAAGGCGACGTCGCCCACGAGACGGGGTTTGCCGTCGCGGGGGATGCGGTTGATACCGACGTCGACCACGACCGCGCCCGGTTTGATCCAATCCGCCTTGATCATCTCCGGCCGGCCGACGGCCGCGAAGAGAAGGTCGGCGCGCCGGCACACGGCCGCAAGGTCGACGGTTCGGGAATGGGCGATGGTGACGGTCGCGTTCTCCGCGAGGAGCAGCTGAGCGAGCGGCTTGCCGACGATCGCCGAACGGCCGACCACCACGGCCTCCGCGCCCGCCAGCGAGGCGCACACGCTCTTGGCCAGAATGATGCAGCCGCGCGGCGTGCACGGAATCAGCGCGGCGCTCCCCGCCGAAAGCAGGCCGGCATTGAGCGGGTGCAACCCGTCGGCGTCCTTTTTCGGGTCGAGCGCCGCAATGACCTTGGCGGGATCGATGTGCGGCGGAAGCGGCAGTTGCACGAGAACGGCGTGCACCGAAGGGTCGGCGTTGAGCCGGTCGATGACGCCCAGGAGATCGGCTTCGCTGACATTGGCGGGCAGCCTGCGGTCGAAGGACCGCATGCCCGCCTCCGCCGTTCGCCGCACCTTGCTGCGGACATAGACGGTGGAAGCCGGGTCGTCCCCGACAAGGACCACGGCGAGGCCCGGGGTCACGCCGTGGTCGCGCGCAAGAGCCGCGACTTCGGCCGCGACCTTGGCGCGCAGGGCGGCCGCGATGGCGTTCCCGTCGATCAATGCGGCGGTCATGACGCCGCCGCAGGGGCGCTTCCGCTGAGACTTGCCAGCGCGGCGCAAAGGGTTCCGGCATGGCCGGAAATCTTCAAAGTCTTGACGCGCGAAGAGGCTCCGGCGACGAGACGCACGCGGCTTGCGGGAATGGCCAGCCGGTCGGCGATGAGCGCCTCGAGTGCGGCATTGGCCGCACCCGCATGCGCCGGCTGGCGGACCCGCGCCTTGAGCACCGGCCCTTCGTTTGGGCGTTCTTCGATGCCGTCGATGGAATCCCGGCCGCCTTTCGGGGTGAGCCGGACGGCAAGCAGCACCCCGTCCTCCGCCGGACGCCAGGGATACGCGCTTCGCATGCGTGGGATCAGATCACGTTCGGATAGATGTAATAGACGATCATGCGCTCGATGAGGATGATGATGAGGATCAGGATCACCGGCGAAATGTCGAGCCCGCCCATGCTCGGCAGCATCGAGCGGATCGGTCTCAGCAGCGGTTCGGTGATGCGGTAGAGGAAGTCGCCCACCGCCTGCACGACGGGGTTGCGGACATTGACCACGTTGAATGCAACCAGCCACGACAGCACGGCAGCCGCGATGAGCAGGTAGATGTAAAGCTGCAGCACGATCAGCACGACGTCGAGCAGGGCGCGCATGGAAGCCTTCGCGGAGGACGATTTGAACCGACGCAGGTTTACCGGGGATGTTCCGGGGGAACAAGGCATGCGCGGAAAAGGCGCGCTTTGCTTGACAGGCGTCGACCCCCCGCCATAAATGCGGCTACTTACCGTAAGCATGCGCATCGCGCGCCGCGGGGCCGTAGCTCAGTTGGGAGAGCGCCGCAATCGCACTGCGGAGGTCAGGGGTTCGAATCCCCTCGGCTCCACCAAGCCCAATCACCCCGGAAGCCGCGGAATCGGCGGTTTCCTAGCGAAATCGGCCCATCTTTCCCACTCGTCGCCGCCGATGACGCGCCGCCGGCCCGCCTCATGACCATGAGCCCGGCTGCCTCGCCGTCCGGGTCGCTCGTACGGCACGGGCCGTTCGCCCGCTTCTTCGTGGTGCGCATCTTCGCCACCGTGGCGCTGCAGATACAGGCGGTGGCCGTGGGTTGGCAGATCTACGGGCTGACGGGAGACCCGTTCGATCTCGGCCTCGTCGGCCTTGCGCAGTTCCTCCCCGCCATGCTGCTGTTTCCGTTCACGGGCCACGTCGCCGACCGGTACGACCGGCGGACCGTCCTGCGCCTGTGCCAGGCGGCGGAGGCGGCGGCCGTCGCCGCGCTGATGTGGGGCACGGCTTCGGGCGCGATCGGCCGCGAGGCGATCCTCGGCGCCTCGCTCGTCATCGGCGCCGCCCGCGCCTTCGAGGCGCCGGCCCTGAGCGCCCTTCTCCCGGTCATCGTGTCGCCGGAGCTTTTCCCCCGCGCGGTCGCGGGTTCCGCCTCGGCCAACCAGTTCGCCACCATTGCGGGCCCGGCCCTGGGCGGGCTCGTTTATGCGCTGAGCCCCGTCGCGGCCTACGCGTTCGGGGCGGTCCTGTTTCTTGCCGCAAGCACGCTTGTCGGCTTCATCCCGCTCGCCGGGCGCCCGGCGGAGCGGACCGGACGGTTCAGCCTCGAATCGTTGTTTGCCGGGTTCGCTTTCATCCGGCGGCAGCCGATCGTGCTCGGGGCGATCTCGCTCGATCTCTTCGCGGTGCTCCTGGGAAGTACGATCGCGCTGTTGCCGGTGTTCGCGCGCGACGTGCTTGCCACGGACGCGGCAGGGCTCGGAATCCTGCGCGCCTGCCCGGCCGTCGGCGCGCTTGCGATGTCCCTTGCGCTCGCGCGCTGGCCGCTGCGGCAGAACGTCGGCCGCACGATGTATGCCTGCGTCGCCCTGTTCGGCTGCGCGACCGTGGCCTTCGCGGCCTCGCGCTCGCTCGTGCTATCGATGACGGCGCTGGCGATCCTCGGAATGGCCGATCTCGTCAGCGTCGTCGTGCGCAGCACGCTCATTCAACTCGAAACGCCGGACGCGATGCGGGGCCGCGTCAGTGCCGTCAATTCCTTGTTCATCGGAGCTGCCAACCAGCTCGGCGATTTCCGCGCCGGGGCGATGGCGGCGCTCATCGGCGCCGTCCCGGCCGCCCTGTTTGGCGGGATCGGCACGCTCGTGATCGTCGTGCTTTGGATGCGGCTCTTCCCCGCACTCTACGGCGTGCAGTCGATGCAGGCCGTTCGGACGGGGGTGTGAAGCCGCCGCGCGCCTGCGCGGCCGGCGCTACCGGTTCTTGAAATTCGGCGGGCGCTTCTCGACGAAGGCGGCCATGCCTTCCTTCTGGTCTTCCGTGGCAAAGAGCGGGTGGAAGGCGCGGCGTTCGAAGCGGATGCCCTCCGCGAGCGTCGTCTCGAAGGCGCGGTTCACGCACTCCTTGGCGGCGATGACCGACGGCAGCGACATTGCCGCGATGGTCTGCGCCACTTTCATGGTCTCGCTCATGAGGTCGGCGAGCGGAACCACGCGGGCGACGAGGCCCGAGCGTTCCGCTTCGGCGGCATCCATCATCCGGCCGGTCAGGCAGAGGTCCATCGCCTTTGCCTTGCCGACCGCGCGCGTCAGGCGCTGCGTGCCACCGATGCCCGGGATCACGCCGAGCTTGATCTCCGGCTGGCCGAATTTGGCGTTGTCGGCGGCGATGATCATGTCGCACATCATGGCGATCTCGCAGCCGCCGCCGAGCGCGAACCCGGCGACCGCCGCGATGACCGGCTTGCGAGCCCGCGCGATCGCGTCCCAATGCGCCGCGAACTCGCCGAGATACACGTCGATATAGGACTTGCCGGCCATCTCCTTGATGTCCGCGCCGGCCGCGAAAGCCTTGTCGGACCCCGTGACGACGATACACCCCACGGTCGGATCGGCGTCGAAGGTGGTAACGGCGCCATTGAGTTCGGTCATCAGCGCGGAGTTGAGGGCATTGAGCGCCTGCGGACGGTTCAGGCGGATGAGGCCCACTTTCCCGTGCGTTTCGGTCAGAATGTGTGCATAGGCCATGGCGTCCTCCGGACTCCCGGAGCAAGGGCGTAACCCAGGCCCGCAGCACCGGCAAGGCGTCGCGCGCATGTCGCGGGAAACGCCTGTGGCCTCCGCGAGGCCGGCCTCACGGCCGCTCGAGGCTCGCCGTCGGCGCGGTTTCCCGCCACGCTCCGGCCGAGCGGCCCGCCACCGCCCAGTAGACGAAACCCGCGACGATGCCGGCCGCGGCCATGATTTCGAGCTCGCGACGGGCAAAGCCGTTCACCTCGAGCGCGAGCGTGTCCCAACCCTGGAAGCTCAGATAGAGCAGCACGGCGATGGCGGCGCCGGCGGCCGCGTAGTAGAGCAAAGCGCGGATCGCCAGGGCTTCGGCGATCCCGATCATCACGAGCGCCGGCAACAGCGCAAAGCCCGACAGGAAGATCGCCCCGAAGCCCACGACGATTCCGAATGTGCTGTCGTCGAGCGGGCCGAGATCGAGCGCGCTCCATTCCGGCAAGAGGACCGCAAGCGTCACGACGAGGCCCGCCGCAAGACTTGCGAGAAGGCCGGCGAAGAGGACAAGCACGATCCGGCCGAGCGCCCGCATCCCCGGCTAATCCGTCAGCGCCATCGCCCGCAAGGCCATCCGCTCGCGCGCGGAAAGCTTCTCGGTCGCGCTCTTAAGCTGCCCGCAGGCGGCGAGAATGTCGCGCCCGCGCGGCGTACGTACCGGCGAGGCATAGCCCGCGCTGAACACAACCTCCGAGAACGCCTCGATCTGCTCCCAGTCGGAGCATTCGAACCGCGTGCCGGGCCACGGATTGAATGGGATGAGATTGATCTTGGCCGGAATGCCCTTGAGCAGACGTACGAGCTCACGGGCGTCGGCAAGCGAATCGTTTACCCCCTTGAGCATCACATATTCGAACGTGATGCGACGGGCATTGGAGAGACCCGGATAATCGCGGCAGGCCTGCAGCAATTCGGCAATCGGGTATTTGCGATTGAGCGGCACGAGTTCGTCGCGCAGATCATCGCGGACGGCGTGCAGAGATACCGCGAGCATCGATCCGATCTCCGCGCCCGCCCGCTTGATGTTCGGCACGACGCCCGATGTCGACAACGTGATGCGCCGCTTCGACAGCGCGATCCCTTCGCCGTCCGCCGCGATCGCGAGTGCGTCGCGAACTGCATCGAAATTATAGAGCGGCTCGCCCATGCCCATCATCACGATGTTCGAGACAAGGCGCGGCCGCTCGCTTTCGCCGGATACCGCAGCCGCGTCGGGCCAATCGCCGAGGCGGTCGCGCGCAACGAGAATCTGGCCGACGATCTCGCTCGCCGTGAGATTGCGGACGAGCCGCTGCGTGCCGGTGTGGCAGAAGGCGCAAGTGAGCGTGCAGCCGACCTGGCTCGACAGGCACAGCGTGCCGCGATCGGTTTCCGGAATGTAGACGGTCTCGACGAGATGCGGCTTCTCGCCGGGGTGCTCGGCGGGCAGCCGGAGCAGCCATTTGCGGGTGCCGTCGACGGAAATCTGCTCGGCCTCGACCTCCGGCCGGGCCAGCGTGAATGCAGCGTCGAGTGCGGCGCGCAGCGGTTTGCCGACATTGGTCATGACCTCGAAGGCGCGTGCCCCGCGGAAATAAATCCAGTGCCAGAGCTGCTGGACGCGCATGCGGCGTTCGCGCTCCGGCACCCCGACGCGGTCGAGCGCCGCGGCAAGCTCTGCGCGCGTCAGGCCGACGAGCGAGGGCTTTCCCGACACGACGAAACGTTCAAGCGGCGCCTTCTCCAGAGGCGCGGGAGAGCCGAGAGTCGACGGCTGCGTCATATCTGCAACAGGGGCCATGCTGTTCCCTAGCTATAGCGCGCGGGCGATCGTTACAAGCGCAGGCACCCGCAGGAGGCCGGCCAAACGGGCGCGCACCTCACACCGTCAGGATGACCTTGCCCATGGCCCTTCGCTCGCTCAGCACGCGCAATGCGCGGGCGGCCTCGGCGAGGGGATAGGTCGCGTGTACGTGTGCGGACAATCGGCCCTCCGCGCACCAGCGCGCAAGGTCGCGGGAATCGGCAAGATGGGCTGCGGGCTCGCGTTGCGCCCAGGCGCCCCAGAACACCCCGCGGATGTCGCAACTCTTCAGGAGCGTCAGGTTGAGCGGGAGGCGCGGGATTTCCCCCGCCGCAAAGCCGATCACCAGGAGTCGACCGCCCCAGCCGAGCGCGCGCAGCGCGGCCTCGCTCAAGGCTCCGCCCACGGGATCGTACACGACGTCGACCCCGGCGCCCCGGGTGAGCGTGCGGAGCGCATCGCGCAGGTTGTCGCGCGCGTAGTTTACGGTCTCGGCTGCGCCGTGGGCGCGGGCGAAGGCGAGCTTCTCGTCGGAGGAGGCGCAGGCGATGACGCGTGCGCCGAGCAGTTTGCCGAGCTCGACCGCCGCAAGGCCGACGCCCCCCGCCGCGCCGAGCACCGCGAGCGTCTCCCCGCTGCAGAGTTCGCCGCGGCGCTTCAGGGCATAGAGGCTCGTCCCATAGGTGACCATCAGGCCGGCGGCGCGGGCAAAATCGAGCCCGTCCGGCAGCGGAACGAGTGCGGAGGCGGCAACGGCAATGCGCTCGCGGGCCGCGCCGCAGTTCAGCGCGCCCATGACCCGATCCCCGACCTTCAGGCCGGTGGTTCCGGGGCCGAGACGTTCGACAATGCCGGCGAATTCCGCCCCCGGAGAAAACGGAAACGGGGGCTTTAGCTGATACTTTCCCGCCACGAGCAGCGTGTCGAAGAAATTGAGCCCGACGGCCTTGACGGCCACCACGGCCTCACCCTCGGCGGCGACCGGCTCGGGAATGTCGGCCAACTGCAGGTCGTCGATGGTACCGAATTGGGTGCACAGCACGGCTTTCATGCGAGCGCCCGGCCCAGAATTGTTGTTGCCGCATGTCCATTCCGCATCGAACGGTTATTTCGCATCATCGGGTGCTCGTCAAAGCCCGACATGTTGTGCCAATCTCGAAATGTTGAAGGCGGTTACGCCTTCACATCGCCGGGTTCCCTGGCTACCAAGTCCAAACCCACCGTGATTCTTCCAAAACCACGGGATTTTGGTAATGCCGAGATCGCGCCGTCCAATCGTGTTTTCGCTGGCCCTTCTGATCGGCTGCGCCGCCTTCGCAGGCGAGCCGCGGGCGCAGGGCGAAGGTCAGCCGAGTCTTGTCGGCCAGTACGGAAGCTGGGGCGTCTATGCCGGCAAGAACAACGGGCACAAGATCTGCTTTGCGTTGGCGCAGCCCGAGAGTTCGCAGACCGATCCCCCGAATCGACCGCGCGATCCGATCTATCTGTTTGTTTCCACGCGGCCGGCCGACAATGTGCGCGAGGAGGTCTCCGTCATCGTCGGCTATCCCCTGCGGCGCGGCACCGATGCGAGCGCCGAAATCGACGGAGCGAAATTCGATCTGATGACGCAGGACGACAATGCCTGGGTCAAGAACGCGGCCGACGAGCCGCGCCTCGTCGAGGCTATGCGGAAAGGATCCAAGATGATCGTCCGCGGCGTGTCCACGCGAGGCACCAAGACCACGGACAATTTCTCGCTCACGGGCGTCAGCCAGGCTCTCGACCGCGTGGCGCAGGAGTGCCGCTGAGGGCTTTGTTGTTGCCTTCCGCCCGCCGCGAGGGCGGGTTGCGGACGCCTCGTACATCCCCCGTGAGCGCTTTTCGCCGGCCGCGGCCGCGTGGTATGCCAGAGACCCGACCGCCGCGAAAGCGCGCCTGATGCGCTCCGCGCGACCGGACGGACGGAGGCCGCGACCGTCATGGCAGCCATAGACGAAATCAACGACCGTCTCACGGAATTCAAGAATTCCGGCCTGATCGCCGATTTCGAGATCGTCGTTGCGGACGACAGCATCCGTGCGCGCGTGCAGGCCCCGCGTGGCCAGAACGCCGCGAAGGTGAAGGAATTCGTGGTCGAGAGTCTCGAAGGACTGCTCAGCGGATCGCAGGTCAGCGTCGAGGAATCGGCCGAGTCCTGAGCGGCCGCGGCTTCCGTTCGGGATGGGCGACGGCTTGACGGGCCGTCGCGCGTGGCAAAAGCTTGCCGGCACGTATGTCGGACGCCCCGGCCGGGAGAGCGGGGCGCTGGCGCAATCGTTGCTTCCGCAAGGAGATTATCCATGAATCGCCGGACGGCTTTGCTTCTTCTCTGCGCGCTCACGGCCGCTTCTGCCGCGACCCCCGCTTCGGCGCAGCGCGCCAAGGTCGGCACGCTCGACTGCGATATTTCCGCCGGCATGGGACTGATCCTCGGCTCGCGCAAGGAGGTGCGCTGCCGGTTCAGTCCCTCGGGCCGCGGCCGGCCCGAGGTCTATGTCGGAAGCATCACGAAGTTCGGGCTCGATGTCGGGGCTACGGCCGGCGGCCGCATGGTCTGGGCGGTCTATGCCCCGACCAGCCTGCGGCGGCGCGGCGCTCTCGCCGGCACCTATTCGGGTGCGAGCGGGGAAGCGACCGTGGGCGGCGGGCTCGGCGCCAATGTGCTGCTCGGCGGCAACAACCGCACGATCGCCCTGCAACCCGTTTCCATCCAGGCGCAGGCCGGGCTCAATTTGGCCGTCGGCGTCGCCGGCCTGACACTCGTTGCGGCGCGCTGACCCGGGTCACTCCGCGGCGCGGCCGCGCCGCGGGCAGGCTCCGGTCACTGGAAGATCTCGTTGAACTTGCGTTTGATGCGCCCGCTTTCCTTTTCGATATAGGCGTAGTCGATGGGGATGATCTTGATGTCCTTGAGGGACGGTGCGCCGGCGGGCGGCGCGATATCGACGCGCGCGGCATAGCCGCCCCCTTCCGGAAACAGCTTCTGCACGGGCTCGCTCAGCATGAAAGTCGCGAACAGCTTGGCGGCGTTGGGATGGGGCGAGCCCTTGATCACCGACGTCGGCGAGGGGATCACGAAGACGCCGTCCGCGGGATAGAGCGTCTTCATGGGGTGCCCCTTCTTGCGCTCGTCGGCGGCATAGGAGTCGAGCGCGCCGACGGCAATCAGCCGCTCGCCGCGCTTGAGCATGTCGGAGGCCTGCTGGTTGCTCTGCACCACCATAATGTCGTTGGCGCGCAGCTTCTCGTAGAAGCTCCAGCCGCGGTTCTTGGACATCATGCCTACCACCGAGACCTGCAGCGACGTGAAGGAGGGATCGGTGGTGACGAGCTTGCCCTTGTATTTCGGGTCGAGCACGTCGTTCCAGTTCTTCGGTTCGTCGGCGGGCGCAACCTTGTCCTCGCGCAGATAAATGGTCATGAGGTTCAGCCGCTGCGCCACATAGTTCCCTTCCGGGTCCTTGGCGGCGTCAGGAATCTTGTCGAAACCGGCTGGCTTGAACGCTACGAACAGGCCCTTGCGGGTCATGGCGGCCGCCGCGGCGGGATCGGACGTGGTCATCACGTCGGCGGCGGCCGTGCCGGCGTCGCTCTCCTGCTGGAAGCGGCGCAGGATGGCCGAGCCGCCGGAGCGGAACATCTCGACCTTGATGCCGTAAGCCTGCTCGAACAGATCGACGATTTTCTGGCCGATCGCGACCGGCGTCGAGGTGTACCAGACGAGCTTGCCTTCCTTCTTGGCCGCCTCCACGTCGACCGCATCCTGCGCACGCGCCGGCCCGCCGAACGCGGCGAGGGCACCCGTCAAGACCATCATCGCTACCTGTCTTCGCATGTCTCGTTCCTCCCGATCGGTCCTGGAAAGCTCTTGCCGCGGCGGCTTTTGGGTCCTGCGGCGTCAATGCCCCGTGTAGCGCGGCTGCGGCTGGGTGAAGAAGCTGAGCAGGATGTGGTGCACGATCTCATAGTTCTTCTGCTGCAGCGAGGCATGCGAGATGCCGGCCATGACGGCAAACTGCTTGTCGGGATTGGGCAGCCTCTCGAAGAACTTCACAAGGTCCGTGAAGCTTGCGATCCCGTCCCACTGGCCGCGCATGATGAGCGTCGGCACCGTGATGTCCTCCGGATTGACCACCGGCAGTTTCGTGCACATGTCGACATAGGTTCCGATCGGCACCGAATCGTCGAGCGCGAGGATCGCGTCCGCGAACGCGTCGATGACGGACTGCTCGGCCGTGCCCGGGTGGTCGCGATCGAAGATCGACTGCACGAAGGCACGGTCGATCGGCCGGCGGTTGCCGCCCTTGATATAGTCGGGCAGCTTCTTGCGCCGCTGCGCGAGCGTCGGCGAACCTTCGCCCGTCCACACGAAGGCATCGAGCACGAGCCGCTTCACCCGTTCGGGATGTCGCGCGGCGAAGACCGCCGCGCGCAGCGCGCCGGACGAAATGCCGTAGACGAGCAGCGGGCCGCAGTTCCGGAGATTCAGGATGTATTCGGATGCGGCCGCGCAATCGTCGGCGCCGGTCGCGATGTCGCAGGGGATGTCGCGCGTCTTGTCGGAGCGGCCATAGCCTTCCATGTCCACGCACCAGGTGTCGAACCCGTAACGCGCGAACACGTCCATGGCCGAGGAATCGCTGCGTCCCGGAACCTGCAGATCGAAGGTCGGCTGCGAGGCCATGGACGATCCGTGCACGAACAGGATGGTGCCGCGCTTCTGCGGCAGAGGCGTGCGCTTCTCCCAGAGGAACAGCCGGACATCCCCCTTCTTCGTCCAGTGTTCCTCGCCGGCAATCACGGCTGCGGGGGCGACGGGTTTGTTCATGAAATGCTCTCCACCTCTTGCCGGAAGACGCTGCACTGGGCGGCGTCGATGTCGATCGCAACGCTCTCGCCCGGCGCGAATTGCTGCAGGGGGTGCGTCTGCACGCGCAGCACCTCGCCCGTGGGTAGCGTAGCGTAATATTCGCTGAGGTTCCCGAGGAAAGTGCGGTCGCTGATCGTCGCCTGCGCGAGCGAACCGTTACCGGACCGAAGCCGGATGTTTTCCGGCCGCACCACCACCTCCACGGCGTCGCCCTCCGCGGTGCCGTCCGGCAGGGCGACGTCGAGCCGCAGCCCGCCCGGGAGCGCGATCGAACCCGTGCCGTTCCGCGCCGCGATCACCTTGCCGGGCAGCAGGTTCATCAGCCCCATGAAATCCGCGACGATGCGGTTTGCCGGCCGTTCGTAGACCTCGCGCGGCGTGCCGTACTGCTGCAGGCGGCCGCCGTGCATCACCGCGACCTTGTCGGAGAGCGCGAGAGCCTCGGCCTGGTCGTGGGTGACGTAGACGAAGGTGATGCCGGTGCGCCGCTGCAGCTGCTTGAGCTCGCTGCGCATGCGCTCGCGCAGCTTGGCGTCGAGGTTCGAGAGCGGCTCGTCGAGGAGGAGGATCCCCGGCTCGACGACGAGCGAGCGGGCGAGCGCCACGCGCTGCTGCTGGCCGCCCGACAGCTCGTTGGGAAACCGCGATTCGAGTCCCGTGAGATTGACGAGCGCGAGCGCTTCTTCGACTTTACGCCGCGCCGCGGCGGCCGGCACCTTCCGCAGCTTGAGGCCGAACACGACGTTTTCGTACACGGTCTTGTGCGGCCAGACGGCATAGTTCTGGAACACCATGCCCATGCCGCGCTCTTCCGGCGGCACCACGTTGCCGGGGGCCGACAGCAGCCGCTCGTCGGCGTGGATCGTGCCGGCGTCGGGCACGAGATATCCCGCGATCAGCCGCAACGTCGTAGTCTTGCCGCAGCCGGAGGGTCCGAGCAGCGTGACGAACTGGTTGTTCTCGATTTCGAGATCGAGCTCGCTCAAGGCCGCGAACGCGGTCTCGCCCGTGCCGAAGCGTTTCGAAAGACCCTTGATGCTGATGCCCGCCATCAGCCTGTGCCTTCTTCTTCAGGGATGTCGCCGTATGTCCCAGTCATGCGGCGGCTCCCTGACCGGTCGTCCGCTGCGCGATGCCGCCGCCCCCGAGCTTGTTGGCAAGCAGAATTGCGCAACCGATGATGATCATGTTGATGATGGCGAGCGCGGCCACAGGTTCCACATAGCCCGTCTCATACAGATTGAATACCGCGACCGCGAGCGTGATCGAGCCCGACGAGAACAGCAGAATCGAGGCCGATAGCTCCTGGATCACCGGGACGAACACCAGGAGCCAGCCCGCGAACAGCCCGGGGCGGATGAGCGGCAGCGTCACCTCGCGCATGATCGTGGACCAGCGCGCGCCGAGAATCTGCGCGCTCTCCTCGAGCGAGGGATCGACCTGCCGCAGCGAGGCATTGGCGGCGCGCACGCTCAGCGGAATATAGCGCCCCACATAGGCGAGCAGCAGGATCGCCAGCGTGCCGTAAAGCGCAATCGGCATCCGCAACCAGAACTGAATCAGCGCCACCGCGACCACGATGCCGGGCAGACCGAGTGGGATGAGCGAGGCGTAGTCGATGAGCCGGCGGCCGGGCAGCGTCGTCCGCAGGTCGATCCAGCCGATCACCGCACCCAGCGCCACTGCGAGGCAGGCTGCGGCGGTTGCGAGCATCAGGCTGTTGAGGATCGCCCGCTGGGTGACATTGTAGTCGAACAGGATGAACTTGTAGTGGGCGAGCGTAAGCCCCTTCCAGAAATCGAGACCCCAGGACTTGGAGATCGACACGGCGATCAGCGTCGCATAGGGGGCGACGATCGCCACCAGGAACACGAGAACGCCGAAGGAAAACAGCGCCCAGCGCCATGCGCCAAGCTGCATCAGCTGCGGCCGTGCGCCCTTGCCGGCGAGTGTCACGAACGAGCGTCGCGCGAGGAACGCGCGCTGGAGGTAGAGCGCGACAACCGTGATGACCACGAAAACCAGCGACAGCGCGGAGGCAAGCCCGTATTCGGGCGGGTAGTCGAACAGTGCATAGATGCGCGTCGGCAATGTGACGATGCGTCCGGGAAGCCCGATGATCGCCTGCGAGCCGAACAGCGCGATGGCATTGACGAAGGCGAGCAGCGTGCCGGACAGGATCGCGGGCGCAACGAGCGGCGCTGTTATGGAGAGGGCCGTGCGAAACTTGCTCGCGCCGAGAATTTGCGCCGCCTCCTCGTAGGAGGCATCGACCGACTGCAGCGCGCTCGAAGCGAGAAGATACACATAGGGAAATGTGTGCAGCACGGTGACGAGCACGAGCCCGGTCATTGAGAAGATGTTGAAGTGGAGCCAGGGCAGGCCAAGAACCTCGCGCGCGAATACGTTGACGAGCCCGGCATTGGGGCTGAACAGGTAGACGAAGGCGATGGCCGTGAGAAACGGCGGCGAGAGATAGGAGAGGCTCGCGGTGATCTGCAGCAGGCGTTTGCCCGGCACGTCCGTGCGAGAGACGGCGAAGGCGAGCACGACGCCGATGAGGAGGCTGATGAGCCCGGTCCAAGCGCCGAGCACGAGGGAGTTCTTGAGCGCGCTGACATAAAGCCTGCCGGTCAGCACCTCGGCATAATGGCCAAGGCCCAAGCCCTCCTCGCCCAAGAGGCTGCCGAGAATGAGCGAGCCGATCGGCAGCACGACGAGCACGGCGAGAGCCGCCACGGCCGCCCCCATCACGACGTGTTCGAGGCGGATGCGGTAGCGCGGTGCCGCGCGGTGCACGCCGGTCCGGCCCGGTATCGCGGCGCTGGGTGAGGTCGCGGTCAAGCCTCGATAAGCCTCCGAGGGGGTCGCGCGGATGAACCAGAAAGTTTTGCCGTCTGTCAACAAACGGCCCGGGATGAAACACCGCAGAGCGGATCTTCTTCCGGACCGCAGGCGATTGCGACGGCCCTGTTATCCCGCGCTGCCGATCCCTCCGGCTTTGCGCTATGCTCCGCGTTGCCGGACATCTCGACGGAGCGGACGATGATGGCCTTTGCGCAAGCGGTGCGGGCATTGGTGGCAGGCGGCGCGCTCGCGCTTTCCGCCGGCGCGGCTCTGGCGCAGCCCGTCGCGCCTTCGCCCGGGCCGGCGGCGAAGCCCGAGATGAGGGAGAACTGTCCCGGCCTGATCGCGTCGCCGCCTGCCAGGCTGCGGCCGGCGGCGTTCCGGGCCGCGGCTCTCGAATCCGACCAGGTGCGGATCAGCTATGTGGGGCATTCGACCTTCCTGATCGAAAGCCCGCATCTCGTGCGCATCGCGACGGACTACAACGATTATGTCAAGCCGTCGGTGCTGCCGGACATCGTGACGATGAACCACGCCCATTCGTCGCACTATACGGACCGCCCGGAACCCGGGATCAAGCACGTTCTGCGCGGCTGGGCGGAAAACGAGCAACCCGCGCGGCACGACATCCGGTACGCAGACGTGCGGGTGCGCAACGTGCCGACCAATATCCGCTCCTTCGGCGGCACGACGGAGCGACACGGCAACTCGATCTTCATTTACGAGATCGCCAATCTGTGCATCGCCCATCTCGGGCATCTGCACCACACGCTGACGCAGCAGCAGCTCAACGAAATCGGTCGTATCGATATCGTCATGGTGCCGGTCGACGGCACCTATACGCTCGATCTCGACGGCATGATCGAGGTGATCGAGGCGCTGAAGGCGCAGGTGGTGATCCCGATGCACTATTTCAGCGCCTACACGCTCGACCGCTTCGTCGAACGGGTGCGCGAGCGTTTCGCCGTGGAGCGGCGGGATGTTCCATCGATCGTGGTCTCGAAGACGACGCTGCCCGCCAAGCCGACCGTTCTCGTGCTGCCGGGCCGCTGAACGCTTTCGCTGCGGCGGACAGGTTGAGACCGGCTCCGCCTGACGTTTCCATGAAAAAAAATCGGGCGGCGCCCAGTGCGCCGCCCGTTCGTTCACGGTGTACGGGCCCTCACTTCTTCGTGCTGTCGAACGGCACCTTCATCTCACCCGACTTGAACTGCGGCGGGTAGATAATGACCTGCTTGCCCGGCTGCTTGAACTGCTCGACATCGTTGCCGACGATGCCCTGGTATTGCACGAGCAGCAGGCGCGGCTCGGCCCACTCCCCGTTAGCGGCAAACTTGACGTCGCCGACCACGGTCGGGAACGTGGCCTTGTGCATGTGTTCGGCGAGCTTGCCCTCGTCGAGCGAACCGACGGCCTTGATCGCCGCCTCGAGGATCTGCATCTGCGCATAGGCGAAGGGCGGAATGTAGAGGCCGAGCGGGTCGACGCCGGCCGCGGCGGCGCGTTCGCGATAGCGGCGCAGAAGCTCCTCGATGCCGGGGAACTTCATGGTCGGCTCGGGCGCGTAGAGATCGTAGCTGATGACGTTGTTGAGCAGCGGGCCGAGCTGGGTCTTCAGCGCGGCGAACTGCGGCCCGATCGTGCCGCCGCCGAACATCCGCGCCTTGATGCCAACTTCGTGGGCGGCCCGGATGAGCCCGACCGAGTCCGGCGGGTAGGAGGCGAGGAAGATGATATCCGGGTTGGCCGCCTTCATGCCGCGGATGATCGGCAGAAAGTCGATCGTCGCCGGCGGATAGGTGCGGTCGTAGACGATCTTCAGCCCGTGCTTCTTGGCGTTTTCGCGGGCGCCGGCGAGCGCGAGATGCGAGTACTCGGCATCGGCGCCGACCATCGCGATGGTCGTCGGCTTGGGGTCGAGCGCCATGGCAAGCTCGAGATAGCCTTTGGAAAATTCGAGCTTGGCGTTGGGGCCGTTCGGCTGGATCTGGAAGTAGCGGTCGTATTTGAACTGCTCGTTCACGGCGAGCGCGAACAGCGACATGAACAGCCGCTTGCGCTGCACGATGATCGGCATCGCCGCGGCCGTGGGCACGGTGGCATAGCCGGACATCACGAGGTCGACCTTGTCGATGTCGAGCAGCTTCGTGTAGATCGCCGGGACCATGGAGGGGTTGCTCTGGTCGTCATAATAGACGAGCTCCACCTTGCGGCCGAGGATGCCGCCGCGTGCATTCACCTCCTCTGCCCAGATCTGATAGGTCAGCAGGGCCGCCTTGCCGCCGGCGGCGAGGCCGCCGGTCAGCGCCTCTCCGAAGCCGATCCTGAGCGGCGGCAGGTTGGTCTGTGCGACCGTGGGGGAGGCGGCCGCAAGGACAGCCGCCGAGGTCCCGCCCGCAACGAAATGCCGACGAGTCAGTTTCACGTTGTTCTCCTTGTGTTGAATTCCAGCTTGTTTGGATGTGAGAATCGGGAGGATGATCATACTTTGAATGAATTCAATGCCCGCTGTCCCCGGACATGGCTCCTATGCTGCCCATCATGATCGAGGGAGTTGGTCCCGATGCCTCACGCGTCCGCGTCTGACGGGGTGCGCCTCTATTACGAGGAGGTCGGCAGCGGCACGCCGATCCTGTTCATCCACGAATTTGCCGCCGATCACAAGAGCTGGGAACCGCAGATGCGGTTCTTTGCGCGCAGTCATCGCTGCATCGCCTATTCGGCGCGGGGCTATCGGCCCTCCGACGTTCCCAAGGACGCCGACGCCTATACCTACAAGCATTTCCGTGACGACGTGATCGCCGTGCTCGACCATCTGGGGATCGAAAAGGCGCATATCGTCGGCCTGTCGATGGGAGGCTATTCCGCGGTGCAGGTCGGCCTCGAATATCCGCAGCGCGCCTTGTCGCTGACGCTCGCGGGGACCGGCTCCGGCTCCGCGCGCGGCGAAACCGAGGAGTTTCGCCGCACCGCCCGGGCGATTGCCGAGCAGTTCGAGACGGAGGGCTCGGCCGCGGTCGCTCAGGCCTACGGCGTCGGCCCCGGCCGGGTGCCGTTTCTCGTGAAGGATCCGCGTGGCTTCCAGGAGTTCCGGGAGGCGCTCGCCGCCCACGACGCGCAGGGCTCGGCAAACACGATGCGTAAATTCCAGGGAGAGCGGCCCCCGCTTCACGCATTCGACGCCGCGATCCGCAGGCTCGCGCTGCCGGTTCTCATCATCGTGGGCGACGAAGACGATCCCTGCATTGAGCCGAGCCTCTATCTCAAGCAGGCGATTCCCGCTTCCGGCCTCGCCGTCTTTCCGAAGAGCGGCCACACCGTCAATCTGGAGGAGCCCGCGCTGTTCAACCGGACGCTGGCGGACTTTCTCGCCCGGGTCGAAGCCGGCCGGTGGGCGCCGCGCGACCCGCGTTCGGTCCGCGCGAAATAGCCCCGCTCAGGCGGCGCGGCGCATTTCGTCGGCGAGCGCCCGGTAGGAGAGGGCTTCGGCGACGTGGACGCGCGCGACCCGTTCCGCGCCGTCAAGGTCGGCCAGCGTGCGGGCGACGCGCAGCACCCGGTGATAGGCGCGGGCCGAAAGGCGCAAGGCGTCGGCGGCGTCGCGCAGCAGGGCGAGGCCCGCGGCCTCCGGCCTTGCCACGTCTTCGAGAATCGCGGGCGGTGCGGCGGCATTGGTACGGGTCTCTTCGAGGCCGAGTGCGGCGTAGCGCTCCGCCTGGACGGCGCGCGCGGCGGCGACCCGGCCTGCGACCTCGGCGCTGCCTTCGGAGGGGGGCGGCAGAATGAGATCGGCGGCGGTCACCGCCGGCACCTCGATCTGCAGGTCGATGCGGTCGAGCAGCGGGCCGGACAAGCGGTCCTGATATTCCGCGCGGCAGCGTGCATTGGGGCCGCGCCGGCAGGCGAAGCCGGGGTCGTTGGCGCGGCCGCAGCGGCAGGGATTCATGGCCGCGACCAGCATGAAGCGCGCGGGATAGGTGACGCGGTGGTTCGCGCGGGCGATCGAGACCTCGCCGGTCTCCAGCGGCTGTCGCAAGGATTCGAGCACCTGCGCGCTGAACTCGGGCAGTTCGTCGAGGAACAGCACGCCGTGATGGGCAAGCGAAATTTCTCCGGGCCGCGCCCGCAGGCCCCCTCCCACGAGCGCCGGCATGCTTGCGGAGTGATGCGGCGCGCGGAATGGCCGGCGGCTCGTAAGGGCGCCTTCTTCGATCTCGCCCGCCACGGAGGCGATCATCGACACTTCGAGCAGTTCCGCCGGCGAGAGGGGCGGCAATATGGAGGGCAGGCGGGCCGCCAGCATGGATTTGCCGGCGCCGGGCGGGCCCACCATCAACAAATTGTGGCCGCCGGCCGCCGCGACTTCGAGCGCGCGCTTCGCACTTTCCTGTCCCTTGATGTCCTTGAGATCGAGTTGCGCGCCTCCGCGTTCGCAGATTTTCGGCTGCGGGCGGGAGAGCACCTGCGTGCCCTTGAAGTGGTTGGCGAGCTGAATAAGCGAGGAGGGAGCGAGAATGTCCATTTCCGGACTGGCCCAGGCGGCCTCCGGGCCGCAGCCGCCGGGACAGATCAGGCCTTCGCCGCGCGCATTTGCGCTGATCGCCGCGGGCAAGACGCCGGCGACGGCGGCAAGCGAACCGTCGAGTCCGAGTTCGCCGAGGACGGTGTAGCCGGAAAGGGCGTCGGCCGGGATCGCCCCGATCGCGCTCATCAGGCCGAGCGCGATCGGCAGATCGTAATGGCTCCCTTCCTTCGGAAGATCGGCGGGCGCGAGATTGACCGTGATGCGCCGCGCCGGCAGCGCAAGGCCCGAGGCGATAAGGGCCGCGCGCACGCGCTCGCGCGCCTCCGACACGGCCTTGTCGGGCAATCCCACGAGGGTGAAGGCCGGCAGCCCCGGCGCGACCTGAACCTGCACGTCGACCGGCCGCGCCTCGATACCCTCGAATGCCACCGTCCTCACGCGCTGGATCATGAATCGCCCCCTCAAACCCACAATTTCATCTTAGCGTCGACCGGCGCGCGCGACAAGAACAATAAGGGAACATTCGCGGTTTTGCCCGGCCGTTGCCGCACAAATTCCGTTATTCAGGACAGATCGTTCTCTTGACAGAACGATACTTCCGACTATCGTTTCCCTGCAGCGCCGATTTGAGCACCAGCTTGCGGGCGCTTTACAAGTGCAGCTAAAGCGGGGCCGCCCGTACCGCCCCGGCTTTGGCCGCGGCGGTTTTTTTGTTCCGAGGAGCGGCACCATGAGCGTGAAATTCGCCTACTGGGTCCCGAACGTCAGCGGCGGGCTCGTCGTCAGCAAACTGCCCCAGCGGACCGACTGGACGTTTGAGTATAACCGGCAGCTTGCCTGCGTGGCCGAACAGGCCGGCTTCGACTACGCGCTGTCGCAGGCGCGGTTCTTCGCAAGCTACGGGGCCGAAAAGCAGCTCGAGGCGCTGACGCTGACCTCCGCGCTCGCCGCCGTGACCCAGAAGATCAAGCTCATTTCCGCCATCCATCCGGGTCTCTGGCATCCGGGCGTGATCGCCAAGGCGGTCGCCACGATCGACCACATTTCGAACGGCCGCGCCGCCGTGAACATCGTGAGCGGCTGGTTCAAGGGCGAGTTCATCGGCTACGGCGAACCGTGGCTCGACCATGACGAGCGCTACCGCCGTTCCGAGGAGTTCATCCGCGTTCTAAAGGGTCTGTGGACGCAGGAGACCTTCACCTTCAAGGGCGACTTCTACCGTATCAACGAGGCGCCGCTGAAGCCGAAGCCGATGCAACGGCCGCATCCGGAAATCTTTCAGGGCGGCAATTCGAAGGCGGCGCGCCGCATGGCCGCGCGCGTCTCGGACTGGTACTTCATGAACGGGGCGAGCGTTGAAAAGATCGCCGAGCAGATCGCCGAAATCCGCGCCCTCGCCCTCGAGGAGGGCCGCGACCCGGATACGATCCGCTTCGGCGTCAACGGTTTCGTCATTCTGCGCGACACCGAGAAGGAGGCGCACGAGGCCCTGCGCGAGATCATCGCCCATGCCGATGCGGAGGCGGTCGAAGGGTTTCGCCAGCAGGTTCAGTTCGCCGGCAACGCCTCGCCCGAGAAGCAGGGCATGTGGGCGGAATCGAAGTTCGAGGACCTCGTTCAGTACAACGACGGTTTCAAGACCCGCCTGATCGGAACCGAGGAGCAGATCGTCGAGCGGATCGCCGCTTACGAGGCGGTCGGCGTCGACCTCGTGCTCTGCGGCTTCCTGCATTTCACCGACGAACTGCCGCGCTTCGGCGAACGCATCATCCCGCAGGTGCAGACCTTGCCGAGCCGCCGCGGAACGCGCGCCGCCGGCGGGCGGGCCTTTGCGGAGGTCGCCTGATGCGCGTGGTCGGCATCAGCGGGAGCCTCAGTGCGAATTCCCGCACAAGCCGCCTTGTCGCCCACGTGCTGGCGGCCGCCCGTCAGCACGCCGGCGTGGAGACGGAGCTGATCGAAATCGCCGAGCGCCGGCTCGTGTTCTGCGACGGTCGCCGGCCGGACCTCTACGATGGCGACACCCGTTTCGTGATCGACCGGATCGTCGCGGCGGACGCCTGCGTCGTGGGCTCGCCGGTCTATCGCGGCAGCTACACGGGCGCGCTGAAAAATCTGTTCGATCTCCTGCCGAACGAGGCGCTGCGCGGCAAGCCGGTGGGCCTCGTCGCGACCGCCGGCAGCGATCATCATTTCCTCGCCGTCGAGCACGCGCTGCGGCCGCTCCTGTCGTTCTTTCAGGCCTACACGGTGCCGGGTGCGGTCTATGCCCACAACGGCCATTTCGTCGGCGAGCGGCTCGATGAGACGACCGCGGAGCAGTGCCGGCTGCTCGGCGACGAAATCGTGCGGCTTGCGGTCGCGCTCGGCGGCGGCGCGGCGGGACCCGCCTATCCGAAGATCGAGCGAAAGCCGGGGCAGCGGCCGCAGGAGGAGGGGCCCGCCGCGCATGCCCGCCGCGAAGCCATGCGCCTTTAGAGGATCGGGCCTGCGCCGCGTTTCGCCTCGATCCTGTCCCAGATCATCGCCGCGATGTCCGGGCCGCCGACATTCGCCACCGCGCGGATGCCCGTCGGCGAGGTCACATTGATTTCCGTGAGATAGCCGTCGATCACGTCGATGCCGACGAACAGGAGCCCGCGCTCGCGCAGCGCGGGGCCGAGCCGCGCGCAGATTTCCCGTTCACGGTCCGTAAGGTCGGTCGCCTTGGCGGCGCCGCCCCGCACCATGTTGGAACGCAGATCGTCGGCGGCGGGAACACGGTTCACCGCGCCGGCGAACACGCCGTCGACCAGGATGATGCGCTTGTCCCCCGCCTTCACATTGGGCAGGAAGCGCTGCACCACCCAGGGCTCGCGAAACGTCGTGGCGAACATGTCATAGAGCGAGCCGAAATTGAGGTCGTCGCGGGTCACGCGGAACACGGCGCCGCCGCCGTGGCCGTAGAGCGGCTTCATCACGATGTCGCCTTGCTCCGCGCGAAACGCCTGGATTTCGGCGAGGTCGCGGGTGACGAGCGTCGGCGGCATCAGTTCGGGAAACAGCGTGACGAACACTTTTTCGGGGGCGTTGCGGACGCTTACCGGGTCGTTCACGACCAGCGTTTGCGGGTGGATGCGTTCGAGGAAATGGGTTGCGGTGATGTAGTGCAGGTCAAAGGGCGGATCCTGGCGCATCAGCACGACGTCGAAGCTCTTCAGCGGCACGCGGTGCTCCTCGCCGAGCTTGAAATGCGCGCCCGGTACGTCCTGGACGGCGAGCGGGCTGACGGACGCGAAAACCTCGCCGTCCCGCATCGCCAGCCGGTCCGGTGTGTAGTAGCTCAGCGCGTGCCCGCGCGCCTGCGCGGCAAGCAGCAGCGCGAAGGTGGAATCCCCGCGGATGTTGATGCGTTCGATCGGGTCCATCTGGACGGCGACATTCAGGGGCATGGGCGCACTCTTGGCGAGGGTCTTAAGAACAACCGGGAGTTAACGTCTTCGGTGCAATCTGCCGGGCCGGACGCCCGGACGAGAGACCGGAAGGTGAGCGTGGTGCCGAAGCTGGCGATCGCCGCGAAGCTTTACGCGATCTTCGGCGCGATGGCGATGGCCGGCATCGCGCTCGGGCTCGCCGCGGCCCTCGAGGCTCCCGTACCCATCTGGGCCATGGCCGCCGTCGTCTGCGCGCTTGCGCTGGCGGGCGCGATCGAAGTCGGCGCAGCGGCGCGGCCGCTCGCGCAGCTCGGCGCCGTCGCCCGCGCCATCGCGGCCGACGCGATGCCGCACGAAATTCCGCATTGCGAGCGCCGCGACGAAGTGGGAGCACTCGCTCGCTCGCTCGCCAGCCTGCGCGATGCCATGCGGCGCAACGAGGAGCTGTGCCGCATCGTCGAGGAAGACACGGCCGCGCGAGAACGCCGCCAGGAAGCGATCGGGGCCGAAATCCTGCGTTTCGGCGAGGAGGTCGAGGCAACCCTGGCGGACCTTGCTCGGATCGCGGAGCGGGCGACGCAAAGTTCCGGGCTCGTCGCAGCCCGTGCCGCGCAGGCCTGCGCGCGCACGGAGGAGGCGAAATCGGCGTCCGGCGCGGCCTCGCAGCATGTTCGCGATATTGCCTCGGCCGCCGACGAACTGACCGCCTCCGTCACCGAGATCGACCGGCAGGTCGTCCAGTCGACCAGCATGGTGGAGCGCGCGATCGAGGAGGCGGAGCGCACGCACGAGGCGGTCGCCGCGCTCGATCGGGCGGCAGGCAGCATCGGCAGCGTCGTCAAGCTCATCAGCGCGATCGCCGAGCAGACGAATCTGCTTGCGCTCAACGCCACCATCGAGGCCGCGCGCGCGGGCGAGGCCGGGCGCGGTTTCAGCGTCGTCGCGAGCGAAGTGAAGGCGCTCGCCGGCCAGACCGCAAAGGCGACGAAGGAAATCTCCGAGCACATTTCCGCCATGCAGCAGGCGACGAGTCGCTCCGTCGCGGCAATCGAGGCGATTCGCGGAACCATCCGCGATCTCGGCGGAATCAGCACGGCCATTGCGGCCGCCGTGACGCAGCAGGGCGCGGCGACGGGGGAAATCGCCCGCGCCGCCGGAACCGCGGCCGAACGCACGGCCGAGACGGCGCAGGAAATCGTACGGGCCAGCGAAGCGAGCACCGACGCCAACGCCAATGCCGCAGCCATCCGTCGCACCGCCGATGAGCTTTCCGAACTCGCGGGCCGCGTGCGCGCGCAGATCGACATGTTCCTCGCGCATCTGCACGCTGCCTAAAGGCGGCGGCGCAGTCGTCTCGGTTCCCGCTCGCGCGGGAAGGCGGAGCGTGCGAGGCGGCTCGGGCCGGTGGCATCTTGGGGTGAGCTCAGCCGCTCGCATCGAACGCCGCCGGAATATGCCGCGGCAGGCGTCGCGGCGCGACCAGCACCGCGTCGAAGCGCATGTCGCAGGCGGCGTGCTCGGGATGGGCAGCCAGCCAGGCTTCGGCGGCGGCGACGATCCGCGCCCGCTGGCGCGGCTGCACCGACCAGGCGGCGTCGTCGAGCCGCCCGCGCGCCTTGACCTCCACGAACACCAGCAGGTTGCGCCTGCGCGCCACGATGTCGATCTCGCCCGCGGGCGAGCGGAATCGCCGCGCGATCACCCGATAACCCTTGGCGACCAGCAACGCGGCGGCCCGGCTTTCCGCCGAAAGGCCGAAACGGAATGCCTCCTGCCGGCGCGGCGTGGTCAATTCGGCCGGCGCGGCGAAGCCCGGCGGATCAGTCGGGCGCCTCATCCTTATCCTCCCGGGAGAGTGCGAGCGCCGTCCGGTAGACCGCGGAACGCGACTCTCCCGTCACGACGGCGACTTCCGCAACGGCATCCTTCAGCGACACACGCCGAAGCGCCTTTCGCAGCCGTTCCTCGACCTCCCCCGGCTCCCGCGCCCCGCCTTCGGCAGGCGGCCCGATCACCACAACGATCTCGCCGCGCGGCGGCGGCGCGTCCGCGAAGGTCACGGCCAGGTCGGGCAGCGTGCCGCGGCGGATCTCCTCGTGCAGCTTCGTGAGTTCGCGCAGGACGCAGGCCGCCCGCGCGCCGAGGCCCGCGGCGAGATCGGCAAGCGTTGCAGCAAGCCGTGGGCCGGTCTCGAAGAACACGAGCGTCGTCGGAATCCGTGCGAGTGTCGCGATTCGCGTGCGCCGGGCCGCCGGCTTCGGCGGCAGGAAGCCCTCGAACGTAAAGCGGTCGGTCGGCAGCCCCGCGCTCGCGAGCGCAGCCAGCACGGCCGAAGCCCCCGGCACGGCGCTGACGGCAAAGCCTGCCTCCTGCGCCGCGCGCACGAGCTTGAAGCCGGGGTCGGAGACGAGCGGCGTGCCGGCATCGGATACGAGCGCGACCGCGGCACCCTCGGCGAGCCGCCGCAGGATCTTCGGGCGGGCGACGGCGGCATTGTGCTCGTGATAGGGGGCAAGCGGTGTCTCGATTCCGTAATGATGCGTGAGCTTTCCGGTCACGCGCGTGTCTTCGCAGGCGATGAGGTCGGCGCCCGCGAGCGTTTCGAGGGCCCGCAGCGTGATGTCCCGCAGATTGCCGATCGGCGTCGCCACGACATAGAGGCCGGGCGCGAGCGGCGGCGCTTCGACGGCCTGGCCCGCGAGCCGGTAGCGGCGCGGCCGCGCTGCCGTCTTGCCGCCCCCTTCCGCCATGCTTTCCCCACGCATCGGCGCAATTGTAGTCGGCGCCCAGCGGGCCGTCACGCCACCGTGCTTGGCAGGGATCGGCCGATTCGATTAAGCATGACGCTGTGAGAGCGCGCACGGAACGGCTCGGCGCGGAACCACAGCAGGGGAGGTTCGTTTTGCCGCCCACGTGGAACCGGGGCTCGCGGCTGCGGCCCGACAGGCGATGGCTTCTCGGCAGCGTGTTGGCGGCCGCCTTCGCGCTCGCCGCCTGTTCCGGCGGAAGCCTGCCGCGCTTCGAGACGCAGCCCGCCACGCCGCAGGAGCCGGCGGCGATCGGCTCCGGCCAAGTCAAGGCCGCACTTATCCTGCCGCTCACGGGAAGCGGCAATGCCGGTCTGGTCGCCGCCGCCATGCGCAATGCGGCGGAGCTCGCCCTCAGCGAGTTCAACGCGCCGAACGTGCAGCTTCTCGTCAAGGACGACGGCGGCACCGCGCGCGGGGCACAGGCGGCGGCCGAGCAGGCGATCGGGGAGGGGGCCGAAATCATCATCGGCCCGCTGTTTGCGCAATCGGTCGCGGCGGTCGGCCAAGTGACGCGCGGGCGCAACATTCCGGTCATCGCCTTTTCGACCGATGCGAGCGTCGCCGCCCGCGGCGTCTATCTCCTGAGCTTTTTGCCCGAGTCCGACGTCACCCGCGTGCTCGATTTTGCCGCGCAGCGGGGAAAACGCTCCTTCATTGCGCTGATACCCGACAACGCCTACGGCAATGTCGTCGATGCGGCGTTCCGCCAGGCCGTTGCGCGCCACGGCGGCCGCGTCGTGGCGCTCGAACGCTATGCGGCCGACGGCGGCCGGGCGGAAGAGGCGGTGCGCCGCGCCGCGCTCGCGGCCGGGCAGGCGGATTCGGTCTTCCTTCCGGGGGAATCGCAGGCGGTCGTTCCGGTGGCGGAGGCGCTTTCGACCGCGGTTCCCAATCTGCGGCGGCTGCAGTTCCTCGGCACCGGGCTGTGGGACGATCCGCGCGTCTATGCCAATGCGACCTTGCAGGACGGATGGTTCGCGGCGCCCGATTCGCGCGGCTTCAAGGGCTTTGCGGCCCGCTACAAAAAGCGCTACGGGGAGGACCCGCTGCGCGCGGCTTCGCTTGCGTATGACGCGGTGTCGCTCGTTGCGGCGCTCGTGAAGACGCAGGGCGCGCAGCGTTTCGCCGAACAGACCCTCACCAATCCTTCGGGCTTCTCGGGCATCGACGGCATTTTCCGCTTCCGGCCCGACGGCACGAACGAGCGCGGCCTTGCGGTAATGCGCGTGACGCCGAGCGGCCCGCAGCCGGTGAGCCCCGCGCCGCGCACCTTTCCCGGACAGACGTGAGAGCGGGGCGGGGGAGGCAGCCCGCCGAAGGGCGGCGCGGCAAGACCTTGAATTCCGGGAATCGTTTACGCCGCGAGGTCGGCGACGATCGCGTCGAGCACCGGGAAGCCCGCCCGGGTGACGCGCAGGCGGCCGTCGGGCGTGCGCTCGACAAACCCCTCCGCCTCGAGATCGGCGATGCGCGCGGGGTCGAGCGGAAAGCCTGCGAGGGCGGCAAAGCGGGCGGGGTCGATGCCCTCCGCGAGCCGCAGGCCCATCAGCAAGAATTCGTCGGCACGCTCGCCGCGGCTCAGGGCTTCGTCGGTCACGAGCCCGTGGCCCGTCTCTTCCACGCGCGCAAGCCACGCTTCCGGCCGCCTCTCGGTTGCCGTCGCGTGGCGCACGCCGGCGATGTCAAGCCGGCCGTGGGCGCCGGGGCCGACGCCCGCATATTCGCCCGCGCGCCAATAGAGCAGGTTGTGTCGGCACTCGGCCCCCGGCCGCGCATGGTTGGAAATCTCATAGGCGGGCAGCCCGTGCCGATCGCAGACCTCCTGGGTCGTGTCGTAGAGGGCGCGCGCGGCCTCTTCCTCCGGCACGGCAAGCTTGCCGGCCGCGGCGAGCGCGGCAAACGGTGTGTCGTCCTCGATGGTAAGCTGATAAAGCGACAGGTGCTCGCTCGCCTCGCCGATCGCGCGCTCGAGCTCTCGCCGCCAAGCGGCCGGGGTCTGGCCCGGGCGCGCATAGATGAGATCGAAGGAGGCGCGCGCGAAGATCGCGCGGGCGACCTTGACGGCAGACAGCGCCTCCGCGGCCGTATGCAGGCGGCCGAGCGCGGCAAGCGCCGCGTCGTCGAGCGCCTGCACGCCGAGCGATACGCGGTTGACGCCGGCCGTCCGGTAGCCGCGAAAGCGTCCGGCCTCGACGCTCGTCGGATTGGCTTCGAGGGTGACCTCCACGTCGGGCGCGACTGTCCAGTGGCGCGCGATCGCCTCGAGGATTGCGCCCACGGTCGCGGGCTGCATCAGCGAAGGCGTGCCGCCGCCGAAGAAGATGGTGGAGACCGTGCGGGCGCCCGTGCGCGCGGCGGTGGCCGCGATCTCGGCGCTAAAGGCGCGCACATAGCGCGCTTCGTCGATCCCGCCATGCCGCACATGGCTGTTGAAGTCGCAATACGGGCATTTCGACAGGCAGAACGGCCAATGCACATAAACGCCGAAGGGCCCGGGACTCGCCGAATCCGTCATGCGGACAGCATAACCCAGCTTCGGGGCGCTTGGCGCGGCCCGGACGGGCCGATCTCACGGGCGGCCAAGACAGGCCTCCGCCAGCTTGAGGAAGGCGCGGGCACGGTGCGAAAGGCCGCGGCCGCGCGGCGGCAGGCGGTTCTTCTCCTCGTTGGTCATCTCGCCGAAGGTTCGGTCGAATCCGTCCGGCAGGAACATGGGATCGTACCCGAAGCCGCGCGTCCCGCGCGGCGGCCATACCAGGGTGCCGGCGACGGCGGCCTCGAATTCCTCGCGATGCCCGTCCGGCCAGGCGACGCAGAGCGCCGAGACGAAGTGCGCGCGCCGTGCTTCCGGCCGCGTCGCCTTGCGCGCCTGAAGCGCCTCCTCGACCTTCTTCATCGCCGCGGCGAAATCCTTCTCCGGCCCCGCCCAGCGCGCCGAATGGATGCCGGGCTCGCCGCCGAGCGCCTCGACCGCAAGGCCGGAATCGTCCGCGAAAGCGGCCATGCGGGTCGCTTTTGCGGCCGCCATCGCCTTGATGCGGGCGTTCTCCATGAAGGTCGTGCCGGTCTCGTCCGGCTCCGGCAGATTGAGCTTGGCGGCGGAGACGCCTTCGATCCCGTACGGGACGAGCATTTCCCGCATTTCGACGAGCTTGCCGGGATTGTGGGTCGCGATCACCAGCCGTCCGGTAATGAGGCGATGGCGCATGGGTCCGCTACATCACGGCGAGCTTCTGCAGCTCGACGAGCTTGGCGATGCCCTTGCGGGCATGCGCGAGCAGGGCGAGCAGTTCGGCTTCGGTAAACGGGGTCTTCTCGGCCGTGCCCTGCACCTCGATGAGCCGGCCGTCGCCGGTCATGACGAAATTGGCGTCCGTCTCGGCCGCCGAATCCTCCGCATAGTCGAGGTCGAGCACGGGAGCGCCACCGAAGATGCCGCAGGAGATGGCGGCGACATGGTCGCGCAACGGGTTCACCCGCAGCATGTCGCGCGCCCGCATCCAGGAGAAGCAGTCGGACAGCGCGACCCAGGCGCCGGTGATCGCGGCGGTGCGGGTGCCGCCGTCCGCCTGGATGACGTCGCAGTCGACGGTGATCTGCCGCTCCCCGAGGGCCTCGAGGTCGACGACGGCGCGCAGCGCACGGCCGATGAGGCGCTGGATCTCGAGCGTGCGGCCGCCCTGGCGGCCGGTCGACGCCTCGCGCCGCGTGCGTTCGATCGTCGCGCGCGGCAGCATGCCGTATTCGGCGGTCACCCAGCCGCGCTGCTGGCCCTTGAGCCAGGGCGGCAAGCGGTCCTCCACGGTCGCCGTCACCAGCACATGCGTGTCGCCGAACTTCACGAAACACGACCCCTCGGCGTATTTGACGACGCCGCGGTCGAGCGTAACCGGGCGCATCTCGTCCGGTTGGCGGCGGCTCGGCCGCATGTTCGCAATCTCCTGCTCGTGCCGATCGAAGCGATCTTCGGCTGGCTTTTAGGGGGGGAGCGGCCGGCGGGCAAGGCCGGTCTTGAACTTCCCGGCCGCAATGGACAATTGTGCGGCCGCGAGCTCGCTTCGCAACGCCCGGGGGTGCCGTCGCCCGTGAATCAGGACGTCTCGACCAACGCGCCGCGAATGGGAGTGATCCAGCTCAACGAGCGATCGCGCGAGATTTTTCGCCAGATCGTCGAGAGCTACCTGTCCACCGGAGAGCCGGTCGGTTCGCGCAATCTGTCGCGCATGATCCCGCTGACTCTGTCGCCGGCCTCGGTGCGCAACGTCATGTCGGACCTCGAGCAGCTCGGGCTCATCTATGCCCCGCACACCTCGGCCGGGCGGCTGCCGACCGAGCGGGGGCTGCGCTTCTTCGTCGATTCGCTCATGGAGATCGGCGATGTGAGCGAAAATGATCGGCGCGAGATCGAGGCGCGCGTTGCCGCCTCCGGAAAGTCCATCGAAGCGGTGCTGAACGAGGCCTCCGGCATGCTCTCGGGGCTCACGCGCGCGGCCGGCGTGGTGCTCGCGCAGAAGGTCAACGCGCCGCTTAAGCATATCGAATTCGTCCGCCTCGAACCGGAGCGGGCGCTCGCGGTCCTGGTCTCCGAGGACGGGCAGGTCGAGAACCGTATCGTCAGCGTTCCGCCGGATCTCCCCACCTCTTCGCTCATCGAGGCGAGCAATTTTCTCAATGCCCGGATTCGCGGCCGCACGCTCGCAGGGGCAAAGGAGGAACTGGAAAGAGCGCTCGAAGCCGACCGCGCGCAGCTTGATCAGCTCACCCAGAAATTCATTGCTGCGGGGCTCGCGAGCTGGTCCGGCGGCGAACGCGAGGAACGCAAGCTCATCGTGCGCGGACACGCCAATCTGCTCGAGGATCTGCATGCGCTTGAGGACCTCGAACGGGTGCGCCTGTTGTTCGACGAGCTTGAAACCAAGCGGGGGGTCATCGACCTGCTGGGTCGCGCCGAGAAGGCGGACGGGGTGCGCATCTTCATCGGCTCGGAGAACAACCTGTTTTCCCTCTCCGGCTCCTCCACCATCGTCGCGCCGTATCGGGACGGGACCGGCCGGATCATCGGGGTGATCGGCGTCATCGGTCCGACCCGTGTCAACTATGCCCGTATCATTCCGATGGTTGACTTCACATCGCGTGTGGTCAGCAAGCTGCTCGCGGGCAGCTGACTCACCGCCCGCGCGGGGGGCCGGCGCGCCCTGCTTGATTTTTGCCGACCAAGCCCTGATATGCGCCGCAGACCTGGTATGCGAGCGACAGGACAAGGATGAAAATGGAAAATCGCGCGGATCCACCCGCCGCGACCGAGAATGGTGAAGGGGTAGCGGACACCGCGGCGCCCGCAAATGGGCCTGCGGCGAAAGACAGCGTGAAGGCGCCGGAGGCGCCGCCGCAGCCGCAGGCCGGCGAGGCCGCAGCGCCTCAAGACAAGGAGGCGGCCGATGCGAAGGAAACCGTCGATTTTCGCGACCGTTGGCTGCGCGCGCTCGCCGAGATGGAAAATCTCCGGCGCCGCACCGAACGCGAGATCGCCGACGCGCGCGCCTATGGGATCGCCGCCTTCGCTCGCGACATGATCAGTGTCGCCGACAATATGCGACGCGCGCTCGCCGCCACGCCTGCCGAATTGCGCCAAAGCGCCGAAGCCGGCGTCAAGTCGCTGATCGACGGTGTCGAACTCACCGAACGCGAACTTGCCAAGGCGCTGGAGAAGCACGGCATCCGCCGGCTCGAGCCGATGGGGCAGAAATTCGATCCGCATCTCCACCAGGCGATGCTGGAAGTGCCGGACGAATCGGTGCCGGCCGGTACGGTCGTGCAGGTGATGCAGGACGGCTACACGATCGGCGAGCGCGTGTTGCGCCCGGCGCTCGTCGGCGTCGCCAAGGGCGGGCCGAAGCCCACGCCTGTCGCCGAGTCCGCCAACGACAATTCTGAGAAGGCCGAATAGTCCGTTCCGCCGGAGGGCCGCGCAAGCCGCACGCCGTTTGCCTCCTCCCGCAAGGGTCCCCCGCGAGCGGGGAGAGGGAGAGGGCGCGGCAGGGGCTCGGCCTCTCTGCCGCTCAGCGGGTCGGGGGGAGCCGGAGTGAGGCGGCGGGCCAACGTCCTTCACCTCTTCCTGGAAGGGGGCGCGAAGCGCACCGGGTGAGAGGTGCGTTCTTGCCGGAGCGGCCTCTGTTTGCGTCCGCGACGGCGGCGACAATCGCCCCGCCGCCTTCACCGTCGGCACCGCCCCCGCCGACCCTTTCATTGGACTAGTTATAAACTATTGAAATAATTGTATTTTTCCTTGACCGGCGGGGCGCTCCCGCGGTCAATTCGCGGGCGTCTTTCGTGGACCGGAGCCCGCAATGTTGCTCGTTCGTCTGACCGTCTTCGCCGCCCTCTTGCTTCTCGCCGCGCCGGCGGCCCGGGCGCAATCTCTCGCCGAGGGGGCCCAAGCCTACAAGCCCTTCGTGGTTGCGCGCGCGAGCGCGGCGGTTGCCGCCGCCAAGGCGCTCGAGGATGCCGCGAAAGCCGGCGACGTGAAGGCGGCGCAGGCGGCCTGGATCCGCTCGCGCGAAGGCTGGGAGGCGATCGAGCCCATCACAAGCGAATTCTTCGCAAAGTTCGACGCGGCCATTGATGCTTGGCCCGATGCCACGCAAGGATACCATGCGATTGAGGCACCTCTGTTCGCCGGCAAGCGCGACGGGCTCGGGCTCAAGGCCGAGAAGCTCGCGGCCGACCTTGCGTCCTTCGCCAAGGCAGTTGGCGCGCCGCGCTTCCGCTTCGCCCCGCAGGGCCTGCTCAACGGCGCCGCCAAGCTCGCTTACGAGGTGGGCGAGAACAAATCGAAAGGCGGCGAGTCGCCTTTTGCCGCGACCTCGCACCGCGACCTGCAGGCGAACGCGGAAGGGCTGGAGACGCTCTATGTCCGCGTGTTCGATCCCGTTCTCGGCAAGCGCGATGCCGAGCTTGCGAGCCTGATCCGTGAGAAACTTGCGCAGCTCAAGCGGCTCGTCGCGGTCGACGACCTCAAGAGTCTCGACCAGCCGGCGCTGCATCGAACGGGGGAGGAGCTTGCGGTGCTGCTGCAGACGGCGGCGCCGAAACTCAAGCTCAAGAAGCCCGCAATCGGCGAGGCGCGGTGAATGGTGTGGCGGCTCCGATTCCGGGGCGGGGCTGTCCTCGTGGGGGTCGCGGCCGCGCTCGTCCTCGGCTCGGCCGCCGCGCGCCCGCTCGTGACGCGCGAGGGCGTGCTGCCGCCAGGCACCGAGCTGTTCGAGGACGACACGCTGGAAGAGCCGACGGAGCTGTTCGTCTCCGAGCTTGCCGGCCGCGGCCGCTCCTACCGCCTCAATCTCGGCGACATCCTGTTTTCCTCGCCGGCGATCCTCGGCGGCCTTGCGCGCCGCGCCGGGATAAGCTGCAACACCTGCCACCGCGAAGGAGCGGGCAACGCGCGCCTGTTCGTCCCCGGCCTGTCGAGCCGCCCCGGCACGTTCGACACCACCGGCCCCTCGTTCAACCCGAAGGCCGACAACGGCCGCTTCGATCCCGTGCGCGTTCCAAGCTTGCGCGGGGCGCGCCGCCTCGCCCCTTACGGTCATGACGGGCGCTTTGGCTCGCTGCGTGCCTTCATCCGCCATGTCGTCGTCGACGAATTCGCCGGTCCCGAGCCCTCGGACCAGGTTCTCGACGCACTCGTGACCTATGTCGAGGACATCGCCTTTCTCCCCAACGCCAAACTTGCGCCCGACGGGCGGTTGACGGAAAGGGCTTCCGCGGCGGCCCGGCGCGGGGAAGCCGTGTTCCGCAGGCCGTTCCCGCACGATCCGTCCTTGAGTTGCGCAGCCTGTCATGATCCGGCGCAGGGCTTCGTCGACCACCGGCTTCACGACGTCGGCAGCGGCGGCCCGGTGAAGACCCAGACGCTGCGGAACGCGAATTTCAACGCCCCTTACTTTCACGACGGCCGTTACGCGACTTACGCCGAGGTGATCGCGCATTTCGACCGGCACTACGACCTCGGTCTCGCTGAAGGCGACCGCGCGGACCTCCTCGCCTATCTCGAGGCCGTCGGCGATGCCGACAAACCGCTCACCCGCCGCACCGTGCGCAGCGAGCGCGACGCGCTTGGCCAACTCGCGCGCGTGTTCGACAAGGCGGTTGCCGAGCAGAACCGAGAGGTGATCGCCCTTGCGGTCGAGGCGATCGGCAATGAGTGGCGGGAGCTTGCGGAGAACTTTCCCGGCCCGAAGGATACGGCGCTCAAGGCTGGCGTCGCCGAGCGACTGCATGCGGCGGAGGCCGTGCGGGCAGTCGTTCTGAGCCTCCGACGTCTCGCTATGGCGGCCGACCGGGGCGAGTTTCCCGCCGCCGCCCGGGCGCTCGCGGACTACCGTCGGGAGGTTGCGGCGGCGTCCGGCAAGCTCCTGCGCGCTGCGCCGTTCTCGCTGTTCGATCCGGGGGCACGCAAGGCTCACCTCCGCGCGCTCGAGGCCCTCACGGCGCTCGGCGCGCCTGCGCCGCAGAAGCGCTGAGGGCTATTTCGGGCCGATCCCGTCCCGCACCTGCCGGAATCGCTGATAGAGCCCCGGCCAGTCCTCCTTGCGCGCGATCCCCACGATCCGCAGCAGCGTGCCGGTGCCGAACCGGAGCCATTGCACGGCAGTGAGCTCGGTCTCGGTCTTGGTGTCCTTCGCCTCGGCGAGCAGTTCGTGCCCCTGCTGGCCGGCGACGCGCAGCGGTTCGGAGCGGGTCAGCCGAATGTCTTTGAGGCCGGTCATCTCGCCGAAGAGCCGGCGCGCCAGCGCGTCCCGCTCGTGGGGCTGGGGTTGGATTTGCGCCAGCGCGGGAGCGATGGAAACGAGAAGGAGCGGCTGGTCGGAGAGCCGGATGACGTCGCTCGGCCCGTCGGTCAACAGCGCCGCCGAACCGGGTTCGACCCGCACAATGCGGAAGCCCGCGAGGTCGTTCATGGCGAAGGGCAGGACCGAGAGCTGTTCCGCGACCGGCACCGCGTCCCGCACCGTGAGGGTCGCGAAGGCAGCACGGATGTCCGCATCGGACGCCACGTCCTTGACCTGTTCGGGGATGATCGCGGTCACCACCGCGGTAACGTTCTTGGCGTGCGCAACCATGGTCCAACGCTGCACCGGGCCTTGCGGACCCGTCGGCCGTCCGTAGAGGATGAAGCCGCTGCCCCCGTCCTTGACCGTCACGTCCGTGCGGGTCACGGGCGTCTGCGCGTCCCTCTGCAGTTCCGCCGTGACCTGTTTCTCGATCGAATCGAAGACCTCCCCCGGCAGTTCGGCAATCAGAATCGAGGCGGCCTTCTCGTTGTGCCGGAAGCCGGGGATATTCTGGCCGGGCACGAAGCCCGGCGGGGGAACCATGCCGACGCGCAAGGCCGTCGGGAAGATCACCTCGGCCGCCCGCGCATGCGTGCCCCCGGCGCACAGCATCGCAACGATAAGCGCGGCGAAAGGGTAACCGCGAACAAGGCTGAGCCCGAACATTCCGACGACCTTCCGAATGGGGTTCCGCAAACCGATCTCTATAAGCGCGTTCGTCCGTTTAGGCACGAACCGGGGAGAAAGCGGGGCGAACATTGCGCCGCGGGGTTGCGGCCGTCACGGCGATACGGTCATAAGGGTGAATTCGTCCGGTCCCCTGCCTTGCGGGCAAAATCGCCTCCCCCTATATGGCGGACGAAGCCGCTTCGGCGGCCACGCAAATCGAATGGGGGCCGAACGGGGCGGTCGGCGGGAGCACTCCGACCTGCTACGACCTCACCGATCCGGGCGCTCTCAGGCCCGGGGCGGCCTGCCGCAACGAAAGAGGACGTAACCTATGGGCAAGGTCATCGGCATCGACCTCGGCACGACGAACTCGTGTGTCGCGGTGATGGAGGGGACGACCCCGAAAGTAATCGAAAACGCCGAAGGCATGCGCACGACGCCGTCGATCGTCGCCTTCACGGACGATGGCGAACGGCTCGTCGGCCAGCCGGCCAAGCGGCAGGCGGTGACCAATCCGGAGCGGACCTTCTTCGCGGTTAAGCGCCTGATCGGCCGTCGTTACGACGACCCGATGGTCGAGAAGGACAAGAAGCTCGTTCCCTACAAGATTGTCCGCGCTTCGAACGGCGATGCCTGGGTCGAGGCGGACGGGAAGACTTATTCGCCCTCGCAGATCTCCGCCTTCACGCTCCAGAAGATGAAGGAGACGGCGGAAGCCTATCTCGGGCAGAAGGTCGAGCAGGCCGTCATCACGGTCCCGGCCTATTTTAACGACGCCCAGCGCCAGGCCACCAAGGACGCCGGCAAGATCGCCGGCCTCGAAGTGCTGCGCATCATCAACGAGCCGACGGCCGCGGCGCTCGCCTACGGTCTCGATAAACAGAAGAACGGCACGATCGCGGTCTACGACCTCGGCGGCGGCACGTTCGACATTTCCATCCTCGAGATCGGCGACGGCGTGTTCGAGGTGAAGTCCACCAACGGCGACACGTTCCTGGGCGGCGAAGACTTCGACATGCGCCTCGTCAACTATCTGGCCGACGAGTTCCAGAAGGAGCAGGGCATCGACCTGCGCCGCGACAAGCTCGCGCTGCAGCGGCTCAAGGAAGCCGCCGAGAAGGCGAAGATCGAGCTGTCCTCCACGACGCAGACGGAAATCAATCTGCCCTTCATTACCGCCGACGCGTCGGGACCCAAGCACCTGACGCTGAAGCTCACCCGCGCCAAGTTCGAGGCACTGGTCGACGATCTCGTCCAAAAGACCATCGAGCCGTGCCGGAAGGCGCTCAAGGACGCCGGCATCTCGGCGGGCGAGGTGAACGAGGTGGTGCTGGTCGGCGGCATGACTCGCATGCCGAAGGTCCAGGAGGTCGTGAAGCAGTTCTTCGGCAAGGAGCCGCACAAGGGCGTCAACCCCGACGAGGTGGTGGCGGTCGGCGCGGCGATCCAGGCCGGCGTGCTGCAGGGCGACGTCAAGGACGTGCTGCTGCTTGACGTGACCCCGCTTTCGCTCGGCATCGAGACGCTGGGCGGCGTGTTCACGCGCATCATCGACCGCAACACCACGATCCCGACCAAGAAGAGCCAGGTCTTCTCCACCGCGGAGGATAACCAGAATGCGGTGACGATCCGCGTCTTCCAGGGCGAGCGCGAGATGGCGGCCGACAACAAGCTGCTCGGCCAGTTCGACCTGGTCGGCATTCCGCCGGCGCCGCGCGGCGTGCCGCAGATCGAGGTCACGTTCGACATCGACGCGAACGGCATCGTCAACGTCTCGGCGAAGGACAAGGCGACCGGCAAGGAGCAGCAGATCCGCATCCAGGCCTCGGGCGGCCTTTCGGAGTCCGACATCGAGCGCATGGTCAAGGACGCGGAGGCGCACGCGGCCGAGGACAAGAAGCGCAAGGAGAAGGCGGAGGCGAAGAACCACGCCGATGCCATGATCCATACCACCGAGAAGGCGCTCGCCGAACATGGCTCCAAGGTCGGCGAGAACGAGCGCCGGATGATCGAGGACGCGATCGCCGGCCTCAAGGAAGCCGTGAAGGGCGATGACGTCGACGACATCCGGGCCAAGACCAATACGCTCGCCCAGGCCTCGATGAAGCTCGGGGAGGCGATGTATGCCGCCCAGCAGAACGAGGGTTCGTCGAGTGGTGCGGGCGACGGCGGCAAGAAGGAGGACGTGGTCGACGCGGAGTTCACCGAAGTCGACGACGACAAGAAAAAGTCGGCTTGAACGGCCGGCAGGCGGTCGTATGTCAAGCGCGCATCACAATGTCGCCCCCGGGCTTCGCCCGGGGGTCCCTCTTTGTGGCGAAGCATGGGCGGCCGGACCTTTTCCGGCCAGGACAGCGGTGTGAACGGGGCGCCGCATGGCCAAACGCTGCTATTACGAAACGCTCGGGGTCTCCCGCTCGGCCACGGACGCCGAGCTCAAGAGTGCCTTCCGCAAACTCGCCATGAAGTTCCATCCGGACCGCAATCCGGGGGACAAGGAGTGCGAGCAAAAGTTCAAGGAAATCAACGAGGCCTATGACGTCCTGAAGGACGAGCAGAAGCGCGCGGCCTATGACCGTTTCGGCCATGCGGCCTTCGAGCACGGGAACGGGGCAAGCGCGCATTCCGGTTTCGGAGCCGATTTCGGCGCCACATTCGCGGACATTTTCGAGGGCGTCTTCGGCATGGGAGCCCGCGGCCGCGGCTCCGGCCGCGAGCGCGGGGCGGACCTGCGCTACAATCTCGAAATCACCCTCGAGGAGGCCTTTGCGGGCAAGACGGCGCAGATCCGCATTCCCACCGCCGTCGTTTGCGAGGCCTGCTCGGGCACCGGCGCAAAGCCGGGCAGCAAGCCGAAAACTTGCGCGACCTGCGGCGGCATCGGGCGGCTGCGCCAGCAGCAGGGTTTCTTCACCCTGGAGCGCACCTGCCCGGCCTGCCAGGGCCGCGGCGAGGTGATCGACAATCCGTGCGGAAATTGCGGCGGAGCGGGGCGGGTGACGCGCGAGCGCACGCTGTCGGTCAACATTCCCCCGGGTGTCGAGGATGGCACGCGCATTCGCCTCGCGGGCGAGGGTGAGGCCGGCCTGCGGGGCGGCGCGCCGGGCGATCTCTACATTTTCCTGTCGATCGAGCCGCATCCGTTCTTCCAGCGCGACGGCGCCGACCTGCACTGCCGGGTGCCGATCTCCATGGTGACGGCCGCGCTCGGCGGCACCTTCGAGGTGCCCACAATTGACGGCAGCAAGACGCGCGTGAAAATCCCCGAGGGCACCCAGTCCGGGCGGCGATTGCGCTTGCAGGGGCGCGGAATGCCGGTGCTGCGCTCGAAGCAGACCGGCGACATGTATGTCCAGGTTATCGTCGAAACGCCGCAAAACCTGACGAAGAAACAGAAGGAACTGCTCGCCGAGTTCGAGAAATTGTCGTCTGAGAACACGCACCCCGAATCCACCGGTTTCTTCGCAAAGGTGAAGGATTTCTTCGACGGACTCGGCGGTTCCCCCTGAGCGGCCGCACCTTGAAACACGGAGAATGGCGTTGTCTTGCGCCTTTGAAAAATCGGTGCCTCCCGCCGCGACGGCGCCCAAAGCACCTTGACCCTCATGCGCCAGCCCGCTACCCGTGAACCGAAGGCCGCTCTCACCGACACCGCAATGCCCACCCAGTCGCTGCATCGTCCCCAACGAACGCTTCGCTTCGACGACGAGGTTCGGTTCATCCGTTCGTGGCTTGAGAAGCCACTCGTCATGGGCGCGGTCACGCCTTCCGGCCGGGTGCTCGCGCGCGCGATGGCCCGTTACGTCGACCCCGACATGCCGGGGCCGGTGGTGGAGCTCGGGCCCGGCACGGGGCCGGTCACCGAGGCTTTGATCGAGCACGGCGTCGCGCCGGAGCGTCTCACCCTCGTCGAATTCAATCCCACCTTCTGTCAATTGCTGCGGCAGCGCTTCCCCAAGGCGACCGTTATCCAGGGCGACGCCTACAACGCCTCGCGCATTCTGGCGGCGCTTGCGCACAATCCGGCCGCGGCCTTTGTCTCCGGCTTGCCGCTGTTCACGAAGCCGCTCAAGATGCGGCTGCGCATGTTCCGCGACTGCCTGGCGCTCATGCGGCCCGGCGCGCCTTTCGTGCAGTTCACTTACGCCGTCGTCCCGCCCATCCCGAAATCGGTGGCCGGTGTTCGTGTCGAGGCGTCCGAGCGCATCTGGATGAACCTGCCGCCGGCCCGCATATGGGTCTACCACAAGCGTTGAAGGCGCGTTTCGCGCGAAGGCCTGCGGTGCCGTTCGTCGGGCGGCGAGTCCGGGGCCGCTGCGCGGGCGTCGGCCGGGCGATGGAACCGACGGCCGAGAAGGACCCGGGATGACGCTTGCCCCCCGCGACCGGCTCATCGTGGCGCTCGATCTGCCGACGGTCGCCGAGGCGGCGGCGCTCGTCGAGCGCGTCGGCGACGCCGCAAATTTTTACAAGATCGGCTATCAGCTCGCCTTCGCGGGCGGTCTGTCGCTTGCGCAGGACCTTGCGCGCGCCGGCAAGCAAGTCTTCCTCGATCTCAAGCTGCACGACATCGGCAACACGGTCGGCCGCGGCGTGGAGAGCGTGGCAAGGCTCGGCGCGACCTTTCTCACGGTGCACGCCTATCCGCAGACCATGCGGGCGGCCGTCGCCGCGAAGGAGGGATCGGATTTGCGCATCCTCGCCGTCACCGTGCTCACCTCCTACGACGATGCCGATCTGGCCGAGGCCGGCTACCAGATGAGCGTCGAAGATCTGGTGGCCGAACGGGCGCAACAGGCGCAGGCGATCGGCGTGGACGGGCTCGTCTGCGCGCCGGAGGAGGCGGGTCCGCTCCGGTTGATGGTCGGCCCGAATATGGCGCTCGTCACGCCGGGCATTCGGCCCGCCGGCGTCGCCTTGAACGACCAGAAGCGGGTGACGACCCCGCGCCGCGCCATTGAGGCGGGAGCCGACTATCTCGTGGTCGGCCGCCCCATCGTGCAAAGCAACGATCCGCGTCGAGCCGCCGAGGCGATCGTTGCCGAGATTGCCGCTGTTGTACCTTGAAGTCGTCGGACCCGCGCAGCAGGCGCTTTGGCGCGTTGGGGAGGAAGGCGCCGGGGCCGCCCCGCGGCGCCGCTGACAAACCTCGACCCGAAGCGCTAGATTGCCGCAGAACGTCGTCTTGGAGACGCATGTTATGGCCGAGGTGAGACTGGTGATCGCCGGCGCCGGGGGGCGCATGGGACGCACGCTCGTCAAGGCCGCGTCCGAAACGGGCGGGTTCGAGCTGGTCGGGGCCCTGGAAGGGCCTGATTCACCCTTCCTCGGCAAGGATGTGGGCGTGCTCGCCGGCCTGCCGGCGATCGGGGTCACGGTTGCGCGCGATCCCGCGCCGCTGCTCGCCAAGGCCGACGCGATTGTCGACTTCACGGCGCCGCAAGCGACTGTGGCGCTCGCCGCCCTCGCGGCCGAGGCGGGTTGTGCGCATGTGATCGGCACGACGGGGCTCGAGCGCGAGGACGAGGCGCGCATCCGCGAGGCTGCGCGGCGGATCGCGATCGTCAAGTCCGGCAATATGAGCGTCGGCGTCAACCTGCTGGCGGGTCTCGTGAAGCGGGTCGCTGCGGCGCTCGGTCCGGATTTCGATATCGAGATCCTGGAAATGCATCACAACAAGAAGGTCGATGCGCCTTCCGGCACGGCGCTCTTGCTCGGCCGCGCGGCGGCGGAAGGACGCAACCTCGATCTCGAAGGCCATTCCGCGCGCGGACGCGACGGCATCACCGGCCCGCGGCGCAAAGGCGACATCGGCTTTGCCTCGCTGCGGGGGGGCACGGTGGTGGGCGAACATCACGTGATCTTCGCCGGGCCGGCCGAACGCATCGAACTCGTCCATCGCGCCGAAGACCGCATGCTGTTCGCGCACGGCGCCTTGCGCGCGGCGCTGTGGACGCGCGGCAGGGCGCCGGGCCTTTATTCGATGACCGACGTTCTTGAATTGTGAAAGGAACCAGGAATGGATCGCCTGCTCGTGCTCGTGCGCCACGGCGAAAGCGAGTGGAACAAGAAGAATCTGTTCACCGGCTGGCGCGATGTCGACCTCACCGAGACCGGCATCGAGGAGGCGCGGACGGCGGGCCGCAAGCTCAAGGCGCAAGGCCTCAAATTTGATGTCGCGTTCACCTCGGCGCTCAAGCGCGCGCAGCGCACGCTCGACATCATCCTCGACGAGCTCGGACAAGCCGGGCTGCCGACACTGCGCGATCAGGCGCTCAACGAGCGCGACTACGGCGATCTTTCCGGCCTCAACAAGGACGACGCGCGCAAGAAATGGGGCGAGGAGCAGGTGCATATCTGGCGCCGGTCCTATGACGTGGCGCCCCCCGGCGGGGAAAGCCTCAAGGACACCGCCGCCCGCGTCCTGCCCTACTACATCCAGGAAATCCTGCCGCGCGTGCTGCGCGGCGAACGCACGCTCGTGGCCGCGCACGGCAATTCGCTGCGCGCGCTCGTGATGGTGCTGGAGCGCCTGTCGCCGCAAGGCATCGTCAAGCGCGAGATCGCCACCGGCGTGCCGATTATCTACCGGCTGAGCGCGGACTCCACGGTCACCGACAAGCTCGACCTTGCGGCCTAGGCTCCTACGAGCCGCGCGTTCACCCCTCCCCGCACGCGGGGAAAGGTGAGCGCCTTGCCGGACTGGAGCCGGCTTCTCTGGGCTTGCGGGGATACGAGAAGCGGACCTTGTGTGCGGCCGAGAACGCCTTCGCGGCCAGCTAGCGAGGCGTTACCGGCGTTTCGGGGTTCGCCCGCGGGTCCGACAAAGGCTGGCCCGGGCTCGTGCCTTGGCCCATCGAGCCGCCGCCGCCCGACCCCGTTTCCGAGCCGCCCGGCGAGACGCCGGTATTGGGCGCGCCCTGCATGGAACCGGTATTGCCGCGCATGTCCATGCCCCGCATGTCCCGGTCCCTTTCCATGGGGCTGCCGGATTTCGTGCTGGGATTTTCCGCGCTGCTGTCCGGCCGCGTGCCGCCTTGGCCCTGCGCCAACGCGGGTGCGGCCAAGAGCCCCAACGCAATCGCCGCCGCGCCGAATTCCTTCCAAACCTCACGCCTCATCGATGGCCTCCTCAACGGGTTGTCCTCCCTCTCGGGGACAAACCCGCCGGTATCCGGATCGTTCCTTTGCCGGACCGCTGACGGGCCGATCGCCATGCGCACGTTTCGGTCTCTGCCCGAGGTGGCGCGCGCGGGAAGAGGCGTTTTCCTCTTCAATTGGAAAAGAGCCGGCCCGCCTCCCAGCCCAGGATGGCGCGCTTGCGCGTCAGGCCCCAATGGTAGCCGCAAAGATCGCCCGACCGGCCGAGCACGCGATGGCACGGCACGACGAAGCAGACCGGATTCTTGCCGATCGCCGCCCCGACCGCCCGCGCCGCGCTTGGCTTGCCGATCTTTGCGGCGATGTCCGAATAGGTCGTCGCCCGGCCCATGGGGATTTTGAGAAGCGTCTCCCAGACCCGCACCTCGAAATCGGTGCCGATGAACACGATCCGCAGCGGCCGTTCCGGCCGCCAGAGGGCGGGGTTGAAGATGCGTTGGGCGGTTGCCTGCGTTGCCTCGGCGCTTTCGGCATAGGTCGCGCGCGGCCAGCGCCGCCGCATGTCCTCAAGCGCCTTGTGCTCCTCGCCAGGGTCTGCGAAGGCGAGCCCGCAGAGCCCGCGCGGCGTCTGCATCACGAGCGCGGTGCCGAACGGCGAGGGGTGGAACCCATAGGTGACGGTGAGACCGGCGCCGCCGGCTTTCCACTCGCCGGGCGACATCGCCTCGTGGGTCACGAACAGATCGTGCAGCCGGCCGGGCCCGGAAAGTCCGACCTCGTAGGAGGTTTCAAGCACGCTCGCGGAATCCCGCAACATGGTGCGGGCATGGTCGAGCGTGATCGCCTGTAGAAACGCCTTGGGGGTCAGCCCCGCCCAGCGGCGGAACAGATGGTGCAATTCCGTCGCATCGACCCCGGCGGCGAAGGCGATCGCGTCGACATCCGGCTGCGAACGCCAGTTTTCCGAAATGAAGGCGATCGCGCGGCGCACGATGTCGTAATCGACCGCCGCCGTCGGGGGCGGAAGCGTTTCGGCAATGCGGTCCGGCGAGAGCATGGCTTCCTCGCGAGTCATGGGTTGCATGTTCTCCAGCTACGCGTCCGCACGCTGCAAGACCACCCGATTCCTGTTTCCCGGCGAAGGTGCTGTCGCTTGGGACTCGCCCGTCGGTCGTTGCACGGTTGCCGCCTTTCGGGTGCGCGCGCGCCCGGCCATCGGCTACGGCATGGCCGTGCGGGTCACGCCGCGGCGCGCCTCGGCGAGCGCCGTCGCCAACGCGGTCGCGAAGCTCTCGCGCTCCGCCGGGCTTAGGCAGTCGGCGATCGGAAGCCGGCGGCCGCTCGAGACGAGGGCAAGCTTCAACAGGCCGAAATCCTGCATGTCCTCGCGGTCGAGCCGCACCCACAACGGGTTCAGCGACCATTCGCCGATTTCGCCGCGGTGGCTCACTTTGCGCACGGTCAGCGCGCTCGGCGTGACGATCACCTGCTCATAGGCGGCTGCGCGGCGGAAGTTGGTGGTCAGTGCCCAGTATACCAAGGCGACGTCGAGCCCCATGAAGCCGACGACGGGCCAGGCGCCGGCGACGAGGCAGAACAGAGCGCCGCCGACATTGACGGAAAGCACCACCGCCATCAGCGCGAAAAAGCCGCGTCGCGACAGCGAGCGGTGCGGTGTGATCAGCGCGGAAAAAAGCGGTGCCTCCTCCGCGCGGGCGTTGTCGCCGTTCATGTCCCCCAATATAGGGAAGAAATGGGAAAAAAGGCGACAGCGTTCCGCGGAAAGCCTCGGCCGAAGGGCACGCCCGAAAAGCCCACGCCCAAAAAGCCCGTAGCGGTGAAGTCCGCGCCCGCGCGAAACGCGTCCGATCGCGCCGTCGTGGCGGCCGCGGTCGAGCCCTGGGGGCCGGCCGAAATCGCGGAGGCGTTCCGCCGTTTTCATGCGGCCGACCCCGAGCCGAAGGGCGAACTTGAGTCCGTCAATCCGTTCACGCTGCTCGTCGCCGTCGTGCTGTCGGCGCAAGCGACGGACGCCGGGGTCAACAAGGCGACCCGGCCGCTCTTTGCCAAGATCGACACGCCGGCCAAGATGGTCGCCTTCGGAGAGGAGCGTCTGCGCGAGGCGATCAAGACCATCGGCCTCTACCGCATGAAGGCGAAGAACGTGATTGCGCTGTCGCGCCGGCTCCTCGCGGCGCATGGCGGCGCGGTGCCGCGCGAGCGGGACGCCCTGGAAGCCCTGCCGGGCGTCGGCCGCAAGACGGCGAACGTCGTGCTCAACATCGCCTTCGGGGAACCCACCATCGCGGTCGACACCCATGTTTTCCGCGTCGCCAACCGGACGGGGCTTGCGCCCGGCAAGACGCCGCTCGACGTGGAACGTCGGCTCGCCGCCGTTGTACCGGACGCCTACAAGCGCCACGCGCATCACTGGCTGATCCTGCACGGGCGCTATGTCTGCAAGGCGCTGCGGCCGGCCTGCGAGCGTTGCCTTATCGCCGATCTCTGCCGCTGGCCCGGAAAGCGCGTGGGCGCGGCGGCGGCGTGAGCCCCGCGCCCTCCGTTAACCGGAAGCGCAGGCGCGCCTTTACAGCGGCGCGCCCGGCACGTCATGATTGCATCCACCAGATGCGGCCGCCTTAGGCTTGAGGGAGTGCGTCGTGGCGTTGCGTCGTCTGGCGGTCGCAGCCGGCGGGCTGCTGCTCGCCTCGGTGTCGTGTGTGGCCCGCGCCGACCTTCTGATCGCGATCGACAAGTCCGACCAGCGCATGACCGTGACGGTCGACGGGTCCGTGCGTCATGTGTGGCCGGTGTCCACCGGTCGTCGCGGCTACGGCACGCCGAACGGCCGCTTCCGCCCGCAATGGCTGGCGCGCCGCTATTTTTCGCGAAAATATTACAATTCGCCGATGCCCTATGCGATCTTCTTTCACAAGGGCTATGCGATCCACGGCACGGAATATATCCGGCGGCTGGGCGGTCCGGCCTCGCACGGCTGCGTACGGCTGCATCCGAAACACGCCGCCGAGTTGTTCACACTCGTGAAGGAGCACGGCAAGGCCGACACCCGCATCGTGGTGACCGGCGCCAATCCGGTCGAGATCGCTCGTCCGCGGAGGGAGCCCCGGGCGCGGCGCGAAGGCCGGGGGATCGAAGCCCGCCCCCGGGCGGCCCGGGAGGCACAGGTCTATCGCCTGTATCCGGCCTATCGTGCGCCGGCCTGGGGATTTTTCGGCCCTCCCGCCTACGCGCGGGGGTGGTATGAAGGCGGACATCTGCACGACTGAAATCGCGCGCCGGCGGTGGCAAAGCCCTGCTGCGCCTGTTAGAAGGCGGGCCTTCCCGCTCGGCCTCTAGGCCGGTTGCGGGCGCGGTCCGCGAGGCGGGAAAGGCCGGATGCGACAGGCATCGTTGAAGCGCAAGACCAAGGAAACCGACATTGCGGTCGCCGTCGACCTCGACGGCGCCGGCACCTGCGACGTGTCGACCGGTATCGGCTTCCTCGACCACATGCTCGACCTGCTGGCGCGGCATTCGCGCGTCGACATCACCGTACGGGCCAAGGGCGACCTGCACATCGACCACCACCACACGACCGAGGACATCGGCATCTGTCTCGGGCAGGCGGTGAAGCAGGCGCTCGGCGAGATGAAGGGCATCACCCGCTATGCCGATGTGCACGTGCCGATGGACGAGGCGCTGACCCGCGTGGCGCTCGACATTTCCGGGCGGCCGTTCCTGGTGTTCAGGGTCGAGTTTTCCCGCGACAAGGTGGGAGACTTCGACACCGAGCTCGTGCGCGAATGGTTTCAGGCTTTCGCGATGAATGCGGGGATCACGCTGCACGTCGAAACGCTTTACGGGGCGAACGATCATCACATCGCCGAATCCTGCTTCAAGGGGCTTGCCCGCGCCTTGCGGGCGGCGGTCGCAATCGATCCGCGTGCGGTCGGCGAGGTGCCGTCGACCAAGGGCGCGCTCGGTGAGCGGGCAATGACCGATGAGAGCGGCCGGGGCGCGGCGCCGGGAAGACCCGAGAGCAGGAGCTGAGGGGCGGGGCGCGCGACGGAGACTCTCCCCAGCGCGGGCGACAGGCCGCCGAAGGAATGATCGCGATGAAGATCTATACCGTGCATCAGCCGCCGGAGCGATGGCGCGAAGCGCGGCGCGGGCCCGAGCGCTTTGCCTTCGTGCGCGACGGCTTTCATTTCTGGGCGTTTCTGCTCGGGCCCCTGTGGATGCTCTGGCATCGGCTGGTTCTCGTTCTCATCGGCTATCTGGTCCTCCTCGTCGGGCTGAGTGTCGGGCTTTCTGCCGCCGGGGCCTCGAGCGGCGCGGCCTTCACCGCACAGCTTCTGCTCGCGATCCTCGTCGGCCTCGAAGCGCCGACGCTGCGCCGCTTCACGCTGCGGCGGCGCGGCTGGCGGGAGGTGGGCGTGGTCTCGGCCGACGACCGGGAGGCGGCGGAGCGCCGCTTCTTCGATCAGTGGGAGCGCGAAGCCGGTCCGGCGTCTGCGCCGCCTTCCTCGCTCGGGCCGCTTCCGCCGGTGCGCCGGCCCGCTGCGCCGACCGAAGCGCTTGGGCTCTTCCCCGAACCGGGAGCTTCCCGGTGAGCGTCGCCGTCATTGATTACGGCTCGGGCAACCTGCATTCGGCCGCGAAGGCGATCGAACGGGCGGCGCAGGAGGTGGGTTATGCCGGCCCGGTCGAGGTGACCGCGGACCCGGAGGCGGTTGTGCGGGCGGACCGTATCGTGCTGCCCGGTGTCGGCGCCTTCGCGGACTGCCGGCGCGGGCTCGACGCCGTCGCCGGCATGATCGAGGCGCTGGAAGAGGCGGTGCGGCGCAGGGGCCGGCCGTTTCTCGGCATCTGCGTCGGCATGCAGCTCATGGCCGAGCGGGGGCTCGAATACGAGGTTGCGCCGGGCCTCGGCTGGATCGCCGGGGAGGTCGACCGGATCGTCCCGTCCGATGCGTCCCTGAAGATCCCGCACATGGGCTGGAACACGCTGGACGTCCGAAAGCCACATCCGCTGCTCGCCGATATCCCCCTTGGCCAGGCGGGTTTGCACGCCTATTTCGTTCACTCGTACCATCTCAAGCCGCGCGATCGCGCCGACCTTGTCGCCGAGACCGACTATGGCGGGCCGATCACCGCGGTCGTCGGCCGCGACAACGTGGCCGGCACGCAGTTCCATCCCGAGAAGAGCCAGCGCCTCGGCGTGAGGCTGATCGGCAATTTCCTCAAATGGCGTCCGTAATGTCGTTGCAGCTCTTGGAGAGCCGGCCGCATGGCCGCGCAGACGGGCATCTGCGCGCCGCTGAATGTTGAGGCATGGTCTGCCGTGATCCTGTTTCCCGCAATCGATCTTAAAGACGGGGTGTGCGTGCGCCTCGAACAGGGGGACCGCAACCGCGCCACCGTGTTCAACCGCGATCCGGCCGCGCAGGCCCACCGTTTCGAGGCGCAAGGCTTCCGTTATCTGCATCTCGTCGATCTCGATGGCGCTTTTGCCGGCAAGCCGATGAACGCCGGGGCGGTTGACCGGATTCTCGAGACGATCTCGATTCCCGTGCAGCTTGGGGGCGGCATTCGCGACATGGCGACGGTCGACGCCTGGCTTGCCAAGGGCGTCACGCGGGTGATCATCGGCACCGCGGCGGTGCGCGACCCCGGTTTCGTGCGCGAGGCCGCGCGGCAGCACCCGAACCGGATCGCTGTCGGCCTCGATGCCCGCGACGGCAAGGTGGCGGTCGAGGGTTGGGCCGAGACCGCGAACATCTCGGCGCTCGATTTCGCCCGCCGCTTCGAGGACGCGGGTGTCGCGGCCATCATTTATACCGACATCGCTCGCGACGGCATGTTGCAAGGGCTCAATCTCGACGCGACGATCGCGCTGGCGGAGGCGGTTTCGATTCCGGTCATCGCTTCGGGAGGGCTTGCGTCGCTGCGCGATGTGCGGGCGCTGCTTGCACCGCGCGCGGCGAAGCTCGGCGGGGCGATCGTCGGACGCGCACTCTACGACGGGCGGCTCGATCCGGCGGCCGCGCTCGCCCTCATCACGGCGCACGGAGGCGCGTGACGGCGGTGCTCAAAGTCCGTGTTATTCCCTGCCTCGACGTGAAGGACGGCCGCGTCGTCAAGGGCGTCAATTTCGTCAATCTGCGCGACGCCGGCGATCCGGTGGAAGCTGCCATCGCCTATGACGCCGCGGGCGCCGACGAACTGTGCTTTCTCGACATCACCGCAAGCCACGAGAACCGGGAGACGATCTACGACGTCGTGACCCGCACCGCGGAAGCCTGTTTCATGCCGCTCACGGTCGGCGGCGGCGTGCGGACGGTCGAGGACATCCGCCGGCTGCTCACCTGCGGAGCCGACAAGGTGTCGATCAACACCGCCGCGGTCGCCCGCCGCGCGTTCGTCCGGGAGGCGGCCGAAAAGTTCGGCGACCAGTGCATCGTCGTGGCAATCGACGCAAAGCGCGTTTCGGGTCCGGGCGAGCCCGACCGCTGGGAAATCTTCACCCATGGCGGGCGCAAGGCGACGGGGCTCGATGCGGTCGCCTATGCGCGCGAGGTGGTCTCGCTCGGGGCGGGCGAAATCCTGCTCACCTCCATGGATCGCGACGGCACGCGCGCGGGGTTCGACATCGCCCTCACGCGGGCGGTGGCCGACGCGGTCCCTGTGCCGGTGATCGCCTCCGGCGGGGTCGGCACTCTCGAACACCTCGTGGCCGGGGTGCGCGACGGACACGCGGCGGCGGTGCTTGCCGCCTCGATCTTTCATTTCGGCGAATACACGATCCGCGCGGCGAAGGATTATATGGCGCGGGCGGGCCTTCCCATGCGGCTCGATCCCTGAGGACGGAAGTGGTATGACGCGCGCCATGAGCGCTTTCACCATCCACGATCTTGCCGCACGCGTGAAGGAGCGCGCGAGCGCCGCACCCGAGGTTTCCTATACGCGCAAGCTGCTCGACAAGGGCGTAAGCCACTGCGCGAAAAAACTCGGCGAAGAGGCCGTGGAGACGGTGATCGCCGCGATCGTCGAGGACGACGAGCGCCTCGCTTCCGAGGCGGCCGATCTCCTTTATCATTTGCTTGTCGTCCTCGAAGCGCGGGGTGTGACGCTGGCGGATGTCGAGACCGCCCTCGCCAAGCGCTCGGGCATGTCGGGCCTCGAGGAAAAGGCCGCGCGTCCGCGCGACTGAACCGCAACCGGACAACAGGTTCCATGGACCAGCGCGCCGACGCCAATCTGTCGCCTTACCGCACCTTCACGCGCGCGGAATGGGCCAATCTGCGCGCCGACACCCCGATGACGCTGACGGCGGACGAGGTGACGCGCCTGCGCTCGCTGCACGACCGGCTCGACATGGAGGAGGTCGAGGACATCTACCTGCCGCTCTCGCGTCTGCTGTCGATGTATGTGGCGGCGACCCAGCGGCTGTTTCGCGCGGAACAGCGCTTTCTCGGCACCGAAGACGCCAAGGTCCCCTATATCATCGGCGTGGGCGGCTCGGTCGCCGTCGGCAAGTCTACGACCGCTCGCGTGCTGCAGGCGCTGCTCGCACGTTGGCCGAACGTTCCGCGCGTCGATCTTGTGACGACCGACGGCTTCCTCTTTCCCAACGCGGTGCTCGAACGCGAAGGGCTGATGCAACGCAAAGGCTTTCCGGAAAGCTACGATCTTCAGGCGCTGCTTCGCTTTCTCTCGGACGTCAAGGCGGGGCGCCATCCGGTGCGCGCGCCCGTCTATTCGCATCTCATCTACGACGTGCTGCCGAACCATTGGATCGAGATCGACCGGCCGGATATCCTCATCGTCGAAGGTCTCAACGTGCTGCAGACCGGCCGCCTTCCGAAAGACGGCAAGGCGATCCCCTTCGTTTCGGATTTCTTTGATTTCTCGATCTATCTCGACGCCGACGAGGACGCGCTGCGCCACTGGTATGTCGACCGCTTTCTCACCCTGCGCGGTACCGCATTCCGCGACCCCAAATCCTATTTCCACCGCTATGCACAGCTTTCGGACGAGGAGGCGACCGAGGTCGCGACCTCGATCTGGACGCGCATCAATCTCGTGAACCTGCGCGAGAACATCCTGCCGACGCGGCAACGCGCCGACCTCATCCTCAAGAAGGGCGAAAGCCACGTGATCGAGGAAGTGTCGCTGCGGCGCCTTTGAGCGTGCTTCGCGCGGACTTGCGCCCGGCAAAAGCGCAAACCGCAGCCGCAGAGTCCCGCGCGGGGCCGGGGCGGAGGAAATCGGGTTCCGTCCGCTTCAGGCCGCGTGGCGCTCGGCGCCCGGGCCGAAGTGCTGGATATAGCGGCCGCTGATTGCGGCGACCGGCAGCACGATCAGCACATCGGTGGTGCCGAACTGATAATCGACGACGGCGTCTTCGCCCACGAAGGCGCCCAGGCGCAGATAGCCCTTGATGAGGGGCGGCAATTCGCGCCAGGCGGCTTTGACGTCGACTTCGTGCTTGGGCAGCAGGTTCATGGCGAGGCGCTTATGCGGCACCGCCCGCGCGGCCCAGGTCTCGGGCGCGCCGTGGAAGTGGTGCAGATAGGACAGCACATGCGCGAGCGGCTGCGGATCGGTGCCGTCGAGGCTCGCGCAGCCGAACATCACGTCGATCCGGTGCTCCAGAACATAGGCCCAGATGCCGTGCCAGAGCAGTTCGACGGTGCGCTTGTTGCGATAAGGTGCAAGCACGCAGGAGCGGCCGAGCTCGAGGAAGCGCGAGCCCGCATGGCGCGCAATCAGTCCGTCGATGGCAAATTCGCCCGCACTGTAGAAACCGCCATGCCGTTCCGCCACGTCCTGCCGCAACAGCCGGTAGGTTCCGACCGCACGCGGCTTTCGCCGAAGCCCGTTCGCCGCCGCCGCGTGGTCGAACACGAGCAGGTGCTCGCAGATGCGATCGAAGGCATCGATGTCGCGGCGCGCAAGGCGCGTGCGCGCGTCGGCGATCGCCGACATCTCCTTGTAGAACACGCGATAGCGCAGCCTCTGCGCACGTCGCACATCCTTGGCGGTGCGCGCCAGGCGGATTTCGAGGGAGCCGAGCCGGCCGAGCGGTTCCTCCGTCAGGAGGTTCGTCCAGCCCCCGAAACGGGCCAGCCGGGGCGGAAGGGCGCTGCCTTCGGGCGCATGGGCGGGTCGGAGGCGCCCCATCAGCCCGAGCCCGAAATATCCGACAGCCTCCCCGTCGCGCCGCATGCTGCATCCTCCGACAGGCCGTCCGGCAAGGCAATCGCCCATGCGGCTTTCGCGCGCAGCGATTCGCCGACGGCTCTCGCCCGACCGCTACAGCATGGTTTGAGGACGGCTTTGTGACAAGCGCCGGTGCGACCGTCACGCCGCCAACATGCGCGTCGCAAAGAGCTGCCCGAGGCAGGCCGTGATGCCGTCGCGGTCGAGTGGCTTGGCGAGGAAGCCGTCCATGCCGGCGGCAAGGCAGGATTCGCGATCCTCGCTCGCGGTGTTCGCGGTCAGCGCGATGATCGGCGTGCGCGCCGCGCCGGCCTCCGCCTCGATCGCGCGGATCGCGCGGGCCGCGGCGATGCCGTCGAGATCGGGCATCTGCACGTCCATGAACACGAGATCGAACGGCCGGCCGGCGTTCCGCGCCGCCTCCCATTCGCCAAGCGCGGCACGCCCGTCCTCGACCGTGCTGACACGGTGCCCAAGCTTCTGCAGCAGCGTCCGCGAAAGCAGGGCGTTGATCTCGTTGTCCTCGGCGACCAGGATGGACAGCGTGCGCGAAGGCCGGGAGTCCGAAGGTGGATGCCGTGCCGGCTCGGGGGGCGCGGCCTCTGCCGCAGGCTCGCGGGATGCCAGCAGTGTCGCGAGCGAGGCGGCGCGCACCGGCTTCACGAGATAGGCGGCGAAACCCGCCTGTCTCAGGGCGGGAAGCTCGCCCCGTTCGGCCGGCGTCACCAGCACGATTCGCAGCGGCGAATCGAGGGCGCGGGCGAGCCGGGAGAGCGCTTCGGCGCCGAGCGCCCGGTCGGCGATCACGGCATCCCATCGGCCGTCGGCGAACATCAGGGCGTCGGAGACCTGCAACGCGGTCTGCACACGCGCGCCCCAGGCGGCGAGCCGCCGCCCGAGAAGCCGCATCGTGATGCTGTCGCCGGCGACGAGGACTTCTCGTCCCGTAAGCCGCGGCGGCGCGGACGGCGATGCCGACACCGCGGCAAGCGGCACGGCGAAACGGAAGCGGGCACCCTCGCCGAGCCGGCTTTCAACGCCGATGCTGCCTCCCATGCGCGCGACGATGCGTTTGGAAATCGCCAGCCCGAGCCCGGCGCCGTCCGCCTTGCGGGCGATGCCGGAGTCCGCCTGCTCGAACTCGGCGAAGATGCGCTCCTGCGCCTCGGGCGCAATGCCGATGCCGGTGTCCTCCACCGTGAAGGCGATCGCGTTTTCGCCGGCCGCCGGTTCGACCGAGATCGACACGCCGCCCGTCTCGGTGAACTTGATGGCGTTACCGGCAAGGTTGAGCAGCACCTGGCGCAGCCGCGCGGCGTCGCCGAGCACGGTCGCGGGCAGCCGGTCGTCCAGATAGGAGGCGATGTCCAGGCCCTTTCTCTGGGCGCGGGGCGCAAGCAGCTCCACCGTCTCCTCGACGAGCGCCGTAAGCGAGAAGGGCTGCGCTTCGAGGTCGAGCTTGCCGGCCTCGATCTTGGAGAAATCCAAGAGGTCTTCGATGAGGGCAAGGAGCGTGCGCCCCGAGCGGGCCGCCGCCTGGGCGTAGGTCGCCTGCTCGGGCGTGAGGGGGGTGTCGAGCAGCAGGTCGATCATTCCGAGAATGCCGTTGAGCGGCGTGCGGATCTCGTGCGACATGACGGTGAGGAAATTGGACTTCGCGCGGTTTGCCGCTTCCGCCTGGTTGCGGGCTTCGGCGAGCATGCGCTCGGTCTCGACGCGCTGGGTCACGTCGCGGCCCGCCGCCTGCGTGACGGTCTCGCCGGTCTTTGCCTCGCGCACCGTGACTTCGCGCCAGGATATCCAGCGGTCGCCGTCCCCTGTCGCGATCTTCTGGTCGCGCAGGCGCGCGCCGTCGGCGAGCACGACGGCCGGACGCTCGTCGAGAACCGGCAATTCGAGGCTTGAACCGATGAGTTCCGCCGGGGAGCGGCCGGCAAGCCGGCCATAGGCGTCGTTGGCGAACAGGATGCGGCCGTCGGCCGCGCGGCGAACGATCAGATCGCCCTGCGCTTCAACGAGGCTGCCGGCGCGTTCGGCGGCTTCGCGCAGTTCCCAGTTCTGATCGCTCAGCGCCTCGATGCGCTCGCGCAGCGCACGCAACTCGGCCCGCAGCCGCCGGCCCCGGGTGAGGCCATAGCCGGCCGCCGCCGCAAGCGCGCCGAACAGTCCCAGGAAAAAGCCGATTTCGTTCATGGCAAGCCCTTGACCGCGCGGAGAATGAACCGTGCCGCCCTTGCCATTTGCTCACCGGTTACGAACTGTCGCGGCGGAGCGTTAGCGGGTCTTGAAAGCGATTGCTCGAATTTTAGGCGAATGCGGCGCGCCGCCCGCGACTCATGCGTCGGGCTCCGCGAAAAGGCTCGCATTGCCGCCGACTGCCGCGGTGTTGACGCTCACCACCTGTTCGGCCGCGAAGCGCACGAGATAATGCGGGCCGCCCGACTTGGGGCCGGTGCCCGAGAGGCCGGTGCCGCCGAACGGCTGGCTGCCCACCACCGCGCCGATCGTGCTGCGGTTGACGTAGACATTGCCGTGGGGCAGGCGCCGGACGATGCGGGCGACGGTGGTTTCGAGGCGCGAATGGATGCCCAGCGTCAGGCCGTAGCCGTTGCCGGCGATCGCATCGAGAAGAAAATCGAGCGCTTCCGCGCGCCAGCGCACGACATGCAGGATCGGCCCGAAGATTTCCTGTGTCAGGTCGCCCGGCCCTTCGATTGCCACCACCGCCGGCGCGACATAGGTGCCGCGGGGCGGCAGCGGTCGCGCTCTGTCCCAGCGGAACCGCACCCGGCCCTCCGCCTCCATGCGGGCGAGCCAGGCGTCGAGCTTTGCTTTCGCGTCGGCATCGATCACCGGCCCGATATGGGTCGCAGGGTCGCGCGGGTCGCCGATCGCAAGGGTCGCGGCCGCGCCCTCGATCATGTCCAGCACCGGTGCGGCGATCTCCTCCTGCAGGCAAAGGAGCCGCAATGCCGAACAGCGCTGCCCCGCAGAGCGAAACGCGGAGGCGAGCACGTCGTCCGTCACTTGCTCCGGCAGCGCGGTCGAATCGACGATCAAGGCGTTGATCCCGCCCGTCTCCGCGATCAGCGGCACGATCGGGCCCTCCTTGGCCGCAAGCGCGCGATGGATCGCCCGGCCGACCTCGGTCGAGCCCGTGAAGGCGACGCCGGCCGTGCGCGGGTCGGCAACGAGGGCGGCACCGACCGTGCCGTTGCCGGGAACAAGATGCAGCGCGGCTTGCGGCACCCCGGCCCCGTGCAAGAGACGGATCGCCTCGGCAGCGACAAGCGGGGTCTGCTCGGCGGGCTTGGCCACAACGGAATTGCCGGCCAGCAGGGCGGCGACGCTCTGCCCAAGAAAGATCGCCAGTGGAAAGTTCCACGGGGCGATGCACACGAAAGGGCCGCGACCGCGAAAGCCGAGCTCGTTCGACTCGCCGGTTGGGCCCGGCAGGATGCGCGGTGCGAGCACCGTTCGGGCCTCCGTCGCGTAATAGCGGCAGAAGTCGATCGCCTCGCGCCATTCCGCGACGGCATCGTCGAGCGTCTTTCCGCCTTCGCGCTGCAACAGGGCAAGGAAACGGCCACGCCCGGCCTCGAGCGCGTCGGCCGCGCGTTCGATCGCGGCGGCACGGTGTTCGAGCGGCGTCTGCGACCAGGCCGGGAAGCCCCGGAGCGCCGCCGCCATGGCGGCCTCCGCCGTCGCCGCATCTGCTTCCGCAACTTCGCCGACCGGCGTGCCGTCGCTCGGCGAGAAAACGGGGCGGCGACGGCCCTCCCGCTCGCCGCCGTCGATCAGCGGCGCGGCGCGGGCCGGCTTCTCGCCCGCCTTCGCAATCTCGGCAAGGAGCGCTTCGAGCGCGGCGCGCTCGCCCAGCTCGATGCCCGGCGCATTGCGCCGCTGCGGCCGGTAAAGATCGGGCGGCCGCGGGATGTGGGGGTGCCGCGCCTGCGCGGGCGCACCCACCGCCGCGCGCGGACGGCGCAGGATCGCTTCGATCGGCACGTTCGGATCGGCCACCGCCGATACGAAAGATGAGTTCGCACCGTTTTCGAGAAGCCGGCGCACGAGATAGGCGAGGAGATCGCGGTGGCGCCCCACCGGCGCATAGACGCGGCAGGCCGCTTGCGGATATTGCGCCCGCAGCGCGCCGTAAAGCGCCTCGCCCATGCCGTGCAGGCGCTGGAACTCGAAGCCCGATACACCTCCGGCCTGCGCCACCACGGTTGCGACCGTGAGCGCGTTGTGCGTGGCAAATTGCGGAAAGAGCCGCGGGCGGGCGGCAAGCAGGCGGGCGGCGCAGCGCTCGTAACAGAGATCCGTCATCGCCTTGCGCGTGAACACCGGGTAGTCGGCAAGCCCGCGCTCCTGGGCACGCTTGATCTCGGTGTCCCAATAGGCGCCCTTGACGAGGCGCAGCCTGAGCGTGCGGCCGAGCGACTCGGCCGCCGCGGCGGCCCAGTCGATCACCGCGGGCGCGCGCTTCTGATAGGCCTGCAGGGCGAACCCGAAGCCGTCCCAGCCGGCCAGCGATCGGTCGGCGAGCACCGCCGCGATGACCTCGAGCGAGAGCTCCAGGCGGTCGGCCTCCTCGGCGTCGACCGTGAGCTCGAGATCGTGCTCCTTCGCCAGGCGGGCGAGCGCAAGAAGCCGCGGGACGAGCTCTTCGAGGACGCGTCGACGCGAGACGGCTTCATAGCGCGGGTGCAGCGCCGATAACTTCACAGAGACCCCGGCCCGCGCCCCGCCCGGCCGCATGTCGGCGCGGGCGCCCACCGTCCGTATCGCCTCCGTATAGGCATCCAAATACCGCACGGCATCCCGCTCGGTGCGCGCAGCCTCGCCCAGCATGTCGAACGAATAGAGGCGCTCGGGGCTTGTCTGGGCGCGGTCGAGCGCCGCCGCGATCGTCTCGCCGAGCACGAAATGCGAACCGAGCAGCCGCATCGCCTGCCGGGTCGCAGCGCGCACCGCCGGCAGTCCCAGCCGGCGGATGAGGTCGGCCACGATCGCCGGCGCCGTTTCGCCCGGCTGGACGATGCGGGCGGTCAGGCCGAGCGCCCAGGCCGAGGCCGAGACGAAGAGCGTGCTCGATCGCGGGCCATGATGGGCCCAGTCGCCCGCGGCGAGCTTCTCCTCGATGAGCCGGTCCGCCGTCGCGGCATCAGGGATGCGCAGAAGCGCTTCCGCCAGCACCATGATGGCGAGCCCTTCCTTGGTCGAGAGGGCGTATTCGTGCAGAAGGTCCTCGATCCCGCCGAGCGTGCCGGTCTTCGCGCGGACGGCTTCCACAAGGCCCCGGGCCAGCCGATCGATCGTCCGTTCGGTGTGCGCATCGCGCGGCTCTGCCGTCAGGAACACAGCCGCGAGGTCTTCGTCCGGCGGTGCATAGGGAGCGGAAAAGGCGCAAATCGCGGAGCGATCCATTTCGATACGGGTTCCCGCCCTTAACCATCCGCCGCTTTCCCGTTCCGAGACGGGTGCCGGCGGGCGCGACCATCCTCCGGTTCGCAGCGAAGCTTCTCTGCCGCGCGAAAAATGCGGCATGCTGCCGCGTTCGCCTGCGCCGAGCGGGTGAACGCGTCATGACTTCTTGCGTTTCCGTTCGGCATGCTCTTTGCTGCGAAGCAGCGCAGCTTTCCGTTCGGGTCGCCGCAAATCGTTCCCACGAGAAAGGTAAACGGCATGGGCGTTCGCGTCATCCGCCACGGCTTTCCGTTCCTGGCCGTAGCGGTGACCTGCGCGCTCTTGCCGCTCGCTGCGGCCGAGGCCCAAGTGGCGTTGAAGGTCACCCTCGACAACCGCATCGAAGGGCCGTCCGCGCCGTTCTTCCTCGCGCTCGAACGCGGCTACTTCAAGGACGAAGGCCTGGAGGTGACGATCGACCCAGCGTCGCCTCCGCAGGACCCGATCGCCCGCGTCGCCTCCGGCGGCTACGACATCGGCTATGGCGACATCAACAATCTGATCCGCCATCGCGATCAGAATCAGACCGCGCCGATCAAGGCGGTGTACATCGTCGGCAACCGGCCGAGCTACGCGGTCGTCGGGCGCAAGAGCCGCGGCGTCAGCACATTGCGCGATCTCGAAGGCATGCGCCTTGGTGCGCCTCCCGCCGATCCCGCCACCGCGGCCTGGCCGATTGCCGCGAAGCTTCGCGGCGTCGACATGTCCAAGGTGACGGTGCTCGATGTCGGCATTCCGGTGCGCGAGCCGATGCTTGCGGCCGGCGAAGTGGATGCCATCACCGGGTCGTCCGCGACATCCCCGATCATCCTGCGCGCCAAGGGCGTGCCGGCAGATGACATCGTCGTGCTGTTGATGGCGGACCGCGGCGTCGAACTCTACGGTCATGCGATCTTTTTCAACACCAAGCTGCTCGCGGAAAAGCCCGATGCGGCGAAAGGTTTTCTGCGTGCCTTCACGCGCGGCTTGAAGGACACGGTGCGCGATCCCGACGCCGCGATCGGGTCCGTGCTGCGGCGCATCGGTGGTTCTTCGCGGGAGGTCGAGCTTGAGCGGCTGCGCGCGACGATCAAGGACGCGATCGTCACGCCGGAAGTCGCAGCGAACGGCTTCGGCGAAATCGATGCCGCGCGGTTCGCGCGCGCGCTGGAGCAGCTCGGCCTCGTTTATTCGTTCAAAACCAAGCCGCAGCCGACCGACATTTTCGACGGAAGCTTCCTGCCGCCGCAGAACGAACGACAGCTCGATTAAGTTTAGGGCCGGGCTGGGGCGGGCGGGAACCGGGCCAAGAAATCACTTCTGGCAGGTCGGGCAGTAGAAGCTCGAGCGTCCGCCCTGCACGATGCGGCGGATGCGCCCGCGGCATCCCGGCGTGGGGCAGGGCGCCCCTTCCCGGTCGTAGACGCGGAAGGCGTGCTGGAAGTCCCCGAGTTCGCCGTCGGTGCGGCGGTGATCCCGCAAAGAGGCGCCGCCCGCCGCGATCGCCTCGTCGAGCACCGCCCGGATCGCCCGGACGAGCGCCTCGGCGCGCGGCGCAGGTCTGCCGCCCCGCACCGCAAGCGTCGCGGCGCGCCGCTTCGGCGACAGATGTGCGCGATGCAGCGCCTCGCACACATAGATATTGCCGAGCCCGGCGACGACGCGCTGATCGCTCAGCGCCGCCTTGAGACTCGTTTTGCGCCCGGCGCAGGCGGCGGCGAGGCGTGCGGCGTTGAAATCGTTGCCGAGCGGTTCGGGGCCAAGCCCGGCGAGCAGCGGATGGGCTGCGAGTTGGGTCCGCGGAATGAGCTGCATGAAGCCGAAGCGGCGCGGATCGTTGAAGGTTACGACCGCGCCGGAGGACATCACAAAGACCACGTGATCGTGGGCGCGCGCTCTCCCCCGCGGGTGATGGAAGCGGCCGGGCCCATGCGCCCCAGTGCCGCATTCAACGCGGAACGATCCCGACATGCCGAGATGCATCAGCAGCACCTCGCCGGACGACAGCTCGGCCAGCAGATATTTGGCGCGGCGGCGCAGCGCTTCGACGCGCTGGCCGCGCAGGCGGGCGGCGAAATCCTTGGGCAGCGGAAAGCGCAGGTCCTCCCGCCGTGCTTCGACCGCGGTGAAGCGCGCCCCGACCAGCACCGGCTCGAGGCCGCGCCGGACGGTTTCGACTTCGGGAAGCTCGGGCATGACGGCAGGGACGGCGGTTCGGGGGCCGCCTTTGATAGCGTGCGGCGAGCGCCTGCGCTATGGTCGACGCGCCGAAGCACAGGGTGCAGATGCTAGAACATACTGACAAAACAGCCGATTTCGGTTTTCGCCGGGTGCCGCTTTCCGACAAGCAAGCGCTCGTCGACGATGTCTTCGATAGGGTCGCGCGCCGCTACGACATCATGAACGACGTGATGTCGGGCGGCCTGCACCGCGTCTGGAAAGAGGTCCTCGTGACCGCCGTCAACCCGCCGAAAAGCGAACGGCCCTTCCTGCTCCTCGACATCGCGGGCGGCACCGGCGACGTCGCCATGCAGACCGTGATCCGAGGAGGCGCCGGCACCCGCGCGGTGGTGGCCGACATCAACGGCGAAATGCTCGAGGTCGGACGCAGCCGGGCCGCGGCCGGGGGGCTTGGAGATCGGCTCCGGTTCACGGAGGCGAATGCCGAGGCGCTGCCCTTTGCCGACAGGCGCTTCGATGCCGCCACGATCGCTTTCGGCATCCGCAACGTTCCGCGCATGTCGGCTGCGCTTGCGGAAGCCTATCGCGTGCTCAAACCGGGCGGGCACTTCCTGTGCCTCGAATTCTCGCATGTGGACGTGCCGATCCTGCAAGAGCTCTATGATCTCTATTCATTCAACCTGATCCCGGCGTTCGGGCGCCTCATTGCCGGCGACGCCGAGCCGTACCGGTACCTCGTCGAGTCGATCCGCCGGTTCCCGCGTCCCGAGCCGTTTGCCGAGATGCTGCGCGCCGCCGGCTTTCGGCGCGTGACCTGGCAACCGCTGAGCGGCGGCATCGTCGCGCTGCATTCGGGCTGGCGGTTGTGATTTTCGGCATCATGCATGTCGCGCGCCTGGTGCGGGCCGGTTTCGTGTTCGCGCGCGAGGGCGTTTTTTCCGCGGTGGATCCTTCCCTGCTGCCGCTTCCGGCGCGCGGCGGCGTGCGGGTGCTTCGCCTGCTCGAGCGGCGCGGCGGCGGGGAAGAGCGCGCACGGCTTGCCGCCGCCCTCACGCGACTCGGACCGAGCTATGTCAAGCTCGGCCAGTTTCTCGCGACCCGGCCGGACGTCGTGGGTGTCGCGCTCGCCCGCGATTTGGAGACGCTGCAGGATAAGATGACGCCTTTCCCGCAGGCGGCGGCGGAAGCGGCGGTTGCGCGCGCGCTCGATGCACCGCTCGCGGAGCGGTTCGCCTCGTTCGGGCCGGCGGTTGCGGCCGCGTCCATCGCGCAGGTGCATCGTGCGACGGTTTCAACGCCGGAAGGGCCGCGGGCGGTCGCCGTGAAGGTGCTGCGGCCGGGGATCGAGCGGCGCTTCCGCGCCGACCTCGCCTCGTTCTTCTACGTCGCGCGGCTTGCCGAACGTTATTCGGCGGAGGCGCGCCGCCTGCGGCTCGTCGATGTCGTCGACACGCTCGCCCGCTCGGTCGCCATGGAAATGGACCTGCGTCTCGAAGCCGCGGCCCTCTCCGAGATGGCGGAAAACACCCGCGAAGACCCGGATTTTCGCATTCCCGCGGTGGATTGGGACCGCACGGCGCGCGAGGTCCTGACCCTCGAATGGGTTGAGGGCATCCGCCTCTCAGACCGCGAGGCGCTCATCGCCAAGGGCTACGACCTCGAAGCGCTGGCCCGCGCGGTGATGCAGAGCTTTCTACGGCACGCGCTGCGCGACGGCTTTTTCCACGCCGACATGCATCCCGGCAATCTGTTCGTCGACCGCGAGGGACGCATCGTCGCGGTGGATTTCGGCATTATGGGGCGCATTGGCCCGAAGGAACGACGCTTCCTCGCGGAAATTCTCTACGGATTTATCGCCCGCGACTACCGCCGTACCGCCGAAGTGCATTTCGAGGCCGGTTACGTGCCGCGCGAGCACTCGGTGGACGCCTTCGCACAGGCGATCCGCGCGATCGGGGAGCCGATCCACAACCGCACGGCCGAGGAAATCTCGATGGCCAAGCTGTTGTCGCTCCTCTTCGAGGTCACGGGCCTGTTCGACATGCGCACGCGGCCCGAGCTCATCCTGCTGCAGAAGACCATGGTGGTGGTCGAAGGCGTGGCCCGCTCGCTCGATCCCAAGCTCGACATGTGGAAGACGGCCGAACCCGTCGTACGCGAATGGGTCGAACGGCACCTCGGGCCGGCCGGCCGGCTCGAAGGGGCGGCCGAAGGGGTCTCCGAATTCGGGCGCTTTCTCGGCGTGGTTCCGGGTCTGCTCGGTCGCGCCGGCGCGCTCGCCGATCAGCTCGACGCCATCACCCGCGACGGGCTTGTGCTGTCCCCGGAGACCGTCCAGGAAATCGGTCGGGCGGAGGCGCGGCGCAACCGCGGGCTGACAGTGGCGCTGTGGATGATCGTGCTGCTGCTTGCCGCGCGGCTGCTGTTCGATTGAGCGCGGGCCCGCGGGCGATTACATTGCCGGCGTGGCCGGCGGCGGCCGCCCCGCAAACGAAGGATTCGCGCATCCCGCGCCCCAAGAGGCCCGAACCCGTGCCGAGAGCCTGACCGAATGGCATCCCCGCGCATTCTTCTCATCATCGGCGGCGGCATCGCGGCCTATAAGAGCCTCGATCTGATCCGCCGGCTGCGCGAGCGCGGGTTCGCAGTGCGCGTGGTGATGACGAAGGCCGCGCAGGCCTTCGTGACGCCGCTTGCGGCGGGTTCCCTTGCGGGCGAACGCGCATTTGCGGATCTCTTCAGCCAGGCCGAGGAATTCGACGTCGGGCACATCCGTCTCGCCCGGGACTGCGATCTTGTTGCGGTGGCGCCGGCGACCGCCGACCTGATGGCGAAGGCGGCCCACGGCCTTGCCGACGATCTCGCCTCCGCGGTGCTGCTTGCGACGGACAGGCCGGTCCTGATGGCGCCTGCCATGAACCCGCGCATGTGGGCGCATCCGGCCACGCGCCGGAACACGGAGACCCTCGCGCGCGACGGGGTCTCCTTCGTCGGTCCGAACGAGGGCGAGATGGCGGAGGCCGGCGAGCGCGGGCTCGGCCGCATGGCCGAGCCTGTCGAAATCGCGGACGCTATCGTCGCCCGGCTCGCCGGGGCCCTCGCGCGGCCGCTTGCCGGCCGGCGCATTCTCGTCACCTCGGGGCCGACGCACGAGGCGATCGATCCGGTGCGCTACATCGCCAACCGATCCTCCGGCAAGCAAGGCCACGCCATCGCGGCGGCAGCCGCGGCGGCGGGGGCCGAGGTGACGCTCGTCAGCGGCCCGGTGTCGCTCCCAGACCCGCCCAAAGTCAGGACCGTGAAGGTCGAATCCGCACGCGAAATGCTGGCCGCAGTGGAGGCCGCCCTGCCGGTCGACATCGCGGTCTTCGCCGCCGCCGTCGCGGACTGGCGGGTCGACCGGCCGGGCACGCAGAAGCTCAAGAAAGGCGAGACGGCCCCGCCGGCGCTGACCTTCGTCGAAAACCCGGACATTCTCGCCACCGTGGCGCGGCACGGGACGAGCCGCCCGCCGCTCGTCATCGGCTTTGCGGCAGAGACGGAAAACGTGATCGAGCACGCCAAGGCGAAACTCGCGCGCAAGGGCTGCGACTGGATCGTCGCCAACGACGTCTCGCGGGAGGCGGGCGTAATGGGCGGCGACAGCAACACCGTGCATCTCGTCACGCGCGCGGGCGCGGAGTCCTGGCCGACCTTGTCCAAGGACGAGGTCGCCCGCAAGCTTGTGGCCCGCATCGCCGCCGCCGTCGGAAGCCAAAGGTGAGTGAAATCGAAGTCGCCGTCATGCGCCTGCCGCACGCGGCCGATCTGCCCTTGCCGGCCTATCAGTCCGCTTGCGCGGCCGGGCTCGACCTGCTGGCCGCGGTTGCCGCCGACGCGCCGGCCATCCTGGAACCCGGCGCCTGGGCGGCAATCCCGACCGGGATCGCGCTGGCGCTGCCCGTCGGCACCGAGGGACAGGTGCGTCCCCGCTCGGGGCTTGCCGTCCGGCATGGCGTGACCGTCCTCAATGCGCCCGGCACGATCGATGCGGATTATCGCGGCGAGGTTCAGGTGCTGCTCATTAATCACGGCCGGGCGCCGTTCCGGGTCGAACGCGGCGCCCGCATCGCGCAGCTCGTCGTCGCGCCGGTGAGCCGCGTGAGGCTGCGTGAGACGGCGCAGCTCGGTCCGACGGCGCGCGGCGCGGGGGGCTTCGGCTCGACGGGAACGGCCGCGCCGCCCGCCGGAGGCGGCCGGGCGGTGCGGTGAGGTCGCGGGTTGATGCGGCCGCGCCGCATCCGGCGCATGGCCCATAGCCGTTCACGGTCTGGACTCTTACGGGCCGAGTTTACGAAGGTTACAGTGACGTGATTCGCGCGGTGTGGCGGACGCCGCGAGAGGACTGACAAGGAACGCGCGAGGCTTGCGGCGCGTGCGTTCCGCATGGGGGCCACGGCATGCCGGAAGCGATCCGGGCAGAGAGCGGACTCGAACGAGCCGATCCGCGCTGCGCGACACTTCCGAGCCTGGTGATCTCGGCGGCGCTGTCGCTTTCGGCGGGCGAGGCGCGGGCCGCGGGCCTGTCTCCCGATCTCGGCGGCTTTCTCTCCGGTCTCTACGCCCTCGACGCGCAAGGGATCGCCGCGCTGGCGATGACGCTCGGCGCGGTCGCCTTCGCGGTTCTTTCTGCCGTCCTGCTCGTCCGCATGCGCGCCCGCTGGGCGCAAGCCGTTGCCGCCGCACGGGCCGAAGCCGCCGCCCTGCGGGCGGAGGTCGATCAGGCGGCCGCCCTGCTGTCCGCCGAGCCGCAGGTGCTCGTGATCTGGCCGGCGGGGGATGACGAACCGCGCATCGTCGGTGATACCCAGATCGTGACCTCGGTGCCGATCCCGCGGCGCACGCTCGCCTTCGGCACGTGGCTGCGCCCCGACCTCGCGCAGGCGATGGAGAGCGCCGTCGCCAGTCTGCGCGAGCGCGGCGAAGCCTTTTCGATGCCGCTGACGACCCTCGGCGGGCACCACCTCGAAGCGGAGGGCAAGGCGATCGGCGGCCGGGCCGTCCTGCGCTTGCGCGACGTGAGCGGCGCAAGGCGCGCGCTGAACGAACTCGCGGCCGCACACCGCAAGCTGCTGGCAGAGATCGAGCCGTTCCGCCGCCTCATCGAAACGCTGCCGGCGCCGGTCTGGGCGCGCGCGGCGGACGGCCGCCTGCGTTGGGTCAACGCGGCCTATGCGGTGGCGGTGGAGGCCGCCGACGCCGCCGACGCGGTCGCGCGACAACTTGAACTGCTGGAGCGGCCGGCGCGCGAAGAGGCGGACCGCGCCCGCGGCCAGGGCGAGGCTTATTCCCGGCGGATGCCGGTCATCGTCGCCGGGAACCGTTGCGTGGTCGACGTTTTCGAGGCGCCGGCCGAGTCCGGCAGCGCCGGCGTGGGGATCGACGTCACGGAAGCGGAAAGCCTGCGCGTGGAGCTGGCGCGTATGCTGGAGGCGCATCGCCGGACGCTCGACCAGCTTCCGAGCGCGGTTGCGATCTTCACGGCCAATCACCGGCTTGCCTTCTGCAATGCGGCCTATCGCACGCTGTGGGAGCTGGACCCCGCCTTCCTCGATCAGGAGCCAACGGACAGCGCGATCCTCGACCGGCTGCGCGCGCAGCGAAAGCTACCAGAACAAGCCGATTTTCGCGAATGGCGCAACCGGCTCTTCGAAGCCTATCATGGCCTCGAATCCAAGGAGCATTGGTGGCACCTGCCGGATGGACGGACGCTGCGCGTCGTGACGACGCCCAATCCCGAAGGCGGCATCACCTATGTTTTCGACGACGTGACGGAAAAACTCGAGCTCGAACGCCGCTACGACGCACTGATTCGCGTGCAGGGCGAAACTCTCGACAATCTTGCGGAAGCGGTCGCGGTGTTCGGGAGCGACGGGCGGCTGCGCCTGTTCAATCCGGCGTTCTCGACCATGTGGCGCATTCCGTCGGCGCTGCTTGCCAACCGACCGCACATCGAAAACGTGGTCGAACTGTGCCGGCCGCTGCACGCGGACGCCGATTTCTGGGACCGGCTGCGCGCGGCGGTCACGAGCCTCGAAGCCCGGCTTCCGGTCGAAGGCCGCCTCGAGCGCGGTGACGGCAGCGTCATCGACTGCGCTACCCTGCCTCTGCCCGACGGCGCGACGCTCGTGACCTTCCAGGACGTCACCGATACGGTGAATTTCGAGCGCGCGCTGCGCGAGCGCAACGATGCCCTCGAAGCCGCAGACGTGCTGAAGAACGACTTCATCCATCATGTCTCCTACGAGCTGCGCACACCGCTCACCAACATCATCGGCTTCGCACATCTGCTGCATGACGATGCGACCGGACCCCTCACCGAGAAGCAGCGCGAGTATCTCGGCTACATTTCCTCCTCGAGCGCGGCGCTGCTCGCCATCATCAACGACATTCTCGACCTCGCCTCGATCGATGCCGGCGCGATGCAGCTCGATCTCGGGCCGGTGGACATCCGGCGCACGATGGAAGCCGCCGCCGAGGGCGTGCTCGACCGGCTGGCGGAGCACGATCTTTCACTCAATATCCACACCCCGCACGATCTCGGCAGCTTCATCGCCGACGAACGGCGCGTGCGCCAGATTCTTTTCAACCTGCTGTCGAATGCCATCGCGTTCTCATCCCCCGGCGGCACAATCACGCTGACGGCCGAGCGGCGCGCGGATTCCATCTTGCTCTCGGTGATGGACAACGGTCGCGGCATTCCCGCCGAGATCGCCGATCGCGTGTTCGATCGCTTCGAGACGCATTCGCTCGGCTCACAGCACCGCGGCGCCGGTCTCGGCCTGTCGATCGTCCGCTCGTTCGTCGAGCTGCACGGCGGTACCGTGTCTTTGCATTCGGTCGAGGGGCAGGGCACCACCGTCACCTGCGAATTTCCGATCGATCACACGGCGCGACGCGTGGCCGCCGAATAGCCGGCGGGCGGGAAAGCTTCGGCTTTCCGGTGACGCGGCGACCGGAATCGGCTACGGCTGCGGGGCCCGGAGGGGTAGCGGGAGAACGCCCCTTATGCGCGCCAGCATGGCTACGATCGATCCGTTCGAGATGGTGCTTGCGGACGAGCAGGCGACGCTCAAACTCGCTGCCGAAATCGCGCCCTTGCTGCAGCCGGGCGACGTCGTCGCGCTCTGGGGCGGGCTCGGGGCCGGCAAGACCACCTTCGCGCGCGCCCTCATCCGTGCGCGTGCCGGCGATCCGCGGCTCGACGTGCCAAGTCCGACTTTCACGCTCGTGCAGAGCTACGAACTTGCAAGCGGAACCGTCGTGCACGCGGACCTGTTCCGCCTTCGCCATCCCGAAGACCTGCGCGAACTCGGCTGGCCGGAGCTTGCCGAAGACGCCGTGCTCCTCTTGGAATGGCCGGAGCGGGCCGGCCCGCTGCTGCCGGCCGGGCGGCTCGACATTGCGCTTGCGCTTGCGCCCGAACTCGGCCCCGAGCACCGCCGGCTGCGGATCGCGGCAAGCGGGCCGACGGCCGAGCGCATGCGCTCGCTCATCGCGTTCAAGCGGTTTCTGCAGGAGGCAGGATATGCCGAGGCCGAGCGCATTCCCATCCAGGGCGACGCGTCGACCCGCATCTACGAACGACTCAAGCGGGGTCCCCACGGCGCGATTTTGATGATCGCGCCACGCCGGCCGGACGGGCCGCCCGTGCGCAACGGCCGTCCGTACAGCGCCATTGCGCATCTTGCGGAAGACGTCGTCCCGTTCGTCGCGCTTGCCCGCGCCCTGCGTGCGCGAGGTCTCTCGGCCCCGGACATCTATGCCGCCGATCTTGCCGAAGGGTTGCTAATCCTCGAAGACCTTGGCACGGAGCCGATCGTCTCCGGCAACCCGCCGGAGCCGGTGATGGATCGCTACGCGGCGGCCGTGGACGCGCTGACCGCCCTGCACGCGCAAGTCATGCCCGACACTCTGCCGGTTGCTCCGGGCGTGGACTATCGCATCCCGCCCTACGATCTCGACGCGCTGATGATCGAGGTCGAGCTGCTGCCCGAGTGGTATCTCCCGCACCAGGGCAGCGAGCTCGCCGCGGACGCGCGGGAGGAGTTCGTCGGACTTTGGCAGGAGGCGCTGCGGCCCGCCGCGGCGGCGCAGCGCGTCTGGGTGCTGCGCGATTTCCATTCGCCAAATCTCCTGTGGCTGCCTGACCGCGCCGGCGTTGCGCGGGTCGGCATTCTCGATTTCCAGGACGCCGTGATGGGGCCCGCCGCCTATGATCTCGTCTCACTCCTGCAGGACGCGCGGGTCGACGTGCCGCCGGCCGCCGAGGACGCGTTGCTCGGGCGCTACATGAAGGCGCGTCACGCCGCCGGCCGGCAGTTCGATATGCCGGAATTCGTCAATCTCTACGCGTTGATGGGGGCACAGCGCGCGACCAAGATTCTCGGAATTTTCGCACGGCTCGATCGCCGGGACGGCAAGCCGCACTATCTGCGGCACCTTCCGCGCGTCTGGCGCAATCTGCGGCGCTCGCTTTCCGACCCGACGCTCGCCTCGCTCAAGAAATGGTACGACCGCCACGTGCCGCCGCCGCGCCCGACATGAGAGTCTCGGACGAGAGCTCCTCCGGCGCTTCGGCGGTTTGCGTGCCCGCTTCCTTGGCGCCGTGCGGCAGCGCCAGATAGGCCTGCGAGCGCATTTCGATGAGCCGGGAGGCGGTGCGTTTGAATTCGAGCACTTCCACGCCCTCGTCCGCGCGATAGAGCTCCGTCGGCTCGGCTTCGGCGGAGGCCACGATCTTCACCGCATTGTCATAGAGCGCGTCGATGAGGATGATGAAGCGCTTGGCCTCGTTGCGGCGGGCATAATCCATGACCGGAATGCGCTCGACCACCAGCGTATGGAACTCGTGGGCGATCTTGAGGTAGTCGGCCGCGCCGAGTGGCTGGCTGCACAACTCTTCGAAGGTGAAGCGCGCAACCCCCATGGCGGCGGCCGGCACCCGCACGATGCGGCCCTTGAGATGCAGCAGCCGTTCCGTGGCAGGCTCGCCGCCGGTGAGGCGCCGCCAGGCTTTCTCGATCTGCCTCTCGGCATCCGCGTCGGCCGGCACGTGCCAGACCGGCATGCCGGAAAGCTTTTCCAGGCGGAAATCGGTTCGCGCCTCGAGCCGCACGACCTGCATGTGTTGCTTCAACAGCCCGATGAAGGGCAGGAACAGCGCGCGGTTGAGGCCGCCCTTGTAGAGATCGTCCGGTGCGACATTGGACGTCGCGACGACGACAACACCGAGCTCGAACAGACGCGTGAACAGGCGGCCAAGGATCATGGCGTCGGCGATGTCGGTGACGTGAAACTCGTCGAAGCACAGAAGCCAGGTCTCCTCCGCGATCTCCGCTGCTGCGAGGCGGATGGGGTCCTGGTCCTTTATCTCGCCGGCCCTGATCTTCTCGCGGAAACCCTGCACGCGCTCGTGCACGTCGAGCATGAATTCGTGGAAATGCGCGCGCCGCTTGCGCTGGACGACGCTCGATTCGAAGAAGATGTCCATCAGCATGGTCTTGCCGCGCCCGACCTCGCCGAAGACATAGAGGCCCCGAATCGGCGCGGCTTGGGCCTCGCGGCGGCCGAAAAGCCAGCCGAGGGCCGAGGATTTGCGGGCCAGCCGGTGTTCGCGGAGCGCGAGCTCCAGCGTATCGAGCTGCCGCACCACCGCCTCCTGGGCGGAATCGGGCTCGATCTCCTGGGCCGCCACGAGAGCGGCGTAACGCGCGCTGGGTTGTGCGGGCATGAAACTCGGCGGGTGACCTGCTCGCGCTGCAATAGCCGCGTGCGAGGGGTCGGCGCAAGCGCCGATCGCCGCCCGCCATCCGCGGCGGCAGGGTGCCCGGATTGCATGCCGCGCCATGCACGCTTAGCATGCCCGGCGAGGACGGCGGCCAAGCGCAAGAAGCCTCGCTGAACCCAAAGCCAACGCAAAGCCCGAGGGAGCGGTTGGATCATGGCGACCTACAACATCCTCATTCTCGGCGCGGCCTATGGGTCGCTGCTCGCGTCCAAGATCCTGTTCGGCGGACACCGCATCCATCACATCTGTCTGCCGGCGGAGGTCGATCTCATCAATTCCGAGGGCTTCCGAGTGCGCCTGCCGGTGCGCGGCCGGGCGGAGCCGGTCGTCCTCGATACCCGCAACCTGCCCGGAAAAGTGACGGCGAGCGGCCCGGCGGGCGTCGACCCGAAGGACTACGATCTCGTCTGCCTCGCGATGCAGGAGCCGCAATACCGCTCGCCGGGCGTGCGCGAACTGCTCGATGCCGTCGCGAAGTCGCGCGTGCCTTGCATGTCCATCATGAACATGCCCCCGCTGCCCTATGTGAAGCGCATCCCGGGCCTCGATTACGAGGCCCTCAAGCCTGCCTATACCGACCCGAGCGTCTGGGACAATTTCGATCCGCCGCACCTCACCTTGTGCAGTCCGGATCCGCAGGCGGTCCGGCCGCCGGACGAGAAGGTGAACGTCCTGATGGTCACCCTGCCGACCAACTTCAAGGCTGCGCGCTTCGACGACGAAAAGGCGACCGCGATCCTGCGGCAGCTCGAGCGCGAGATTGATGCAATCCGCTACGATGTCGACGGCGCCAAGATCGAGTTGCCGGTCAAGCTGCGCGTCTACGACTCGCTGTTCGTGCCGCTCGCCAAATGGGCGATGCTGCTTGCCGGCAATTACCGCTGCATCACCACCGACGGAATGCGGACCGCGCAGGAAGCCGTGCACGCCGACCTAGCCGAATCGAAATCGGTCTACGACTTCGTGTTTGATCTTTGCGTCAAGCTCGGCGCCAAGCCGGAAGATCTCGTCCCGTTCGAAAAATATGCGGCCGCTGCGCAGAGCTTGACGCGCCCTTCGTCTGCGGCGCGCGCGCTGCAGAACGGGGCGCCGAACATCGAGCGTGCCGACAAGCTCGTGCAACTCATCGCCCGGCAGAAGGGCATGAGCCATCCGGCGATCGACGCACAGGTCGCGCTGGTCGATGCGCGCCTCGAACAGAATCGCAGGAAGGCTGCGGCCGCCTGAGCGCGGCGGAAGCCATCCCAGGGAGAAGGTGGGGAACAGCCGGTTGCGGGTCGCCCCTTTTTGCGGGCGCATTCGTATGCCGCATTCCCGGCCCGTGCCTCCTGCTTCCGGGCCGCAGCCTCGCGCGCAGGAACGCGTTCTTCCGGCCCGTGCGAAGTGTGACTCCTTTGCAACGCGCGGCGGCAAACGCGCGCGGCCTCCCGCGAACCAGCCGAAATCGCCCAAAAAGGCAGCAACTGCCGCACGAATGAACTTGCCGGTGTGCCGGCGGCGGTGGCGGAATGCTGCCTGTTCGCTCGGTCGTCTCGTCGGGGCGAACGGACGGTAGCCTGCGAAAAATGGGGCGCAAGATGCGAAGAACGACGCTTTCCGCTGCATTGATGCTGGCGGCTTCCGTGGCTCCGGCCGCGGCGGCCGATCTCATGTACAAGGCTCCGCCCGCGCCGCCTCCGCCTGCGCCGTCCATGTTCGACATCGCCTTCGGGGCCGGGGTTGCCTCCGACTACAATTTCCGCGGCATTTCGCAGTCGGACCGCGGTCCCTCGGTCAGCGCCTATTTCGAGCCGCGATTCAAGATCACGCCCAATTTCGAGCTCTATGCGGGCATCGGCGCGCTGAGCGTGAAACTGCCCACGGACCCGACCGCCGAGGTCGATCTCTATGCGGGCATCCGACCGACCTTCGGGCCGCTCAGCTTCGATTTCGGTCTCCTCTACTACTACTACCCGAAGGAATCGCAGGTCTTTGTGCTGCCCACGCTTGGCCCGGTCGGCTTCGGCTTCCCGACCACACAGCCGGGCGGCAATCCCGCCTATGTGCCGTGGACGAAGGCCAACACCGATTTTCTCGAATTCTACGCCAAGGCTGCCTACGTTTTCGCCGACATCGTCACCGTCGGGGCCAATCTCTTCTATGCGGACGACTGGCTGAACACCGGCGCGCACGGCACATACGCATCGCTGACCGCCAAGGTCGCGGCGCCCTCGGGCTTGTTCGGCCCCGATCTCGGCGCCTATGCGTCGGGCGAGCTCGGGCGCTACTGGCTTGGCCGGACCGATGCCTTCTTCGGCAATGTGCAACTGCCGGATTATACTTATTGGAACCTGGGCGTCGGGCTGACCTACAAGGCGTTCACGCTCGACTTTCGCTACCACGATACGAACGCGACCCAGGCGGAGTGTTTCGTGCTGACCGGCGATCTCAACGGGCTTGATACCGGCAGCCGGCCCGGCCGCTCGCGCTGGTGCAGCTCCGCTTTCATCGTAAAACTTTCGGCGGACACGACTCTGTCGGCACTCAAATAGCCGCGGCGTGTCGGCAGCGACACGCGCCATGCAAGAAGCGGGGCCCTGGGGGCCCCGCTTTCATTTTGACTGCGAAATACGCACAGCCTCCCAGCGTGTCTTGTCCACGCTGCCGAATTCGTCCACACTGCGGACGCAACGATCGGCGGTCGGTCCGGATCGTTGCGGGGGAGCCGGGGGCACCGGGCGGTCCCGTATCGACACACGGTTTTGAGGCACGGCCCAATCAGAAGGCCGTTCCGGTGAAAGGGAGAGGAAACACCATGGGCAGCAACAAACCGGTCACCACGCGTCGCTCCGTCGTCGCGGGTCTTGCGGGGGCTGCGGTCGCAGCGCCGTTTATCCGCAACGCCGAAGCCGCCGAGACCATTACCTGGAAGGTACAGACGTCCTGGCCGGCCGGCGTCGGTCTCAACACGTTCAAGGCCTGGTGCAATTCGATCAAGGAAAAGACGGGAGGCGAATTGGAGTTCAAGCCGTTCGCCGCCAAGGAGATCGTCGGGGACTTCGAACTGCTTGACGGCGTCAAGAACGGCGTGCTCGAGGCCATGAACTCGTTCACGCTCTATTGGGCGGGAAAGATTCCGGCCACGGCCTTTCTGTCCTCGTATCTTATGGGCCTGCGTCATCCGCACGAGTGGGATGTCTTCTTCTACTCCAAGGACGGCCTCAAGATGGCGCGGGAGATTTTCGCGAAGCAGGGCCTCTACTATGTCGGCCGCATCCATCACGGCCCGAACATCGTCCACGCGAAAAAGCCGATCCGCTCGATCGAAGACTTCAAGGGACTGAAACTGCGTGTGCCCGGCGGCATGATCGCCGAAGGCTTTGCGGCAATCGGCGCGAGGACGACGCTCTTGCCGGGCGGCGAAGTTTTCTCGGCGCTCGAAAAGGGCACGGTCGATGCGGCGGACTATACTGGGCCGGCGGTCAACTGGGACCTCGGCTTCCAGCAGGTCACAAAATACATCTGGATGGGACCGCCCGGCCTTGAGTCCATCTATCAACCCGTCGACCTGATGGATTTCGTGGTCCACCAGAACGTCTGGAACAAGCTGTCGCCGAGAATGAAGCTGTGGGTGGAGAACGAGATCGAAGCCTATTCGGCCCTGCACCACGGCGCGATCCAGAAGGCCGACATGGAAGCGTGGGACAAATTCATCAAGGCGGGTACGGAGATCAATCGTCTGCCGTTCGAGGATCTCGAGAAGTTCCAGCGCGTCGCGGTGCCGATCTGGTTCAAGTGGGCGAACAAGGACAAGGACGCCGCCCGCGTGTTCAAGGCACAGCTCGAAATCATGGAGTCGCCGAGCTTCGGCTACGTCACGCCGGACATGTATAAGGGCCAGAAGCTCGATCTGTGATCCTCTTGCCGGCGCGCCGGACGCGGCGCAGCCCACGGTGCGGCCGATCTTTCGGCCGCACCCCCCGGCGAACCTCTTTCGTCGGGCGCTTCGCCCAAGCTTGTGTGATCGAGACTCCGCATGCCGAACCTCAATTTCGTGCTGCCCCATTGGATGTATTGGGGCGGCCTGCTCGTCTTTCCGCTCGTCGCGATGTATCTCGTGAGGCGTCAGCGGCGGCGCGGCGCGCCGCGGGAGGCCTCGCTCTTCCTCGCCTATCTCTTCTGGCTCACGGCGGGATTGTGGGGCTTGCACCGGTTCTATGTGCGCAGCCTCTGGGGTTTCGCCTATCTGCCGGTCTTCCTCGGAATTCTGTTCCTCAACGGCGTCGTGCGCGATCGCCTTGAAGACGTCTCGCGCACGCGCGCCTCCTACGAGAGCGCGCAGCATCAGCTCAACCGCCTGCGGCCGCACGAGGGGGTGACGCTCGCGCCCGAGGCGGCACAGCGCCTGAAAGCGGCGGAAGACAAGGAAGCCGAAACGAAGGAGGCCTTCGCCGCGGCGTCCGCCGAGCTCGCGCGTCAGCGCAACTTTTCGCAATGGCTCGCGCTACTGCTCGCCGCGATGCTCATCGTCGATGCGGTGCTCCTGCCGTCGCTGGTGCGCGCCGCCCGCGAGAACGATGCGGCGCGTGCAACCGCGCCGACGGAGCCGCCGGTTCCCGATATTCCGCCGATCGGCACCCACGAGGATCCGACTCTCGGCCTCCATTCGCGCCTCACCGATTGGATCGAAAGGCTCAATGGGCGGGTCGGTGAGTTCGTTGCCTATTGGTCGATGATCGCCGTGTTCGTCTACTACTACGAGGTGCTCGCCCGGTACGTCTTCAATTCCCCGACCAATTGGGTTCACGAGAGCATGTTTCTGATGTTCGGGATGCAATACGTGCTTTCGGGCGCCTATGCGTATCGCGAGGACCAGCACGTTCGCGTCGACGTGCTCTACACGAAACTGTCCCAGCGCGGCAAGGCGATCGCCGACATCGTGACCTCGGTCTTCTTTTTCATCTTCATTCTGACGATGGTCTGGACCGGCGCACGCTTCGCGCTCGACGCGGTCAACAACTGGGAAGTGTCGTTCACCGAATGGGGCGTGCAGTACTGGGTGGTGAAGCTGACGCTGCCGATCGGAGCCGCGCTGCTCGCGCTCCAGGGCCTCGCCAAACTCGTCAAGGACGTCCTTCTCGTGGCGCGCGGGGGCGCCTGAAGCCATGGGTCTCGAAATCGGAATTGAATGGCTGACGCTCCTGCTGTTCGGATCGTTGGCCATCCTGCTCGCTCTCGGTCTGCCGATGGCCTTCTGCACCGGCAGCCTGGCGACGATCTTCCTCTTCGTGTTCGGCTCGCCGGCCATCCTCAACATGATGCCGTCGCGCATCTTCCCGTTCATGACGGACTACCAGCTCTCGGCGGTTCCGCTGTTCATCTTCATGGCGGCGATGCTGGAGAAGGCCGGCATCATCGAGGAGCTGTTCGACGCGATCTACAAGTGGCTCGGCGGTCTCAAGGGGGGCCTTGCCGCCTCGACCGTGCTCGCCTGCACGGCGCTCGCCGCCATGGTGGGCGTGGTGGGGGCAACCGAGGTCACGATGGGCATGATCGCGCTGCCGGCCATGCTCAAGCGCGGCTACGACCAGAAGCTCGCCTGCGGCGCGCTGCTCGCCGGCGGCACCCTCGGCATTCTGATCCCGCCCTCGGTGATGGCGATCGTCTATGCCGTGGTGGCGCAGCAGTCGCTCGGCGAGCTGCTCGTCGGTTCGATCTTTCCCGGCCTGCTGCTGTCCGGGCTTTATGTCGGCTATATCCTCGTCCGCTGCTACATCAATCCGAAGCTCGGGCCCGCGCTGCCGCCGGAAGAACGAGTGGACTGGCGCGAGAAGCTGCGGCTGCTCAAGAACACCATCGCGCCGATTCTGCTCATCATCCTCGTGCTGGGGGTTATCTTTGTCGGCATTGCAACGCCGGTGGAGGCTGCGGGCATCGGCACTTTCGGGGCGCTGTTCGTCTCCGCGCTCAACCGGCGTCTCACCTGGCCCGCGATCGAGGAGGCCGCGATGGCCACCTTGAAGGCGACCGCGATGGTGATGTGGATCTTCTTCGGCGCCACGATGTTCGTGGGCTTCTTTATCGTGAAGGGCGGCCAGACCTTCGTCGCCAATTCGATCCTCGGCACCGGGCTGCCGCCCTACGGCATCCTGCTGCTGATGATGGTGGTGCTGTTCGTGCTCGGCATGTTCCTCGACTGGGTCGGCATCCTTCTGCTCACGGTGCCGATCTTTCTGCCGATCATGAAGAGTCTCGAATGGGCCGGCGTGTTCGGTCTGCCGGGGGTGGCGCCGCAGGACGTCGCGCTGTGGTACGGCGTCATCTTCATGGTGAACATGCAGATGGCCTTCCTCAGCCCGCCCTTCGGCTATTCGCTCTTCTATCTCAAGAGCGTGGCGCCGCCAGAAGTGACGATGGCGACGATCTTCCGCGCCTCCGTGAGTTTCATGGTGCTGCAGTGGATCGGAGTCGGCTTGTGCATCATCTTTCCGCAGATCATTCTCTGGCTGCCGAGTTTGGTCTATACGCGCTGAAAGGTGATCATGACGGACGAGTCCTTGCTGGCCCTGTCGGCTGCTGCGGCCGCTGAGGAACTGCGGCGGGGCGCTTTTTCCGCCGAAACCTATGCGCGGGCCTGGCTCGCCGCGGCAGAGGCCCGCGAAAAGGACGTGCGGGCCTTCATCCATTTCGATCCCGCACACGTGCTCGCGCAAGCGCGCGCGCTCGATGAGAGGCGCGAGGCGGGCGCGCCGCTCGGCGCCCTCCACGGTCTGCCGGTCGGCGTCAAGGACATCATCGACACGGCCGATTACCCGACCGAGAACGGCGCGGCGCTCTATGCCGGCCGCCGGCCGACGCGCGACGCCACGGCGGTCGCGAGGTTGCGCGCAGCGGGCGCCGTCGTCTTCGCCAAGACCGTCACCACCGAGGTGGCCTTCCGCCATCCCGGCGCGACCCGCAACCCGCACGATCTCACCCGCACGCCGGGGGGCTCCTCCTCGGGTTCCGCGGCGGCTGTTGCAGCCGGCATGCTGCCGCTCGCGATCGGCTCGCAGACCGCGGGCTCGGTCATCCGGCCGGCGGCGTTTTGCGGCGTCATCGGCGTCAAGCCCACGCACGGGCTGATTTCACGCGCGGGCGTGATGCTGTTGTCGCGAAAGCTCGATCATCTCGGCGTCTTCGCCCGTACGGTGCCGGACGCCGCGCTGCTCATCGATGCGCTTGCGGGCTACGACCCGGAGGATGTCGATACGCGTCCGTTCGCGGCTCCGAATCTCGCCGCGGCGGCCGTGATGCCGTCCGCGCCCTCGCGGCTTGCCTTTGTCCGCACGCCCATGTGGGAGAAGGCCGATGCGGAGGCGCGCGCGGCGCTCGAGACCTTCGTCGCCGCGCTCGGTCCGCGCGCGCAGCCGCTCGACCTGCCGGACTGGTTCGGGGCCGGCTGGGAAGCCCACCGCGCGGTGATGGCGGCCGACATGGCGCATCGCCACGGGCCCCTCGTCGACCGGATGCCCGAGAAGGCGAGCGCGCCGCTCCGCGCAATGGTCGAGGAGGGACGCGCCGTTTCGGCCGTGCGCTATCTCGATGCGCTGGCGCTCGCCGAGCGCATGACCCGCAGCTTGAAGGAGATTCTTGCAAGCTTCGACGCGATCGTCACGCCGGCGGCCCCGGGCGTCGCCCCCAAGGGGCTGGGCTTCACGGGCGACCCGGTCTTCAATGCGCTGTGGACCTTCACCGGACTGCCGGCCGTGACGCTGCCGCTCCTGAAAGGAGAGGCGGGTCTGCCGCTCGGCGTGCAGCTCGTCGGCGCGCCGGGGGAGGATGCGCGCGTGCTCTCGATCGCCCAGTGGTTCATGATGCGCGGTCGACAAGGCAAGCCGCATTGAGACGGATGGGCAAGCGCTTTATCCGCGCCTGGAGGCCGCTCCGCGCCGGCTGTAAAATGCGGAGGCGCAGGGTCGTTCGGGTGGAGGGGGCGCGCCATGCCGCGGATAGTCATTGCGATCGGAGCCATCCTCGCCGCGTGCGGCGCGGCCGCGGGCCAGCCCTGCGGCGAGGAGTGGCCTGACGCCGCCGCGGTCGAGACGTCCGGCTACACACTCAAGTTCCGCACCCGGCCGGCGAAGATTCGGATCGGCCAGCATTTCGCGATCGAGATGCTGGTGTGTCCGCGCGAGGGGGCGGCCTTGCCGCGCACGGTCGGGGTCGATGCCTTCATGCCCGAGCATCGCCACGGCATGAACTACAGGCCGGTGGTCAAAGCCCTGGGGCCGGGGCGCTTCCAGGCGGACGGCCTGATGTTGCACATGCCCGGCCGCTGGGAATTCCGCTTCGACGTCGAACGACAGGGGCGGACGGAACGGCTCACCCGCGACGTCGTGCTGAAATGATCCGTCTCCTCCGGATGGTCCTGGCGCTTTGCGTTCTGCTGCTCGCCGGCCTGTTGCGTCCGGCGGCCGAACCGGCGCTTGTGACCTTCACGCCCGAGGAGACGGACATGATCCTCGCGCACGGGCCGTGGCCGGTGCCGTGGCAGCGCGATGCGAGCAACCGCGTTTCCGGTCGTCCCGAGGCGATCGCCTTCGGCCGCAGGCTGTTCTTCGACACGCGGCTTTCCGCAACGGGCACGGTCTCCTGCGCCACCTGCCATCAGCCCGACCGCTTCTGGACCGACGGGCGCCCGCTCGGGCGCGCGCTCGCCGAGGTCGATCGCAACACGCCGACGCTCGCTAACGTGCGGCTCAACCGATGGTTCGGCTGGGATGGCGCGAACGACAATCTCTGGGCCCAGAGCTTCCGGCCGCTGCTCGATCCGCGCGAACTCGGCGCGACGGAAGGAAAGATCGCAGAAGCGATCCGCAACCAGGCCGACCTCCTGTGCGGTTATCGGCGTGCGTTCGGCGAGGAACCGCCGGCCGACGACGAGCGGCTCGTGGTCGACGTCGGCAAGGCGCTTGCGGCCTTCGCCGAAACGCTCGTGACGGGCCGCACGTCGTTCGACGATTTCCGCGATGCCCTCGCAAGGGGAGATCGCGCTGGCGCGGCCGCCTATCCGGCGGCAGCGCAGCGCGGCCTGAAGATTTTTGTGGGGCGTGGACGCTGCAGCCTCTGCCATTTCGGCCCGAATTTCACGCATGGGGAATTCCACGAAATCGGCATTCCGATCTATCGCAAGGCGGGCGGCGTGGACTGGGGCCGCTACCAGGGCATCAAGCTTCTGCGCGCGAGCCGCTTCAACCTCCTCGGCGCTTTCAATGACGATCCGCGCCGCGCGCAAGGCGCGCCGACGCGTTACGTCGACCTCTTGCCGCAGACTTTTGAACAGTTCCGCGTGCCCTCGCTGCGCAACGTGGCGCTCACCGCGCCCTATATGCACAACGGCCATTTCGCGAGCCTGGCCGAGATCGTGCGGCACTATTCGGAGATCGACCCGGGTAAGCTGCACGTCGCCCATGTCTATTTCACCGACGGCACGCCGGAGGACGGCGATCCGCCGCCCGCGGACACGACGCTCAGGCCGTTGCACCTGAGCGCGCAGGAAATCGCCGATGTGGTGGCCTTCCTTGAAACGCTAACCGAAAAGGCACCGGCGCCGCCCGCGGCGGACAGCGAAGCCTGCCCGGCACCGTCGCGCTCGGCGCGGGGAGGGTCGTGAGAAGCCATTGCCCGGGGCGCAGTCGGCCCCTAGCATTCACCCTTCATTCTTCAGCAACTCGACAAAACCAAAGGGGAGGAAGCGATGAAATCAGCGTTGCGCAGGGGCCTCATGGTTGCGGCGCTCGCTGCGCCCCTGATGCTGGCATTCGGCGGCATCGCGCTGGCGCAGAAATGGAGCACGCTCGCGCCGTTTCCGGAAGCGTCCGAAGAACTCTACGGCATTGCGGCAGGCGGCAAGCTGCACGTCTTCGGCGGCCTTGCGCCCGGGTGGAAGCCGAAGGGCCTCGTCTATGAATACGACCTCGCGAAGAATGCGTGGACCAAGAAGAAGGCCATGCCGCTGCCTTCGCACCACCTCGCGCTCGCGGCGCTCAACGGCAAGATTTATGTGTTCGGCGGCTTCAAGCTGCCGGAGTCCGGCCCGCCCGCCTGGGTACCGATCGACAATGTCTGGGAATACGACCCGGCGGCGGACAGCTGGAAGGCGCTGGCGCCGCTGCCGACCAAGCGGGGCTCCGCCAACGCGCTCGTTGTCGACGGCAAAATTTACGTGATCGGCGGCGCGAGCGTTCACCCCGGCTCGAAGGAGACCGCGGTGCACCCGGCGCGCCCGCATCGCTCCGTCGGCGCCAACGAGATGTATGACCCTGCGACCAACACCTGGGTTGCCAAGAGCCCCATGCCGACGGCGCGCAACCACGCCGCGGCGGGCGTCGTCAACAACAAGATCTACATCATAGCCGGCCGCATCGGCTCGGCCTTCATCACGCGCGCGTCGAACGTCGACCTCGTCGAGGAATATGACCCGGCATCCGACCAGTGGGGAAGCCTCAAGGCGCCGATGCCCGGCGGGCCGCGCAGCGCGACCGGGTGGGGCACCTTTAACGGCCGCATCCTCGTCGCGGGCGGGGAGACCCGCAGCCGGGAAATGAATGCAACCTGGCGGCGCGTCGAGGCCTATGACGCAGCGTCGAACAGGTGGGACGCGCTGCCGTCCATGCAGTTCCACCGGCATGGATTCGCGGCCGATGTGGTCGACGGCAAGTTCATCGTGGTGAGCGGCGACGTGCAGTCGGGCGGCGGCCCCGGCGCGCATGTCGAGACCGATTCGGTCGAGATGCTGGACCTGACCGCCCTGAAATAAAGGCTGAAATAGAGCGGGGCAAAAAGAGAGGGCGCGGCCCCGAGGCCGCGCCCTCGGCATTTGCGAGAACGGTTCGGATCAGAAGTCCATGCCGCCCATGCCGCCGCCCGGCGCGCCCGGCGCCGGCTTGTCCTTCGGCAGTTCGGCAACCATGGCCTCCGTCGTGATCAGGAGGCCGGCGATCGAGGCCGCGTCCTGCAGTGCCGTGCGGACGACCTTTGCGGGGTCGACGATGCCGGCGGCAACGAGGTCGACATACTCCTCCTTCTGCGCGTCGAAGCCGAAGGTTTCGGACTTGTTCTCGAGGATCTTGCCGACCACGATCGAGCCCTCGACGCCGGCGTTCTCGGCAATCTGCCGTGCCGGCGCCTCGAGCGCCTTGAGCACGATGTTGATGCCGGCCTGGACGTCCGCGTTGTCGTGCGTGAGCTTGCCGACGGCCTTCTTGGCACGCAGCAGGGCGGTACCGCCGCCCGGGACAATGCCTTCCTCGACCGCGGCGCGGGTCGCGTTGAGCGCGTCCTCGACGCGATCCTTCTTCTCCTTCACCTCGACCTCGGTGGCGCCGCCGACCTTAATCACCGCGACGCCGCCGGCGAGCTTGGCAAGCCGCTCCTGCAGCTTCTCGCGGTCATAGTCGGAGGTCGTCTCCTCGATCTGCTGCTTGATCTGGGCGACGCGGCCTTCGATGTCCTTGCGCTTGCCGGCGCCGTCGACGATCGTGGTCTTCTCCTTCTCGATAATGACCTTCTTCGCACGCCCGAGCATTGCCAGCGTGACGTTTTCGAGCTTGATGCCGAGTTCCTCGGAGATGAGCTGGCCGCCGGTCAGGATCGCGATGTCCTCAAGCATCGCCTTGCGGCGATCGCCGAAGCCCGGCGCTTTCACGGCCGCAACCTTGAGCCCGCCGCGCAGCTTGTTGACGACGAGGGTCGCGAGCGCCTCGCCCTCGATATCCTCGGCGACGATGAGCAGCGGTTTGCCCGATTGCACCACCGCCTCGAGCACCGGCAGCAGCGCCTGCAGGCCGGAGAGCTTCTTCTCGTGCAGGAGGATGTAGGGGTCCTCGAGCTCGGCGACCATCTTCTCCGCATTGGTGATGAAATAGGGGGAGAGATAGCCGCGGTCGAACTGCATGCCCTCGACGATCTCGACGTCGGTCTCGAGCGACTTCGCCTCTTCGACCGTGATGACGCCCTCGTTGCCGACCTTCTGCATCGCCTTGGCGATCATGTTGCCGACGGCGGTGTCGCCGTTGGCCGAAATGGTGCCGACCTGCGCCACCTCGTCGGACGACTTGACCTTCTTGGCGCGCTTCTCGATGTCCTTGACCACCTCGGCGACCGCGAGGTCGACGCCGCGCTTCAAGTCCATCGGGTTCATGCCGGCGGCCACCGCCTTGGCGCCTTCCTTGACGATCGACTGAGCGAGCACCGTCGCAGTCGTCGTGCCGTCGCCGGCGAGGTCGTTCGTCTTCGAGGCGACCTCGCGCACCATCTGGGCGCCCATGTTCTCGAACTTGTCCTCGAGCTCGATCTCCTTGGCGACCGTCACGCCGTCCTTGGTAATACGCGGCGCGCCGAAAGACTTGTCGAGCACGACGTTGCGGCCCTTAGGCCCGAGCGTCACTTTCACGGCATTGGCGAGAATGTCGACGCCGCGCAACATCTTGTCGCGCGCATCGGACGAGAAGCGTACGTCCTTGGCAGCCATGTTCGATTTACTCCATTGGTAAGCTCACCCTGAGATGCTGGCCGTCACCGGCATCTCGAAGGATGAGAACTGTCTTTGCGTTGCGGGCCCCACCCTTCGCGCAGCGCCTCGAAGCGGCGTGCGGCAGGATGAGGGAGAAAGCCTGATCAGCCGATCACGCCCATGATGTCGGACTCCTTCATGATGAGGAGTTCCTCGTTGTCGAGCTTCACCTCGGTGCCCGACCACTTGCCGAACAGAACCCGATCGCCGACCTTCACGTCGACCGGGACGAGCTTTCCGTTCTCGTCGCGCGCACCGGGGCCGACGGCGATCACTTCCCCTTGGCTCGGCTTTTCCTTCGCGGTGTCGGGGATGATGATCCCGCCCGCGCTTCTTTCCTCGGCGTCGATGCGCCTGACCACGACGCGATCGTGGAGGGGACGAAACTTGGTCTTGGGCATAACTTCCTCGTCGCAGTGGAACGCGAAACCAGGTCGATCGACCGGTGGGGGGCGTTAGCACTCGTCCATGTTGAGTGCTAACGCGCGTGAGATAAGCGGGCCGCCAATGGCTGTCAAGGGAAGGCGTTCGTTCGTCTCCGGCGCGGTGGCGAACCTGGGTCGGTCCCGTCGCAAGGCAGTCCGGGCCGGCGAAGCGTTACGCCCGCTCGGCGCTCCCCGAGGCCGGCGCGAGAGGCAAAGTCGCCGCCCCGGCAGGAGGCGGCCAGTGCCCCTTTCATCCCTTCGCCTTCGGAAGGCAAGAGGCCGGGCGCCGAAGGCCGACACACCCTAACGGGGATGTGATTGACCGGCGGGCGCGGCTGCCGCTAGGGTCGCCGCACGTCAGCCGAAAAACACGGGCGCGCTGCGGTGGCCATGCGGCCGCCCCGCCGCGGCCCGCAGAGGAGGAGAGAGGGCATGGACCGGCGTAAGTTCCTGGCGGGATCGGCGGCCGCCGCGGCGGCCGCATCGGCACGGCCCCTGTGGGCACAGGAGAAATTTCCGGCGCGCGCCATCACGCTGATCAACCCCTTCCCGCCGGGCGGGGCCGCCGATACCGTCGGCCGCCCCTTTGCCGCGGCGCTCGAGCAGGTGGTCAAGCAGCCCGTCGTCATTGAGACGAAGGCCGGTGCCGCGGGCCAGGTCGGCGGCCAATACGCCGCCAACGCCAAGCCGGACGGCTATACGCTGCTCGTCCATATCGTCTCGATCTCCGGGTTCGAGGCGGTCGACGCCCTCTTCGGCCGCAAGCCGAAGTTCACGCGCGCGGACTTCATCCCGATCGCCCGTTTCACGTCCGGGCCGATGGTGCTGCTGACGAACGCCGAGACACCCTATAAGACCCTGAAGGATCTCGTCGATGACGCGAAGAAGCGGCCCGACCAGATCATCTATTCGTCTTCGGGCCTCTACGGTGCGCTGCATCTCCCCACGGTTCTGTTCACCAAGGCGGCCGACATCAAGCTGCGCCATCTGCCGACGAACGGCGGCGGCCCGGCCCTGACCGCCCTGCTCGGCAACAATGCGCAGGTGCTCGCCTCGTCGGTCGCGGCCGCGAGCGCGCACATCAAGTCCGGAAAGGTACGGGCGCTTGCGAGCTATTCGGCGAAACGTTCGCAGTCGCTTCCCGACGTGCCGACCCTGAAGGAGCTCGGCTATGACGTCGAGTTCTACCTCTGGGTCGGGCTGTTCGCGCCGAAGGGGACGCCGGGCGACGTCGTCGCGAAACTGCGCGCGGATACGAAAATCGCAGCGAATTCCGAGGCCTTTAAGGCCGCGGTCAAGAATGTGGGCGACGAGCACGCCTATCTCGACGGGCCGGAATTCCAGGTCTTCTGGGACGAAGACGCCAAACGCGTCGAGGATGCGGTGAAGACCATCGGCAAGATGCAGTCGTAACGCCGCCGCGGCGGGCGGAAGACATCCATTCGGGAGGAAAAGAAAATGGACAGACGAAGCTTCATCGTGGGGGCGGGGGTCACGGCGGGGGCCGTGCTGACGCGCCGGGCCCGCGCGCAGGAGGCGTTTCCCTCGCACGCGATCACGATCCTCAACGCCTTTCCTCCGGGCGGGGCAAACGACATCGTCACGCGGCCCTTCGCTTCCGCGCTCGAGGCGGTGTTCAAGCAGCCGGTAATCGTCGAGACAAAAGCCGGAGCGGGCGGCCAGGTCGGCGCGCAAGTCGCCGCGAACGCCAAGCCTGACGGCTACACGCTGTTGTCGCACAACAACGGTCTCTCCGGCTATGCGGAGGTCGACAAGCTGTTCGACCGTCAGCCGAAGGTTACGCGCACCGATTTCATTCCGCTCGCGCGCCTCGTCGCCAATCCGGTCTGCCTGATCGTCAATCCCCAGCAGCCGTACAAGACGATGAAGGATTTCGTCGAGGCGGCGAAGAAGGACCCAGAGAAGATCATCTACAGTTCGGGAGGTCTTTACGGCGCAACGCACCTGCCGGTTGCGATGATGGAGAAGGCGCTCGGCATCTCCAAGCTGCGCCACTTGCCGACGAATGGCGGCGGACCGGCGGTCACGGCGGTGCTCGGCAACAATGCGCATGCGAGCGTGCAGACGATCACGGCGACGATCCAGCACATCAAGAGCGGCAAGCTGCGCGCGCTCGCGCAGTTCGGCGCCAAGCGCTCGAAGGATCTGCCCGATGTGCCGACCATGAAGGAGCTCGGCTACGACGTCGAATACTATCTGTGGGTCGGCATTTTTGCGCCCAAGGGCACGCCGAGTGCCGTCGTGTCCACCCTGAACGCCGCCATGGAGAAGGCGGCGCAAATGGACGTGTTCAAGACGACGATCACGAATTCGGGCCTCGAGGTTGCCTTTCTCAACGCCGCCGACTTCGCCAAGTTCTGGGACGACGACGGGCGGCGCTCGGAGGAAGCAGTGCGGCTGATCGGCCGCGTGCAGGGATAGGACGCATGATCCTTCGCGCGGACCATGTCGCGGGGGCCGTGATGGTTGTTGCGGGGGCGGCGGTGCTCGCGCTGAGCGGTGACCTGCCGTTCGGCTCACTGTCCTTTCCGGGCGCGGGCTTCATGCCGAAGGTGATCGCGACGTTGATCGTCGGGATGGGCGTGTTGCTCGTGCTCGGCGCGGGGCAGTCGGAGCCTTTTTCCGCCCTCGGGTGGGACGATCTCAGGCACGCTGCACCGGTCTTGGCCATCGCCGCGGTCGCGACCTTCTTCTACACGCGCCTCGGCTTCGCCATCACGCTCGCGACCATGATGTTCGCGCTTCTCGTTCTGATCGAACGCAAGAGGCCCGTCCCGGCCTTGCTTTACAGCCTCGCCGTGGTGGCCCTCGCCTATGTCTTGTTCACGGAGCTGCGCGCGCCGATCCCCGACGGACCGTTGGGGTTCTGACTCGCGTGCCCCGGAGCAGGCTTGATTTCGGCGGCCCGCTATGCTGTTCCGGGCTGCATGCGGTGATCAGAGAGGCGCCGCGGCCGGGGGGAGATGAGAGAGCTGCAGCATGAACGGCGGTCGGCAGCGCGCTGCCGCACCGCAGCGCCCCGGCGCGGCCAGTCATAGGCGGTATCCTTCCAGCGAATTCCGAGGCGACCTTGGGCGGCACCATCGACAGTCTGTTGCTCGGCTTTTCGGTCGTGTTCCAGCCGAGCGTGCTGATCTACGCCTTTCTGGGCTGTCTGGTGGGCACGCTGGTCGGCGTGCTGCCGGGCATCGGGCCGCTCACCGGCATCAGCATCCTGCTGCCCGTGACGTTCGGGCTCGACGCCACCAAGGCGGTCATCATGCTGGCCGGCATCTATTACGGCTCGCAATACGGCGGTTCGACCACCTCAATTCTGATGCGCATTCCCGGTGAAGCCGCGTCCGTCATGACATGCATCGACGGTTATGCGATGGCGCGAAAGGGCCGGGCCGGCGCCGCGCTCTGCATCGCGGCGGTCGGCTCGTTCGTGGCCGGCACTTTCGGCCTCCTCGTGCTGACGATCGTGGCGCCGCCGCTCGCGGCTTTCGCGGTGCGTTTCGGCCCCCCGGAATATGCAGCCCTCCTGGTCCTCGGCCTGATCTTCCTTTCCTACATGTCGTCGACCTCGCTCCTGCGCACGCTGGTGATGGCGGTCGTCGGGCTGATGATCGGCATGATCGGCATCGACACGATGACCGGCCATTTCCGCTACAGCTTCGACCTCGCGGAGCTCGGAGACGGAATCGGCATCGTGCCGGTCGCCATGGGCCTCTTCGGGGTGGGGGAAATTCTCGCGACGCCGAGCGCGAATGTGGTGCGCGATGTCTTTGCGCCGAAGCTGCGCGAGCTCTTGCCGACGCGGCAGGAGTGGCGCGAGGCCGCGATGCCGATCGCCCGCGGCTCAGTGTTGGGTTTCTTCGTCGGCATCATTCCGGGTTCCGCGCATATCATTTCAAGCTTCCTGTCCTACGGGCTCGAGCGGCGCGTCTCGAAGCACCCGGAAGAATTCGGCAAGGGCGCGGTGGCCGGCGTCGCCGGTCCGGAATCGGCCAACAATTCGGCGTCGACCGGGGCTTTCGTACCGATGCTTGCGCTCGGGGTGCCGACCGGCCCGGTAACGGCCGTGCTGATCGGCGCGCTTGCGATCCACGGCGTCGCCGCCGGCCCCAATCTCGTGAGCGAGCACCCCGACGTGTTCTGGGGCTTCGTCGCCTCGATGTATGTCGGAAACCTGGTCCTGCTTGCCCTCAATCTCCCATTGGTGGGCCTGTTCGTGACCGTGCTGCGCATCCCTTACTCCTATCTCTACCCGCTGATCCTGATGTTCTGCATCGTCGGTGTCTACGCGGTGAACAATTCCATCGTCGACGTTTGGATCATGCTGATCATGGGCGTCGTGGGCTACGGCCTGCGCAAGTTCGGGTTCGACCCCGCGCCGCTGGTGCTCGGGCTGGTGATTGCGCCCATGTTCGAAATGAGCATGCGGCAGTCTCTCGTGATGTCGAACGGCGATTACTTGATCTTTCTGCAGCGACCAATTGCGCTCGTTCTGATCATTGCGAGCGTCGGCCTGCTCGCTTTGGCGGCGGCCTCGTTCGTGCTGCGGCGTAAGGACTGGCGGGCGAGTCTCGCTGAAGCGGAGGCGGGCGAAGGTCAGTAGGCCGGGATGCGGAACCCGCAGCGGGGCAGGCGCGTTTGCCTGCGCCCCGCGTTCCTGGATTCAGATGGATTTTGACCTTCCCATTCCCGCGCCGCAGGCTTTCGCATTCGCGATTCTCGCCGGTATGATGGCGATGTTTGCCTGGGGCCGGCTTCGCTACGACGTCGTGGCGCTGCTCGCCCTGCTTGCCGGCGTGTTCACCGGCATCGTTCCTTACGACAAGGCGTTTTCCGGCTTCAGCGACGATATTGTCTTCATCGTCGCGAGTGCGCTCGTCGTGAGCGCGGGTGTGGCCCGCTCCGGCATGATCGAGCGGGTGGTACGCCGGATCAGCCCGCATCTCGATCGGACAGGTTTGCAGGTCGTGGTGCTCGCCGGCACCGTCACGGTGCTGTCCGCCTTCGTGAAGAATATCGGCGCGCTGGCCATGATGATGCCGGTCGCCTTCCAGCTCGCGCGCCGCCACGACAAGCCGGTCTCGGCCCTGCTCATGCCGATGTCGTTCGGGGCGCTGCTCGGCGGGGTCGTGACGCTGATCGGCACCTCGCCCAACATTATCGTTGCGCGCGTGCGCGAGGAGCTCACGGGTCAGCCCTTCGGGATGTTCGACTTCACCCCTGTCGGGGCGGGGGTGGCGGCGGTCGGCCTGTTGTTCCTTGCCGTGGGCTACCGGCTGTTGCCGCGCGGCCGCAAAGGCTCGGCGTCGATGGACGCGGCTTTCAACATCGAGGGCTACACCACCGAGGTCGTGGTGCCCGAAGGTTCACCGCTGATCGAGAAGACCGTGGCGGACCTGCGCGCGCTCGGCGAGAGCGAGGTCGATGTGCTGATGCTGCTGCGCAAGCGCCGCCGCCGCTACAGCCCGCCGGACGACGCAGTTCTCAAGCCCGGTGACACGATGCTGCTCGAAGGCGAGCAGGACGTGCTCGACCGTGTCGTCGGCGAGGCGAAGCTGCAGCTCGTGCGCGACGACAAGGAGCGCGAGACCGACACGCCGGCCGATGACATCGGCGTCATGGAGGCGGTCGTCACCGGCGACTCCATTCTGGTCGATCGGACGCCGATGCAGATGCGGCTCTACGAGCGGTACCAGGTCAATCTCCTCGCCGTCAGCCGCCGCGGGCAGAGGGTGACGCGGCAGATGCGATCGGTGCGCCTCCAGCCGGGTGACGTGCTGGTGCTGCAAGGCAATCTCAACACCATGCCGGAGACGCTCGGGGAACTGCGTTGCCTGCCGCTCGCCGCGCGCGATCTGCGGCTCGGCACCGGCCGCCACAGCATCGTGCCGGTCGTGATCCTTGTCGCCGCGATGACGGCGGCTTCGCTTCATGTCGTTCCGGTCGCCATCGCCTTCTTCAGCGCGGCGGTGGCGATGCTGCTCGTCCGCGCACTCACGCTGCGCGAAGCGTACGAGGCGATGGAATGGCCGATCCTCGTTCTTCTCGGTGCGCTCATTCCGGTCAGCGATGCGCTGCGGACAACGGGAGGCACCGATCTCATCGCCGGTTGGCTGTCCACCGCCGCGGCGGCGCTGCCGCCGCTCGGCGCGCTCGCCCTCATCATGGTCTCGGCCATGGCGATCACGCCGTTTCTCAACAACGCTGCGACGGTGCTGGTGATGGGGCCGATCGCCGCCGGTTTCGCCACCAATCTCGGGTACAGCGTCGATGCCTTCCTGATGGCGGTGGCGATCGGGGCAGCGTGCGACTTTCTCACGCCCATCGGCCATCAATGCAATACGCTGGTCATGGGGCCGGGCGGCTACCGCTTCGGCGACTACTGGCGGCTGGGACTTCCCTTGTCGATCATCGTGGTTGCGGTCGGCGTCCCGCTGATCGCCGTCTTCTGGCCATATCGGCCTTGACGGCGAGGGAAATCGACCTCTTGCTGGAGGAACACGCATTCAGGCCAGCCAGAGAGGAGCATTCCCGATGTCGCCGAAGGTGTCCGCGACGGTCTTCGTGATGGGTTTGTTGCTGGCGGGGTGCGCCGGCACGCGGGAACCGCTGGCGCCGGCCGCCCCTCCACCGGTCGTTAACGCGCCGCCCGCGCCGGGAATCGCGCCCGAGGACCTGGTCGGCCGTTGGGGATTTGCCTCGTATCACCAAGAAGGCGACCGCGCGCGAACGATCACCCAGGCGCGCAACCAGTGTCGGCATCCTTACGTCATCGGTCGCGGGCCTAACGGCGGTGTCATGATGCATCTTGCCGACCAGAGCCAGCCGACGGAGCTCTTTACCAAGGCCGGGCCGGAGGGCGGTCGCTTCATCGGACCCGCGGGGCCGGCGGGCGATGCAAGCGACCGCGAAATCGTCTCCTTCGACGGCCGGGTTCTGATCCTGCGCTGGCTCGACCGCGAGGTCGCCGGTCGCTACGGAACGGCGGTCTACGTCCGCTGTGCCCCGCGGGCCTGACCATGGCGGGCGGCGGACCGCGGCTCATGGCGCATCCTCTGCCGGCCGGCGCGCGCGCGGCGCTCTGCCGCGCGCTGGAGAAGGCAGGACTGCCGATCGACGATGTGGAGGAGCCCGGCCGCCTCTTCTGGCGATTCGAGACCGAAGAGCAGGTGCCCGTCGGTTACGGAGGGCTAGAAGTCCACGGCAAGGAGGCACTGGTGCGCTCGGTCCTCACCTTGCCGCCGGCGCGGCATCGCGGCATCGGCGCGAAGATCGTCGCCGCTCTCGAGACCGAGGCGTTTATAGCCGGCTGCCGCAGCGTCTGGGCCATTACGGCCTCCGCGGGGCCGTTCTTCGAACGTCTCGGCTATGCGGTTTGCGAACGGTCGCAAGTGCCGGAGGCCATCGCCGGCACGCGGCAATTCCGCTCCATTTGTCCTGACAGCGCGCGCGTGCTGGTCAAAGGGCTGCGCTGATCGCACCGGGCCATCGGTGCGGAGCGGCCGCCTCGCCTCGCCGAAGGCGACATGGTAAGCCGTGCTGCAGTCTCGCGGCGCCCGATGTCCGACCTCGCCCGCTTTCTCCTCGGCCCCTGGCGGGCCGTTCTCGTCCTTTCGCTGACGCAAATCGTCGCGTGGGGCGCGATCTATTACACGCCGGTGCTGATGGTCCCCCTGATCGCCGCCGATCATGGCTGGTCGCTCAGTCTGACGATGAGCGGCCTGTCCGTCGGTATTCTGGTCGCCGGCCTGGTGTCGCCGCGAATGGGCGCGCTCGTCGACCGCTATGGCGGCCACCGAGTGATGCCGGTCGGCTCGCTGCTCGGCGCCTTGGGTCTTTTTGCGATCACGCACGCGACGCATCCTGCCGCCTATTTCGCGGTGTGGGCGGTGCTCGGCGTCGCGATGGCCGGTTCGCTCTACGATCCGGCCTTCGCCTCGCTCGGCCGCATTTTCGGCGCGGCCGCGCGCCGGCCAATCACCGCCCTGACGCTCGCGGGCGCCTTCGCTTCGACGGTGAGCTGGCCGGTCACGCGCATCCTCGTCGATACGTTCGGCTGGCGTGCGACATATCTTGCCTATGCGGCCGTGCTTGCCGGCATCGCGGCGCCGCTGCATGCATTTCTGCTTCCGCGTACGCGTGCCGCGGCGGAGACGCCCGCACCCGCCGGCGCTCCGGCGCTGCCTCCGAAATTACCGGCGCAGGGTCGCGCGTTTCTGCTCGTCGTCACGGCCTTCGCCGTCTACGCCTTCGTGCCGTCCGGCCTGCTCGCCAATCTGCTCGCGATGTTTGCGCGGCTTGGGCTCGATCCTGCCACCGCCGTGGCGATCGGGGCGCTCTTCGGGCCGTGCCAGATGGCGGCGCGGCTCTGCGAATTGCTGTTCGCCCGCAACGTCCACCCGCTCGACATCGCGCGTCTGGCCGTCGGCTGTCTCGTGCTTGCCTTCGCCGGCCTCGCGGCGCTCGGGCTTTCGCCTGTCGTTGCCGCCGCTTTCGTCATGCTGCTCGGCTTATGCAACGGACTGATGACGCTCGCGCGCGGAACGGTGCCCCTCGCGTTGTTCGGGGCGGCCGGCTACGGCCGGTTGATCGGACGCATCGCGGGTCCGGCGCTGGTTGTCCAGTCGGCGGCGCCCGTTGTCGTTGCCTTCGTGGCCGAGCAAGGCTCCGATCGGATGGCGATGGCGCTTGCGGGTCTCCTTGCCGTGATCGCGCTGTCCTGCTTCCTCGCCGTGCCTCGACCCTTTACGCACCGTCAAGGTTAACGCGACGAAACGCAATTTTCCCGTTTCGCGGAAGGCGCCGTTTACCAATCCGTCGCGCTTTCGCCGTGTACTGCTCGGGCAGGAGACGGCGTCACAAGTCTCCGTTTCGAAGACCGCGTGACGAGTACGACATGCAGCGTTTCTGCTCCCTTGCGTTCGCACCGGTGATACTGGTTGCGGGCGCATTTTCTTTTCCGCTCTCAGCGGCGCCGCTCGACCCGCAGCCGGAGCGGTTTGCCGGCGCGCCGCAGATGCGCGAGTCCTCCGCCTTTCCCGCCCGTCAGTCGAGCGCGCGGCGCGGACATATGGGCGGCGGATTTATCGAGTTCCTGTTTGGTGGAACAAGTGAGGCGGCGCCGCGCGATCAGGGTCCGATCTACGCGCCCGGCTATGCCGATCCGCGCCGCTTCCCGCGCTACGAGGTGCAGCAAGGCGCCGAGCGCCCGCGCCTCGCCGCGCTCGGTCGCGGCGAGGTCGATCCCAAATATGAGCGACAGGTCGTCGATTATTACGGACCCGAAAAGCCGGGCACGATCGTGATCGACACGCCGAATCGCTTCCTCTACCTCATCCAGGAGAACGGAAAGGCGCTGCGCTACGGCATCGGCGTAGGCCGGCCCGGCTTCGCCTGGTCGGGGGTCAAGACCGTCACCATGAAGCGCGAATGGCCGGACTGGCGCCCGCCGGACGAGATGCTGAAGCGGCGGCCGGATCTGCCGCGCTACATGCCGGGCGGGCCCGACAATCCGCTCGGCGCGCGCGCGCTCTATCTCGGTTCGTCGCTCTATCGCATCCACGGCTCGAACGAGCCCTGGACGATCGGGCAGGCGGTGTCTTCCGGATGCATCCGCATGCGCAATGAAGACGTGATTGATCTTTATGAGCGCGTCTCGGTGGGAACGCGCGTGGTGGTGATCTGATTTCGCTGCCTTCAGGATTCGCGACGATTGTCTTCAATTCCGCCGGCGGTCGAGACGCCGCACGCCAAGAAGGCCGCCCGAGGCGGCCTTCTTTGTTCGCGCACTGCCTGGATTCTTGGTTCAAGCGGCGGGGCAAGAGCGCCGTCAATCCTCCGTGCCGTAGCTTTCGTCGGGAATAACTCTCCTCCGCGGCAGGTAGCCTACATTTCCCTCAGGCTCGTAGGCACGGCCGAGGAAGGGTGTTTCCACGGGGTAAGCCGGCGCGATGGCGTAGCCGGGTTCCGATGAAACATAGGGATAATTGGGCCCGCTGCCCCAATTTCCGTACGGCCCGAGGTCGATGTCGGGCGAACCTTCGCCCGCCAGAGCCGGGGTCGCGAGACCGAAAGCAGCTGCAACGACCGCAGCCGCCAAAAATGTTCTGCCAGCAAGCATCCCTTGCCTCCTCTGTCCTGTCTGTGTGTGCGGAATGGCCGCTCGACACGACTTTTCGTACGCCGTGCCGGCGTCGTGTCGCGGCATGCTTTCCTCAACGGATGAGCGGCGCGGCGGTTCCGAACAACTTTTGCGCATGGCCTGCACGCTTTTTGCAGGGCTGCGGCGCACGGGTGAGCCCGTGACGGCATGAGACGTTACGAACGTGCCCGATTCTCGCCGCAGTTTGCACAACACATGCAGGCGAAGGCGGAAAGGTCGCCGAATGCCGCGCCGGTTCAGGCGAGATCCACCCACCGCCGCTCGGCCATGCTGCGGCGGCACGCTTCCGCCAGGGCGACGTCGCGGAGTCCCGCACGCAGGTCGGCCGCGAACGGTTCGTCTGCGACCACATGGCGCAGGAAACCCTCCCATCCCACGCGGTAGGGATTCTTGTAGGGGCCGAGATCGGGAACCGCGCCCCACTGCGTGCGATAGTCCATGCCGAGATCGACCGCCACGCTGAAGCCGGCAATCTTCGGCGTCTCGCCGAGCGACTGGATGTGGCAGCGGTGCAGCCCCGCGACGGCAGAACCGTGCGTGCCGTCGACATGCAGCATCAACAGGTCGTCGCGGCGGACACGCGTCGCCCACGAGCTCAGGATGGTGCCGAAGGCGCCGTTCTCCAGCTCCACGATTGTCGATACGCTGTCGTCGACGTCGACCTGATAAGCCTCGCCGCGCTCGTCGATACGCTCGGGCTGCGCGGTCCATGCCGCCGAGACGATCCGGCGGATGCGGCCGAGCAGGCCTTCAATGACGTAGCGCCAGTGCGGATACATGTCGAACGTGAGTCCGCCGCCGCCCGACGATTTGTAGTTCCAGCTGGGGCGCTGGGCCGGCGTATGGCGACCGTCGAAAACCCACCAGCCGAATTCGAGCTTGAAATTGACCACGCGGCCGAAAAAGCCGATGTCCATGAGATAAGCGAGCTTCTGCAGGCCGGGCAGATAAAGCTTGTCTTCAACCGCGCCGTGCTTGAGACCGCGCGCTTCCGCGGCCTTGAGAAGCGCAAGCCCTTCGGCGGCCGACGGCGCGACGGGCTTCTCGGTATAGATATGTTTGCCGGCGGCGATCGCCTTGTGCAGCACGTCGAGCCTCGCATGCGTTGCCGCGGCGTCGAAGACGATCGAAAAATCCGGGTTCGCGAGCGCCTGGTCGAGGTCGGTGGTCCAGGCCGAGACGTTGTGCTGCCGGGCAATGGCGGCGAGCTTCTCGCGATTGCGACCAACGAGCAGCAACTGCGGCACGATTCGATCCTCGCCGAGTGCAATGCCGCCCTCGGCGCAGATCGGCGCGAGCGCATTCTGCAAATGTTGCGTCGAGCAGATGCGGCCGGTCGCGCCGTTGAGGATGATGCCGACAGTCCGTGTGGTCATGCGCTTGATTCCGTTTCTTGCCGCGGCCTCCCGCGCCCGCGCCCTCCCGCGGTCGGCGGGAAGCGGGAGGCCAGTGAACATCGACCGTTGGGGTTGCCCACGCCTGGGCGGGGGCGCGCGGAAGTCTCGATCTCTATATCAAAGTCCATAGACGCGCTCGGCATTGCCGCCAAGCATGGCAGCCCGTTCGCTTTCGGCATAAGGCGCAAGCAGTTCGACGATGCCGCGCCAAACCTCCTGATAGGTGCCGGCGATCAGCACCACGGGCCAATTGCTGCCCGCCATGACCCGCTCCGGCCCGAAGCTTTCGATGACGTGCTCCACGAACGGGCGGATCTGCGCCGTGGACCACCGCCAGTGCTGGATCAGGGCGATGCCCGCCGAAAGCTTGATCACCATGTTCTCGCGCGCGGCGGCGCGCGTGATCCACGTTGCCCAGGGCTCCCAACCGCTTTCGGGCACGGGCGGTCGGCCCAGATGGTTGACGACGCAAGGCATGTCCGGAAAGCGGTCGGCCGTCGCAAAAGCCTGCTCCCACTGCTCCGGGTTGGTCGGCACCGTCTCGAAGGCAAGCCCCGCGCGGGCAACCAGAGTGAGCGATTGCACGACGTCCGGCCGCTGCAGGAAACCCGGCGTCGCGCCCACCCGCATCAGATGGCGAATGCCGACGAGCGGGCCGCGCGCGGAGAGAAGATCGAGGGCGGCTTCCGTCTCCGCGGGATTATCGAGCGGCACCCAGCCCACCACGCCGCGCATCCACGGCGTTGCTTGGGCGATGTCCAAAAATTCCTCTGTCTCCTCATAGTCGTTGAGAGATTGCATGAGGATGGTGCCGTCGACGCCTGCCGCACGCATCTCTTTCAGGAGGTCGGTCGGCGTGAAGTCGCGGTCGAGCGTGGCGCGCGCTTCCGGCGGCCACTGGTGCGGACGGCGCGCAACCTGCCAGACGTGGTGGTGTGAATCGATGACGGCCATGGCTTATGTGCCGCTCCATTGCGGCTCCCGCTTTTCCACGAAGGCGGAAACGCCGGTGCGGAAATCGCGGCTGCCGTAGGTCTCGCGGAGGAGATCATCGGCTTCGGCGAGGCGGTCGAGCACGAGCCGGCGGATCATCTCCTTGCTCACCCGCATGGTGATGGGCGCGTTGCGTGCCAGCCGGTCGCAGAGGCTCGCGGCACGGGCATCGATTGCTTCCGGAGGCACGACGTCGAGAATGAAGCCGAGGCTCTGCGCCTCCTCGGCTGTCAGAAAGTCGCCGAGCAGAAGGATGCGCTTTGCCGCTGCCGTGCCGAGCGCGGCAACGAGCCGCGCGCAGTTGTGCATCGACAGGCAATTGCCGAGTGTCCGCGCGATCGGCACGCCCAGCTTGGTGCCGGTGGTCGCGATGCGGAAATCGCAGCAGGACGCGATGGCAAGCCCGCCGCCCACGGCCCAGCCTTCGAGCAGCGCGACCGTCGGCATGGGCAAGGTTTCGAGCGCGCCAAGCACCGCCTCCATCCGGCGTTCATAGGCGAGGCCGTCCTCTCCCGATGAAAAATGCATGAACTGGGCGATGTCGGTCCCGGCGATGAAAGCCTTGCCGCCTGCGCCGCGCAGCAGCGCGACACGGACGGATGGGTCGGAGCGGATCTCGGCGCAGATGGCGGCGAGCGCGTCGTACATCGCCCACGTCATCGCATTACGCGCGGCCGGGCGTTCGAAGGTGACGCGCGCAAGGGGCCCTTCGCGATCGAGACGAACGCGGCCTTCCTGTTCCTCGCTCATGTCGCCCTCCGGGCGTCCGCATCGGCCGCCGGCGCAGCCTGCCGTCGGCGAATCTCCTTGATCACGGAGCTGTTGTCGAGCTGACCCTGACCGGCATCGATGCAGGCCTTGAGGATGTTGCGATAGGTCTCGAGCAGCGGCAGTTCCTGGCCGAGCCGGCGGCTCTGTTCGGACATCAGTGTCGCGTCTTTCAGGGAGATCACCATGTGTCCTTCCGGCGAGAAATCGCCCCGCACCATTTTCGGCCCCTTGCCGTCCATCACTCGCGAATAAGCGGCGGAGGCCTTGGCGACGTCGAGAAATGCCGCGGCATCGAGCCCCATCCGTTCGGCGAACACGAGACCTTCGGCAAGCGCAGTGCGGTTGATGCCGAGGATGAGATTGATGGCAAGCTTAGCGCGGGTGCCGTCGCCCCACTTTCCCATGTGGTACATCCGCGGATAAAGCGCCGTCAGCACCGGCCGCACCGATTCCATCAGCGCCGGATCGCCGCCGATCAGGCCGACACCCAATCCCTCGCGGCACTGCTGGCTCGTGCCGGAAACCGGCGTTTCGAGGAAGCGCAGGCCGCGCGCCGATGCGTCCCGACCGAGGGCCGCGATGCGTTCCGGATCGACCGTCGAAGAGACCATCACGATCTTGTTCGAATTGGGCCCGACCGTCTGCAGGATGTCGTTGCGTACGACATCCTCGACCTCGTCCATGCTGAACACCATGATGATGATGGTGTCGCAGCGGCGCGCGACGTCCGCGCCGGAGGTGCCTGCTTCGCCGCCGAGCGCGCGCAACCGCTCGTTCTTCTCCGGTACGATATCGTAGCCGAGCACGCGAAAGCCCGCAGCCAGCAGGCGTTCGGCGAACATGAATCCCATCATGCCGACGCCGATCAGGCCGATCAGGGGTTTTTCGCTCATTGTCGCATGTCTCCAGGTTTCGCGAAGGAGTTGCAGAAGGGTGGCGCGGCGGCGCAGCTTAGTCGAGAAACGGAATGCCGAGACCGGCCGCCATCTCGTCCAAACTCCGGCGCAGCGGCGGCGGAACGGGAATGCCGTTCGCGAGACGGTCGCGCATGCGCAGATGGCTCTGCTCGCCCGGCACGAAAATGCGTTCGACTCCGGGCAGGCGTGCCGAGCCGCGTATGTCGCGCACGGCCGCATCGACGCTGCGCTTGAAATCGACGACCGGCGCAAAAGTGTCGATGCTGAGCGCGAGGATCGCGTGGCCCGTGTTGGTGACGGAAGCGGCATCCTTGGCGAAGTCGACGACATCGCGGCCGAACGCCGCGCGGTTGAGCAACCCGGCGAGGACACCGATCATCATCGCCAGCCCGTAACCCTTGTATTCGCCGATGGGCAGCAGATAGCCCTGATCGGCTTTGGAAGAGTCGGTCAGCGGCTTTCCCTCCCCGTCGATCATCCAGCCGACGGGCAGGGGCTCGCCGCGCTGCTGCCTGAGACGGACCTTGCCATAGGCCGCCACCGTGGGGGCCATGTCGAGCACCACGGGCGCCTCCTCCAGGGCGGGCACGGCGATGGCGAGCGGATTGGTGCCGAGCAGGAGGTCGCGGCCGCCCCAGGGGGGCAGATGGTTGGAACTGCCCACCGCGAAATAGATGCCGATCATGTCGTGCGCGAGGGGCATCGTGGCATAGAGCGACGCGGGGCCGGCATGGTTGCTCATGCGTGCGCCCACCCAGGCGGCGCCGGTGGCGCGCGCCTTTTCGATCGCCACGTGCGCCGCATGACGCATCACCAGATGGCCCATGCCGTTGTCGCCGTCGATGAGCGCGGCCGCGGGGCGCTCGGACACCATGCGGATGTTCGGGCGCGGGTTGATGCCGCCGGCACGCAGCCGGGCGACGTAGCGCGGAAGACGAATGATGCCATGCGTGTCGGAGCCGCGCTCATCGGCCTCGACGACGAGATCGGCGACGCTGCGGGCGCCGTCCTCATCGAGGCCCGCGGCGCGAAGAGCGCGTGCGGCGAATTCTCGCAAGACCTTTCCCGGTACGCGCGGCACGTCAGGCATCGCGTTCATGGCATTCTCCCAATCGACGGCGCATGTCCGCAAGCGTTAGCGAAACGTTGCCGATCTTTGCGCTTTGTTCGGATAGCGGAATCCCGATACACGCCGGTTACAATTCGGAAGTTGTGGTGTGGCGGCAGGTCGCGACTGCAGGTCGGCCTTTTCCAAGAAGTGTGGTGAGGAAAGCACGAAATCCTTGCCATCGACGACCCGAATGGAAAGAAGAAGGCGGAAACAAGGTTCGGGGTCAATGATTCAAGCAGCAATGATAGGGCTCGGCCGCTGGGGGCAGACGATCCTCGATGCGGTCCAGAACAAGAGCGATCGTATTCGGTTCGTGCACGGCGTCAGCAAGGATCCGGATGAGGGCCGCGCGGTTGCCGAGAAGCACGGGCTCAAACTGTCGACCGACTTGCAGGACGCGCTCGCCGACCGGGCGGTCGAAGCGGTATTTCTGGCGACCCCGCATTCGCTGCACCTCGAACAGATCAAGGCCGTCGCGAGAGCCGGCAAGCCGGTTTGGTGCGAGAAGCCGCTCTGCCTCACGCGCGCGGCCGCCGTGGAGGCCGTCACCGCCGTGCGCGAGGCCCGCGTGCCGCTCGGCACCGGCACCAACAAGCGCTGCTTCTCCTCGATGCGCGAGTTGCAGCGCCTCGTCCACGACGGCATTCTCGGCGATATCCTGCACATCGAAGGGCATTTTTCGAACGAGCATTCGACCCGCGTGCGCGGCGGCTGGCGCGACGACCCGCGGGAGTCGCCCGGCGGCGGCCTCACCGGCGCCGGGCTGCACGTGCTCGATGCCTTCGTCAATCTCGTGGGGCCGATCCGCGAAGTCGACGCGCGGCTCTATTCGCACAAGCCGCCGCCCGACCCGCGCGATGCTCTGGCGGTTCTGGTCGAGTTCCAATCGGGCGCCACGGGACTCATGGCCACGGTGAGGGCGGCGCCGATGTATTGGCGCGTTCACATCTTCGGGACGAACGGCTCGGCCGAGGCCCGCGGGGAGGACACGCTGGTTGTCTCGGAGATCGGCCGGCAGCCGGAAACCCGGATCTACGAGCATGTCGACCCGGTGCGCACGCTTGTCGAGGCGTTTGCGGACACGATCGAGGGAAAGGCGCTTTTTCCCGTCACCGTGCCACAAATTCTCGATATGCTCGGCGCATTCGAGGCGATCCTGACATCGATCGAGCTGCGCAAGCCGGTTGTCGTCCCGGACCTGCCGGTTCCAAGCGGAACTTGGTGAGACCATGACCCACATCCTGCACCGTCAGATCAAGCCGACTTTGCCGGTGGCGGTGCGGGGGGAGGGGGTCCGCATCGTCGACGCGCAGGGCCGCGACTACATCGATGCATCCGGCGGCGCCGCCGTCTCGTGCCTTGGGCACGGCCATCCCGACGTGCTGGGGGCGATCCGCGCGCAGCTTGCGGAGCTCGAATACGCCCATACGAGCTTCTTCACCACGCAGGTCGCCGAAGACCTCGCCGACACGCTGGTCGCCGACGCGCCCGGCCGCTTGCAATATGTCTATCTCGTGAGCGGCGGCTCGGAGGCCGTCGAAACGGCCCTCAAGATCGCGCGGCAATATTTCGTCGAGATCGGCGAACCGCAGCGGCGCCACGTCATCGCCCGCGACCAGAGCTATCACGGGAACACGCTCGGCGCGCTCGCAACCGGCGGCCACGCGGCGCGGCGCCGCATGTATGCCCCGCTGCTGTTCGAGACGCATCACATTCCGCCTTGTTTTGCCTACCGCCACAAGCGCGCGGACGAAAGCGAGGAGGCCTACGGCCGGCGCGTCGCCGACGCCCTCGAGGAGAAGATTCTGCAGCTTGGGTCTGACAGCGTGATCGCGTTCGTGGCCGAGACGGTGGTGGGCGCAACGGCCGGTGCCGTTCCGCCGGTTCCCGGCTACTTCCAGCGCATCCGGGAGATCTGCGACCGCTACGGCGTGCTCCTCATTCTCGATGAAGTCATGTGCGGCATGGGGCGGACCGGGACCTTGCATGCCTGCGAACAGGAAGGCGTGGCGCCCGACCTCATGACGATCGCCAAGGGCCTGGGCGGCGGCTATCAGCCGATCGGCGCAACACTCATGACCGACACGATCTTCCGCGCCTTCGAACAGGGCTCCGGCGCCTTCCAGCACGGACATACCTATATCGGTCATCCGGTGGCCTGCGCGGCCGCGCTCGCTGTGCAGCGGGTGATCAAGCGCGACCGCCTGCTCGAGAATGTGGGCAAAATGGGGGAGCGGCTCGCCCGCCGTCTTCGCGAGCGCTTCGGCAACCATCCGTTCGTCGGCGACATCCGCGGCCGCGGGCTTTTCCAGGCGATCGAGCTCGTCTCGGACCGCACCACGAAGGCGCCGTTCGACCCGGCGCTGAAGCTGCACGCCCGGGTGAAGGCCGAGGCGATGGCGCGCGGCCTGCTCGTCTATCCGAGCGGCGGGACTGCCGACGGGATTGCGGGCGACCATGTGTTGCTTGCGCCTCCCTTCATCAGCGACGCGCCGACGATCGACACGATCGTCGAGCGGCTCGGCGACGCCGTCGACGCGTCCGTTCCGGCAGGCCGTTGAGCGTCCCGTCTCCACCGCCGGCTCTTGTCACACCGGCTTGCTTGCCGCGCGAGGGCGGGATGACAAAAGCCGCCGTTCGTATACTCTTCCCGGACGTTCGGAGTGGAGGTCCCTATCATGTCGTCCCGTTCTGCTTTCGCCCGCGGTCCGGTTCTGCTCGCGGCCGCGCTCGGCTTTGCGCTCGCGGCGAGCCCGGCGTTCGCGCAGCAGCGCTTCATCACCATCGGCACCGGCGGGGTGACCGGAGTCTATTATGCCGTCGGCGGCGCGATCTGCCGCCTCATGAACAAGGACCGCCAGAAGACCGGCATCCGCTGCTCGGTGGAATCGACGGGCGGCTCCGTTTTCAACGTGAATGCCATTCGCGGCGGCGAACTCGACTTCGGCATGAGCCAGTCCGACGTCGAGTACAACGCGCTCAAGGGCGAGGCGCAATTCAAGGGCAATGCCTTCGGCGACCTGCGCGCCGTGTTCTCCGTGCATCCGGAGCCGTTCACCGTGCTCGCGCGCAAGGAAGCGGGCGTGACGAAATTCGAGGACTTCAAGGGCAAGCGTTTCAACGTCGGGAACCCCGGCTCCGGCACCCGCGCGTCGATGGAACAGCTTCTCGACGCGATGGGCTGGAAGCTCTCCGACTTCTCGCTCGCCTCCGAGCTCAAGGCCGACGAACAAGGCCCCGCTTTGTGCGACAACAAGATCGACGGCTTCTATTACGGCGTCGGCCATCCCTCCGCAGCGATCCAGGATCCGACCACGACTTGCGGCGCCAAGCTGGTCCCGGTCACGGGTCCGGCGGTCGACGCCCTGCTCAAGAAATTTCCGTATTACTCGGTCGCGACGATTCCGGGCGGCATGTATGCCAACAATCCGAATCCGACCACGACCTATGGCGTGCGGGCGCTGCTCGTGACGAGCGCCAAGCAGCCGGAAGACGTTGTCTACAATCTGGTCAAGGCCGTCTTCGAAAATTTCGACGAGTTCAAGAAACTGCATCCGGCCTTTGCGCATCTCGATCCGAAGGAGATGGTCAAGGCGGGCATCACGGCGCCTCTGCATCCCGGCGCGGTGAAATACTACAAGGAGAAGGGATGGATGTGATCCGCCGCGGCGGAGACGTCGCCGCCGAAATTCGGCTGCGCCGCCGTCCGCCCGCGACGGGCTGCTCTGGCAGGACCCGGCGCGGCGGAGCCGGGACGCTCTGATGGAACCGGCGCGCGCCCAAGCCGCCGACGGTCCCGCGGTTCCGCGGGAACAGCTTGATGCCATCGTGGCGGAGGCCGATCTCGGCGGGCGGCGGCCGCGCGGTCCGGCGGCGCATCTCATCTTCGTCGGCGCAATCGCCTGGTCGCTGTTCCAGCTGTGGTATGCCTCGCCTTTGCCGTTCAGCCTCGGCGTCGGCGTGTTCAACGACACCGAGGCGCGTGCCTTCCACCTCTCCTTCGCGCTGCTGCTCGGCTTTCTCTGTTTCCCCGCGTCGAAGCGGGCGCCGCGCGACCGCGTGCCGATCTATGATTGGCTGCTCGCCGGCGGGGCGATCGCGGCCGTTCTCTATCTCGTCGTCTTCTACGCCGAGATCGCGCAGCGGCCGGGTTTGCCCACGCGCGGCGACATCCTGGCCGCGATCGTCGGCGTGCTGCTGCTGCTCGAAGCCTCGCGCCGCGCCGAAGGCCCGTGGATGCCGGTGGTCAGTCTGACCTTCCTGCTCTATGTCTTCGCCGGCCCCTATCTGCCGGAGTTGATGGCGCATCGCAGCGTTTCGCTCGGCCGCGCCGCCTCGCATTTCTGGCTCACCTCCGAAGGGGTATTCGGTGTGGCGCTCGGCGTCTCGACGAGCTTCATCTTCCTGTTCGTACTCTTCGGCGCGCTGCTCGAGCGGGCGGGGGCGGGCAACTACTTCATCCAAGTCGCCTTCTCGCTGCTCGGTCAGTTCCGCGGCGGCCCCGCCAAAGCGGGAGTGGTCTCCTCAGGCATGACCGGCCTGATTTCCGGTTCCTCGGTCGCCAATGTGGTGACGACCGGGACTTTCACGATCCCACTCATGAAGCGGGTCGGATACTCGCCGACCCAAGCCGCCGCCATCGAATGTGCGGCGGGTGTCAACGGCCAGATCATGCCGCCGGTGATGGGCGCCGCCGCATTTCTGATGGCCGAGTATGTCGGCATCACTTATGCGGATGTCGTGCGACACGCCTTCTTGCCGGCGATCATCACTTATGCGGCGCTCTTCTACATCGTCGACATCGAGGCCGCCAAAAGAGGCATGACCGGCCTGACGCGAACGCGCCGGCGCGGCGCCGTCGAGGGTGCCGTCAAAGCGCTCGCCACGTTCTGCGGCATGGTGATCCTGGCCGGCCTCGTCTACTGGGGCTTCGGCTGGGTCAAGGAGGCGTTCGGCGAGGCGTCGAGCCTTGTCGCGCTCGCGGTCGTCCTCTTCGCCTACATCGTTCTCGTGCGCGACCGCGCCCGCCGGCCCGATCTCGCAGCCGACGATCCGCGCCACAGCCTCGTCGCCGTGCCGGATTTCTACGAGGTCGCGCGGACGGGATTGCATTACCTTTTGCCGGTCATCGTGCTCATCTGGTGCCTGATGATCGAGGAGATGTCGCCCGGGCTCGCCGCCTTCTGGGGCGTGCTGGCGATGGCGGGCCTCGTGCTGACGCAGCGGCCGTTGACGGCTCTGTTCCGCGGCGAACGGGATCTATGGCGGCCGGCACGGCAGGGGATCGCCGATTTCGTGTCCGGGCTTGAGGGCGGGGCGCGCAACATGATCGCGGTTGCGATTGCCACCGCGAGCGCCGGCATCATCGTCGGCACGGTGACGCTCACCGGCGTCGGCCTCGTGATGACGGAACTCGTCGAGTTTCTGTCGGGCGGCAGCTTCGTGATGATGCTGCTGCTCACAGGGCTGATCTGCATCGTGCTGGGCAGCGGCCTGCCGACGACGGCGAACTATGTGGTCGTGGCGACCCTGATGGCGCCGGTGATCGTCGATCTTGCCGCGCAGAACGATCTTGCGGTGCCGCTCATCGCCGCGCACATGTTCGTTTTCTATTTCGGCCTGATGGCGGACGTCTCGCCGCCCGTCGGGCTGGCCGCCTATGCGGCGGGCGCCATCTCCGGCGCCGATCCGATAAAGGTCGGCTGGCAGGCAATGCGCTACGAGAATCGCACCGCGCTGCTGCCCTTCGTCTTCATCTACAACCCCGAAATCCTGATGTTCGACATCGCGGGGCCGTTCCACTTCCTTGTCGTGGTGGGCTGCGGCGTGCTCGCGATGGGCGCCTTCGTGGCGGCGAGCCAGAACTGGCTTCTCACCCGCAACCGCTGGTACGAGACGCTGGCGTTGCTCGTGATTTGCCTGACGCTGTTCCGGCCCTCGATCTGGCTCGACCGCCTGATGCCGCCTTTCACCGACCTGCCGAACACGCAGCTTCCGGCCGAGATCGAGAAGACACCGCCGGGCGGCACGCTGCGGCTGCGAGTCGAGACAGTGGACGCAAGCGGCGAGCCGGTCGAGAAGCTCGTGCGACTCTCGGTGGGCAGCGGGGAGCGCGCAGCGCAGAAGCTCGCCGCAAGCGGCCTCACCGTCATGCAGGCGGGCGGCGAAACGCGCGTGCAGGCCGTTCGGTTCGGCAGCGAGGCACGCAAATACGGCCTGCAGCAGGGCGACCGCATCGTCGCCGTCGTTGTGCCGGCCGTGCGGCCCTCGCCCTACTGGTTCGCAATTCCGGCGCTCGCCCTGTTCGGGCTCATCGTTCTCCTGCAGCGCCGCCGGCGCGCGCTCGGCGGCCCGCAGACGCTTTCATCGGTGAAGGCATAGGCTTCCGGCGGACCAGGGCCGTCAGGCCTCGCGACGGAGGGAAACCGCGCCGCGGCGAATTTCCGCTGCCGGCAGACACTTTTTCGCCGTCCGTGCATTTCCCTCCGGGGCTTCGCCGATTTGGGAGAAGCAAGATGGCGAGGACCGCAGAACGTAAACAGGAATCCGGCGACCAAGCGCAGCGCAGCCGCGACCACGAGGTCATTCGGCGCTGGGCGGAGGCGCGAGGCGGACATCCCGCCGTGGTCGAGGGGACCGAAATCCTGCGCATCGACTTCGACGAGCCAGGCGGCAGCAACGATACCAAGCTGCGGCGCATCGCTTGGGACGCCTTTTTCCGGATTTTCGATTCCCGCGCCCTCGAATTCCTTCATCAGGAGCGGACGCACGACGGAAAGCAGAGCCGATTCAACAAATTCGTCCAGGCCGGGGACGAAGGAGAGCGCTGAGGCGCCTGCGGCGGGTCGATATCCCAAGAAAAGGCCAGTGCGCCGGAAGGGTGCGCAAAACGTCAGAAATTCCGGCCGTCGACCTTCTTGACCGGGAAGGATTCGGGATCGACCCCGTCGAGACAGCGCACATTGATCGCCACCATATCGGCACCGTCACTTGGCCGCTTGCCGCGGGCGAAGGATTCAACGCCGCAGGTCGCGCAGAACAGGTGATGGACGATCTTCTTGTTGAATTGGTAGTCCGTCAGCGCGTCGGCGCCCGAAAGCAGCGTGAATTTCTCCGCAGGCGCGAAGGCGAGCAGCAGACCGAGACGGCCGCAGCGCGAGCAGTTGCAGGTGATGAGCTCCCCGATGTCAAGCTCCACCGAATAGCGCACCCTGCCGCACTGGCAGCCACCGAAATATTGCGTCATCCGGGCCCTCCAGCCTTGTGCGTGCCCGCCGTATCACGGGCGCGCAGTTCCGTCTTGAGGATCTTGCCGTAATTGTTCTTCGGCAGGGCATCGACGAAGACATAGTCCTTCGGCCTCTTGAAGCGCGCGATGCGCGACAGGCAGAGCGCATCGAGCGCTTCGGGGCTCGTGTCTCCGACCACATAGGCGACGACGATTTCGCCCCATTCCGGGTCCGGTCGGCCGATCACGGAGACTTCGCGCACGCCCTTGTCCTCCAGCAGGACTTCCTCGACCTCGCGAGGATAAATGTTGGACCCTCCCGAGATGATGAGGTCCTTGGAACGGTCCTTCAGGGTCAGATAGCCGTCGGCGTCATAGGCGCCGACGTCGCCGGTATGCAGCCACCCACTGTCGAGGGCCTGGGCGGTCGCCTCCGGGCTTTGCCAATAGCCCGGCATGACGACGTCGCCGCGACAGAGCACCTCCCCGATTTCTCCGGCAGGCAGCGGCGAGCCGTCCGCCGCCGCTACCTTGACCTCCACGCAGGCATACGGCCGCCCGGCCGAAGCGAGCCGCTCGCGCCAGCGCGGGTGGGCACGGTCCGCGATGTCCTCCTTGGACAGCGTGGTGATGGTCATCGGCGCCTCGCCCTGACCGTAGATCTGGGCAAAGCGCGGCCCGAACCGGTCGAGCGCCGCAAGCGCGTCCTCGACATACATCGGGGCACCGCCCCAGACGATCGTGCGGATGTTGGCGGGGTTGCAGTCGGCATTGCTCTCGACGAGGCGCTTGATCATGGTTGGCGCCGCAAACATCGAGGTGCGCGGCCAAGCGTCGAACAGGCGCAAAACCTCCGCCGGTTCGAACGCGCCCGACTCGGGGATTACGTTGATGCCGATCCGCGCCACATGCGGCATGATGTACATGCCGGACCCGTGGCTCATCGGCGCGGCGTGCAACACCGGGTCTCCGAGGCAGACGGTATCGACCTCGCTCGCATAGGCGTGGCTCGCCCAGGACAAAACGCGGTGAGTCAGCATCGCGCCCTTCGGCCGGCCTGTCGTCCCTGACGTGTAGAAGAGCCAGGCGAGATCGTCGCCCGCGCGCGGCGCCGCCGGGCAGGGATCGGACCGGCACAGCGAGTCATAGTCGGCGCTGCCGATGCGGACGAGACGTTCGAGGCTCGCGGGAGCATGCGGGGCGGCCGCCTCGTCCAGCCCCGGCGAGGCGAAGCACACGCGCGCGCCCGAATGTTCGAGAATGTAGGCCAATTCCCGCCCGTGCAGTTTCGCGTTGACCGGCACGGCGGCAAGCCCGGCGTGCCAGATCGCGTAGAGAATTTCCACATATTCCGGGCCATTCTTGGCGAAAATCGCGACGCGGTCGCCGATCTCGAGCTTCCATGCCTCGCGCAAGCCGCCGGCCAGGCGCGCTGCGCGTTCGGCCAGGCTTTCGTATGTGCGGACGATCTTCGTGCCGAGAGCGACGGCCGGTCGGTCGCGGTGACTGCGCCCGGCGCGCTCGAGCCACAAAGCGATGTTCATGAACCGCCCCCGCTCCGTGCGACGTGCTTTGCGCGTCGGCCGCTTCGGGGCCGTACGCGCAAAAAGCCTAGCAAGGCTGAGCGGCTTTTAGCCAGCCGAAATGCACCGGATAGCCTTCGCCGGACAGCAGCGACACGGTCTCGTAGAGGGGCAGGCCGACGATGTTCGTGTAGGAGCCGCTGATTTTCACGACGAATGTGCCGGCGAGTCCCTGCACCGCATAGCCGCCTGCCTTGCCGCGCCACTCGCCCGAGGCGAGATAGGATTCGAGGTCCTCGCGCGAGAGCCTTTTGAAGCGCACACGCGTTTCCACGAGACGCTGGCGGAAGGCGCCTTTCGGCGTGACGAGGCAGATCCCGGTATAGACCCGGTGGCTGCGGCCGGAGAGGAGGCGCAGGCACTGCGCCGCCTCGTCCAAGAGTTCCGCCTTCGGCAGGATGCGGCGTCCGACGGCGACGACCGTGTCCGCGGCAAGCACGAAAGCCTCCCGCAGGGAATCGTCGAGGCGGGCGGTTGCCTGCGCGGCCTCCGCCTTCTCACGGGAAAGCCGTGTTGCGAGAACCCGCGGCAGTTCGCCCTTCTTCGGAATTTCGTCGACCGCCGCCGGGAGCAACTGGTCGGGCTCGATACCGGCCTGATTGAGGAGCGCAAGACGCCGCGGCGAGCCCGAGGCGAGGACGAGTTTGGGGCGGCCGTTCATCGCGCGGGCTTGCCTCACCGGTGTGTCGAAAAAGGAACGGGCGCGGAAGCTACCGGAACCGCCGTGCGCCGACAACTCACTCGTTTCCGATCTGCCGCCGGCCGAACCGCTGCGCGATCCGCACCGACAGAAGATCGCGCACCGCGCGATAGGCTTCGAGCATCTGCTCGCGGTTTCCGCTTGCGGCCGTCGCATCGGGCGTCGGCCAATACTCGACCTCGACGGCGTTTGTGCGGGTCAGTTCGAGCGCCTTGTGGTGCGCCTCGGGCGCGAGCGTGACGATGAGGTCGAAATTGAGCCCCTCGGCCTCCTCCAGATCCTCGAAGGTGCGGGGGCGGTGCCGGCCAAGATCGATGCCGATCTCCTCGAGCACCGAAGCGGCAAAGGGGTCCGGCTCCCCCTGCCGCACCCCGACCGACTCGACATAGACCCCGCGGCCGACCAGGTGACGGAACAGCGCGGCCGCCATCGGCGAGCGCACCGCATTCCACCCGCAGGCGAACAGCACCGCCTGCGGCGGACGTGTCCGCGTCGGCTCGGCCACGCTCAGCCCTTCCAGTGGAGGACGCAGATCAACGTGAACAGCCGGCGCGCGGTGTCGAAGTCGATCGTCACCTTGCGTTGCAGGCGTTCCATCAGGATCCGCGAGCCTTCGTCGTGCAGCCCCCGCCGGCCCATGTCGATTGCCTCGATCTGGCTCGGGCTCGCGCGGCGGATCGCCTGATAATAACTGTCGCAGATCATGAAATAATCTTTGACGATGCGGCGGAACGGCGCGAGCGAAAGCATGTGGGCGATGACGGGATCGCCGTCAGCCGTGCGGATGTCGAATACGAGCCGGTTTTCGGCGATCGAAAGGTGCAGCGCGTAGGGTCCCTTGTCGTGACCGTTCGGGGCGAAGAAATTGTCCTCGAGCAGGTCATAGATCGCGACTTCGCGCTCATCGTCGACGTCGGGGGTCGACCGTCCGATCGACTCCTCGTCGAGCGTCACCGCGATCAGGCGCTGCGTGGGAGAGCGGGTTTCGCGGGGGGCAGCCATCGCGCGCGCTTGACGTTACTCGTTCAGCCGGATTGCCACGGAACGAGCATGGGCTTCGAGGCCCTCGGCGCGGCCGAGCGCGATCGCGGCCGGCGCAAGCGCGCGCAGCGCGTCCGGCCCAAGCTTCAGGATCGAGGTGCGCTTCATGAAATCGAGGACGCCGAGGCCGGAGGAAAAGCGCGCCGAACGCGCGGTCGGCAGAACATGGTTCGAACCCGCCACATAATCGCCGATCGCTTCCGGCGTGTGGTGGCCGATGAAGATCGCTCCCGCGTTGCGGATGCGGGCGACAAGCGGCTCGGGATCGGCGACGGCGATCTCGAGATGCTCCGGGGCGATCGCGTCGACAAGGGGCACGGCCTCTTCCAAGGCGTGCACGAGGATGACCGCGCCATGGTCGCGCCAGGAGGCGGCGGCCACCGATCCGCGCGGCAGCGTCTTGAGTTGCCGCTCCACCGCGGCCTCGACAGCCGTCGCAAGGGGTTCATCATCGGTGAGGAGGATCGCCTGGGCGGCGGCGTCGTGCTCGGCCTGGGCCAAGAGATCGGCGGCGACCCAGTCGGGGTGGGCGTCGCGGTCCGCCAGGATCAGGACTTCCGAGGGGCCGGCGATCATGTCGATGCCGACCTTTCCGAACACCGCCCGCTTGGCCGCCGCGACATAAGCGTTGCCGGGGCCGACGATCTTGGCGACCGGGGCAATGGTCTCGGTGCCGTAGGCCAGGGCCGCGACCGCCTGTGCGCCGCCCACACGGTAGATTTCGTCGACACCGGCAAGTTGCGCGGCGGCGAGCACGAGCGGCTCGAGATGGCCGTCCGGCGCCGGCACCACCATGGCAATTCGCGGCACGCCCGCCACCTTGGCCGGCACGGCGTTCATCAGGACCGAGGACGGATAGGCGGCCGTGCCGCCCGGCACATAGAGCCCCACCGCCTCGATGGCGGTCCAGCGCCCGCCGAGCTCCACCCCAAGCGCGTCTGTGAACCGCTCGTTCTGGGGCAGTTGCCGGCGGTGATAGGCCTCGATGCGGTCCCGGGCGAGGGAAAGCGCCGCCAGGGCGCCGGATTCGCAGGCGGCGACGGCCGCGGCAATCTCGCTCTGGGTGACGCGAAGGCCGGCGGTTTTGAGATCAAGCCGATCGAAACGGTGCGTGAGCTCGATGAGCGCGCGGTCCCCCCGCGCCGCAACATCCGCCACGATGGCCTGCACGGCGGCGGCGACGTCGGACGCCGCCTCGCGCTTGGCGCCGAGGAAGGCCCGGAACCGAGAGGGAAAGTCGCTGTCGCGCGCGTCGAGGCGAAGGGGCATGCCGTTCTTCCGCCGGGCCGCTTAAGCGGCGCTCCGGGGCGCCGGCAAAGCCCGCTCAGGGGTCAATGACGCGCGGTCGTCGGCACGTCAACCCCGGCCGGAATGTCGTCGGCATGGTGAGGGCAGGTCGAAATGGCCCAGCACGGCCCGAGATCGACCAGCTCGGCTTCGATGCATTCCACCTCGAGCCGCAGTGCCGCGCCGCCGGAGAAAAGCAGCGTCACGACCCCCGCCGGCGGCTCCGTCTCTGCGAAATCGATGGCCAGAAGATTGAGGACCGCATCCTTTTCGTGCGGCACCACATTGCGGCACTTGCAGGCCAGGACGCGTTCGAAGCGCAAGGCTGCGAGCCGTCGCCGGTACTCGGGATGCGGGGTCTGTGCCGCCTCCCAGTCGAAGCGCCCGACCGCCAGGACCAGCCGGTGCTCCTTGGGCCGCCAGTGCACGTCCGCGACCTTCACGATCGCGTCCTGCAGATGTGCGGAGACGACCTCGACGTCTTCCTTGTCGAGCGCGACCAGCTTCAACAGGTCCATGGCGGGGCCCGTAACCAAAGGGAGATCCATCGCGATGTAGGTAACGACGGACCCAAGCGGCCGCAAGATGTCGACTGGATCGAGCGGGCGGCCTTCGGGCGCGGAAAGCCTCGCCCCCGGCTCGCCGGAGCCCTAGATTGGGACGGTGCCAACCGCGAGGGGAGAGGCGAGGTGAACGAGCGTGTCGAAGGGGTGGGCGTCGCGCCGCGCGATGTGCTGCTGGCGCAGGACGGGTTGAGCTTTTTGAAGGCCATCGTGGCGCGGCGACTGCCGACTCCGCCGATCGCCGATCTCCTGGGCTTTGCGCTCGTCGAAGTCGAGCGCGGTCGCGCCGTGTTTGCGGGCGTTCCGGCCTACCGGCACTACAATCCGATCGGCGTGGTGCACGGCGGCTATGCCGCGACCCTGCTCGATTCCGCCGTCGGTTGCGCGGTGCATTCGACCCTGCAGCGCGGGGAGGCCTATACGACGCTCGAACTCAAACTCAATTTGGTGCGGCCCATCACCCAGGAAACGGGACAGGTGCTCGCTGAGGGCCGCATTCTCCATCGCGGCCGCACCGTCGGGACGGCCGAAGGCTATCTGCGGGACGCCGCAGGCAAGCTATACGCCCACGCCACCACGACCTGCATGATCTTTCCCGCGCCGGCGGGCTGAGCACAGGCGGAGAGGGGGCCGCTTCAACGGGCGGCCGCGCGGCGCGGCGCCGTTTCGTGGTCGGCGCCGAAGCGCGGCCCGCCGCCCAGCACCACGACCTTCGCACCGATCGGCACGCGATCGTAAAGATCGATCACGTCCTGATTGATCATGCGGATGCAGCCGGAGGAGACGCTTCTGCCGATCGTCCACGGCTCGTTTGTGCCGTGGATGCGGTAGAGCGTGTCCTTGTTGCCCTGCCAGAGATAGAGCGCACGGGCCCCGAGCGGATTGCGCAAACCGCCCGGCACGCCGACCCCGCTCTGCAGTTGCGTCAGCTGCCGGCGGATCTCGGGCTGGCGTTCGATCATCTCCTTCGGCGGATACCAGTCCGGCCATTCGCGCTTTTCATGAACCGTCGCGTTTCCCGACCAGCTAAAGCCCTGCCGTCCGACACCGACGCCGTAGCGGATCGCCATGCCGCCGTCCTGCACCAAGTAAAGATAGTGCGCCTGGGGGTCGATGATGATCGTGCCGGGGGGCTCGCTTGTCGGATACGGCACCACGCGGCGCAGAAACCGCGGCTCGATCTGACTGAGGTCGACCGGCGGAACGGGGAAGGGCTCGCCGCCGAGCGGCGCGTACAGGCCTGGTTGGCGCCCGCCGTCCTCGGGCATGCGGGCGGGGGGCGGAAGGATCACCCGGGGCGGGGCGGGCAGGCGTGCCCCCCTCCCGCTCTCCGGGAACGGCGGGAAATAGCCTGGGCATGTGCGGGGGAAGCGGTCGTCGCAGCCTTGCGCCATCGCGACGCCCGCCCAGGTCAGCAAGGTGACCGCACACAGGACGGCGTTTCGAACAAATACCCACATGGCTGCAGCCTGCTCGTAGAGCCTTGGGCCTGACGAAGGCGTTATCCGGGACAGTCGATGACCTCGGTGGCGAGAATGGGGACACACTTGGCCTTCCGCAACACCACCTGCGGGTTAACCTTTTCCACGGGTTGCGCCGCACGCGGCAAACCACCGGCGCGATCGTTCGGCCGGCCGCCGCCTTCGTCCGACAATCAGCCGCTGACACGCCCGAAGCGGCCGCCTATGCTGCCGCATTGGCCAAGGGGGTCCTCATGCGCAGCATCGCCTGTCTCGCCGCATTGGCATGGCTGCTGTCCGGCACGGCCCTTTTGGCGCAAGCCGGCGAGACCGCGCCGCGCTCCCAGGCGGCCGCTTCTCTCGTCCGCGAGCAGATCACGGAAGCCTGTGACGGCAAGGGATCGATTCACCCGGCCGCCGTGATCGAGCGCGACCTCACCGGCGACGGCAAGGCCGATCTGGTCATCAGTCACGAAGGAATTCGGTGCGCAAACGGCACGCGCAGCAGCTTCTGCGGCGCGCAGCTCTGCGCGGTCAACATCTATGTCCGGCGCGGCGCGGTGTTGAAGCTCGAACGCGAAATGCTTGGCGCCAAGGTCTCCGTTCGCGACGGCGTGATCCACATGTCTGCGCTCGGCGGCCGGCCGGCACGCTTGAAATGGAACGGCCGCGCGTTTCGCTGATCCGACAGCCAAAGCCCGTCGCAAACAGTCGCAAACAATGGCGTCAAGGCTCGCGGCCCCTGAAGCCGAAGTTTGCCGCGATCGCACCCGTCGGCCCACCCGCTCATGCTGGATCGCGAGGTGACAAAAGGCGAACCGATGAGCCAGAATGTCGGCCTGTCACGCCCTTTCAGGAGTCTCCCTGTGATTTCGCGAACGGATGCCCCGGCCGGCGGCCAGGCTCGGCTGATTCTGATCGGCACGGCCTTGCTGCTCACTCTCGGCATGGGGATCCGCCAGAGCTTCGGGCTGTTTCTGGCGCCGGTCACGCAAGATCTCGCGATTTCCGCAGCCGATTTCACGCTGGCGCTCGCAACCCAGAACGTCGTCTGGGGGCTTTCGCAGGCCCTGGTCGGGGCGGCCGCCGACCGGTTCGGCCTGCGGATCACGATGACGGCGGGTGCGGCGATCTACGTCGTCGGCTTGACCGTGATGGCCGCCGCGCGCAGCGCGCCCGAGCTCATGCTCTCCGGCGCCCTGACCGGCATTGCGCTGTCCTGCACGGCGACGTCACTCGCCATGACGGCCTGCGTGCGCGCCGTCTCCGAAAAACGCCGCAGCATGACACTCGGCATCGTTTCCGCGGCCGGGTCGCTCGGTACACTCGTGGTGCCGCTCGTCACCCAGGCCCTGCTCGCCCGTGAGCCCTGGCAGGCTGGGGTGCTGATGTTCGTGATCATGGCAATGGCCATGTTGCCGGCCGCTTATTGGGCCGGTGGCGCCGACAGGATCCCGGCGCCAAACACGCAAACCATCTCCATGCGCGAGGTCCTGGGCCAGGCCGTGCGGAACCGGCCGTTCATCGTGATGTCAGGCGCGTATTTCGTCTGCGGTCTCAATCTCATTTTTCTCACGACGCACCTGCCGGCCTATCTCGCGATCTGCGGCCAGGACCCGATGCTGGGCGCGGAGGCGCTCGCGGTCATCGGCGGCGTCAGCGCCGTCGGCTCCCTGCTGACCGGCTGGCTCGGCGGGATCTACCCCAAGCACATCCTTCTCGGGCTCCTCTACATCCTGCGCGCTGTCATGTTCGCCCTCTACTTCATGCTTCCGCCGACCCCGGCGAGTACGCTCCTGTTTGCCGCGGCGATGGGCCTGTTATGGTGGCCCGGGCTTGCGCCGCTGATCGGCGGCTTGGTGGCTGAGATTTTCGGCACACGCTACATGGCGACCCTGCTCGGCCTGTCTTTCGTCGTGCATCAGGTCGGCTCTTCGCTGGGAGCCTGGGGCGGCGGGCTGATCTTCGATCTCACCGGCTCCTACGACCGCGCATGGCAGATCGGGACCCTGGTGGGGCTTACCGCTGGCATCGTCCAGATCGTCGCCGGCGGGCCGAGCCGGCGGCGCGATCGCATGATGGCGCCCGCGGTCGCGAGCCCTTGAACCGGGCTGCAGGCGGGCGGCGGCCAGAAGGCATGACATGCGGAACGGACATCGCAGCCATCTTGCGGTCCGGATTGATGAAGACCAAACGCTCGCGTAGGCGTCGCGCACCGAAAGTGCTGAGCACGAGATCAAGAAAAAACGCGCCGGAAATGACATTCATAAGCAAAGCGCGTGATCGCATGCGCGTTGATCGAGACACTCCGATCGGGATGCGTGCCCGACAAATCCCGCGCGTTTCGCCGGGCCGGTAGCCGCGCCTTTCGCGTCCGGTCATTCCGCCCCAAGTGCCTTTCATCAGAAGCCGGAAGCGGCCCGGACTGGCCGCCAGCCCCTCTTGGAGAAGCCGATGCCCGATCACAAAGTCCGATTGTCCGCAAACGGGAACCTGTCGCGACGCGCAATGCTCGTGGCCGGCTTGGTCGCCGCCCAGGTTGCGCTCGTTCCGTTCCCGCCGGCGCGAGCCGATTATCCCGATCGCGTGATCAGGCTCGTGGTGCCGTTTGCAGCGGGAGGTCCGACCGACGTCGTGGCGCGCCTTGTCTCCGCCAAGTTGGGCGCGAAGCTGGGCCAATCGGTGATCGTCGAGAACCGCCCGGGCGCCGGCGCCAATATCGGCATCACCGCGGTCGCGAAGGCCGCTCCCGACGGCTACACCTTCCTCCTCACCTCGAACGTCTTCACGGGCAATCCTGCGGTGTACACGCGCCGCTTCTATGATCCGGTTGCTGACTTCGTTCCGATGATCGACTTCGGCGGTTCGCCCAATGTGATCGCGGCCCATCCGGGAACCGGCTTCAAGACGTTCGACGACCTGGTGGCCTACGCAAAGGCCAACCCCGGAAAGCTCAACTATGCGATTCCGGGTGTCGGCTCGCTGTCCCAGCTGGGGCAGGAACTCGCCAATCTCAAGGCAGGGATCAAGCTCGTGGCCGTTCCCTTCAACGGAGGCAATCCCGCCGTCATGGCCGCTGTCCAGGGTACGACCCAGCTTGTCGTGGCCAATGTTGCATCGGCGATCTCGCTCCTGCGAGAAGGTCAGCTCGTTCCGCTCGCACAGACGGGCCATAAGCGCTGGCCCGATTTGCCGAACGTCAAGACGCTCGACGAGTACGGCATTCACGGAGCGAACTACGGGACATACTACAGCATGTTGGCCCCAGCCGGGACACCGCAGCCGATCGTCGATCGCGTGGCCAAGGAGGTCTTGGCGATCCTGGAGGAGCCGGAGGTGAGGGAGCGTCTTTTCAAGGCGGGAATCGATGTCAAGGAAGGTGGCGGGCCGGATCGCCTGCGCGCCCACATCGCTCAGGAATTGCCGATGTGGATGGATGTCGCCAAACAAACCGGGATCCGCATCGATTAGGCCGATGTCGGTGAGGGGCGGTCCCGCCCGGGACAACGATCATTTGCGCGGACGCCGCCGCTCGAGGAAGGCGCTCATCCGCCGCGCGGGCTCGTCCGTCGTCCAGGCATCGACGAAGCAGTCGATGCCCGCGGCGACGGCTTCCGCCGGCGACAAGCCTTCCCACGTGCGGATCAGCGCCTTCTGAAGGCGCACGGCCCGCGGCCCCGCCGCGAGCAGGGCGGCCACGCGGCGCTCCACCGCCGCGTCCAACGCTTCGGGCGCCACGACCTCCTCCACGAGACCCCAGCGCTCGGCGGTAGCCGCATCGATCATGTCCCCGCAGAGCAGCAGTTCGCGGGTATGGCCCCAGCCGATTAGCTGCGGCAGAAGTGCGGCCTCGACCACCGAGGGAATCCCGACTTTGACTTCCGGCATGCCGAAACGGGCGCGCGTCGAGGCGACCCGCATGTCGCAAGCAGCGGCAATTTCGAGTCCGCCGCCGAGCGCATAGCCGTCGATACGGGCAATCACCGGCACCGGAAGTTTGCGCAGCCCGTCGCAGGTGCGGTGCACGAGCGTGATGAGCGCCCGCGCCGCGAGCGGATCGAGCGAAGCCATTTCGCGAATGTCGATGCCGCCGATGAAGGCCTTGTCCCCCTCGCCGGAAAGCACGACCGCACGCAGCGCGTCGCTGACGCCAAGCGTCTCGATGACCGCCACGAAGGCGGTCATCAGCGGCGTATCGAGGACATTGAGTCTCTTGGGGTTGGAAACCGTCACATAGGCGACGGCGCCGCCCTCGCGCGGGACGAGGCGGAGCGCCAGCGCGGCGTCTTCCATCGCCTCAACGCGGTTCGCGCCGGGCGGGATCGAAACGCTTCTTCAGCCCGCTCCAGCATTCGAGGTAGTTGTCCTGCCGCTCCTTAAGACCGGCGGCGTAGGCCGTCACGCGCTGCGGATAGCGGGTCTCGAACATGAAGGCGAGCGTGTCGGTGAGCTTGACCGGTTTCAGCTCCGCATGGCTCGCGTGCTCGAAGGCTTGCGCATCCGGCCCGTGCGGCAGCATCTGGTTGTGCAGGCTCATGCCCCCGGGCACGAAACCTTCCGGCCTTGCGTCATAGACGCCGTACACGAGGCCCATGAACTCGGACATGATGTTACGGTGATACCAGGGTGGCCGGAACGTATCCTCCGCCACGGACCATCGCTCCGGAAAGATGACGAAGTCGACGTTGGCCGTGCCGGGCGTTTCCGACGGGGCGGTCAGCACGGTGAAGATCGAAGGATCGGGATGATCGAAGGCGATCGCGCCGACCGGCGAGAAATGCCGCAAGTCGTAGCGATAGGGCGCATAATTGCCGTGCCAGGCCACGACGTCGAGCGGCGACTGGCCGATCTCGGCCGCATAGAGCTCCCCGCCCCATTTGGCATAGAGGAGCGAGCGCGTTTCGCGGTCCTCATACGCGGCGACGGGGGTGTGGAAGTCCCGCGGATTGGCAAGGCAGTTGGCGCCGATCGGCCCGCGATCGGGCAAAGAGAACGCCCCGCCATAGTTCTCACAAACATAAGCCCGGGCCGGGCCGCCGAGGAGCTCCACCTTGAAGACGATGCCGCGGGGGATGATGCAGATCTGCCCCGGCTCGATGTCGATGACCCCGAACTCGGTGCGGAAGCGCAAGCCGCCCTGCTGCGCGACGACGAGCAGTTCGCCGTCCGCATCAAAGACGTATTCGTCCTCCATGGAGCGCGTGACGAGCGCCACATGCGCCGCCATGCCGGATTGCGTGTCGCTGTCGCCCGCGGTCGTGATCGTGCGCAGGCCTTCAACGAAGCTCCGTTTCTCGGCGGGCAGCGGGATCGGACTCCAGCGCAGTTGCCCGATCGGCAACGTGCTCTCCTCGCGGGCACCCGGGGCGGTGCGGATCAGGCCGCGATCCACTTTGCGGAAGCGCCCGGAGTGCTTGACGCTCGGGCGGATGCGGTAGAGCCAGGAGCGCTGGTTGGTGGCCTGCGGGGCCGTGAATGGCGAGCCGGAAAGCTGTTCGGCATAGAGTCCGTAGTTGACCTTCTGCGGCGAATTGCGGCCGATCGGCAGAGCGCCGGGCAGCGCTTCCGTCTCGAAGGAATTGCCGAAACCCGACATGTATCCCGGCACCAGGGCGCTTTCGCGCACGGAGCCGAACCCGGAGCGTGTCTGGACGTTCATGGGACCTCTCCTGTCCCGGTGCCGCGAGCCTGCGGCGAGGCCGCCGGCGCGTCTTGTTCAGGCCGACTATAGCCCCACCCCCCGCGGCGCCGCCAGCCGTCGGACCCGAGGCGGGTGCGGAGCATCTGGGGCCGGAACCGCCGGATTCAACGCATTGCGAGAGACGCCTGAGACGATTGAACATGCAAGGGTTGCATGTTAGCGACCGCGACAGGTTGCGCGACATGGTCTGACTCCGCGGGGCCAGAGTGAAGGTGGCTGAGAAAAACTCGCGGCTTGCGGTGGGAGTGTTGCTCGCTCTCCTCGTGGGTGTCGCCTATTGGCTCCGCTACCGCTACTGGATTTTGTCCGGCGGCCTGCAACCCTCCTACCTCGACTGGGCCATGCTGAACTATTTCGGCGGCTTGGCGCAGTGGAACCTCTGGAACGCGGAGAAGCTGCTGCAGGGCGACTTCGCCCACATGGTGACCAGTTATCCGATCGGTTACCCCGCTCTCATTGCTTCGGTTCATCTGCTGGGCGTGGCGGATCCCCAGAATTATCGACTGGTTCAAATCGGTCTCGATTCGGCGGCCTGCCTTCTTGCCTATTCGGCCGTGCGGGGCCTGGGTGCCGGCAGAGCGGGCGGGATGCTCGCCGCGATCCTTTACGCGGTGGCGCCATGGTGGGCCTGGAGCAGCTCGACAATTCTGGCAGAGACGCTGCTACCCGCGCTTTTTCTTGTCCTCCTCAATCTCCTGCAGAACGCCCGACGACGGCGGAGCCCGGGCGCCTGGATTCTGCTCGGGCTGGGCGCCGGCATCATGCCCTTGTTTCGAGCCGAAATGACACTGCTCGCCGCACCCGTCGGCATATGGGCATTGCTGCACGGGGCCGGGACCTGGCAGCGTCAGGAATTTGGCCGGCGTCTTCGCGCTACGACTCTGGCTCTGGGAATGTTCTTGGTGCCATGGCTTGTCGCCGCTTCGGTCAACTACAAGGTCCACGGCGAATTCTTCGTATCGAAGAATGTCATAGGTTACGTGCTGTTTTCCGGCCTCGGGCAACTGCCGAATCCGTACGGTTATTTCACCGACGACGTCAAGGCGACCAAGGTCTTGAACGAGATGGGCATCGCCTTCAACTCCGTCGAATCGGAACGTTATTGGAGACCCCTTTACTGGAAGGCTTGGCGGGAACATCCCGGACACGTCATTGCCACCATTCTGTATCGGTTCAATGTCATCCTGTTTCAGCCGGAGCTGCTTTATCGTCATTTCTCCGGAATGAGCGTCCTGGCGGCGCGCGGACCCTGGCTCTTGGCCCTCGGCATTGCCGTGCTGCTGATCCGGCGCCGCTTCAGCGATGTTCTGCTCGTGGTCGGGCCGCTCGGTTATGCCTTGTGCGTCAACGGGATCATGTATGTCGAGCCGCGTTACGTCCGCTACGCGCATCTGACCTATCTCATGTCCGCCGCGCTCGCGTTCGACGGTCTTCTGAGCGGCATGCGCCTTTTGTTGAACCGGGCGGGCGCGAGGGTCGCACAGGCGGCGGCTGCGCTGGCTGCGGCAGCCGTTTTCGTTCCGCTCATCGGGTGGAGCCTGCGCGAATCGCGTGAACTCGATCGCGCGGCGAACGGCATTCTGCTGGCCTCTGCGCGGGAGCCATCGACAGAGGTGGACCGGTGGATCGTCCTTCGCCCCGGCGACTGGCGGACCGTTGTGCCGGGCGCGTCCATCCGTGACGGCGAGGACGGGGCCATGACTGTCGTCGCGAGCCGGGAGGTCCACGGGTATCAGGCGATGGCAACGCTAGAAAGCCATGGGGCCGACCTCATTCTGGTCGAATATGCCGTCAAGGTGCGCGGCGGTCCGGCCTATCTCGGCGTCCTGAGCAAGGATCGCATGTTCTTCTTGGACAGCCATTGGGTTTCGCGTGACACCGAAGCGGCGGGCACGCTGCGTATTGCTGTGGATGCGGCCGCCTCCACCCTTCTCATCGGCGCGCCGTCCGAGGACCCGACCGAGATCGAAGCAAAGGGCGTTCGCTATATGCGAATATGCGGGGATCTTGCGCCGGAGGTCGAAAGCGGATTCTTGTCGCGGCTCCGTCATGCCGTGCTTCCGCGCCGGGCAGATTGGCGGGCAGAGCCGTGCGATCCCGTGAAATGGACCACAAATCCGGACGTCCGGGGCGCCTTCTTGGCCCAGCCTGCCGCCGCGTACCGCCTGCGGGGGTAGGCATCGGGGCCGAAGCAAAGTGGAGATCCGAGCCCTCGTGCGCTTGCGGTCGGCCGCGGCGCCCGATATGGGAAGGCGCGCCTTCAAGGGCTGCATCGCCTTTTCGCCAACAGCACCCGCTCTGTCGCTTCGTTTCGCCGCATGGCCCGGCTTGTGATGAAATTCGGCGGGACGTCGGTCGCGGATATTCCGCGCATCCGCAACGTCGCCGCCCATGTTAAACGCGAGGTGGACGCAGGCCACGACGTCGCGGTCGTGGTCTCGGCCATGTCCGGCAAGACAAACGAACTCGTCGGCTGGTGCCACGAGGCGGCTAGCCTGCACGACCCGCGGGAATATGATACGGTCGTGGCCTCGGGCGAACAGGTCACGTCGGGCCTGCTTGCGATTGTGCTGCAGTCGATGGGGCTTGCGGCCCGCTCTTGGCAGGGCTGGCAGCTGCCGATCCTGACGACCGACGCGCACGGCGCCGCCCGCATTGTTGATGTCAACGGCCGGGAGATCATCAGGCGTTTCAAGGAGCGCCGCGAGGTCGCCGTCATCGCCGGGTTCCAGGGTCTGCACAAGGAGAGCGGGCGTGTCACCACGCTGGGGCGAGGCGGTTCCGACACCTCGGCGGTTGCGGTCGCCGCCGCGATCGGGGCCGAGCGGTGCGACATCTACACGGATGTCGACGGCGTCTATACCACCGACCCGCGCGTCGTGCCGCGCGCGCGCCGGCTCGCGCGGATCGCATTCGAGGAGATGCTCGAGCTCGCCTCGCTCGGCGCCAAAGTGCTGCAGGTGCGCTCCGTCGAGCTCGGGATGGTGCAGGGGGTGCGGATTTTCGTGCGTTCGAGCTTCGACAAGCCGGAGGACATCGATCCGCACGGCGTTCCGCCCGGAACTCTGATCTGCGACGAGAGCGAGATCATGGAACAACAGGTCGTCACCGGCATCGCCTTCTCGAAGGACGAGGCGCAGATTTCGATCCGCAATGTCGAGGACAAGCCCGGCGTTGCCGCTGCGATTTTCGGTCCGCTCGCGGAAGCGAATATCAATGTCGACATGATCGTGCAGGCGGTTTCGGCCGACGGCAAGACGACCGACATCACCTTCACGGTGCCGGCGGCCGACTATGCGCGCGCCTCCGATGTACTGATGAAGGGGAAGCCGCAGGTCGGCTTCGCGCGTCTGGATGGCGCGAGCGACGTCGCCAAAGTGTCGGTCATCGGCATCGGGATGCGTAGCCACGCCGGCGTCGCCGCGCAGGCCTTCAAGGCGCTCGCCGCGCGGGGGATCAATATCCGCGCAATCTCGACCTCGGAAATTAAGTTCTCGCTGCTGATCGACGAGGCCTATACCGAGCTCGCCGTTCGCACCCTGCATTCCCTCTACGGCCTCGACAAGGTCTAGGGGGGCGCAGGCGGACCGCGTTCCCTCGGCGCCGGTGGCCGGCCCGGGCACACGCGCATTTGCCTTGACACCCTCCCCTTTGCCGCTTCCACTTGCGGCAAGACAAAAAACGTCAAGGGAGGGAAGGATCATGAAGCGTGTTGCAACGATCGCGGCCGCCTGTCTTGCGGCCGTTGCGCTCTGCGCCGCGCCGGCGCACGCGGGCAAGAAGGACGACACGATCCGCTTCGCCTACGATCAGGTCCCGGAAAATATCGATCCCTATTTCAACAATGTGCGCATCGGCGTCATCATCGCCCACCAGGTCTGGGACACGCTGATCTATCGCGACCCGAAAACCAACGAATACAAGGGGCAGCTCGCGACTGCTTGGAAGTGGATCGACGACAAGACGCTGGAGCTCGAGCTGCGCAAGGGCGTGAAATTCCACAACGGCGAGGAATTCGACGCCGACGATGTCGTCTACACGCTTAATTTCGTCGCGAGCCCGGACAGCAAGGTCACGACCGCCAACAACGTCAACTGGATCGCCAAGGCCGAGAAGCTCGACAAATACAGGGTGCGGATCGCCACCAAGAAGACCTTTCCGGCGGCCATCGAATATCTCGCCGGGCCGGTGGTGATTCATCCGAACGAATATTATGCCAAGGTTGGGCCGAAGGGCATGAACGAAAAGCCCGTCGGTTCCGGGCCCTATCGCGTGGTCGAGCACGCCCTCGGCAAATATGTGCGGCTCGAGCGCAATCCCGACTATTTCAAGGACAGCCCGAAACCGGCAGCAAAGGTCGGCAAGATCGAGATCCGCTTCATTCCCGACCGGCAAACCCAAGTGGCGGAAGTCCTTTCCGGCGGGCTCGACCTCATCATGCACGTTCCGCTCGATCAGGCGAACCAGCTCAAGGCCGCGCCCAACGTGAAGATCGTTTCGGGCGAGACGATGCGGATCGTCTTCCTCAACTACAACACCCTTCCTGACACGCCCGCGCCGCCGCTCAAGGACATCCGTGTGCGGCAAGCGATCAATCACGCGATCGACCGGGAAACGATGGTCAAGCAGATCGTCGGAGAAGGCGCGCGCGTGCTGCACACGCAGTGCTTCCCCTCGCAATTCGGCTGCACCGACGAGGGCGCAACTCGCTATGAGTACAACCCGGAAAAGGCGAAAAAGCTGCTGAAGGAAGCGGGCTATCCGGACGGGTTCGACATTGACATCTACGCCTATCGCGAGCGCAACCAGACGGAGGCCATGATCGGCTATCTGCGTGCGGTCGGCATCCGTGCGAACTTGCGTTTCATGCAATATGCCGCGATGCGCGACCAGGTGCGCGCGCACAAGGCCGCGCTCATTCACCAGACCTGGGGATCGTTCTCGGTGAACGACGTGTCGGCCTCGACGCCGGTCTATTTCAAGTTCCTGCCGGACGACATCACCCGCGATCCGGAAATCCGCGATCTTCTCGAAAAGGGCGACACCTCCGTCGATCCTGCAGTCCGCAAGGAGGCCTATAAGAAGGCGCTGGTGCTGATCACCCAGCGCGCCTATGGCCTGTCGATGTATTCGCTGCCGGTCTACTATGTCGCGGCAAAGGATCTCGATTTCACGCCTTACCCGGACGAAATTCCGCGTTTCTGGGAGATGAGCTGGAAGTAGCGGCGGCCGTGCGAAGCGGCGGAGGGCGGGCATGATCGGCGGTGCTTCAACGGCGCGGCGACGCGGCTCCGGCAAGAGCCACCCCTCGAACCGTGAGGCGACCCCATCGGCGATGCGGCGCCGCGCCTCTTTCCGCTCGCCCGCTCCCCGCGCAGGGGGAACGGAAGAGGTCGACGGCGAGACGATGGCGCGGGGGAGGGGAGAATGATTGCCTTCGCCCTCAAGCGGCTGTTCCTCGCGATCTTGGTCGCGCTTACCGTCTCGGCGCTTGTCTTTCTGCTGTTGCGCGCCTCGGGCGACGTGGCGATCGCGCTCGCGGGCGAGGGCGCCCGCGCAGAAGATATCGAAAATATCCGCCGCATTTACGGGCTCGACCGTCCGCTCCTCGTGCAGTATTTCGACTGGTTGTTCCGCCTGCTGCAGGGCGACTTCGGCCAGTCGCTCTATTTCAAGACCGACGTGCTCGGCATCGTGCTCGATAAATTGCCGACCACGATCACACTTGCGCTGCTCTCGCTTGCCTTCGCGCTTGCCGTTTCCGTTCCGCTTGGCGTGCTCGCTGCGGCCTATCCCAACAGCGGGGTCGATCGGCTTTGTCTTGCCATCGCGGTCATCGGGCAGGCGATGCCCAATTTCTTTTTCGCCCTCCTTCTCATCATGGTGCTCGCCGTCTGGTTTCACCTCTTGCCGGTCTCGGGCAGCGAGAGCTGGGCGAATTTCGTCATGCCGACCGTCGCGCTCGGCTACTATGTTGCGCCGGCCTTCATGCGGCTCGTGCGCGCCGGCATGATCGAAGTGCTGGCGTCCGATTATGTGCGCACTGCACGGGCGAAGGGCCTGTCGGGCGTAAGCGTGATCGGCAAGCATGCGCTCCGCAACGCGCTCGTGCCGGTGGTTGCGCTTGCCGCCGTGCAGCTCGGCTTCCTCTTGTCCGGCTCGGTGGTGATCGAGACCATCTTCGCCCTTGACGGCGCAGGCTTCCTCGCCTTCCAGTCCATCACCCACAAAGACCTTCCGGTCACGCAGGCGCTCGTCGCGCTTCTGTCCTTCATCTATGTCGGTCTCACGCTTGCGGCGGACCTCATCAATGCGTGGCTCGATCCGCGCATCCGCATCGGGTGAGCCATGAGCGAAGCGCTTGCCCCCGCAGCCCTGGAGCTCGGCGGACCGTCCGCCCAGGCGCTGATGTGGCGCCGCGTTTACGCCCACAAGGGCCTGATGATCGGTGCCGTCATTCTGATCGCAATTGTTATGATGGCTCTGCTCGCGCCGCTCGTTGCGCCGTACGACCCCTATGCGCAGGATTTGACGCAGCGCCTCATCCCGCCGATCTGGCATGAAAGGGGCACCTGGGCCCATGCGCTCGGGACCGACAATCTCGGTCGGGACTATTTATCCCGGCTGATCTACGGGGCGCGCATTTCGCTCCTCATCGGTGCCGCCGTGATGGTCATTTCCGGCCTTATCGGTTCGAGCCTCGGGCTCGCGGCAGGCTATTTCGGCGGCAGGGTCGATGCCGTGGTCACCTTCATCATCACGGTGCGGCTTGCGATGCCGCTCATTCTCGTGGCGCTCGCGGTGGTCGCCATGATCGGCGGGTCGCTCTGGGTCGTCATCATGGTCCTCGGTCTCCTCAAATGGGATCGGTTCGCCGTGGTGATGCGTGCGGCGACCCAACAGGTGCGCGGGCTCGACTATGTGGCGGCTGCGGAAGCGAGCGGGGCTTTGACGGCCCGCATCATTGTCGGCGAAGTCCTTCCCAACGTCTTGCCGCACCTCATCGTCGTGGCGAGCGTGGAGGCTGCGAGCGCCATCCTGCTCGAGGCCGCTCTCTCCTTTCTCGGTCTCGGCGTGCAACCGCCGCTCCCCTCCTGGGGGCTCATGATCGCCGAAGCCAAGACCTACATGTTCTTCTCATTCTGGCTGATCGCGCTGCCGGGAAGCGCGCTCGCGCTGCTCGTCCTCTCCGTCAACATGCTGGGCGACGGCGTCCGCGACGTCACGGCGCCGGGCGGCAGGAGCTAGCATGATGTTCGGAGCACTTTCCGCGCTATCCGCTCTCTCCGCGCATTTCCGCGCTGTGGGCGATCCGGAATCCAGTGGCGCCGCGGCGCCAAGCCTCCGCTTTCGCAGCGAGGAACGGAAGGGGTGCCGGGCTTGATGAACGGCAGCGACCGCACGGGAGCGCCGCTCCTCCGTGTCGAGGACCTTGCGGTCGATATCGCAACCGCGCGCGGAACGTTGCGCGCCGTGCGCGGCGTGTCCTTCGACATTTGCGCCGGCGAGACGCTGTGCCTTGTCGGGGAGTCCGGTTGCGGCAAGTCGATGACCGCGCTTGCGATCATGGGCCTTCTGCCGGATGCGGCGAGCCGCCGGGCACGGGCGCTGGCCTTCGAGGGCGCAGATTTGCTCACCGTGCCCCCGCGGCGGCTTGCGGCCCTGCGCGGCAACCGCATGGCGATGATCTTCCAGGAGCCGATGACCGCCCTCAATCCCGCCTATACGATCGGCAACCAGCTCATCGAGGTGCACCGCCGCCACAAGGGGTCGCGCGCGGCGCAGGCGCGCGCCCGCGCGGTGGAGCTGCTGGAGAAGGTCGGCATCACCGCGGCCGCGGATCGGCTCGGCCAGTATCCGCACCAGTTGTCGGGGGGCTTGCGCCAGCGGGTGATGATCGCGATGGCGCTGATGTGCGGGCCCGCGCTGCTGATTGCCGACGAGCCGACGACCGCCCTCGATGTCACCATCCAGGCGCAGATTTTGCGGCTGCTCGTCGATCTGCAGCGCGATCTCGGCATCGCGGTCCTGCTCATCACCCACGATCTCGGCGTCGTCGCCCGCGTCGCCCACCGCGTCGCCGTCATGTATGCGGGCGAAATCGTCGAGAGCGCGCCGGCCGCCGATCTGTTCCGCGCGCCGCGCCATCCCTATACGCGCGGCCTTCTCGCCTCGATTCCCGTTCCCGGACGCACGCCGCCCGGCGGGCGCCTCGGCGCCATTCCGGGCATCGTGCCGTCCCTCATCGGGGAGGTGCGCGGCTGCGCCTTCCGCGAGCGCTGCGCCTACGCGGGTTCGGCCTGTGCCGAAGCCGTCCCCTGGAGGGCCTGCGAGTGGCACGGCTGGCGCTGCGTGTTCGAGCAATTGCCCGAACGGGAGGCCGCATGACCGTGCTGCTCGAAGCGCGCGGGGTCTCGCGCACCTTTCTGGTCGGGCGCGGCGCCTTCGCGCGCAAGCGGCTGCTCCAGGCCGTGGTTGACGTCGATCTCGATGTCGTCAAAGGCGAAATCCTGGGCCTCGTGGGGGAGTCGGGCTCGGGCAAGTCGACGCTCGCCAAAATGCTGCTCGGCTTGCTTGCGCCCACGCATGGGACAATTCGCCTTGGTGGCGTGCCGGTGAGCGCGCTCGACCGGCGTGCGCTCGCGCGCCGCATCCAGCCGGTGTTTCAGGACCCCTACTCCTCGCTCAATCCCCGCAAGACGGTCGCCGCAATCGTGGCGCTGCCGCTTGCGGTGCAGGGCATCGGCAGGGCCGAGGAGCGGCGCGCCCGCGCGATCGACATGCTGGCGCGCGTCGGCCTGTCGCGCCGTCACGCGGACGTCTATCCGAGCGAATTGTCCGGCGGCCAGCGCCAGCGGGTCGCGATTGCGCGCGCGCTCGTGGTCGAGCCGGAAATCGTGCTGCTCGACGAGCCGACCTCCGCGCTCGACGTGTCGGTGCAGTCGCAGATTCTCAATTTGCTGCTCGATCTGCGCCGGGACCTCGGGCTCACTTACGTTTTCATCAGCCACAATCTCGCGGTGGTCGAGCACATGGCGAGCCGCGTTGCCGTGATGTATCTCGGCCGCATCGTCGAAATGGCGGAACGCGAGGCGTTGTTCCGCAGTCCGCGACATCCCTATACCCGCGCGCTGCTCGAATCGGTGTTGACGCCAGAGCCCGGACACGGCGTGCCGGACACCGGGCTCGGGCTTGCGATTCCCAATCCGCTCGCGCCGCCCTCCGGCTGTGTTTTTCATCCGCGCTGCCCGCAGGCGGGGCCGCGCTGCGCCGAAGAGACGCCGCGCACGCTGCGCGAGCCTGCGGGCGTTGTCGCCTGCCACCTTTACGACGGCGGAGCCGCCACGCGCGCTGCCTGACACCCCTTCCGCACGACGAGAAAGCCCCAGAGGAAATCATGAGCCGGGAAGCCGCGATCGCCGAAGCCGAACTTTATTTCGAGTCCGGCGGCTTCAAGGCCGATCTTGCGCGCCGCGTCGCCTTCGCGACCGAGAGCCAGAATCCCGAGCGCGCGGGCGAGCTCGCCCGCTACATCGAAGAAGAGATGAAGCCGGCCTTCGAGGCGCTGGGTTTTTCCTGCCGTGTGCTGACCCATCCGAAGGCGCGGGGACCCTTCCTCTTTGCGGAACGGAAGGAAGGCGAGGGCCTCCTGACGGTGCTGGGCTACGGTCACGGCGACGTGATCCGCGGGCTCGATGCGCAATGGAACGAGGGGCTTTCGCCTTGGGCGATCACAGAGCAGGACGGCCGTTGGTACGGCCGCGGCACGGCCGACAACAAGGGCCAGCATACGATCAATCTCGCAGCGCAGGCGGCGGTGATCCGCACCCGGGGCCGGCTCGGGTTCAACGCCAAATGGCTCGTCGAAATGGGCGAGGAAGTCGGTTCTCCGGGGCTGCGCGAAGTGTGTGCCGAGAACAAGGCACTGCTTGCGGCCGATGTGCTGATCGGGTCCGACGGCCCGCGGCTTGCGGCCGATCGGCCCACGATTTCGCTCGGCACGCGCGGGTCGATGAACATCGATCTCGAAATCCGCGCCCGGGCCGGCGGACATCACTCGGGCAATTGGGGTGGGCTTTTGTCGAGCCCGGCGATCCAGCTCGTCCATGCCCTTGCCTCGCTCACCGGCCCGACCGGGCAGATCCGGATTCCCGAATGGGTGCCGCCGCCCCTTCCGCCGTCGGTCAAGCGCGCGCTGGCCGATTGCGAGATCGCGCCCGGGCCGGACGATCCCGCCATTGATCCGAACTGGGGCGAGCCGGGCCTCACCGCTCCGGAAAAGGTGTTCGGCTGGTCGAGTTTCGAAATTCTCGCCATGACGGCCGGCAATCCGGAGACGCCCGTCAACGCCGTGCCGCCGCGCGCCTGGGCGCGGGTGCAGCTCCGCTATACCGTCGGCGTCGAAAAGGAGCGGATCATTCCCGCCCTGCGCGCCCATCTCGACCGACACGGCTTTCCGATGGTGCGGATCAGCATGGCGCGGGACGAGGCCTATGCGGCGACCCGGCTCGACCCCGAACATCCCTGGGCGCAATGGGTAGCTGCTTCGCTGCGTCGCAGCACCAACAGCCCGGTCACAATTCTCCCGAATGTCGGGGGCTCGCTGCCGAACGACATTTTTGCCGACGGGCTCGGCCTGCCGACCATCTGGATTCCGCATTCCTATCCGGGCTGCTCGCAACACGCGCCGAACGAGCACATCCTTCCCGGGCTCGCCCGTGAGGCCTTGAGACTGATGGCCGGGCTCTACTGGGACCTCGGGGAGAGCGGCGTCCCGGCGCCGCATTGACGGACGGTCTGCGGCCGAGTCTATGGTGGCGGCCAGCGTTGCCGCAGGGCCGCGGCGGGTTTCTGCACGGCGCGGTCGGATGTCGGGGGCGGGGGGTCGGCATGCAAACACGGAGGCTGGCTGCGGGCGGATTCGCACTTGCCGTGGTTTTCGCCGCAGGCGCCAAGGCGCAGGCACCCTCGCTCGAAGACCTCGCGCGGCTGCACGGCGGCGCGGCGGCCGGAAAGGTCGCGCCGGCGCCGGCGCCCGGGTCGCAGGCATCGCCGGGCCTGTTCTTCGGCGCCATCGCCTTCACTGCCGACGGCTCCTATTCGACCGCCTGGAAACACCGAAGCAAGGCAGAGGCCGAGGCCGATGTGGCGAAGCGCTGCGCCGCCTTCGGGCGCGGGGAATGCAAGGTCATCGGCTTTCCCGGCGCGCTTTGCGCGGGGCTTGCCGCCTATCGCGGCACGCATTCGGGCCGGCGCTATCGGCTCGCCTTCACCGGGGGCGGAACGACCGCCGCGGAAGCGCAACAGGCGGCGCTCGGTCGCTGCAACGCCGACCCGCGCACCCGCCGCCGGTGCGAACTCCGCACCGTGGTCTGCGGGGACGGGCGTTAAACGAGCCGCCGCGGTCGGGCGAGGCCTCAGCGCCGCTCGGAAAAGAACGCGCGCAGAAGCGCGGCGGCCTCCGCCTCGCCGATCCCGGCATAGACGTCGGGCCGATGGTGGCAGGTCGGCGCCGAAAAGAACCGTACGCCGTTCTCCACCGCGCCGCCCTTGGGATCAGCAGCCCCGTAGTACAGGCGGCGGATGCGGGCAAAGGAGATGGCCGCGGCGCACATCGTGCAAGGTTCGAGCGTCACATAGAGATCGCAGGCCGTCAGGCGCTCGGAGCCGCACGCGCGCGCAGCCGCCCGGATGGCAAGGAGTTCCGCGTGGGCCGTGGGATCGTGCTTGGCCAAGGTGCGGTTGCCGGCGCGGGCGATCACCGTGCCGTTTTCCACGATCACGCAGCCGACCGGAACCTCCCCGCGTTCGGCCGCAGCGCGCGCTTCAGCAAGCGCCATATCCATGAAGCCCGAGGCGGCCATGATGACCCTCTGCCTCCCGCGCGGGCGAATGCCGCGGCCGGGAAATCCATCCTCGGCACGCTCGCGCTTGCGATTGACAGCGATTATGGATTGGCAGGGGCAAGCCGAAGCGGCAAGCACATCCCGAGAGTCAACATGACGGAAGCGGGCGAATCCAACTCTTCCGGCGAGCGCATCGCGAAGGCGATCGCGCGCGCAGGGCTTTGCTCGCGACGGCAGGCGGAAACCTGGATTGCGGAAGGGCGCGTCAGCGTCAACGGGAAACCCGTCGTTTCGCCGGCCCTCAAAGTGACGGCGGGCGACCGCATCAGCGTTGACGGCAAGCCGCTGCCCATGCGCGAGCGAACGCGCCTGTTTCTCTATCACAAGCCGCGGGGTCTGATGACGACCCATGCCGACCCGCAGGGGCGGCCGACCGTCTTCGAGAAGCTTCCGCCGGGTCTGCCGCGGCTCGTCAGTGTCGGCCGGCTCGATTTCAACAGCGAGGGGCTGCTGCTTCTCACCAATGACGGGGGGCTTGCGCGCATTCTTGAACTGCCGTCGACGGGCTGGCGGCGGCGTTACCGCGTGCGCGCGCACGGGCACGTGACCCAGGACGCGCTCGATGCGCTCGGCCGCGGCATCACGGTCGAGGGTGTACGCTATGGGCCGATCGAGGCGACGCTCGATCGCGTCCAGGGCGACAATGTGTGGCTCACCTGCACGCTACGGGAAGGCAAGAACCGCGAGGTGCGCAACGTGCTCTCGGCGCTGGGCCTCGACGTGAACCGCCTGATTCGTGTCTCCTACGGGCCGTTCCAGCTCGGCGATATCCCGCGGGGCGGGCTCGAAGAGGTGAAAAGCCGGGTGCTGCGCGAGCAGCTCGGGGAACGGCTCGCGCACCTTTCCGGCGTCGATTTCGCCTCGCCCATCCTCCCGCACGAGCCGGGCCCCGCCTGCGGGCCGCACGGAAAGCCGTCGCCGGGCGGGCCGAAAGCAAAGTCCCGGGTCGGCTCGGAGGACCGTTCGGCTCGAACGAGGCCGACGGGCGGGGGACGTCCCGCCGCGGGGCGGCGCGGGAAGGCGCGCTGATGCGCATCGTCGGCGGAGCGCTGCGTGGCCGCGTGCTCAAGGGTCCGGGCTCTGGCGCGATCCGGCCGACCGCGGACCGGCTGCGGGAGGCGCTCTTCAACATCCTGGTTCACAGCTACGGCGATCCGGTCGCGGGCGCGCGCGTGCTCGATCTTTTCGCCGGAACCGGCGCGCTGGGTGTTGAGGCGCTCTCGCGCGGGGCCGCCTTTGTGCTTTTTGTCGACGAGGCGGCGGAGGCGCGCGCGCTTTTGCGCGCCAATGTCGAGGCGTTGGGGCTCGGCGGGGTCACGCGCATCTTTCGCCGGGACGCGACGAAGCTCGGCGCCGCGCATCCGGTTCCGCCGTTTTCGCTCGTCTTTGCCGACCCGCCCTATGGTCGCGGCCTCGCCGAGAAGGCGCTCACAGCGGCGCGCGCGGGCGACTGGCTCACCGCCGATGCGCTGGCCATCGTTGAGGAGGCCGCGGGCGCTTTTAGAGCTCCCGAAGGCTTCGAGGAAATCGAGCGGCGGCGCTACGACGACAGCGAAATTGTCTTTCTGAGGCTGAGCTGAAGGCGGTCTCCCAGAGGGGATGATTCGATCGGCCCCCAAGCCGTACTGCGCCCGGCAGATGAGGCGGAAAAAATCCCCGCTCTGCACAGCGCCGGACCGGGGGCGGTTGCGCGCTGCGCCGGAGCGCCGCAGGATCGGTGCATGATTCGGACCCGCAAGGCCGACAAATCCGCAGAGGTCGCGAAGCCGCGGCTGCCGCTCAAGGAGGCGCCCGCCCGGCCGACCTTTGCGCGCGAGCGGCGCGCGATGGCGCGCGGGCTCGTGCCGGTGGCGGGCTGCGATGAGGTTGGGCGAGGACCGCTCGCCGGCCCGGTGGTTGCGGCCGCCGTCATCCTCGACCCCGACCGCGTGCCCCGCGGCCTCGACGATTCGAAGCGCCTCACCGCGGAGCAGCGCGAGGCCCTTTACGAGAAGATCTGCGCGACTGCGCATGTCGCGGTTGCCTTCGGCTCGACCGCGCGGGTCGACCGCGACAACATACTCCAGGCGTCGCTGTGGGCGCTGGCGCGGGCCGTTGCGGCGCTGCCGGTCGCTCCCAAGCTCGTCTTCGTCGATGGGCGCGACCGCCTCGCAATCCCCTGCGAATGCGTGCCCGTGATCGGGGGCGACGGGCTCGTGGCCTCGATTGCGGCCGCGTCCATCGTCGCCAAGGTCACGCGCGACAGGCTGATGATGCAGGTCGGCGCGAGCGTTCCGGGTTACGGCTTCGAGCGTCACATGGGCTACAGCGTGCCGGAGCACTTTGCGGCGCTCGACCGCCTCGGGCCTTGCGTCCACCACCGGCGCTCGTTCGCCCCCGTGGCGGCCCTCTACGGAGATTGCGTGGCGCAAGAAGGCAGCGACAACGCGCCGGCCCTGCTTTGACGGGGCCCGCCCGGATCGGCGCGATCAGTGATAGGACTCGCCTTCGCGGACCCGGCCGCGGAACACCCAGTAAGACCAGGCGGTGTAGCCGAGAATGAGCGGCAGCAGCACCACGGTTCCTGCCAGCATGAAGGCTTGGCTGGAGGGAACGGCCGCCGTGTCCCAGATCGTCAGCGAAGGCGGCACGAGATATGGAAATCGCGAGATGATCAGCCCGAGATAGCCGAGCAGGAACAGCACGATGGTGGCGAAAAAGGGCCGTCCGTCCTGCGCGGTTTCGATCCAGCGCCAAGCCGCGAAGGCGGTAAGAAGCGTCACGACCGGCACGGGCCACAGCCAGAAAATGTTCGGCACGGCGAACCAGCGGGCGGCGATCTCATCGAAAGCGAGCGGCGTATAGAGGCTCACCCCGCCCATTGACGCGAGCACCGCGGCGAGTGCGACCAGGGCGGCGCGGCGCGCGTGACCGACGATCGGCCCTTCTGTTCGCCAGATCAGCCAGGTCGCGCCGAGCAAGGCATAGCCGGCGGTCAGCCCAACCCCGCAGAGAAGCGAAAGCGGGCTCGCCCAGTCGAACGGGCCGCCGGCATAGGCATTGTTTTCCACCCGGATCCCCTGGATGAGCCCGCCGAGGATTGCGCCCTGCGAAAGGGTCGCGACAAGCGATCCGGCGGCAAAGGCGAGGTTCCACCATCGCTTGTCGCGCGCGAGCGTGCGGAATTCGAAGGCGACGCCGCGGAAGATGAGGCCGAGCAGCATGAAGATCACCGGCAGATACAGTGCCGGCATGATGACCGCGTAGGCGAGCGGAAAGGCGACGAGAAGTCCCACGCCGCCCATCACCAGCCAAGTCTCGTTGCCGTCCCAGAAGGGCGCGACCGAGCGCATCATCTGGTCGCGCTGGCTCTCGTCGTCGACGAAGGGAAACAAGAGCGCAACGCCGAGATCGAAGCCGTCGAGGATGACATAAAGCATCACCGCGGTGCCGATGATGACGGCCCAGATGAGCGGCAGAAACTCCATCGCTCAACTCCCTGCGATCGCCTCGCGGCCGGCGTCCTTCGCGGCCGCGATCGGCCGGTTGGCCGCTCCTTCGCGCCGCCCGGGCTCTTCTTCCGCTCCGGCCGCGGGCCCATGGCGGATGAGCCGATTGATGAAATAGATGCCGGCCGAGAAAACGACGCCGTAAACCAGTACGAAAAGCACGAGCGTCGAGGCGACCGTTGCGCCGGGCACGGGCGAGACCCCCTCCGCCGTGCGGAGCATGCCTTGCACGAGCCAAGGCTGTCGTCCGCTCTCCGTCACCACCCAGCCGGCGATGATGGCGACAAAGCCCATCCACCAGCCGCGCGCGGCCAGCCGCAGATACCACTCGGATTCGAACAGCCGACCGCGCCACCACAGCCACGCGCCCGCGAGCGCGATGCCGATCATCGCGAACCCGATCGCGAGCATGATCCGGAAAGCATAGAAGACCAGCGTCACCGGCGGTCGATCTTCGGGCGGAACGTCGTTGAGGCCCGGAAACAGCCCGTTCGGGTCATGCGTCAGGACGAGCGAGCTGCCGCGGGGAATGGAGAGCGCAAAGCGGTTGAGCCCGGCTTTTTCGTCCGGCCAGGCGATGATGTGGAAGTCGCCGGGCTTGGAACTGTCCCAATGCGCTTCCATGGCGGCGACCTTGATCGGCTGATGCACAGCCGTGTTGAGTCCGTGCAGATCGCCGATCAGGAGCTGGAGCGGTGCTAGGATCGCAAGCAGGCCGACGGCCATGCGCATCATCGTGCGCGACTCCTCGACGTGCCGCCCCGCCAAGAGATAGCGCGCCCCGACGGCCAGAACGCAGAAGCCCGTCGTCAGATAGGCCGCGTTCACCATATGCGCGAGCCGGTAAGGGAGGCTTGGATTGAAAATGGCGGCGAACCAGTCGACCGGAACCGCGACGCCGTCGCGCATTTCGTGTCCGGCGGGCGTCTGCATCCAGCTGTTTGCAGCAAGAATCCAGAAGGCCGAAAGCGCCGTACCGATCGCCACGAACACCGCCGAGGTGACGTGCAGCCAGCGCGGCACGTGCTTTTCGCCGAACAGCAGCACGCCGAGGAACGTGGCTTCGAGGAAGAAGGCGGTCAGAACCTCATAGCCGGCGAGCGGCCCGACAATGTTCCCGGCGACATGGGAGAAGCGGCTCCAGTTGGTGCCGAACTGATAGGAGAGCACGATCCCGGAGACCACGCCCATCGCGAAAGACACGGCGAAGATTCGCGTCCAGAACCGCGAGACGCGAAAGAAGCGATCGTGTCCCGTCGTGACCCAGAGAATTTCCAGTGTCGCGATGTAGGCGGAGAGCCCGATCGTGAAGCCCGGAAAGATGATGTGGAACGCGACCGTGAACGCGAACTGCAGCCGCGCCAGGAATACCGGATCGAGGTCCATGGTCGAAAGCCTACGCCCGATCGGAAGCGGCGAGAAGTCTCCCTTGCAAATTCGTCAGCAGCGGGGCGAAATCGGACCCTCGGGGCACCCTTCGGGTCCATGCGATGACGTTCACGCGCCGGTCTTTGATCGGCGGGGCGCTGGCCGCCGTTGCGGCCGCAGGCCCCGCGCGGGGACAGCCGCGGCGGCGGACGAGCCCGCCGCAGGGCGAGACACAGCCGGCGGCTCCCACGCAGGGCGCGATGCCCGCGCTTTATGTGCGCGAGTCGATTGCGCTGCAAATTCGTTACAAATCGCCCCTCATCGAGGCGTTCCGGCGCGGCGTCGACGCCATGATGCGCCTGCCGACCTGGGACCGGCGAAACTGGTGGTTCCAGGCCTATATGTACGGCGTTGCGGCGCGCCAGATTCCCCCGGAGATGCAGACTGCTGCGGCGGCGCATTTCAACAAAAGCGCGCAACGAAACTTCTTCTTCCTCGCCTGGAACCGCATGCATCTCTACTTTCTGGAGCGCATCCTGCGCGCGGCGAGCGGGGATTCGCGCTTCGTGCTGCCCTATTGGGCGTTCGAGGACGAGGCGCAGTCGCGTGTGCCTGCGGTCTTTCTCCCCGATCCGGCCGAGCTCGCGCCCGGCGCCGACCCTTACGCGCGGCGCAATGCGCTCGCGCGCGCCTTGCGGCATCCGCAGATCGATCGCGGACTTGCGGGTTTGCGCAGCGATCTTCCCGCGCGCTGCGCCGCCGTGCTGCAGCTCGCGAGCTTTGCAACGCGCGACAAGGACGATCCGGGACAGGCGTTCGGCGGGATCGTCACGCAGAATCCGGCGGAAGGCGGCGGCATCGGCGGGCTTGAGGCGATCCACAACGACGTGCACGACACGCTCGGCCTGTTCGGCGGCGACCTGGGTTCCGTGCTGACGGCCGCGCGCGACCCGCTCTTCTGGGTGATCCATGCCAATCTCGATCGGCTCTGGTCGAAGTGGATCGATCCCGCGCGCGGCCGCGATCTGCCCACGCTCGATCCCTATTGGATGAATACCGCCTTCACCTTCGTGGACGAGGAGGGGCGCGAGGTGCGGATGTCGGGCGCGCATATCGTCGATGCACAATACCTGCTGCGCTATCGCTACGAGGACGAGCCGCCGCGGCCCGCCCCGCTCGCCTTCGCGCAGACCGTCCCGCGCCGCATGCCTTCGCGAACCGCGAAACTGGTGGCGCGGCTCGGCGCGATGCAACTTGGCGCGCGCGACAACCGCATGGCCTTTGCCGCCGTCGTGCCGCTGACGATGGCGGAAGTGCAGTCGAACACTTTTCGCCTCGTCTTGCGGGACGTTTCGGCGCGCGACCGCACGTCGCCCTACGACGTGCTGCTCGGCGCGGGCGTGGCTCTTCCCGTCACCGTCGGAACGCTTGCGCTCTACGCCGGCGGCCGCGCGGAGCGTTCCGCGTCCGCCGGCCCGGTGACGGCGAGCTTTGATGCGACCGGAGCCGTTCGGCAGCTCGCGCGTGCGGTCGGCGCCTCGCTCGCCGGCCTCGGAGTCATCGTCCTGCGGCGTGGCCTCGCCGACGCATCGGGACAGGAACTCGTGAGCGCGGACCCCGATCCGCCGACCATCGGAGCCATCGAACTCGCGATGGGCTAAGTCAAGGCGCGCACGCAAGGCCGGTGCGCAGGCGCGGCCGCTCGGCATGGGCCGGTCCGGCCGCCCCGCCGAAAGGTGGTTTGCAGGGTCTTCCGCCGTGTCTAGGATGGTGCGACGGAAGGATCGAACATGCTGCGAATGACCGGGTTTTCCTCCATCGCCAACGCGCCCGAGGAACACATCAGCGACAAGATTTCGCGGCGCGTGATCTCCGGCGAGCAGTGCATGATCGTGTGGTGGACGATCCTGGCGGGCGCGCATGCGGCCGCGCACAGCCATCCGCACGAACAGATTTTCTGGATGCTGTCCGGCAGGATGGACATGCGCATCGGCAGCGAGCGGCGTGTTTGCGGCCCCGGAGAGGTCGGCGTTATTCCGGCCGGCGTTGAGCACGAGGCCTGGTTTCCCGAAGACACGCAGGTGATCGATATTTTCGCGCCTCCCCGCGAAGATTTCCTCGCCGGCGGGCCGCCGCCCTATATGCGAGCGGACTGACGGACGGCGCGGCGTCCCGCTGGCACGATTCTGGCCGGGATCGTTGACAGGTCTGCGGCGCGGCGCGCCTGGGGCCCTACTCGGAGAGCGCCTTTTTGATCGCCAGCATGTCGCGCCAAGCATGGCGCTTGTCGAGCGGCGAGCGCAACAGATAGGCGGGGTGGAAGGTCGCAATGGCACGAATTTCGCGCCGTCCCGTGTGATAAGAAAACCAGCGGCCGCGCGTGCGCTTGATGCCGTCGCTGACGCCGAGCAGCGCGGCGGTCGAAGGTTTGCCGAGGCACACCAAGACGGCCGGATCGACCAGTTCGATCTGCCGCCGGATGAACGGCAGGCAGATCTGGGTCTCCTGGAGGGAGGGGTCGCGATTCCCGGGCGGTCGCCAGGGGATGATGTTGGCGATATAGGCGCTGCGCCGGTCGAGCCCGATCGCCGCCATCATGCGGTCCAACAACTGGCCGGACCGGCCGACGAAGGGCAGTCCGGCGAGATCTTCCTCGCGGCCGGGGGCCTCTCCGACGAACATCAGCCGCGCCCGTGGATTCCCGTCGGCAAAGACAAGCTGTTTTGCCATGAATTTCAGCGGGCAGCCGTCGAAATTCTCCAAAATTGCCCGCAAGTCCTCAAGGGTGGCGGCGGATGCGGCGGCCTCGCGCGCCTGCATGGTGGCAAGGTCGGGGGAGAGGGGCGCACGAGCAGTCGCATTCGCGAGGGAGGCGGGGCTGCGCGCCGCCTCGGCCGGAACTGCCGGAAGGCGCTGTGCCGCCGGGTTATCCGGGCTCTGTGCCTCTTGAAGCGGGGTGCTGGCGGCGGCCAGCCGGTCGATCGGTTCCTCGCCAACCAGGCTTTCGACGCCTGCTTCGACGTAGAAGGCGAGCAATTCGCGTGCGGCGCGGGCTTCCTCGGGAGTCATGGCGCCATTCTAGCGGATTGCGCGGGTGCTTTCCGCATCCGCCGCGCGGACCGCGCCGACGCGGACGGGTGCCTTACGTCGTTTCCCTGGGCCGCCCGGCCGCATTGCCGGGCGGGCGCAAACGTGGAAAAAGGCGCAGCGAACGGAAGAAAACCGCTGAACGTCCGATTCGGCCCATTTCGAGGGAACGCATGTCCGAAAGCGAGCTGCCGCCGCGCGAATCCATGGAATTCGACGTCGTGATCGTCGGCGCCGGCCCGGCCGGACTGTCCGCCGCGATCCGCCTGAAGCAACTTGCGCCGGAACTCGGCGTGGTTGTCGTGGAGAAGGGCTCCGAGGTCGGCGCCCACATCCTTTCCGGCGCGGTGATCGATCCCGTCGCGCTCGACCGGCTTCTGCCCGGCTGGCGCGAGGAGGACAGCCCGATTCAGACGTCCGTCACCGACGACCGCTTCTACTGGCTCGGCGCCTCGGGCGCGCTGCGTCTGCCCAACGTGATGATGCCGCCGCTGATGAGCAATCACGGCAACTTCATCGTCTCGCTCGGGGAGGTCTGCCGTTGGCTTGCCGGCAAGGCGGAGGCGCTGGGCGTCGAAATCTACCCCGGCTTTGCCGCCGCGGAAGTCCTGTTCGGCGAACAGGGAGAGGTGGTCGGGATCGCCACGGGCGACATGGGCATCGGCAAGGACGGCCGGCCAAAGGAGTCCTTCGCCCGCGGCATGGAGCTGCGCGCGAAATACACTCTGTTCGCGGAGGGCGCGCGCGGCAGTCTCACCAAGGGACTGATCGCCCGGTTCGGGCTCGATCAGGGGCGCGAACCGCCCAAATTCGGCATCGGCCTCAAGGAACTGTGGCAGGTCGCACCGCATCGCCACCGCCGGGGCCTCGTCCAGCATACGTTCGGCTGGCCGCTCGACAACCGCACCGGCGGAGGCTCTTTCCTCTATCACTGGGGCGAGGGGCTCGTGTCGGTGGGTTTCGTGGTGCACCTCAATTATCAAAACCCTTGGTTGTCGCCCTTCGACGAATTCCAGCGCTTCAAGACCCATCCGCTCGTGCGCGATACGTTCGAGGGCGGCCGGCGGCTGGTTTATGGCGCGCGCGCCATCACCGAGGGCGGTTACCAGTCCGTGCCGAAGCTCACTTTTCCCGGCGGGGCGCTTATCGGCTGCGCGGCGGGGTTCGTCAACGTGCCGCGAATCAAGGGCACCCACAATGCCATGCTGTCCGGCATGCTGGCGGCCGAGCACGTCGTCGCGGCGCTTGCCGAGGGCCGGGCGAACGACGAGCTGTCGGCCTACGAAACCGAATGGCGCGGGTCGGCGATCGGCCGTGATCTGTGGAAGGTCCGCAACGTCAAGCCGCTGTGGTCGAAATTCGGAACCGTGCTGGGGGTAGTGCTCGGCGGTTTCGACATGTGGAGCAATACGCTCGGATTTTCCCTGTTCGGCACCCTCGGCCACGGCAAGCGTGACGCCGAGACTCTGAAACCGGCCGCCGAAATGCCCCGCATTTCCTATCCGAAGCCGGACGGGACGTTGACCTTCGACAAGCTTTCCTCGGTCTTCCTCTCGAACACGAACCATGAGGAGGACCAGCCGGTGCACCTTCAGGTGAAGGACATGAACCTTCAGAAGGTTTCGGAGCACGACGTCTATGGCGGGCCGTCGCAGCGCTATTGTCCTGCGGGCGTTTACGAATGGGTGGAGGAAGGTGGCGCCCCGCGCTTCGTGATCAATGCGCAGAACTGCGTGCACTGCAAGACTTGTGATATAAAGGACCCGAACCGCAACATCACATGGGTGCCGCCCGAGGGCGGAGGCGGCCCGAACTACCCGAACATGTGATCCGGAAATCCGCCCCGGCCGCGGAAGCCGTAAACTTCGCGTGCGCGCGGCCTTCGGCCTTAAAAGGGCCATTCTGCGCGCCAACGCCGTATGCCGGCAGCCTGGGAGATCCGCCGACGTGACCCATTCGATCCTCATTCGGAGCGCCGCCGTCCTCCTCTTGGTCGGCTGCATGGTGCCGGCTGCGGCCGCGCAGAAAACCGAGATTTCTGCGCTCGAAAGGCCGACGCCGCTCACCCAGCAACAGCTTGCGCGCTTGTCGCCGTCGGGAAGCTATCTCGCCGCGCGCCACGCCGGCATGCAGCGGGACAATGCCGCGGCGGCCGCATACTATCGTGCCGCGCTGAAGGCCGATCCGCACAATCCCGAATTGCTGGAGCGGACATTTCTCTCGCTTGTGCTCGACGGCGAAGTGGACGAGGCCGCGAAACTGGCCGAACGCGTGATCCAGGTGGACCGCACCCACCGTATCGCCCGGCTGGTGCTCGGCGTGCGTGGCATCAAGACCAGGCACTACGGTTCGGCGCGCCAGCACCTCGCGCTTTCCGTGCGCGGTCCGATCGCGGACCTGACTGCGACCTTGCTGATCGGTTGGGCGGAACTCGGCGCGGGCGACAGCCGCGGTGCCGTCGATGCGATCGACAAGCTCACGGGCCCGGATTGGTACGCGATCTTCAAAGACCTCCATACCGGGCTCATCCTCGATCTCGCCGGCAAGCGCCGCGAGGCCGGAAAGCGGCTGGAGGCGGCCTACAAGCGCGACAGCAATGCCCTGCGGGCCGTCGAGGCCTATGGCCGCTGGGCGGCGCGCCAAGGCAAGAAGGAGGAAGCGCTCGCGGTCTTCGAAAAGTTCGACAAGCTTCTGCCCCGCCACCCGCTGATCGTCGAGGAGATGGACAGCCTCAAGAAGGGCGGCAAACTGCCGCCTCTCGTCGATTCGGCGCAGGCCGGCGCCGCCGAAGTTCTCTACGGGCTCGGCGCCTCGCTCGGCCGACAGGGCGGCGAAGATTTGAGCATCCTCTATCTGCAGCTTGCTCTCTATCTGCAGCCGAAGCACGGGCTCGCGCTGCTGTCGCTGGCGGATCTCTACGAGAACCTCAAGAAGCCCGAGCTTGCGATCCGCACCTACGAACAGGTGCCGCAGGACTCGCCGCTGCGCCGCAACGCGGAAATCCAGCTCAGCGTCAATTACGACGCGATCGAGCGGACGGATGAAGCGAAAAACCGCCTGAGGGCCCTGGTCGAGACCCATCCCGACGACGTCGAGGCGATCATGGCGCTCGGAAACATTCTCCGGGCGCGCAAGGAATTTCACGCCTGCGGCGACGTCTACAGCAAGGCCATCGCCACGATCGACCAGCCGGAAAAGGCCCATTGGCTCGTCTTTTATTTCCGCGGCATCTGCTACGAGCGTGACAAGCAGTGGGCGAAGGCCGAGGCCGACTTGAAGAAGGCCCTGGAGCTCTATCCGGACCAGCCGCACGTGTTGAACTATCTCGGCTATTCCTGGATCGATCAGGGCGTGAACCTCGAAGAGGGCATGCAGATGATCCGCAAAGCCGTCGAACAGCGGCCCGACGACGGCTACATCGTGGATTCGCTCGGCTGGGCCTATTACCGCATCGGCGATTACGAGGAGGCCGTGAAGCATCTCGAGCGCGCGGTCGAGCTCAAGCCGGAGGACCCGACCATCAACGACCACCTCGGCGATGTGTATTGGCGGATCGGCCGCACGCTCGAGGCACGTTTCCAGTGGTCGCACGCGCGCGATCTCAAGCCGGAGCCCGACGACCTCAAGAAAATCGAAGCGAAGCTGAAGCACGGGCTGACCGACGGCGAGCCGACCTCCGCGGCGCAGGCCGAGAAGGAGAAGCCCGCCGAGCCGGCTCCGCCGGCCAAGTCGGACAACGGGGGCTGATCCGTTGGTCGACCGTTCCGCCGCGGGCCCGGCCCCGGTGGTGGAATTCGCCCCGGCAAAGGTGAACCTCACGCTCGCCGTGCGGGGGCGCCGCGAGGACGGCTATCACGCGCTCGAAAGTCTCGTCGCCTTCGCAGCGGTGGGCGACCGGCTGGTGCTGCAAGCGGGTCCGACGCCTGCCCTCAGCATCGAAGGGCGGTTCGCCGGTGCGGCGGGTCCGGTCGAGGACAATTTGGTGCTGAGGGCCGCGCGGGCGCTGGCCGCGCGGGTCGAGGGCCTTAAACTCGGCACCTTCGCTTTGACGAAATGTTTGCCCGTCGCGGCGGGGCTCGGCGGCGGCTCTGCGGACGCCGCGGCGGCGTTGCGACTCCTCGCCCGGCTCAATGGCCTTGACCGTAACGACCCGCGGCTCCGCGCTGCGGCCGCAGCGTGCGGCGCGGATGTCCCCGTGTGTCTTTCGCCCTGCTCGCGGTGGATGGGCGGCACGGGAGACGTCCTGTCGCAGCCGATCGCATTGCCGGTACTGCCGGCGGTGCTCGTCAATCCGGCCGTGGCGCTGCCGACCCGCGATGTTTTCGCGGCGCTCGAGGCCGGGCCCGCAGGCGCGGACGGAGCCGTTTCGCCTGCGTTCCCGACTGTCCCTTCCGACAACCGGGAACTCGTCGCCTTCCTTGCGAAAAGCGGCAACGATCTCGAGCCCGCCGCGGTCGCGCTCGCGCCCGTGATCGCCGACGTCCTGGCTCGGCTGCGGGCGTTCGAAGGTGTGCGGCTTGCCCGCATGTCGGGCTCTGGCGCGACCTGTTTCGGGCTTTTCGAGAGCGAGGACGCTGCGGAACGCGCGGCTTGCGCGCTGCGGGCGGAGCGGCCGCGCTGGTGGATTCGGGCCACCACGCTCGGCGGCGCTGTCCCGCTGCGGGAGGCGGAGGACCTCTCGGCGCCCGGCGCTAGTGCGCGCGCGAGATGCAAAACTCGACGGCTTCCGTCATCGCCGCCTTGATCCCTGAATCCGGGAACAAGGCGAGTGCGTCCTTGGCGATGGCGCCGTAATGCTGGGCGCGTTTGACGGTGTCTTCCAGCGCCCGGTGACGGTTCATCAGCGCGATCGCCTCTTCGAGGTCGTCGTCGCGGATGTCGCTCCGCTCGAGCGTCCGACGCCAGAATTCGCGTTCCGATTCGGTGCCGCGCCGATAGGCCAGCACGACCGGCAGGGTGATCTTGCCCTCCCGAAAGTCGTCGCCCGTATTCTTGCCGAGCCGCGCACTTGCGCCGCCATAATCGAGCGCGTCATCGATGAGCTGGAAGGCGATGCCGAGATTCATCCCGAACGAACGGCAGGCGGCCTGCTCGGCCTTGGGCAGGCCGGCGATGGCGGGCCCGACCTCGCAGGCTGCCGCGAACAGTTCCGCGGTCTTGGCGCGGATCACCGCCACGTATTCGTCCTCGGTGGTCGCCGTGTTCTTGGCGGCGGCGAGCTGCATGACTTCGCCTTCCGCGATGATCGCGGCCGCGTTCGAGAGGATTTCGAGAGCCCGCAGGGAGCCGACCTCCACCATCATCTTGAAAGCTTGGCCGAGCAGGAAGTCACCGACCAGCACGCTGGCTTCGTTGCCCCAGAGCATCCGGGCGGCGGCCTTGCCGCGCCGCATCTCGCTTTCGTCCACCACGTCGTCGTGGAGCAGGGTCGCGGTGTGCATGAACTCGACTGCGGCGGCGAGCTTGACGTGTCCCTTGCCCTGGTACCCGGCGATCTGCGCCATGGCGAGCGTCAGCATCGGCCGCAGGCGCTTTCCGCCCGAATTGATGAGGTGGTTCGCCACCTCGGGGATCATGGTGACCTGCGAGCCCGTGCGATCCAGAATGGTGGCGTTGACACGCTCCATATCGGGTCCGACCAGCGCCGCAAGCGGCTCGATCGAGGCCTCGGGCTTGCTCTGGAAGGGAACGACGACGGCCAAGTAACCCTCCGGGACGGCGGATGCCGCAATTGCGATGGCGCCGTCACAATAGAAACGGCATGGTGGTGGGGCAAGGGTCGGCTTTTCACCCCAGGGGCGCCATCAATGTTGAAGCCCAGCAAGAGCTCCGGAGCCGGTGGTCGCGCTGCCCTTCGGCCCGTCGCCGTGCTGATCCCCTGCTACAACGAGGAAACCGCGATCGGCCGAGTGGTCGCCGATTTTCGCGCCGCCCTGCCGACCGCCGATATTTACGTCTACGACAACAACTCGGCCGACCGCACTGCCGAGGTGGCGGGTTCCGCCGGCGCCCTCGTGCGCCGCGAAACCCTGAAGGGCAAGGGCAATGTCGTGCGGCGGATGTTCGCGGACGTGGATGCGGAGGTCTACGTCCTGGTCGATGGCGATGCGACCTATGATGCCGTCAGCGCACCCGGCATGGTAGCCCGCCTTGTGGCCGACCGACTCGATATGGTGGTCGGTGCCCGCGTCGGCCGCGAGGAATTGGCCTATCCGCGCGGACACCGGGTCGGCAATTGGCTGCTCACGCGCGCGGTTGCCGACATGTTCGGTCGCGCCTTCTCGGATGTGCTGTCGGGCTACCGGGTCTTTTCACGCCGTTATGTAAAGTCCTTTCCGGCGCTCTCGCGCGGGTTCGAGATCGAGATCGAACTGACCGTGCATGCGCTTGAACTCGGGCTGCCGGTTGCCGAGACGTCCACGCCCTATTTCGCGCGACCCGTCGGTTCGGCCTCCAAGCTCAACACGTGGCGCGACGGCCTCCGCATCGCGTGGACGATTCTGCGACTTTACAAGTCGGAGCGGCCACTGCGTTTCTTCGGTTCGATCGGCGCGATCCTGGCCGTCACGGCCGTTATGCTCGCGCTGCCGCTTGTCGTCACCTTCATGCGAGAGGGGCTGGTGCCGCGCCTGCCGACGGCGATTCTCTCGACCGGCCTGATGCTGCTTGCTTTTCTGTCGTTGACCTGCGGGCTCATTCTCAGCACGGTCACGCGCGGACGGCGCGAAATGAAGCGGCTCGCCTATCTGGCCCAGCCCGCGCCGGGCGGATGCGATCGGGAATGAGGCAAGCGATGCGCGAAGTCATCCGCAGCAACGATCCGGTGCTCTTGTCCGCCGTCGGCGCGCTGCTCGATGCCGCGCAGATTCGGCACGTCGTGCTGGACGGGCATATGAGCGTGCTCGAAGGGTCGATCGGCATTCTCGCGCGCCGCCTCCTGGTGTCCGACGAGGACGCCGGGCGCGCACGTCGGCTTCTTGAGGAGGCCGGGTTCGGCCATGAACTGCGGCCCGATGACGCCTAGCAGCGGGCCCCGCGAGGTGACGGACGATGCGGCCCTGGGCGGCCGGCTGCGCCTCTTCCAGCCTCGTCGCGGGCACCGTTTCGGCCACGACGCCATGCTGCTCGCGGCCGCCGCCGGCGCCGCCCCGGGCGACCGGATCGCAGATTTCGGAGCCGGCGTGGGCGCGGCCGGGCTTGCCCTCGCGGTCCGCGTGCCGGGTTCCCGCCTCACGCTCGTGGAACACGATGCCGCCCTCGTGGTTCTCGCGGAGGAAAACATCCGTCGCAACGGATTGGCGGATCGCATCCGTGCCGTCGCGCTCGATGTGGCGAGCCCGGCTGCGGCCTTCGCGGCGGCCGGACTGGCTCCGAATGCGTTCGAGGGGGTGATCATGAACCCACCTTTCAACGACCCCGTCCGCCTTCCGCCGGCCCCCGATCCCGCGCGCGCGGGGGCGCATGCCGCGGGCCCGGACACGCTTGCCGTCTGGTGCCGCGCCGCGCGGAGACTGCTTGCCGCGTCAGGGCGGCTGACGCTGATCTGGCAGGCCGAAGGACTTGCGGACGTGCTCGCCGTCCTGGCGCGGGGATTCGGTGGGGTTGCCGTGCTGCCCGTGCATCCGCGGCCGGGTGCGCCGGCCATCCGCGTGCTCGTCGGCGCCGTGAAGGGAAGCCGCGCGCCGCTTCGCCTGCTGCCGGGTCTGGTGCTCGCCGAGACCGACGGCCGCCCTTCTGCGCTGGCCGAGCGCGTTTTGCGGGACGCCGCGCCGCTGCCGCTCGGAGTCTCGACGTAGCACCCTTCTTTCTGCGATGGTGGAGCAGCGCCGATTGGCGGCAGGAGTCACCGTGGTCGCGTCACAGGCCGGACAAGACCCCCGGAAGCAATGGCGCAGGGCGCTGCCGCGCTGGCTCGGCGGAAACGCGCCGGTGGTGCCGGTGGTGCGTCTGATCGGGCTCATCGGCTTCTCGACCCCGCTGCGCCCCGGCCTGACGCTCGCCGCCTGTGCGCGTGCGATCGACAAGGCTTTTGCCTACCGCCGGCCCGCGGCGGTCGCCGTCGTGGTCAATTCGCCGGGGGGATCGGCCGCACAGGCGCATCTGATCTCTCGACGCATCCGCCAATTGGCGGCCGCGAAGGGAGTGGCAGTCCTTGCCTTCGTCGAGGACGTGGCGGCCTCCGGCGGCTACATGGTGGCGTGCGCGGCCGATGAGATCGTGGCCGACGAGAACTCCGTCGTCGGCTCGATCGGCGTCGTGGGAGGCTCCTTCGGCTTCAGCAAGCTCATGGAGAAGCTGGGCGTCGAGCGGCGGCTTTATACGTCGGGGGAGCGCAAGGCGATGCTCGACCCGTTCCTGCCAGAGAACCCCGAGGACGTGGCCCGGCTCAAGGCGATGCAGCGCGAAATCCATGACAACTTCATCGCCCTGGTGCGCGAAAGCCGGGGCGCGCGGCTGCGGGAAAGCGAAGCCGACCTGTTCTCCGGCGAATTCTGGACCGGTCGGCGGGCTCTGGCGCTCGGTCTCGTGGATGCGATCGGCGATCTGCGGTCGGTGCTGCGCGCGCGATTCGGCGAGGACGTGCGGATGCCGTTGGTGGGAGGCGGCCGGACCATGTTCGGAAGGCCGCTTCCCGGCGTTGCCGCGGCGACGGACTCCGCGCCTTTCTCGCGCCCAACTCTCGCAGAAGATTGGATTTCAAGCTTGGAGGCACGGGCCTTGTGGAGCCGCTACGGCCTGTGACACCCTGCGCCGCGTCACGCATTCAACACGAGGAATTGCTGATGCCCTTCGCGATCCCCCCTGCGCTGGCACTGATGCTGGGCTTCGTCGGGTCGGTGGCTCTGGTCCGCTGGGTGGCGAAGGAGGCGCGCCGAATCAACGATACGTTGCATCCTTGGCGGGCGGATGCCGCCGGCGATGCGGAGTTCATCATCAAGCTTAAGCGCGATCCGGTCAGCGGCGTCTACCGGCCCGAATAACCGGCACGGGCCGCAGGTTCAGCCCCGGAAAGAGATCTGGCTTCGTGCCGGCGGCCTGCGCTGCCGTCGGCCGGTACGGCCGGAAAAGCGCAACCTCGCGAGCGAGAAGGTGACCGAGAATGGTGAGGCCGGTGACGCTTCCGACCAGAACGACGTAAAGCGCGAACAGCATCGGTTCCTCCCCGCGGAACAAAGCAGCCCGATCAGCGGTCCGGGGACGAGGAGCGCCCCGACACCAGGGATGCCAGGAACAGGAGCGCTCCGAACAGTCCAACGATCTGGAACATGAGCATGAAGTGCTTCCGTGCTTGCCGTCCGTCGGTCGCCTCAGCGCCGCGCACGGTTCGAAATCCGACGAAGCGCATACTAGGCGCCTTCGGTTTCCGCTTTGTGTCCGGATCGGTTTCGGGGACGAAACACGCCGCCTTGACCATGCGGGAGAGCCTCCGATAGGGTCCGCGCGCGCCGGCTCGGGCCGGCTTGGCCGCCTCTTTTTCCGCAGAACGAACTCGGCAATGAGCGCAGATCTGCCGCCGCACATGCGCCCTGAACGATCGTTCCAAGGGCTGATTCTTGCACTTCAGCGGTTCTGGGCGGATTGGGGATGCGTGATCCTCCAGCCGTACGACATGGAGGTGGGGGCCGGCACCTTCCATCCGGCGACGACCCTGCGGGCGCTCGGTCCGCGCCCGTGGAACGCGGCTTATGTCCAGCCGTCGCGCCGGCCGAAGGACGGCCGCTATGGCGAGAACCCGAACCGGCTCCAGCACTATTACCAATTCCAGGTGATCCTGAAGCCGTCGCCGCCTGACCTGCAGGACCTCTATCTCAAGTCGCTCTATGCGATCGGCATCGACCCGGCGCTGCACGACATCCGCTTCGTCGAGGACGACTGGGAAAGCCCGACCCTCGGCGCCTGGGGACTCGGCTGGGAATGCTGGTGCGACGGCATGGAGGTGTCGCAGTTCACCTATTTCCAGCAGGTCGCCGGCTTCGAGTGCCGGCCGGTCTCGGGCGAACTGACTTACGGTCTCGAGCGCCTTGCGATGTATGTGCAGGGGGTCGAGAACGTCTACGACCTCAATTTCAACGGTCGCGAGGACGACCGCAAGGTCACGTACGGTGAGATCTTCCTGCAGGCCGAGCAGGAATACTCAAGGCACAATTTCGAGCATGCCGACACCGACATGCTGTTCGAGCAGTTCAAGATGGCCGAGGCAGCCTGCCGGAAATATCTCGAGGCCGGCTGGAGCGACGGAACGGCGGGCGCAACCGGCCGCCGCCACCTGATGGCCCTGCCCGCCTACGATCAGTGCATCAAGGCGAGCCACGTGTTCAATCTTCTGGATGCGCGCGGCGTGATCTCGGTTACGGAACGCCAGAGCTACATTTTGCGCGTGCGCGAACTCGCGAAGGGCTGTGGCGAAGCGTGGCTTTCGACGGAAGGGGGCGGAGGCTAGCGGGCGGCGCCCCCGCCGCCGCGCGCCAAACCTGCGGGGAGCGCGGGTCGCTACCGTTTGCGCGGAATTTGGATTACGAGGGGCCGCCGGCCGCCGAGAATGACGTTTTCGCTTCGAACCGAAGACCAGAGAAGAGTTTCCGAACGCATGCCTGACCTCCTCATCGAACTCTTCTCCGAGGAAATTCCCGCCCGGATGCAGGTCAAGGCGGCCGAAGACCTGAAGGCGCTGGTGACCGATCGGCTGGTCGAGGCGGGCGTGCTTTACGAGGGCGCCCGGGCCTTCGCCACGCCGCGCCGGCTCGCGCTCTGGGTGCAAGGGCTGCCGGCAAATCAGCCGGACCGGCGGGAAGAGCGCCGCGGCCCGCGGGTCGGCGCTCCCGATAAGGCCATTCAGGGGTTTCTGAAGAGCGCAGGTCTGTCGTCGATTACGGAAGCTCGGATCGAAAAAGACTCCAAGAAGGGTGAATTCTACGTGGCCCTGGTGGAGAAGCCCGGGCGCCCGCTGATCGATCTGCTCGGCGAAATCCTTCCCGCGGTAATCCGCGATTTCCCCTGGCCGAAATCGATGCGCTGGGGCGGCGGCGAGCTCGCCTGGGTGCGCCCGCTGCATTCGGTGCTCGCAACCTTCGGGCCGGAGACCGAAGAGCCGGAAGTGGTGAAGTTTTCCGTCGATGGGCTTGCCGCCGGCAATCTGACCCGTGGTCACCGCTTCCTTGCGCCGGACAGTTTCACCGTCCGCCGGTTCGACGACTATGCGGTGAAGCTGGAGCGCGCGAAGGTCGTGCTCGATTTCGCGCGGCGCCAAGAGATCATTCTCGCGGATGCGCGCAATCTCGCCTTTGCCCAGGGATACGAGCTTGTCGAGGATCCCGCGCTTCTTGCCGAGGTCGCAGGCCTCGTCGAGTGGCCGGTGGTGCTGATGGGCACGTTCGACGCGAGCTTCCTCGCCATTCCGGAGGAGGTCATCCGTGCCACGATCCGCAATAACCAAAAGTGCTTCGTCATGCGCAAGGCGGACGGTGCGCTCGCGCCGCGCTTCATTCTGGTCGCCAATACCGAGGCTGCCGACGGCGGTCGCGCCATCGTGGCGGGGAACGAACGGGTGATCCGCGCGCGGCTCGCCGACGCCAAGTTCTTTTACGAGACCGACCTCAAGACGCGGCTCGAGCACCGCCTGCCGAAACTTCAGGAAATCGTGTTTCACGAAAGGCTCGGCACGCAGGCGGAACGCGTCGAGAGGATCGAGCGGCTCGCGCGGGAACTCGCGCCCGTTGCGGGCGCCGATCCCGACGCGGCGGCGCGGGCGGCGCGCCTCGCGAAAGCCGATCTCGTTACGGAAATGGTCGGCGAATTTCCCGAGCTTCAGGGCGTGATGGGCCGCTATTACGCGGCGGCGCAAGGCGAGGACGAAAGCGTGGCGCGCGCCATCGAGGAACACTATAAGCCGCTCGGTCCTTCCGACCGCGTGCCGCGCGAACCGGTTTCGGTGGCCGTCGCGCTCGCCGACAAGATCGACACGCTGGTCGGGTTCTGGGCGATCGGCGAGAAGCCGACCGGCAGCAAGGACCCTTACGCGCTGCGCCGGGCAGCGCTCGGGGTGATCCGCATCGTCCTCGACAACGAGCTGCGGCTCAACCTGCAGCCGGCACTCTGGCGGCATTTCGCGGTCGTGCGCCGCGACGAGGCGCTGGCCGAAGCCGTGGCGCATCTCGAAACGCTGCAGGACGATATCCGGGCGCTCAGCACCTCCGACATCGAGCTTGCCATCAAGCTCGAAGTTCTGGTGTCGCAGAGCGGTGTCGCGCAGGTGATGCGCGAGAGTCTCGTGCAGGCGCACGGCGACCTGAACGAGGCAGCCGATCTCCTGGCATTCTTCGCCGACCGGCTCAAGGTGCAGTTGCGCGAGCAGGGCGCGCGGCACGATCTGGTCGATGCCGTTTTCGCCCTCGAGGGGCAGGACGATCTCGTTCTCATCGTCCGCCGCATCGAGGCGCTGGGGCGCTTCCTCGAAACGGATGACGGCAAGAACCTGCTCGCGGGCTACCGGCGGGCCGCCAACATCATCCGTATCGAGGAGCGGCGGGACGGCCGAACCTTTGCGGACGCGCCGCGGCCGAGCCTCTACGAGCTTGTCGAAGAGCGCGCTCTCGCCGATGCCATCGCCGCGGCGAAAGAGGAGGCCGCTGCCGCGGTGGCCCGCGAGGACTTCGCGGGTGCCATGGCCGCCATGGCCCGGCTCCGGCCCTTCGTTGATGCCTTCTTCGAGAACGTCACGGTCAATGTTGACCGGCCGGAGACCCGCGAGAACCGTCTGAAGCTCCTCAACGAAATTCGCGCGGCGACGCGCGCCGTGGCCGATTTTTCCAGGATCGAGGGCTGACCGCACCCGCGTCAAATCGCGCGACTCTGCCGCAAATCGGTCCAGGCGCCGTTACCTTCCGGAAACCATGTCTGCAAGTCGCGGATAGCCGCCGGGGTGCGTTCCGCGTTGTGCTTAGCCGCGGGCTTACCGGGGCACGGTGCGAGGCGGATGGGAGGGCACGATGCTGCAGCAGGCGATTTCGCTCAACAGCAGCGCAGTTCGGGCGCTGCTGCGCGCTCACGGCGCGCGGGAAGACGTGTTGGATGCGGTGTTGACGCTCTACGACCACGTGCGTCCTGCGCACGCGATGGAAGAGCCCGATGCGGCGAGCGATCTCGCCGAGGCCTTCCGCTGGGCCGAAGCCTTCGACCGCCTGCTCGCAAGCGAGGACGGCCGCGCCTTGCTTTCAAGCTATCGCCACGCGGCGCAAATTCTCGCCGCAGCCGCGGCGCGGGACGGGAAGACCTACGAAGAGAAGCCGCAGCCCGCTCTCTACCGCCGCAAAGAAGAGCGCGAGCTTGCCGTCGCCATGGCCCTATGCCGGCGCGAGACGGAGGGTGCACTCGCGCGTGGGGATTTCGGCCTGGCGATGCGGGCAGTGGCGTGCCTGCGCCCCTTCGTCGAGGCGTTCATGGACCGCGTCGAATTCCAGTCCTGCGTCCTCGACCTGCGGGAGAACCGGCTGCGGCTTCTGCAGGAGCTCTGCTCCGTTCTCGGTCTTGCCGGCGATTTCGGGAAGATCGAGGAGCGGGATCAGGCTGCCTGATCCCGCTGTCCACGCCCCCTTTCCGTCCAAAGCCAGCCCGTTGGATCGGGGCGATCCGCGACGGGACCTGTGGTAAGGAGGAACCTCCCGCCGTTTCCTCCCTACGGGCCCCGATCCATGTCGCTTCCCAGCGCGCTGACGCCAATTCTTCTGCTTGCCTGCTCGAACGTGTTCATGACCTTCGCCTGGTACGGGCACCTCAAGTACAAGTCCTCGCCCTTGGCTTTCGCGGTCCTGGCGAGCTGGGGCATCGCGTTCATCGAGTATTGGTTTGCAGTGCCGGCGAACCGCCTCGGTAGCGCCGTCTATACGACTGCCCAGCTCAAGACGATTCAGGAGATCGTCACTCTCGTCGTGTTCGCGGGCTTTTCGATCCTCTATCTGAAAGAGTCGTTCACCTGGAATTACGCCGTGGGCTTCGCGTTCATTGCCGCCGGCGCCTTCTTCGTGTTTCACCGCTGGTAGCGCCGCTCGCCCCGGTGCGGCCGGCCGCGGCCGGCGGCCAAAGCTTGCGGCTGCGCCGTCGACGTGACAGCATCCGCCGCAATTCGTTCCCATTTGACGGACCCATGCCCCGCCGCCTAGCCTGGACCTCCCTTTCGGACGAGGACCTGCTCAAAGTCCGTTTCAAGGACCTCAAGATCGGCATTAAGGGCACGTGGCTCGAAGCCTGCGTCGCCGAGGTCAAGCAGGAGCTCGACGAACGCGGCGTGCGGGTCAAGCCGCATGTCTGGCTTTCCGACGAATGGTTCAGCCCCGACAACACCCCCGGCATCGCCATTCCCTTCTATCTTGCGCATCCGCGGCTGATGCGGCTCGAGCGCAAGATGATCCTCGACGTCGAGGGCGGCACCGAGCAGGAGTGCAAGCGCATTCTGCGGCACGAGGCCGGCCACGTCGTGCAGCACGCCTATCAGTTGCAGCGCCGCAGGCGCTGGATCGACATTTTCGGCAGTTCGTCGATCCGCTATCCGCGCTCCTATCGCCCCAACCCGGCGAGCAAGAATTACGTGCAACATCTGCCGCTCTGGTATGCGCAGGCGCATCCTGACGAGGACTTCGCGGAGACGTTCGCCGTTTGGCTTTCGCCGCGCTCCGACTGGCGCAATCGGTATGCGGGCTGGCCCGCGCTCAGGAAGCTCGAATATGTGGACGAGCTGATGTCAGAGATTGCCGGGCAGAAGGTCGTGCTCGCTCGTCGCGTCAAGGTCGATCCGATCAGCGAAATGACGCAGACGCTCGGCGAGCATTACGAGCGCAAACGCGCCAACTATTTGACGGCGGCGCCGAAGACATACGACAAGGACCTGTTGCGGATCTTTTCGACGGACGAGGGCCGGTACAGGCGGTGGCCGACCGCGGCCTCGTTTCTGACCCGCAACCGCGTAAAAATGCGTCGCCTCGTCGCGAAATGGACCGAAGAGCACCAGCTCACGCTCGACGCCATATTGGACGACATGATCGCTCGCTGCCGCGAGCTCAAACTTCGCGCGGTCGGATCGGAGAGCAAGTTGCGGACGGAGTTTACCGTGTTGTGGACCGCGCAAACCGTGCACTTGCACTACAGCGAGTCACGGCGGAAATGGTTTGCATTATGAAACGTCTTCGCGTCCTGGTCCTGCACCATCCCGATCTCAAGCCGCCCGATTCGCTCAAGGGTTATTCGGAGCGCGAGATTCACGTTTGGAAAACCGAATATGACGTCGTCTCGACCTTGCGCGAAAGCGGCCATGACGTGCGTTCCCTGGGCGTGCAGGACGCGCTGCGGCCGATCCGCGAGGAAGTCGAATCGTGGAAACCGGATGTCGTGTTCAACCTCCTCGAAGAGTTCCACGGCGAGACGGCCTTTGATCAGAACGTGGTCAGCTATCTCGAATTGCTGCGTGTGCCTTACACGGGCTGCAATCCGCGGGGCCTCATGCTCGCGCGCGGCAAGGATCTCTCCAAGAAACTCGTCGCCTATCACCGCATTCCGGTCCCGCGCTTTGCGGTCTTTCCGATGCGTCGGAAGGTGAAGCGGCCGGCTCGACTCGACTTTCCGCTCATCGTCAAGAGCGTGAGCAAGGACGCCTCGGAAGGCATCGCCCGTGCTTCGATCGTGCATTCCGACGAGAAGCTCGAGGAGCGGGTGCATTTCATCCACGAGCGGCTCGGCACGGCGGCGATCGCCGAACAATATATCGAGGGGCGCGAGCTTTATGTCGGCGTGCTGGGCAACACGCGGCTGCGCGTCTTTCCGGTCTGGGAGCTGGAGTTCGGCGACTCTCCCGAGGGCGCGGCGATTGCCACCCAGAAGGTCAAGCACGACACCGAGTACCAGGAGCGTCACGGCATCATGCAGGGGCCGGCAGAGGGCCTTTCGCCCGAGCTCGAAGCGCGTATCAAGCAGACCGCAAAGCGCATCTGCCGTACGCTCGAACTCGACGGTTATGCGCGCGTCGATTTTCGCCTGTCGCCGGACGGCATTCCGTATTTCCTCGAAGCCAATCCCAATCCCGAGATCGCCCGGAACGAGGAATATGCCTCGGCTGCCGAGTACGAGGGGCTTGAATATCCCGCGTTGCTTGACCGCATTCTTGCGCTCGCCCGCACCCGCGCGAGCAACGCGCTGTGACCAGTCTGCCGATCGGGGCAGGCGGAAGGGGACCGCGGGCGGCCTCAGGCAGACGCGTCGTCTTCCTCTCGTGTGGGCTCAGCACCCTTGGCTTCGAAGCTCACCGCAGGGTCGCCTGGCGCGGGTTGCGTGAGCGCCGGCGGGTCGCTCGCCGGAAACGTCTGCTCCAAGGCGTCGTCGAGCAGGGCGTCGAGGTGGTCCTTGGTCGGCCGCGCGGCCGTTGTGGGTACGGATGACCGTCGCCTGTCGCCTCGCCCGGGCATGATCGCCTCCTGGCCTTGCACGCGGGGAAATGGCTCGCCTCCGCGAGATAGGCGCCGCATCGCAAAGCGCAATGGTCACCTGGCGGAATTAGCCCGCGCGAGCGGAAACGAGCGCGCGTCGCCCGTGCCAAGCGGCACTCAGGCCGCTCTGCGGCCTGCAAGAAATTCGCCCATCCGATCGAGCGCCTTGCGGATGTTCTCGGTGGAATTGGCGTAGGAGAGGCGCAGATAGCCTTCGCCCAGCACGCCGAAGTCCGGCCCGCCGATCACCGCGACCCCGGCCTCTTCGAGAAGCGAAGAGGCAAGCGCCTTCGCCTTCCAGCCGGTCTGCTTGATGTTGGGGAAGGCGTAGAACGCCCCCTTCGGCGTCGCGCAGGAGAGTCCCGGCAGTTTGTTGAGACCGTCGACGACGACCTTGCGCCTCCGGTCGAACTCGGCGACCATTTTGTGCACCTCGTCCTGCGGTCCGTTGAGCGCGGCGAGCCCGGCATATTGGGCGGCCGCGTTGACGCAGGAATGCAGGTTGACTGCGAGCTTGCGCGCGTAGTCATAGAGCTTCCCCGGCCACACCGCATAGCCGAGGCGCCAGCCGGTCATCGCGTAGGTTTTCGACCACCCGTTGAGAAGGATGGTGCGGTCGCGGATCGATGGATAGGCGAGAAGACAGGTGTGGCATTCGCCGTCGTAAACCATATGGTCGTAGATTTCGTCCGACAGGATGGCGAGGTCCGGCCAATTCTCGAGTCCCGCCACCAGCTTGTCGATCTCGGCCTTCGGCGTCACCCCGCCGGTCGGATTTGCGGGAGAATTGAGGATCAGAAGCCGCGCCTGCGGCGTGACGAGCCTCAGGGTCTCTTCGGCCGAAAAGGCAAAGCCGTTTTCCTCGCGAATCGGCACCGGCACAGGGCGCGCGCCGGTGAACTCGATCATCGATCGGTAGATCGGGAAGCCGGGGTCCGGATAGAGGATGTCCGCGCCCGGCTCCCCGAACATGAGGATGGACATGAACATGGTGGGCTTGCCGCCGGGCATGATCATCACCGAATCGGGCGAGACCGAAAGGCCGAAGCGCCGGTGAAGATCGGCTGCGACCGCCTCGCGCAGCGGCTTGATGCCGACCGCCGGGGTATAGCCGTGGTGGCCGTCGCGGAGGGCCTTCACGGCGGCTTCGACGATGTGGTCGGGGGTTCGGAAGTCGGGCTGTCCGATTCCGAGATTGATGATGTCGCGGCCCTGCGAGGCGAGCTCCGTCGCGCGCGCGAGCACCGCGAAGGCGTTCTCCTCGCCGATACGGTCGAAGGCGGCGATGGTTTTCAGCATGTTCGGTCTCCTCCGGGCTCCGGTTCAGCCATCGGACCCGCGCGGCACCCGCCATAAGGGTGATTCTGGCGCTCGCGCCCGGCTGGACCTATGTCCTATAAGGCCCGGGCTGCCGGCGATTTAGCGGGAAGCCTCGCGGAAAATCAATGAGATGCGCCAGGCGGGCCGCTTCCGGCGTTGCGCCCGCCGCGCAGCAGGCTATCTTGGAGCCCATTATGGGCATGTGGATCGAGCTCGGCATTGTGTTCGGGCTCGTCATTCTGAACGGCTTTTTTGCGCTCGCCGAAATGGCGGTCGTCTCGTCACGCCGCGTGCGCCTGCAGCAGATGGCCGAAGGGGGCGACAGCGGAGCCGCGCGCGCGCTCGCGCTGGCGGAGAATCCGGGCCGCTTCCTGTCCTCGGTTCAGGTCGGCATCACCCTCATCAGCATCGTGTCCGGCGCCTTCGGTGGGGCGACCTTGGCGGCCCGATTCGGCCCCGCGCTCGACACGGTCGGGTTCATCGCGCCATATGGCGAACGGGTCGCCTTCCTGCTGGTGGTCATTTTCATTACCGCCCTGTCGGTCGTCGTCGGCGAGCTGGTGCCGAAGCGCATTGCCTTATCAAGTCCGGAAGCGATTGCCGCCTGGGCGGCGCGGCCGCTCGAGGTCGTTTCGGCCCTCGGCCGTCCGATGGTGTGGGCGTTCGAGGGCTCGACGGCGCTGCTGCTGCGCTTGCTCGGCGTGCCCGACCGGGCGAGCTCGGCCGTCACGGAAGAAGAGGTGCGGTTCGCGATCGCGGAGGGAACCGAGGCGGGGGTCATCGACGAGGTCGAGGAGGAGATGATCCACGGCGTCCTCGAACTCGCCGACAAGTCGGTCGAGTCGATCATGACGCCGCGTCCCGATGTGTATTGGATCGACCTTGACGACGATCCCGACGAAATCGCGCGCGACGTCGCCGAATGTCCTTATTCGCGCATCATCGTCGCACGCGACGGCGACATGAGCCATCCGCTCGGCGTGGTGCAGAAGAAGGATCTCGTCGACAGCCTCCTGAAGGGCCAGGGAATTCGCCTGGAAGAGCATCTGCTGCAGCCATCGCACGTGCCGGAAGGCATTCCGGCGATGCGCATGTTGCAGATTTTCCGTACAACCCCGCTGCATGTCGCCTTCGTGTTTGACGAATACGGGGATTTTCAGGGCATCGTGACCTTGACCGACGTCATGCGCGCGGTGGCAGGCGAGCTTCCCGAGGAAGCGCGCCCGGTCCCGCAGGAACTGCTCAAGCGTGAGGACGGCACGTGGCTGGTCGACGGCCGCGCCGCGATCGATGAAGTGCGGGAGACGCTCGGGCTGCGCATGGAGGTGAACGGCGACTTCCATACCGCGGCGGGTCTTGCGCTCGAACGCCTTGCCCGCATTCCGCGCGAGGGCGAATCGTTCGAGCTCGACGGCTGGCGCGTCGAGGTCCTCGATATGGACGGCAACCGTATCGACAAGCTGTTGTTCGTCCCTCCCGAGCATTCTTCGGCCGTCGAGCAGCCGGCCGCCTGACGGCGGCACGCCCCTCGCGGGCCACCGCGGGCAGGACCTCAAGGGCAGATGCGCCGCGTTGCGGGAGGTGCGGATCAGTTGCCGAAGACGGCGATCCATCCATCGCGCGCCTTTTTCAGCTCGCTGTCCGACATGCCCTTCCAATCGATCTTGATGACTTTCATCGCGTCGATGTTCGGCGCGTAGTCGGGCAGCGGGCTTGCGAATCCCGAGCGGCCCGAAACCAGCGCCTCGCTCCCCGCAAGAATTCGCTGCCCTTCTTCGGAAAGGAGAAAGTCCACCCACAACTTTGCCGCATTGGGATGCGGCGCGGCTTTGAGGATGAACATCGCCTGGGCGAGCAAGACGACGCCTTCCTCCGGCAGGAGGAACTTCAGCTTTGCGCCTTTCTGATTGTACTGAAAAGCACGTGTGGGCATTCCCGAAAACGACATCAGGTCCTCACCGGTGACCAGCCGACCGGCAATCTGTTCCGACCGGACAAGAAATGACGGCTTCATCGCCGCAAGCTTCCGGAAAAAATCGGCCTCGAGCACAGATGACAGGCCGATATGGGTCGCCAGATACGTCGCCGACTTCGATGAATCGCCGACGCTGATGCGGCCATTGGGAACCGCGCCGAGCACATCCTTCCAAGAGCGTCCGGCGAACTTCAGATGTTCTTCGCTCCACATCGGCACCAGCAAATAGGAGCCGTTCACACCGAAATATCCCGGCTCCGCCACTCCGGCCTCAACCATGCGCGGGTAATGCACGAGCTCGGGCGAGTCGTAGGGCAGGATGTGACCCGCCCTGAGCAAGCCATACACCCAGGCCGTGCCGGCGCTTCCGACTACATCGATCCTGACCTGTCCGGCCTTGATCTCCTGCTCGACGCGGGTGATGACGGTCGCGGTGCCGGCCAGGGTGTGGTTCACGCGAAACGTCGCCGGCAGTCCGTACCGTTTCAGAAACGCGGCGGTCAGCGCGTCTTTCGTGTGCGGCTGAATCACCGCGTCCCAATAGCTGACGCTTCCTTCCTGCTTCGCCGCCTCGATGACGGGCGCGAGCCGGGCGCGTTCCTGCGGTGAAGCGCGCTCGAGCGCCGGCGCCGTCTGCGCAAAGGCCTGCGAGGCCGACCCGGCAGCGAGCGAGAAAGCGGCCATGCCCACCGCAAGGTAACGCTGCATTGTCATGTGGAAATTCCTCCCCATTCGTATTGTCTCATAATATGAGACATACTTCTGCTGCCGAACCGACCTTATACTTGCGCAGCGTGCGTAGACAACCACGTTGAGCAATGATAATCAACAAAATCAGTAAGACTCGCGCGAGGACTTGTCTCATATAATGAGACGCAAACAGTCGATGCACTTGGCCAGCCAGTCGTTCGGTGCGCCCAGGGAGGCGATGGAAGGCGCACGCAGTATCAAGCGCGCCATCGCCATTTTGCGAAGCTTGGCGTCGGGCGGACGTGCCCTGTCCGTCAGCGAGGTCGCACGTGCGGCCGGCCTCCATCGCGCGACGGCACACCGCATTCTGCGCGTGCTGGTGGAGGAGGTGCTGGTCGAACAGGATCCGCAGTCGCGGCGCTACCAGCTCGGCAGTGAAATTTTCGCGCTCGGCGCGGCCATCGGCGCGCGGCGCGACCTCAAGGCCATCGCCCGCCCCTCGATGGAGCGACTCTGGGAGGAGACGGAAGACACCGTGTATCTCACGATTCGCAGCGGCTATGACGGCCTCTGCCTGGACATGCTGGAGGGCTCGTTTCCCGAGCAGACTTTGAAACTGAGCGTCGGTGATCGCTGGCCGCTCGGCGTTGGTGCCTCAAACATGCCGTTGCTCGCGTTTCTGCCGGACGCAGAAGTCGCGGACATCATCACCCACAACGCGCCGCGACTGAAAGATTATGCGGAGTACGCGCCCGACCGCCTGCTGGCTCTGGTCGCGGAAACCCGCGCTCAGGGCTTCGCGGTGAAGATCAGCTACTGGTATCCGACGATGTGCGGCGTTGGAGTGCCGATCGTCAACCGCAGCGGCCGGCCGATTGCGGCCCTCTCGATTACCGCAACTCTGTCACGCATGCCGGCGGAGCGACGGGCTCTGCTTGCCGCTCTGCTGCGACGCGAAGCCGCCATTGTCGCGCAACGTTGGGACGAGGCCCGTTCGGCGGTTGCCGACCGGGAAAGCTGGCGCTTTCGGAAGGACGAAGCCGGCATGGCGGCGCAAACCTCATCGCGAGCGGGCTTGCGACGACGCCGCGCCGCAACAGGCGAATGAACGGCGTTGGAGCCGAGCGGCAATCAGGAGGAATGCCAATGAAATTCGGTTTGTTTGGCGGGGCGAGCGTCGGCCCGAGCGATATTGTCGGCGACAGCCATGCGTATCGCGACTATATTGATTATGTCTGCGAGGCCGAAGCGCTCGGATTTTGCAGTGTTTTCCTCGTCGAGCATCATTTCACCGGCATCAACCAAGTCTCGGCTTCGCTCGGCTTCCTGACCTATCTCGCGGCGAAGACGAGCCGCATCCGGCTCGGCACCGCGGTCGTCGTGCTGCCCTGGCATAACCCGGTGCTTCTGGCGGAACAGGCTGCGACACTCGATCTTTTGTCCGGCGGCCGCTTCGATTTCGGGATCGGCCGCGGCTATCGGCACAACGAGTATTACGGCTTCGGAATCGACATGGGGGAGGGCGGCGAACGCTACGAGGAATGTCTCGAAGTGATCCGCAAAGCCTGGACGACGAAAGGGCGCTTTTCACACCACGGGAAGTACTGGCGGTTCAACGATATCATCGTGGAGCCGTCGCCGGTCCAAGAGCCGCATCCGCCGTTTTGGATCGGCGCCAACAGCCACGCCTCGATCCGCCGCGCGGGAGAATCCGGCTTCAATCTTCTGCTCGGGCAGCTTCCGTCGCTGGAGGAGGCTGCGGAAAACGTGCGCGTGTACCGCGAGGGGGTCGAGTCGCGAGGCCGGATATTCGATCCGCATTCGGTGGCGCTGTGCCGCGCTCTGCACGTCGTTCGGAACACGCGCGAACGGGAGGAAGCGTACGAAAAGCGGGCGAAGTTCCTGCTGGCGGCGGCCGCGCTCGCGGGTGGGGGCAGTCATTCGCACGTTCCGCTGCCGAATACGCCGGAGGAAAATCGTGAGGCAATGGAGGCATCCGCGCTTATCGGCGATGCGGAGGAGATCATCGCGCGCCTCAAGCGACTGGAGGCCGGCGGTGTACGCCACGTTCTTTTAATGGACGTGAGCGGCTCACGCGAGGCGCTTCGAATTTTTGCGCGGGAGGTCATGCCAGCCTTTGCGGAGCCCTCCGAACTCGCCCAGACTCGCGCCAGGGCTGCGCGGTCCGCCTGAACCGGATCGGCACTCGAAGGGAGGACAGTAAGTGACTGGCGAAGGCACCATCGAGAGCAACGGTGCGCGCATCTTCTATCGCGCGGAAGGACCGGAAGGCGCGCCGTGGGTCGTGCTGTCGAATTCGCTCGCTGCCGACATGTCGATGTGGGATTTGCAGGTTCCGGCGCTGCGGCAATCGTACCGTGTGCTCCGCTATGACAATCGCGGACACGGCTGCTCCGGCGATGCACCTGGTCCCTACACGCTCGACATGCTACTCGACGACGCGCTCGGGTTGATCGCTGCGCTCGGTATCGAGCGCTATTGTTTCATTGGCCTTTCGCTCGGTGCGAAGCTTGCGCTCGCCGCGGCTCTTCGGCGTGCCCCGGGACTCGCCGGCATCGCCGTGTGCGACGGACAGGCCGATCCGGCGCCGCCCGCGGTTGCCGCCGAATGGGCGAAGCGGGCGGAAGCTGCCCAACGCGAGGGGATTGCATCGATCGTTCCATCCACAATCGAGCGTTGGGTGACGCGGTCCTTCGCGGCCGAGAACCCGCAGGAGGTGGCGCGCGTCCGCGCATTCATCGAGCGAACCCGCCCCGCCGCCTATGCGGCCTGCATTCGGGCGCTCGCGTCCGCTCCCCCGATGATGGACCGCTTGCGCGAGATCGCGTTGCCCGCCCTTTTCATGACCGGCGCGCACGACCCTGCCGCGCCGCCGCTGCTTGTGCGTGACATGCAATCGCGCGTCGCAGGTTCGTGGTATGCCGAGATTCCCGGCACGGCGCACTTGCCCAATCTGCAAGAGCCGCAAGCGTTCAACGACGTGCTGATGATCTTTCTCAAGCACGCCGTTAGACTCTGAAACGAGAACGCCGGCCATCGTCGGACCGGCGCGAACAGATGCGAACCAAGGGAGGATTCGATGGCGCGAGGCATCGCCCGCTGGGGCGGAATTCTTGTCCTAATCTCGATCGGCGCAATCGCTGCCCGGGCCGCGGATTATCCGACGCGCCCGATCACGGCCGTCGTGCCGTTCGCCGCCGGCGGACCGACCGACATCGTGGCGCGCGCCTTCGGTCAGAAGATGGGCACTGTTCTCGGACAGCCAATCGTCATCGAGAATCGGGGCGGTGCCGGGGGACGTGTCGGCGGGGAAGCGGGGGCGCGGGCGGCGGCCGACGGATACACGATTACCGTGATCAATACGGCGACGCACGGAATCATCCCCGTCACAGTTCGGTCGCTCGCCTACGATCCGGTTAGGAGTTTCGAAATGATCGGCCTGATCGGCACCTATCCGCTGGTGCTGGTCTGCAATCCGAAGCTTCCCGTCAACAACATCCGAGAAATGATCGCGTATCTGCGCAAGGGCGGGAAGCTCAGCTATGCGAGTCCGGGCGCAGGCGGGCAGGGGCACTTCGCGGGCGAGTTCTTCAAGGCGCGTGCGGGCGTGCAGATGCTCCACGTGCCGTACCGCGGAACGGGTCCCGCCTTGCAGGACGTGATCGCCGGCGTCGTCGATTGCGTTTTTGACGGCACGTCCAAGCCTCATATCGACGCCGGCAGGGTGCGGGCCTTTGCTCTGACTCGGCGGCGCGTAGTGCCATGTATCCGGGCGTGCCGACGATGGACGAATCGGGCCTTAAGGGTCTCGACATGACAACATGGATCGGCCTCGCTGCGCCGGCGGGCACGCCGCCAGAGGCAGTGCGCAAGCTGACCCAAGCGCTGCGCGCGGCACTCAAGGACGAGGGGTTGGCTGCGGCTGTTCTGCGTACCGGTACAACGGTGGTGTCCGACACGAGCCCCCAGGATCTGCGGCAGCGGATCGAGCATGACTTGGCAATGTACCGCCAAATCGCCGAGGAGGCCGGCATAGAGCCGCAGTGAAGCCGTTGTTCGAAGGGAATCAATATCCCCCTTGCGCCGCTCTAGCACGCCTCTAGAGTCGTTTGCGACGAGGCGTCGACGGACGGCTCTCGCCTGTCATGACGGGTCGAAAGGCGTGTCCGTGCGGCGGACGCCTTGGAGGGAGGTTTCAGTGACAACGGGCAAAGGCAAAACGCCGGCAAGACGCGCGGGGGCGACCGGAGGCGAAACCCCGCACCCTGGAGGACGAAAGCTGCGTTCGCAGCTGTGGTTCGACAATCCGGACAATCCCGGCATGACGGCGCTCTATCTCGAGCGCTACCTCAATTTCGGGATCACGCTCGAAGAGTTGACGTCCGGCAAGCCGATCATCGGCATCGCTCAGACGGGTTCGGATCTGTCGCCGTGCAACCGCCATCATCTCGAACTCGCGAAGCGCGTACGCGAGGGCATCCGCACGGCCGGCGGCATCGCCTTCGAGTTTCCCTGCCACCCGATCCAGGAAACCGGCAAGCGGCCGACGGCCGCGCTCGACCGCAACCTGGCTTATCTCAGCCTTGTCGAGGTGCTCTACGGCTATCCGCTCGACGGCGTCGTGCTCACCACCGGTTGCGACAAGACCACGCCGGCCTGTTTGATGGCCGCCGCGACCGTGAACATTCCCGCCATCGTGCTCTCGGGCGGGCCCATGCTCAATGGCTGGTACAAGGGCGAGCGCTCGGGTTCCGGTACCGCGGTGTGGAACGCGCGCCAGGAGCTTGCGGCGGGACGCATCGATTACAAGGAGTTTCTCGCGCGCGTCGCGTCCTCCGCGCCTTCGGTCGGCCACTGCAACACGATGGGCACCGCTTCCACGATGAATGCGCTCGCCGAAGCGCTCGGCATGTCGCTGCCCGGCTGCGCGGCGATCCCGGCGCCCTATCGCGAGCGCGCGCAGATCGCCTACGACACCGGCGTGCGCATCGTCGAGATGGTGCACGAGGACCTCAAGCCCTCCGACATTCTTACCCGCAAGGCGTTCGAGAACGCGATCGCCGCGAACTCGGCGATCGGCGGCTCGACCAATGCCCCGATCCATATCAACGCCATCGCCAAGCATATCGGCGTGCCGCTTTCGATCGAGGATTGGGAGACGATCGGCTACGACGTGCCGCTGCTCGTGAACATGCAGCCGGCCGGCATATATCTCGGCGAGGATTATTACCGGGCGGGCGGTCTTCCTGCCGTCATGAACGAATTGTTGAAGGCCGGCCGCATCCACGGCGACGCGCTCACGGTCAACGGCAAGACGATGGCGGAGAACGTCAAGGACCGCGAAATCGCCGACAAGGACGTGATCCGCCCCTACGGCAATCCGTTGAAGGAGAAAGCCGGGTTCAAGGTCCTCCACGGCAATCTGTTCGATTCCGCCGTGATGAAGCTTTCCGTCGTGTCGGACGAGTTCCGCGCGCGCTATCTGTCGAACCCGAAAGACCCGATGGCCTTCGAGGGACGGGCGGTGGTCTTCGAGGGGCCGGAGGATTACCACGCCCGCATCGAAGATCCGTCGCTCGGCATCGACGAAAACACAATTCTCTTCATTCGTGGCGCCGGGGTGATCGGCTATCCCGGGGGCGCGGAAGTGGTCAACATGCAGCCGCCCGCAGCCCTCATCAAGAAGGGCATCACCTCGCTGCCGTGCATCGGCGACGGGCGGCAGTCTGGAACTTCCGGTTCGCCGTCGATCCTCAATGCCTCTCCGGAAGCGGCGGCGGGGGGCGGTCTTGCGCTCCTGAAGACGGGGGATCGCGTGCGCATCGACCTCAACAAGGGCACCGCGAACATCCTGATTTCCGACGCCGCGCTCGCGGAAAGACGCGCCGAACTGCAGAAGCACGGCGGGTTCCCCTATCCCAAGAGCCAGACACCCTGGCAGGAAATCCAGCGTGAGCTCGTGGAACAGCTCGGCGACGGCATGGTGCTCAAACCGGCGGTGCATTTCCAACGCGTCGCGCAAACCGGCGGAATCCCGCGCGACAACCACTGAGCCGCACGCCCTCGGGACGAAAAGGCGGCCTTGCCGTGTTCATTCCCGGCAGGCTCTTTCGCGCAGGAGGCTTCCATGTTGCGTTTCGGAGCGGTGACGGCGCTCGCCGCGTTTGTGTTGATCGGCGCGCTTCAGAGCGCTTTGCAGGCGCGCGCGGCGGCCGGACAGGCGGTTGCTGCCGATCGGACGGCCTCGCCGTCCACCGATGTCAGCGCCGCAAAAGCGAAAAAGACAAAAGAGACGAAGAAAAAGAAGGCCGCCAAGCCGCAACCGAGCCGGTCCGGCGGATCGTCCGGCGCGCCGGCGGGCGACACGCCGGACCGCGGCATGGGCGGATATTGACGCCGGGGTCTGCGCTCACCGCGCAGGCGGCGGCGTAAGCTTCTCTCGCCCGATCGCCTCGACGAGTTTCGTCCAGCGGGCGACGTCGTCGCGGACGAAGCGCTTGAAACCCTCGACGTCGAGATCGAGGAACTCCTGGCCGAGCGTGACGAGCCGGCTGCGCACGTCCGCGTCGCCGAGGGCCTGGCGTACCCCGGCATTGATTTTGTCCAGCACGGGCTTGGGCGTACCGGCCGGCGCGAGCAGCCCGTTCCAGCCGGACAGGACGAAGTCGGGGTAGCCGGATTCCGCAATGGTCGGCAGCTCGGGCAGAAGTTCGGAGCGCTTCGGTCCGGTCGTTGCGAGGCCGCGCACGGTGCCGGCCTGCATCTGCGCCTTGGCGACGAGCGACACCGCGACGAACATCTGCACCTCGCCGGCGATCAGCCCGTTCATGGCCGCGTTCACGTTGCGATAGGGCACGTGCACCACCTTGACGCCCGGAATCCTGTTGAAGGTCTCGCACGCGATCTGCGGCGCCGTGCCGAGACCGGCGGAGGCGCAATTGATCTTGCCCGGATTGGCCTTGAGATAGCCGACGAGTTCCGCAACCGATTTCGCCGGCACGCTCGGATGCACCGTCAGCGTATAGGCGCCGGTCCCAATCAGCACGGCGGGCGCAAAATCGCGGACCACGTCGTAGGTTGCGGTCTTCAGCACCGTGCCGAGAGCGTAGGTCGGGGTGGCAAACAGAAGCGTGTGCCCGTCCTTGTCCGCCGAAGTCACGGCGTTCGCAGCGATCTGACCGCCCGCACCGGTGCGCGCCTCGATCACCAGAGGCTGTCCCCACAACTTTTGCATAAACGGCGCAAGCACGCGCAGCACGGCGTCGGGTGAAGGGCCGACGATCACGCGGATCGGCTGATTCGGAAAATCCTCGGCGCGCAGAACCGTTGTCGCGGCCAGGCAAAGCGCGAGTGCGAGCACTGTTCGCATGGCGGACGAACGCGCGCCGAAACGGCGCCGACTAAACCGCGCAATGGGCCTGTTCACTGCATTCCTCCAATGTGCGCGCGCAGCCTGACACAGCGGCCCATTCGTGGCAATAAAGCCCGGCCGCATGCCATTCATCATGCATGCGAAATCGGGAGAAAGTCTGCATGGCCGAAGGGATGAAGCCGATCCGGCGCGTGGTCACCGGCACGGATGCGCAGGGCCGCTCCTGCGTCATCTATGACGGGCCGGCGCCGAACACCGTGCCGCGCAAGGACTGCCCGCGCGCCGGCATGACCGATCTGTGGGTGTACGGCGTCTCGCCGGCGCCGATCGCCGGCCGGCGGGACGACGGCAACCTGACCTATCATTTCGAGCCGCCCCACTCCGGCGGCCATTTTCGCATCGTGCAGACCTGCAAGCCGCCGGCCGACTACGACCAATCCAAGGATGCGAGCTACGTGCCTCTGCACGAGCCGCGCGTCCGCGATGACGGCGTGCTGGTGCGCGGCGGGCAGAGCTACTTCACCTCGCCGATGCACAAGTCGGAGACCGTCGACTACGGCATCTGCCTTTCCGGCGAGCGCGTCCTCGTGCTCGACACGCAGACGCTGGTGATGAAGCCCGGCGACGTGGTGGTGCAACTCGGAAACTGGCACCTCTGGAGCAGCGAACGCTCGGATGTCGCGATGGCCTTCGTCATGATGGGCGCGAAATTCGAGGGATGACCCTCGCCGTTTGTCCCGGCGCGGCCGAAAGGCGCCGAACGCCAAAAGAGATTCAGGGTGTGAAATGACCGAAAAGCCGAAACCGGTGCGCCGCATCGTGTGCGTCGACAATGCCGAAGGAAAGTCGGAAGCCATCAGCGACGGGCCGTCTCCCGACGTGCGGCTCGACCCCGCCCGTCCGGGCTTTGCCGCAACGCGCATCTGGGTGACCGACCGCACGCCCGCGCGCATCCAGGGCGTGCGCGAGACGCTGCATCTGCCGCACACACTCGAGCCGCCGCCCGGCGGCTCGGTGTGCCGGATCGTCACCTTCCCGCCGGACGAGGTCTATCGCGGCAAGGTCGGGGCGAAGGAGGTGCAGGCCTATTTCGCCGCCATGGGCTCGCCCACGGCATCAACCTATTCGCCGAAGGCGCCGCATCCCTACATGCAAAGGACGCGCACGCTCGATTTTTGCCTCATCCTCGAAGGCGAAATCACGCTCGTGCTCGACACCGAGGAGGTGCATCTCAAGGCGGGCGATACGGTCATTCAGCGCGGCACCAACCACGCCTGGAGCAACCGCTCGTCGGCCCCTTGCGTGATGGCCATCTCGTCGCATGACGCGGCTGACGTGGAGGGCGAGCCGCCCTACAAGTGAGGGCTCGGCGCTCGAAGAGCGCCTGCACCCATGGCCTACCTGCGCCGTGGGCCTCAAGACCGCGAGCCGGCGGGCGCAATCTTCGCGCCCTTGAGTCTCGCGGCCGCAAAAGCACGCTCAACGGTCCCGTCCGTCTTCGCCTCCTCGATGAAGCGGGAGACATAGGCGAGGGCGGCGGGCCGACCCTTCGGGGTGGCGATCGCGACGCCCACGGCCCAGAAATGGCCGTCGAGCACGCGCGAGCCGGGCACCATCTGCGCGAAATCCTCAAGCGAGTCGCGCCCGAGCGCGACCGCATCGACGCCGCCCGCCCTGAGCAGCGCGAGGATTTCGCTCGCGCCCTTCATGCCGGTCACGGCCGTATTCTTCAGGAGCCTGCGGGCGGCGCGGATCGTCGTTGTGTTCTCGACGCCGGCAACGCGCACGCCCGGCCGATCCACGTCCGCGATCGCGGCGATCGGTGAGCCCGGCGCGACGAGGAACGTGCTCTCGCCCAGAGCATAATTGGGGCCGAAGTCGACTTTGGTCTTCCGCTCTTCGTCGACCGGCATAAAGCTCACGTCCCAGGCGTCGCGCGCCGCCGCGTCCGTGATCTCTCCCGAACTTGCAAAGACGATGAGATCGAGGGGAACGCCGAGCCTGCCGGCCAGCGCACGGCCGAGATCGACCGTGACGCCGCGCGGCGCGCCCGTGCTCGGATCCCGCGTGGCCCAGAGCGGGGAGCCCGTTGGACCCACGGCGATGCCGACCCGGAGCATGCCCTTGGGCGCAAGTTCGCGCAGTGCCGCGGCCCAATCATCTGTCATGACGTCCTCGTTGCGGTGGCGGAGACCCGAAGGCGGCCGATGCGGGCGTGTCGGTCGCCGCCCCGGCGCGTCGAACGGTCAGGGAGCCTAACCGATTTCCGGAATCGGCCGAAAGCCGATTGGCGGCCGGCAAGGCGGGCGATGTGTTCGCCATGCAAACATGGCCGTACGCCCCCGATCGCAGCGCGGCACTGCGGCGATTGACTCGGGCGGTATCGGCGGAGTGTCATGAATACCCGTTCCAACTCATCCGGAGAACGAAATGATCCGCCGCAGACTTGTTTTCGGGCTGCTGCTGGCCGCGTTCGCGGCGGCTACGACCACGGCGAGCGCGCAAGAGACGATCCGCCTGCGCATTGCCTCGGGACATCCGCCGCCCACGCCTTACGTTCATCTTTTGACGACCTTCTTCGTGCCGGAAGTGAAGAAGCGAGTCGCCGACCGGACAAAGTACAAGGTGGAATTCGTCGAGGGCTACGGCGGCGCGATGGTCAAGGTCGCGGATACGCTCGAAGGTGTGCAGTCCGGCATCATCGACATGGGCGCCTACTGCTTCTGCTTCGAGCCTTCGAACCTGCCGATGCAGGCGTTTCAGATCATGATTCCGTTCGGCACCATGAAGCCGACGGTGAGCCTCAAGGTCGCGCGCGCCGTCTACGACTCGGTGCCGTATATGAGCAAGGTGTTCGAGGACAAGCACAAGCAGAAGCTGCTCGCCCTCATTGCCGACAACGGATACAACCTCGGCACGACATTCGAGTGGAACAGCATCGGCGAGCTCAAAGGCCGCAAGATCGCCGGCGCCGGCCTCAATCTCAAATGGCTGGAATTCGTCGGTGCGACGCCCGTGCAGTCGTCCCTGGTCGATGCCTACACCTCGATGCAGACCGGCGTCTATGACGGTTGGATCATGTTTCCGTCGGGCTGGATCAGCGCCAAGCTCTACGAGGTCGGAAAGTACTATACGGAGATCGGCTTCGGTGCGATCACCTGGCACGGCCTGACGGTGAACGCGGCACGCTGGAACCGCCTGCCGAAGGAGGTGCAGTCCGTGATCCTCGAAGTGGCGCAGGAGTACGAGAAGCTCACCGGCACCTTCAACGAGGAGAACTATCCGAAGCAGCTCGATCAACTGCGCGGCTTCGGCGTGAGCGTCCGGCAGCTGCCGGATTCGGTGCGCACCGATTGGGCCAAATCGCTCGCCGCCTGGCCGAAGGAGAAGGCACAGGAGCTCGAAAAGCAGGGCATTCCGGCGACGCAGGTTCTAGAGATCGCGCTTGATGCCGCCGAGAAGGCCGGCCACGTCTGGCCGGTGCGCTACAACGTGAAATAGGCGCCGCCGGTGGGCGGCCGCCCGTCGCCCGGGGCCTGGATCGCGCAACGCGGTGGGCCTCGGGCGGACGCTTGCGGTTGCCGTCCGCAAGACGCCCGAACCGCCCCGCCGGGGGAGCGTCCAAGCGCCGCGCGCCGACACAATTGACAGTGACTTCCCGGCCGAAGGAAGCTCGTCGGCCAAACAAGAACGAAACAATCGTCTTTCGTTCACCGGGGAGGAGTTCATGGCAATCCGCAGCATCGCGTCCGCGCTGGCGCTCGCCGGCGCGACGGTTCTCGCCGCGGCGGCGCACGCCGAAACGTTCCGGCTCCGCATTGCGTCCGGGCATCCGACGGCCAACACCTATGTCGAGCTGATGCAGAACTATTTCGTGCCGGAGGTGAAGAAGCGCGTGGCCGAGCGCACCAAGCACAAGATCGAATTCATCGAAGGCTACGGCGGCGCGATGGTGAAAGTCGCCGAGACGCTCGAGGGGGTACAATCCGGAATCATCGACGTCGGCGGCTTCTGCTTCTGCTTCGAGCCGTCGAATCTGCCGCTGCACGCCTTCCAGGTTATGCTGCCATTCGGCACGATGGATCCCGTGGTGAGCGTGCAAATGGCGCGCCGAGTCTACGACCGGGTGCCGCTGATGTCCAAGGTGTTTGAGGACCGGTTCAAGCAGAAGCTGATCGGTCTCATCGCCGACAACGGTTACAATATCGGCACGAATTTCGAGTGGAACAAAGTCGGCGATCTCAAGGGCGTCAAGATCGGCGGCGCAGGGCTCAACATGAAATGGCTCGAATTCGCCGGCGCGGTGCCGGTGCAGACATCGCTGCCGGAGGTTTATACGTCGCTGCAGACCGGCGTCTACAACGGGGTCATTCTGTTTCCGTCCGGCATGGTGAATTTCAAGCTCTTCGAGGTCGCGAAATATTATACCGAGATCGGCTTCGGGGCGATCACCTGGCACGGGCTGACGATCAACGCAGCGCGCTTCGCCAAGCTGCCGAAGGACGTGCAGGAGATCATTCTCGAAGTCGGCCGCGACTATGAGGCGCAGACCGGGATCGTCAACAAGGACAACTATCCGAAGCAGATGAGGGCTTTTGCGGACGCGGGCGGCGTCGTGCGCAAACTGCCTGAGACGGTTCGGCAGGAGTGGGCCAAGTCGTTGTCGGAATGGCCGGCCCAAAAGGCGAAGGAGCTTGACGGCCTCGGCCTTCCCGGTACGCAGGTTCTCGAACTGGCCTTGAACGAGGCGGAAGCGCTCGGTCACAAATGGCCGGTTCGTTACAAAGTGAAGTAGGATTGCGCAAGGGGGCCGGCTTCGGCCGGCCCCGAACGGGGACGGGGAGCATTCGTGATTGACACAATATCTGCCATCAATGCGCGTCTGGTCCATCTGCTGCTGGCCGCGGCGGCTCTGCTCGGCTTCGCGCTCGCCTATCTCGTCGTCATCGACGTGATCGGCCGTAGCTTCTTCAACCATCCGGTCCAGGGCACGCCGGAAATCGTGTCCATGTCGATCGTCATCATCTGCTTCCTGCTCGCAGGCTACGCCGTGCAGAGCCGCAGCATGATCTACACGGACGTGCTCGTCGGTCTGTTCGGATGGCGCGGTCCGCTGGTGACGGCGCTCTCGTCGGGAATTCTCGGGGCCATGTTCTTCGGGCTCATTATGTGGGGCACCTGGGAGCCGCTGGTGCATGCGATCACCAGCGGCGAATATGAGGGCGAGGGCGCGCTGCGGGTGCCGACCTGGCCCGCGCGTACGGCGGTTCTCGCGGGCTCCGCGCTGGTGATGGTCAATTATGTCGGGCAGGCCGTCGGCGCGGCCGCCGCGCTGATCCGCAACAGGCCTCCGGCCTCTACACCTGCTCAGCCGGCGCATTAGGGGCGATCATGCAGAACCTCGACATGATCATCATCATCCTCACCGTGCTGGGGCTTGTCTTCGCCGGTGTCCACATCGCCATCGCTCTCGGCATTACGGCCGTACTCGGCATCTATCTGATGCTGGGCGACATGGACGTGGTCCGCAACTTCGTCGCCAACACCGGCTACGAGGCGCTGCGCGACTATGTCTTCGCCGTGTTGCCCCTGTTCATGCTGATGGGCGACTTCCTGTCGAAATGCGGGGCCGCGCGCGATCTCTACGCACTCGCCAACCGGCTGAGCGGCTGGCTCCCGGCCCGTCTTGCGGTCGCGACCATCGTCGCCAACGCGCTGTTCGGTTTCGTGACCGGCGTGAGCATTGCCGCGGCGGCCGCATTCTCGCGCATCGCCTATCCCGAGATGATGCGCTACGGTTACGGCCGGTCGCTGGCCCTCGGGGCGATCAGCGGAAGCGCCTGTCTCGGCATGTTGATTCCGCCCTCGGTGCTGATGATCGTCTGGGCGGTGCTGACAGAAATCTCCATCGGACAATTGTTTCTCGCGGGGGTGATCCCTGGGCTCCTGACCGCCGCGCTGATGTGCGCCTGGGTGGTGCTGGTAGCGCTGGTCAAGCCGGAGCTCGCGGGCGGCGCGCCGCGCGGCGCCGTCACCGCCGCGCCACTCGGCGCTGCGGTTGCGACACCCGCCAATCCACCGGTGACGGACACGCCGGAGGATCGCCCGCTCGGCGAGCTTCTCATGAGCACTGGACTCGTCGTCGCGCTCGTCGTGGGCGTGCTGATGTCCATCTGGTTCGGCATCGCCACACCGACCGAAGGCGCCGCCGTCGGTGCCGTCGGCGCCATGATCCTCGCGCTCATCAAGGGCATCAGTCTGCGGGAAATCTGGCAGGTCGTTCTCGACGTGGGCCGTACCCTCGGCCCGCTGCTGCTTTTGCTCATCTGCGCGCAACTCTATTCGCGCGTCCTTTCCATGACCGGCTTCACGGAAGCTGCGCGGGAATTTCTGCTCGGCACCGGCCTCGGCCCCTGGGGCATCCTGGCCGTCATGGTCGCGATCTGGTTCGTGCTCGGCTGCCTCGTCGATTCGATCTCGATCATTCTCTTGACGGTGCCGATCTTCGCCCCGATTGCGACGCATCTTGGCTTCGACCCGATCGCCTTCGCGATCATGGGAATTCTCGCGATTGAGACCGGCATGTTGACGCCGCCGTTCGGTCTGCTGGTGTTCACCGTAAAAGCCGCGGTTCCGGACCGCACCGTCACGCTTGCCACAATCTTCACAGGGTCGATTCCGTACTGGATCATTCTGCTCATCATGGTGGCGGCGATTGCGATGTTCCCCGGCCTCGCGACATACTTGCCCGGCGTTTAGGACCGCGCCCGCATTTTGCCCCGGCATCGGCGCAAACTCGCAAGGCAAGGAGAGGCACCGGTGTCGCCCTTCCTTGCCGAAAGGATGCAGACGCCATGACGACCACCGCCGAAAGGCGCCGGATCTTCCGGCAGTTGCATGAGGCCGGCTGCTTCGTGATCCCCAATCCGTGGGATGTCGGCAGCGCGCGCTATCTCAAGAGCCTCGGCTTTAAGGCGCTGGCGACCACGAGCGCGGGCGCCGCCTGGTCCATGGGCTATGCGGACGGCCGCACGCCGCCCGCGCAAATGCTCGCCCATATCCGCGAAATCGTGGAGGCGACGGATCTTCCGGTGAATGCGGATTTCGAGGGCGGCTATGTCGATGCGCCCGACGCGCTGCAGCGGGCCGTGCGGGACTGCATGGATACCGGCGTCGCCGGACTTTCGATCGAAGACTATACCGGCGACCGCAACGACCCGATCTATCCGTTCGATCTCGCGGTCGCCCGGATCGCGGCGGCGCGCGCGGCGATCGACAGGGCGGGCGGAGAAGTTCTGCTCGTCGGCCGGGCGGAAGGGCTGATCCGCAATCGGCCGGATTTCGACGAGATCCTGCGCCGGCTCAAAGCGTATGCGGCCGCGGGGGCGGATTGCCTCTATGCACCCGGGCTGAAGACCCGCGAGGAGATCGCCGCCGTCGTCGCGGCGGCTGCGCCCAAGCCCGTCAACGTGCTGATGGGCACGCCGAGCCCGCTCACGGTCGCCGACCTCGCGGCGCTCGGAGTGCGGCGGATCAGCGTCGGCGGCTCGCTCGCCCGCTCGGCCTGGGGCGGGCTCATGCGGGCCGCCAAGCGGATCGCCGAGGCGGGCGACTTCAACGGCTTTGCCGACGCCGCGTCCGGCCCGGAGCTCAACGCTCTGTTTTCGGCTTCGAGCAAGACTTGACCCGCCCGCCGGTTTTCGAGGAATGACGGAAGGCAGTGTGCCTGCCGTCACAGTCCTTCGATTTCGGAGTCTTTGCCATGACGCTCGTGAACGAGCCGGACCCGGCAACCGGTCTGCCCGTCGGCAAGCTTGTCAATACCTGGCCGGCCTCGCGGCCCGGCGAGGCGAAACTGATGGGCCGTTTCGGGCACGTGGAAAAGCTCGAAGAGCGACACGCCGCGGCCCTCTGGGAGGCCGTGCGCGGTCACGATGCGCTCTGGGTCTATATGAATTACGGTCCGTTTGCCGACGAGGCCGCTTTCACCGCCTGGGTGCGCGAACGCGCCGCGCTCGAGGACCCGTACTCCTATGTCGTCGTCGACGGGGACAGCGACCGCGCGGTCGGCATCGCCGCGCTGATGGAAATCCGGCCGGTCATGCGGGTCATCGAGGTCGGCCATATCGTCTACAGCCCCGCCCTGCAACGCACGCCGCTCGGCACCGAGGCGCAGTTTCTGCTCGCCCGCTACGCCTTCGAGTCGCTTGGTTACCGACGCTACGAGTGGAAATGCAATGCGCTCAATGCTGCCTCGCGGCGGGCGGCGGAGCGCTACGGCTTCACGTTCGAAGGCATTTTCCGCCAGCACCAGATCATTCGTGGGCGAAACCGCGACACCGCCTGGTTTTCGATCCTCGATTCCGAATGGCCGGCGCGCAAGCGCGCCTTCGAGCGCTGGCTGTCGGCGGACAATTTCACCGCCGAGGGCAAGCAGAAACAGAGCCTTGCGGCGCTGCGCGGCGCGCCGCGATGAGCCTGTGCCTGATGCGTCCGGTGCTGCCGGCGGATCATGCGGCGGCGCTTGCCCTGCAGCGGGCCGCCTTCGGCCGCAATGTCGCGATTATGGGCGTCGAGCCTCTGCCGCTGCGGGCCGATTACGACGCCATCTTCGCCACCCACGAAGCGTGGCTTGCCGAACGCGAAGGGGCGCCCGTCGGCATGCTGATCCTCAAGCCGCGTCCCGAGGATCTTTACATCTGGAGCATCGCGACCGCTCCGGCGATGCAACGCCAAGGAGTGGGGCGGCTGATGCTCGCCGCGGCCGAGGAGCGCGCCCACGCGCTCGGGCGGACGTGCCTGCGCCTGCGCACGGGCGAAAAGCTCGTCGACAATGTCGCCTGGTATTCGCGACACGGCTTTTCGATCGAATCGGTCGAGGATCTTGCCGATCGGCGCGTCGTGCACATGGTCAAGACGTTGGGCTGACCGCGCCGGGGTGTTGCGGCTTTGCGACGGGCCCTTGACCCGCCGTCTCATCTCGTCTCGCATTCCGCCCTGCCGGCCGGCATTGCGGTCGGCTTTTTCGGCGAGGATGGCACATGGCAGGGCGGCTTGCGGGTAAGACGGCATTCATCACGGCGGCCGGGCAGGGGATTGGACGGGCGACCGCCGAGAGTTTCCTGCGCGAGGGTGCGCAGGTGATTGCAACCGACATCGACGAGAGCAAGCTCGCCGGCCTTGGCGGTGCCACGACACGCAGGCTCGATGTCTGTTCCACCGAGGCGGTGAACGCGCTCGCCAAGGAATGCGGCCCGGTGGACGTTCTGGTCAACTGCGCCGGCTGGGTACCGCACGGCACCGTTCTCGACGCGACGGAAGAAGAGTGGGACCGCGCCTTCGACATCAACGTCAAATCCATGCACCGAACGATCGGCGCCTTCCTTCCCGGGATGTTGGAGAAGGGCGGGGGCTCGATCGTAAACATTTCCTCGGGGGCCTCGTCGGTGCGGGGCATTCCGTTCCGCTACATCTACGGGGCGACGAAAGCGGCCGTGATCGGCCTCACCAAGGCCGTGGCCGCGGACTTCATCCGCAAGGGCATCCGCGCGAACGCGGTGTGTCCGGGCACGATCGACACGCCCTCGCTCGATCAGCGCATCGCGGCGCTCTCGCGCGAGACCGGCCGCCCGCTCGATCAGGTCCGCCAGGAATTCATCGATCGTCAGCCCATGGGGCGGCTCGGCACTGCGCAGGAGATTGCCTGGCTTGTCGTCTATCTTGCCTCGGACGAGGCGAGCTACACGACCGGGCAGATTCACCTTGCCGACGGCGGCTTTGCGCTGTGAGGTCCGTTGCGGTCTCGTCTGCTCCGGCGGCGGCGCCGCATCTCATGCTGAGGAGCGGCTGAAGCCGAAGGCCGGAAGCGTGTCTTCATCCTTCGAGACGCACGGCTTCGCTGCGCTTATCAGGATGAGGGAGACGCCTGGCGACCGCCTCCGGACGAGGGAACGCGCGGCAGGCCTCCTCATATTCGCTCTTGAGCCGCGCGCAGAGTTCCGCCGCGGTCGGGATGTCGCGGATCGCGCCGACCCCCTGGCCGGCCGACCACACATGCTTCCAGGCGCGCTTGTCGCGCGCCTCCCGCGACATGTTCATCTCGGGCTTGGGCGGCAAATTGTCGGGGTCGAGACCGTTCGCGATCAGGCTCTTCCGCAGAAAATTTCCGGAGACTCCGCTGATGGCCGGCGTGTAGATGATATCGGCCGCGCGAGCCTCGACGATCATCTCTTTGCATTCCGGCGGCGCGAGGCTCTCTTTCACGGCGATGAAGCGGGTGCCGAGATAGGCGAGATCGGCGCCGAGCATCAGCGCCGCCGCGATATGCCGCCCGGTGGACATCGCGCCCGAGAGCAGGATCGTCCCGCCGAAGAACGAGCGGATTTCCGGCACGAGCGCGAAGGGGCTCAGCGTGCCGGCATGGCCGCCCGCGCCGGCGCAAACCGCAATAAGGCCGTCCACTCCGGCCCCCGCCGCCTTTTCCGCATGGCGGATGTTGATCACGTCGTGGAAGACGAGCCCGCCGTACGAATGTACGGCATCGACCAGCTCCGAGACGGCGCCGAGCGAGGTGATGACGAGCGGCACCTTGTGCTTCTCAATGATCTTGAGGTCCGCGTCGACACGGGGGTTCGAGCGGTGAACGATCAGGTTGACCCCAAAGGGGGCGGGAGCCTCGCCGGCGCGTTCGGCTGCCGCAAGTCGCGCCTCGATCTCATCGAGCCAGGCCTCGAAGCCTTCGCTCGTCCGCTGGTTGAGGGCGGGGAACGTGCCGAGCAGGCCGGCCCGGCAGACCTCGACGACGAGATCCGGCCCCGAGACGAGGAACATCGGTGCGGCGACGGCGGGCAGAGCGAGCCGATCGGCGAGGCGGGGCGGAAGCGGCAAGGCACGACTCCGAAAAAGGACTTCAAGGGAATATCCTATGCGGGCCGCGCTATCCAGGCTCCGACCGGCGGAGGCGGGCGCAGGGCGGGTCACCAGGCCGCGGCGCTTGACCGCCGCCGCCCGCCCCCTAAGGTCCGCCGGCATGAACTGAGGGAGGGAAAGCGGTGCACGTCCTCATTACCGGAGCGGCCGGCATGGTCGGCCGCAAGCTCACGGAGCGACTGGTGCGTGACGGCGGCCTCAACGGCCGGCCGATCGACAAGCTCACGCTTGTCGACGTCGTCGCGCCCGCCGTCCCGAAGGCCAAAGGGCTGCAAATCGCGGCCGCCGCCGCCGACATTTCCGATCCGGCCCGGACGGCGAAGCTCATCGCGGCGCGCCCCGACACAATCTTCCATCTCGCTTCCGTCGTTTCAGGCGAGGCGGAGCTCGATTTCGACAAGGGCTACCGCGTCAACCTTCTCGGCATGCTGGGGTTGCTCGAGGCCGTCCGGCGGACGGGCGACGGCTACCGGCCCAAGCTCGTGTTCACCTCCTCGATCGCCGTCTACGGCGCGCCCTTTCCGGATTCGATTCCGGACGACTTCCATCTCACGCCGCTCACCTCCTACGGGACGCAGAAGGCGATCTGCGAGCACCTCTTGGCCGACTACACCCGTCGAGGGTTCGTCGACGGCATCGGCATCCGCCTGCCCACCATCTGCGTGCGGCCCGGAAAGCCCAACAAGGCGGCCTCGGGCTTCTTTTCGTCGATCATCCGCGAACCGCTCATCGGGGAGGAGGCGGTGCTGCCGGTGAGCGAGGGCGTCCGCCACACCCATGCGAGCCCGCGTTCGGCGGTCGGCTTCCTCATCCATGCGGCGGGGCTGCGGCGCGAGGAAATCGGCCCGCGCAATAGCCTCACCATGCCGGGCACCTCGTGCACCGTGGGCGAGCAGATCGAGGCGCTGCGGCGGGTCGCCGGCGACAAGGTGGCGGCCCGCATCCGGCGGGAGCCCGACGAAATGGTCATGCGCATCGTCAACGGCTGGGCCCGGCGCGTCGACGCAAGCCGCGCCCGTGCGCTCGGCTTCAAGGCGGAGTCGAGCTTCGAAGAAATCATCCGCGCGCATATCGAGGACGAACTGGAAGGCCGAATTGCCGCCTGAGAGGGCGGGTGGTCTCCATCCGCCGCAGGCGGCAGACCCTTGCCCCCCGCTCTCGGCTTCCTAGATTGCGTGCAAAAGGACGGTTCCGGAATGACTTATGTGGATGCGGCGGTCGCGCCGCTGCGCAAGAACGGGCAGATCAAGCTGCACAGCGCCGAGGCGTTCGCGGGCATGCGCCGCGCGGGCCGGCTCGTCGCCGAATGCCTCGACATGCTGGTCGACGAGGTGAAGCCCGGCGTGACGACGGAGCGAATCGACCGACTGGTGTTCGAGTTCGGGATGGACCACGGCGCCTATCCGGCGACCCTTATGTATCGGGGCTACCGCAAGTCCACCTGCACGTCGATCAATCACGTGGTCTGCCACGGCATCCCGAACGAGAAGCCGCTCAGGGAAGGCGATATCGTCAACATCGACGTAACGTTGATCCTCGACGGCTGGCACGGGGATTCGAGCCGCATGTATGCGGTCGGAGAAATCCCGCGCCGCGCCGAGCGGCTTATCGATGTGACCCACGAGGCGATGATGCGGGGGATCGCCGCCGTGAAGCCGGGCGCGACCACGGGCGATATCGGTGCCGCGATCCAGGCCTATGTCGAGCCGCAGCACATGAGCGTGGTGCGCGACTTCTGCGGTCATGGTCTCGGCCGGCTGTTCCACGACGAGCCCAATATCGTGCATGTCGGGCGGCCGGGAGAGGGCATCGTGCTCAAGCCGGGCATGCTGTTCACGATTGAGCCGATGATCAATCTCGGGCGCCCGCATGTGAAGGTGCTCTCGGACGGCTGGACGGCGGTCACGCGCGACCGCTCGCTTTCCGCACAGTTTGAGCACAGCGTCGGGGTCACCGAAGCCGGCGTCGAAGTTTTCACCAATTCCCCGAAGGGGCTGGACAAGCCGCCGTACCGGGTTTGATCATCGGCGGCCATGCCTGACCGAAAGGCCGTCCAGTCTGCCGCAAACGACGATACGGCGCCGCACTATCGCGGCCATCGCGAGCGTCTGCGTGCGCGCTTCCGGGAAGCGGGGCCGGAGGCCCTTGCGGATTACGAATTGCTCGAGCTCGTGCTGTTTCGCGCGATTCCGCAGCGGGACGTGAAGCCGATCGCCAAGCGGCTGATCGAGATCTTCGGCTCCTTCGCCGAAGCCATCACTGCGCCGCCTGCGCGGCTTGCCGAAATCCCCGGCATCAAGGAGGCGGCCATCACCGAGTTCAAGATCGTCGCCGCGGCCGCCCAACGCCTCGCGCGCGGCGCCGTGAAGCGGCGGCCGGCCCTTTCCTCCTGGTCGGCGGTGCTGGACTATTGCCGGACCACGATGGCCTTCGCGGACAAGGAGCAGTTCCGTATCCTCTTCCTCGACAAGCGCAACCAGCTCATCGCCGACGAGGTGCAACAAGTGGGCACCGTCGATCATACGCCGGTTTACCCCCGCGAGGTGCTCAAGCGGGCGCTTGAATTGTCGGCAACCGCCATCATTCTCGTGCACAACCACCCGTCGGGCGATCCCACACCCTCGCAGGCCGACATCCAGATGACGCAGGCGATCGTCGACGTGGCAAAGCCGCTCGGTATTGCCGTGCACGACCACATCATCGTGGGCAAGGAAGGGCACGCCAGCTTCAAGGGATTGAAACTGATGTAAACGCGGCCGCGCGTGGACCGGCTGTCCGCAGGTTCACTTGATCGGCGAGAAGGCGGTCGGCACGTAGATGTCGTTCTTCTGGTCGAGCAGCGTGGCCTCGCCGCCGCCGGGCGGCGGCCAAATCCCGTCCTTCACGGCCTTGGTCCGTACGCTGTAGCGCTCGTCCATGCTCTGATACGGCCAGATGTGGATGAAGCGGGTGGTGACCCCGCTGACCGAATTCATCGCGATAAGGAGCGGCGAGCGCTTGATGCGCTCCGGCAACGCCTTCTGCCAGCGGTCGATATTTCCGGTCACGACGCCCGGCTTCATGAGATAGGTCCGGACCTCGAAGAACGGCCCGTAAGTCCCGGGTTGCAGCGGCGCCAGGAAGGGCAGGGGCGCGTAGCTGTCGCTTGTCGCCGAGATCGCGAACTCGCCGACCCCGAGCGGACTTTCGCTCATCACCATGGCCTCGCGCGCGGCGGCGGCGGCTTCAGCGGAGTCAAATTCGCGGATCACCAGGATCTGGTTGAGCTGGCCGATGTCGGTCGTCCAACAGGCCAGCAGCTTGCCGGCGCCGGTGCTCAGCGCCTGCTGCAATTTGGGCAGGGCGCGCGGCATCGTGCCGGGTCTCAGCGCGATCAAGGTGACGTCGTAAGCCATGGTGATCCACCGTGTCGGGAAAGGGCGTGGCGAGCGGGGGCCTGCGCATTGCGTCTTCTTAAGCTCGGCGTTGCAGGCGGCCGCAAGGCTAGCGGAGCGGGACATCCGGCGCAATCCGCCCATTTTGCGTCTCGTCAGGCCGGCGCCGCTTCGATAGGTTCCGGCGAAACCTGTCGAGGGGGAGTCGCATGCCGAACGCCATCGACCTTTCCGGGCGCTTTGCCGTCGTGACGGGGGGCGCGCAGGGCATCGGACGCGCGATCGTCGAGCGGTTCGTCACGTCGGGCGCCGCGGTCGCGATCTGGGATCGCGACGTCGCACTCGCCCGGGAGGTCGCGGCGGAACTCGGCGTGCGCGGCCGCGTCCGGGAGGTGGAAGCCGACGTCACCAAGCTCGCCGCGGTCGAGCATGCGCGCGACGAGACGCTCGCGACCTTTGGGCGGATCGATATTCTCGTCAACAATGCCGGCATCGCCGGTCCCAACAAGCCGACCTGGGAGTACCCGCCGGAGGCCTGGTCGCAGGTGATGACCGTCAATCTCGACAGTCAGTTCTACTGCTGCCGCGCCGTCGTGCCCGGCATGATCGCGCAGAACTACGGCCGCATCGTCAACATCGCGTCGGTCGCCGGAAAAGAGGGAAATCCCAACGCGCCGGCCTACTCGGCCTCGAAGGCCGGCGTCATTGCCCTCACCAAGTCGCTCGGAAAAGAGCTTGCGAATTACGACATCGCGGTGAACTGCATCACGCCCGCGGCCGCCCGAACGGCGATCTTCGAACAGATGACCGAACAGCACATCGCATACATGCTCTCGAAGATCCCGCGGGGGCGATTCGTCGAGGTCGCGGAGATTGCCGCGCTCGCGGCTTTCTGCGCCTCCGCCGAATGTTCCTTCACCACCGGCGCGGTGTTCGACATTTCGGGCGGACGTGCGACCTACTGACTTGTCGGAAGGCCGTCCGCGAGAGGTCCATGCGCTTGAGCGACGATACGCCGACCTTCGCCCGGGAACGCCGCCAGCGGCTCACCGGAATCCTGCTGATGATGGGCGCAGTCGCGACCTTTTCCTGCATCGACGCGTCCTCGAAATACCTCAACGCCCACATGTCGGTCACGCAGGTTGTCTGGGCTCGCTACACTTTCGCGTTTCTCTTGACGCTGATCGTGTCGAACCCGATCACGCGCCCGGGGCTCACCCGCACCACGCGCCCGGCCCTGCAGATCGGCCGCTCGCTGCTGCTCGTCGCTTCGACCGCTTTCAACGTGATCGCGCTGCGCTATCTGCAACTCGATCAGACCGTCTCCATCATGTTCTCGCTGCCGCTCATCGTGGCGCTGCTTTCGGGGCCGCTGCTGGGAGAGTGGATCGATTCGCGGCGCTGGGCGGCGATCGCGATCGGCTTCTTGGGCGTGGTGGTGGTGATGCGGCCGGGTCTCGGAGGCATTCACCCCGCTGCGATTTTGTCGGTCCTCGGCACAGTCTGCTACGGATTTTACGCCATCGCGACGCGCGTGCTGGCGCGCACGGATGAGACCGACACGACGCTGTTCTATTCGAACGTCGTGGGCTGCGTCGGCACAAGCGCGATGCTGCCGTTTGTGTGGACGACACCCGACAGTTGGACGGTCGTCGTCGTTATGGTGGCGATCGGTTTCTTCGGCTCCTTGGGCCATTTCTTGATGATTGCGGCGCACCGCCTGGCGCCGGCGCCGATCCTCGCGCCCTTCGTCTATACCCAGATCGTCTGGATGGCGACGCTCGGTTTTGTCGTCTTCGGCGACGTGCCGAACGAGTGGACGCTTCTCGGCGCGGCGATCGTCATCGCCTCCGGCCTCTATCTCCTGTTGCGGGAGCGGCGGGTCAAGCGCCGCGCCTAGCGGTCATTCCTTTACCGCGCCGGTCATCGCCGAAACATAGTGTTCGACGAAGAAGGCATAGAGAACGACGAGCGGCAGCGAGCCGACGAGCGCGCCGGCCATCAGCGAGCCCCAGCGATAGATGTCGCCGTCAACGAATTCGTTGACGATCGCGACCGGCACCGTCTTGTTCTGCACCGAGGTGAGGAAGGTCAGCGCGTAGATGAACTCGTTCCAGCACAGGGTGAAACAGAAGATGAAAGCGGAGATGAGTCCCGGAACCGAGAGCGGCAGCACGATCTTGAGCAGGATTTGCCAGCGGCTTGCCCCGTCGATCAACGCACATTCCTCGAGCTCGAAGGGAATCGTTTTGAAATAGCCCATCAGCAGCCAGGTCGAGAAGGGAATGAGGATCGTCGGATAGGTGAGGATCAGTGCATAGGGGGTGTCGAACAAGCCGTATTGGAAAACGACGGTGGCGAGCGGAATGAAGAGGATCGAGGGCGGAACGAGATAGGCGAGAAAGATCATGCCACCGATCCACTGCGCCCCGCGAAAGCGCAGGCGCACGATGGCATAGGCGGCAAGCACGCTGGCGACGATCGACAGGATCGTCGAGGCGATCGCCACATACATCGTGTTCCACAGCCATTGCGGATAATGGCTCTCGAACAGCAGCTTCTCAATGTGCTTGAGCGTCGGCGCCGTCGTCCAGAACGGGTTGTAGGTGTCAAGGTCGAGAAGCTGCTCGTCCGGTTTGATCGCGGTCAGCGCCATCCAGTAGAACGGAAACAAGAGGATGACGACGATGATCGACAGCGGCAGATAGAGCGTCACGAGCCGCCGCGGAAGCGACTGCAGATAGCTCATGCCCTCCGTGTCGTCGGCGGCCGGAGTCGCACCGGCGAGCACGCGTCGCGGCGCAGCGGCCGCTGCGGCAAGCTTGGAAGCGACGGTATCCGTCATCGACAACCTCCCTCCGCCGTGTCCCGGCGCGGGTGTGTTCGAAGCGCGCCGCGAGACGACGGCGAATATGTGTCAATCATTCGACTCTCCCTGCTGCCACTTGCGGCGCTGCAGGCCGAACCAGGAGATCATGATGGCGGCCAGCAGGAACGGAATCATCGCGGTCGAGATCGCGGCGCCTTCGCCGAGGTACCCGCCGATGATCGCCCGCTGGTAGGACAGCGTCGCCATGAGATGGGTGGCGTTCACCGGGCCGCCGCGCGTCATCGCCCAGATGAGCTGGAAATCGGTGAAGGTGAACAGCACCGAAAAGGTCATCACGACCGCGATGATGGGCGTGAGCAGGGGGTAGGTGATGTGGCGGAACATCTGCCAGCGGCTCGCGCCGTCGATTGTCGCGGCCTCGTACAGCGAGGGTTGAACGGTCTGAAGCCCGGCGAGCAGCGTGATGGCGACGAAGGGTACGCCGCGCCAGATGTTCGCGAAGATGACGCAGAAGCGTGCCCAGTTCGGATCCCCGAGAAAGTTGATGTTCTCGCTGATGAGCCCGAGTTGGCGAAGCGACCAGGAGATGATCGAGAACTGGGCATCGAAGATCCACCAGAAGGCGAGCGCCGACAAGACGGTCGGGACGATGAAGGGAATGAGGACGACCGCGCGCAGCATCGCCTTGAAGGGCAATCTCTCGTTGAGCAGCAGCGCGAGGTAAAGTCCGACGGCGAACTTGATGCTGCTTGCCACGACCGTATAGAGGAGCGTGTTGAACACGGAGAGCCAGAAGATCGAATCGTCCTTGAGCCATTCGTAGTTCTCGATTCCGACGAACACGCCGGCACGTCCGATGCGTGCGTCGGTAAAAGAAATCCAGATTCCGAGGCCGAGCGGATAGGCGAGGAACAGGACAAGGAAGGCCATCGCCGGCAGCATGAACCAGAAGCCGAGCCAGTTGCGGTTCACCTTCAGGCGGTCCCACAGGCTCACGGGCCGGGTCGGCGGTTTGACGGCGCTGTCGAGGGCGATTTCGGCCATGGGTTCGGTCGTCCCGACGATGATCAGAGCGGAATGGAGCGGATCCGGACGCTCCGGACGTCCGCCCGCATGGACGCTTCGGCGCCGGCGCGGAGCCGGGTCCCAAAGTGGCGCTTGCGCGAAAACGACGACAGCATGAGACGATCCGGTCTCATCGCAATCTGCTTTCGATGCGCCGTGCTTCCGTGCCGACGGAGCGAGGCGGCGCGGGTTTGTCAGCGGTAGAGGCGCTTCGCCTGCCGCTCGGCGATCGCGATGGCGCCCTTGGCATCCTCGCGTCCGGTGCAGTAGTTCGCGAACATGTCGAGCACGATGAAATCGGCGAGCGCGGCCGCCGCCCGCTCGCCCACGGAGCCGAGCCCTCCCGCCGTGAGCGTGCGCATCGCGACGTCGCGGCACACCGTGAGCTTCGGGTCGGCTGTCCAGATCGGGTTCTTCTCGTAGGCGCGCAGCCCGGGCGTGAGGTAGCCAACCGACTTCTCGACCCAGGGGTTGAGCTGGTCCGCTTCCATGAGAAAGGCGATGAACGCCTTCGCGGCCTGCGGGAACTTCGTGTACTTCATGATGAGCAGCGGATAGGCGATGTGAAACTCGGTCGGCTTTCCGGCCGGGCCGATCGGCCACAGCGCGTGCTCGATGTCCGCCGTCATGTCCATGTGCTGCGCCTTGGCGGCGGCATAGATGGACACGCCGTTCGCGGTCCAATGGATCTCCCCAGAGAGGAAGGCCTTGTTGTTGGAGGAGTCGTTCCAGGAGGCGGTGCCGGGAATGAAGTTGGCGTAGAGCTGCTTGGCGTATTCGAGCGCCTTCACCGTCTCCGGCGAATTGATGATCACCTTGTCGCTGGCATCGACGAGATTGCCGCCGTGGGACCAGAGGCACCAATGCACCCAGGCGTTGCCGTCGCCAGAGGCATGGCCGAGCGCGAGCCCGCCCGGCGTGTTGTTCGCCTTCATGGCTTTGACGAATGCCAGGAATTCGTCGGTCGTCTTGGGAAACGTCTTGAACCCCGCCTTCTCCATGGAGGACTTGCGGTAATTCAGGACATTGCCGTTGTAGGCGACCGGGATGTCGATCCAGTGATCGCCGCTCTTGCCGTACGCCACGGCAGACGGCACCCAGCCCCCGTACTTCTTGCCGAGATAGTCGGCGACGTCGGTCACGTCCACACACTTCTCGGGAAAGAGGTGCGGGAGGGAATAGAGGCCCCAGAACATGTCGGGCCCCGAGCCCGTATTGGCGGCCACGGAAGCCTTTGGCTGAACGTCGTCGAGAGACTCGTTGACGATCGTGAGTTTCACGCCCGTCGCCTTGGTAAAGGCGTCGACGATCGTCATGAACGCGTCTTCCTCCGCCTGGATGAAGCGTTTCCACCGCAGCAGCGTCAGTTGCGCGTCCTTTTCCGGTTTCCACGGCGCGGTTTGCGCCCACGCGGCGGCCCAGCGCGTCAGGCCGGAGCCGGCGAGGGTGGCGGCCGCGGCGAGGGTACCGGCCCCGCGAACGAAATTGCGACGGGTAAGGGAATTCATCGGCTCGTCCTCTCGATCGCCTGGCGCGCTCGAAGCCGGGCGCGCGCCCGTTCGCTTGGGTCGCGGAGGCGGGCGGCCGACACGCCGCCGCCCCGCCCGACGCCTAGCGGTAAATGCGCTTGAGCTGCCGCTCGGCCACCGCGATGGCGCCCTTGGCGTCCTCGCGTCCGGTGCAGTAGTTCGCGAACATGTCGACCACGATGAAGTCGGCAATCGCGGTCGCCGCCTTCTCGCCGACCTTGCCGATGCCGGAGGCCGGCAGCGCGCGCTTGCTGGCGTGGCTGAACACCTCGTTCTTCGGGTCGGCCTTCCACACCGGCGCTGCGTCATAGGCATTGAGGGTGTGGGTGAGATAGCCGCGCGCGCCCGCGAGCCACTTCTCGAAATTCTCCTTCTCCAGCATGAAGGCGATGAAGGCCTTCGCGGCGTTCGGGTACTTGGAGAACTTGAAGGCTAGGATGGGAACGCAGAGCTGCAACTCGGTCGGCTTGCCGACAGGCCCCACCGGCCAGAGCGCGTGATAGGTGTCGGCGGCGAGGTCCTTCTTGCTCGCGTCGTCCTTGGCCGCGACATAGATCGAGATGCCGTTGCCCGTGAGATAAAGCTCGCCCGCAAGAAAGGCCTTGTTGTTGGAGCTGTCGTTCCAGGATGCGGTGCCCGGCACGAATGTATCGACCAGCGCCTTGCAGTATTCGAGCGCTTTCACGGTCTCGGGCGAGTTGATGATCACCTTGTCGTTCTTGTCGACGGTGTAGGCGCCGTGCCCCCATAGCACCCAGTGCAGCCAAGCGTTCGCATCGCCGGAGGCATGGCCGAGCGCAAAGCCCGCCGGCGTGTTGTTCTTCTTGAGCGCCTTGCACAGCTCGAGGAATCCGGGGAAGTCCTGCGGAACCTCCTTGAAGCCCGCCTTCTCGACCGCCGATTTGCGATAGGTGATGTAACCGCCGATCGTCGCGACCGGGATGCCGAGCCAATCATTGCCCTGCTTGCAGGTCAGAGCCGCCGCCTCGGTCCAGCCGCCGTATTTCTTGCCGAGATAGTCGGCGACGTCGTTCATCAGCAGCACCTTGGTGGGGAACAATTGCGGCAACGTGTGCAGCCCCCAGACAATGTCGAGGCCCGACCCGGTGTTGGCGGCGACGGAGGCCTTGGGCTGCACATCCTCGAAGGATTCGCTGAACACGTTCATCTCGGCGCCGGTTGCCGACTTGAAGGCGGCAACCATCTCGTTGAACGCCTTGTCCTCCGACTCGACGAATCGCTTCCAGCGCATGACCGTGAGCTTTGCGCCCTTTTCCACCTTCCACGGCGCCGACTGGGCCCACGCCTTTGCGAAGGCGAACAGAGCGGGGCCGGTGAGCGCCCCGGCCGCGGCAAAGGCGGTGCCGGCTTGCAGCACGGCGCGACGCGTCAGATCGTTCATGGGTTTCTTCCTCCCTCTCGTTATGCGCCCGGGCGGGCGCGGCTTTTAGGAACCCACTCGTTTCCCGGTTGCCTCATCGAACAGATGCACCAGGTTCGGGTCCGGCTTGAGCCGGATCTTGTCGCCCGGCTTGAATTGATGGCGTTCGCGGAACACCGCGACGATCTCCTCGCCTCCGAGATTGGCAAAGACCTGTGTCTCGGAGCCCGTCGGCTCGACGACGACGATCTCCGCCGGGGCGCCTTCATCGGCGATGACGAAATGCTCGGGGCGAATGCCGTAAACTGCGGGGCGCCCCGCGGACTGTGCAGGCGCCGAGGCGAGCGGCAGCCGCACGCCGTTGGGGCCCTCGAAAAACACGGATCCGTTCGTCCTCACATGCCCTTTGAGGAAGTTCATCGCCGGCGAACCGATGAAACCGGCGACGAACATGTTGTCCGGCCGGTCGTAGAGATCGAGCGGCGCGCCGATCTGCTCAACGAGCCCATCGTGCATCACGACGATCTTGTCGGCCATCGTCATGGCCTCGATCTGATCGTGGGTCACGTAAACGGTCGTAGTTTTGAGCCGCTGGTGCAGCTCCTTGATCTCGGTGCGCATCGCAACCCGCAGCTTGGCATCGAGGTTCGACAGCGGCTCGTCGAACAGGAAGACCTGCGGATCACGCACGATCGCGCGTCCCATGGCGACGCGCTGGCGCTGGCCGCCGGAAAGCTGGCGCGGAAAACGCTCGAGCAGCGGCTCGAGCCCGAGAATTTGCGCCGCCCGCCGCACGCGGGTGTCGATTTCACTCTTCGGGGCACCGCGCAGCTTCAAGGAGAAGCCCATATTGTCGGCGACGGTCATATGCGGATAGAGCGCGTAATTCTGAAAAACCATGGCGATGTCGCGCTCTTTCGGTGGCAGCAGGTTCACCACCCGCTCGCCGATGCTGATCTCGCCGGCCGTGATGTTTTCGAGCCCGGCGATCATGCGCAGCAGCGTGGATTTGCCGCAGCCCGAAGGGCCGACGAGAACGACGAATTCGCCGTCGCCGATCGAGATGTCCACGCCGTGAATGACGTAGGTCGCGCCAAACGCCTTCTTGACGTCGTTGATCTGCACCGACGCCATACGTTCCTCCCTCAACGCGCCGCGGAGGCTTTTCGCCTCTCTTCGAGAACGTCCGTGGAGCGTTCACCGGCTGGCAAGACATTGTTGCCCGGGAAGAAAGGAAATCAAGTCCTATCATGGTCGGGCATTGAAAACGCCACACGGCCCGCCCAGACTCGGGCGCCGGAGCGCGTCGCCGCGTCCCGCGCGTCACGATGGGAAAGGGAAATTCGCAGATGGCCGACGACAAGCCCGCCGCGCTCTTCATCGGCCCGCCAAAGAAGGACATCCAGGCAGGGCTTGCGGCCGAGTTTACCGTCCATTCCGTCGAAACGCCGGACCGGCTGGACGACGCCACGCTGGCGCGCCTTGCCCCGCATCTGCGCTTCGTCGCCGTCGGCGGCCATCCCGGCCGCGCCGACAGCGCCTTGATGCAGCGGCTGGGCAAGCTCGAAATCGTCGCCAATTTCGGCGTCGGCTACGACAATGTGGATGCGAAATGGGCGGCCGCGAACGGGATCATCGTCACCAATACGCCCGACGTGCTCAACGAGGAGGTGGCGGATACCGCGCTCGGGCTCCTGCTCTGCACGGTGCGGGAACTGCCGCGGGCCGAACGCTATCTGCGTTCCGGGGAGTGGGCGCGGAAAGGCGACTATCGGCTCACCGCCTCGCTGCGCGACCGCACGGTCGGCCTCGTCGGGCTCGGCCGCATTGGCCGGGTGATCGCCGACCGCCTCGCCGCCATGAAAGTGCCGGTGGTCTACCACAGCCGCCGCCCGAAGCCCGATGCGCCGTATCGCTACTATGCGAGCCTCCTCGAAATGGCACGCGCGGTCGACGTTCTGCTCACGATCGTGCCCGGGGGGGCCGAAACCCGCCACATGATCAATACCGAGGTGCTGGAGGCGCTCGGTCCAAACGGTATCTTCATCAACATGGCACGCGGCTCCGTCGTGGACGAACAAGCGCTCGTCGAAGCGCTCAAGACGGGCAAGATCCTGTCCGCGGGCCTCGATGTGTTCGCAAACGAGCCGCACGTGCCGCAGGAGCTCGTCGAGATGGATCACGTCGTCTTGACGCCGCATGTCGGCTCCGCGTCCGAGGCGACGCGGCGGGCCATGGAGCAGCTCGTTGTCGACAACCTCGTCAATTGGAAATATGGCCGGCCGCCGCTCACCCCGGTCCCGGAAACGCCCTGGCCGCGCCGCGGAGGGTGATATGCCAGATCGGATTTTTTGCGTCGGGCTCGCCGTCGCCCTGCTGTTTGCAGCGGGCGGCGCCGCCGCGCAGACGGCGCTTGCCGCAAACGAGGCTGCCAAGGCAGTCGTCGGCGCCTGGGAACTCTCGAATGCCGAGCGCGACCGCTCCTGCATGGTGACGCTGCGGCCGCCCGGCTCGGGCCCCACCGCCGCCGTCACGTGGGAGGCCCAATGCGCCGAACTGTTTCCGTTCTCGCGCAACGCGCCGGCCTGGAATATCGGCGAGATGGATGCGATCCAGTTTCTCGACGGCAAGGGGCAGGTGGTGCTCGAGCTCACCGAAGTCGAAGGCGGCCTCTACGAGGGAGAGCGCCGTGGCGAAGGCATTTTCTTCCTGCAGAGTGCGGGCGTGCCGGACGAGCGCAAAGCGGATTTCTTCGTCGGCGAGTGGGCCTTCGCGGCCGCAAGCGGCCGCGTGCTCTGCCGCCTCACGCTCGCTTTGACACCGGTGCCGCCCGATGCCATGGCGCTGAAGCTGAAATCCGGCTGCCCGGGTGCGATCGCGGGTTTCGCGCCGATCGCCTGGCGGGTCGACCGCGGCGAACTGCTCATTCTTTCGGCAAGCGGCGAAAATTGGCGCTTCGAGGAGGCGGAGCCCTCGGTGTGGCAGCGCGTGCCGCAGTCGCGCCAGCCACTGCGGCTCCTCCGCCAGTAGATGAGCCGAAGCCTAGGCTCCGCGGCGCCCGGACCTCCTTGCCCGGGGACCGGGCGCTGTCTGCGGCGCTTTTCTGCCAAATCAGTTCTTTGCGCGCAGATCAAGCCCCACGCCCTTGTTCACGAACCGTGTCGTGAACGCCTTGCGGAAATCGATGCCGGGCTTGACCACGCCGGCCCGCACCATCTTTGCAAAAAAGCTGCCGACCCGCTCCTCCGTCATCGCGCCGATGCCGAGTTTGAGCGAATCGCCCGAGTCGACGATCCCGTACTCCCGCATCTTGGCGACCGAGTAGGCGAGCAGTGCGTCCGTCATCTCCGGATTGTGCCGCTTGATGAGCGCGTTCGCGGCCTTGTTGTCGTGATAGATGTAGTTGTACCAGCCGATAACCGAGGCTTCGACGAAGCGGCGGACAAGGTCCGGCTTCTTCTCCACGAGTTCCACGCGCGTTTCGATCAAAGTGGAATAGGTGTTGAAGCCGTGATCGGCGAGAAGGAAGATTTTTGGCTTGAAATGCCCCTGCTGCTCGACGGCAAAGGGCTCCGAAGTCACATAGCCCTGCATCGCGCTGCGCTTGTCGGCGAGAAACGGCTGCGGATTAAAGGTGTAGGGTCGGATTTGCTCTTCCCGGAAACCGAACTCGCTTTTCATCCATTGGAAATAGGTCGCTTGTCCTTCCGCGGAAATGTAGAGCGTGAGCTTCTTGAGGTCTTCGAACGTCTCGATCCCTTGATCGGGATGGGCGAGCAGCACCTGCGGATCCTTCTGGAACAGCGCCGCGACCGAAATGGTGGGGATGCCTTGCGCGACCGCGTCGAAGGCCTGCAGCAGGTTGGCGCTCAGGAAGAAGTCGACTTTGCCGACCGTCATGAGCAGCCTGTTGTTCACCTGCGGGCCGCCGGGCACGATGGTGACGTCGAGGCCGTATTGGCGGTAGGTCCCGTCGGCGAGCGCCTGGTAGAAGCCGCCGTGCTCGGCTTCCGCCACCCAGTTGGTGGCAAACGAGGTTGGCTCAAGCGGTTGAGCGCGAACGGCGCGGCACGTCGCCGCGGCAAGCGCGCCGGCGAGCAGGGGAAGCCGGGCTCGGGCAGTGAATGGCATCGCGAACTCCTCGCCAGACGGCAAAAACGGCGCGCGCGGACGCGGTCTGCTCTAACTTGGACGCGCGGGCGGTGGCAAGGGCGGGCGGCGCATAGGCGAAGGACCGGCTTGCGGATGTGTGGAATCGTTGCTTGAAGAGTCCTCAGGGAGAATTGCCGGCTGCATGGGGCCTGCTCGCAGATTCACGCTTTGCGCGGCGGCCATGATCGCGGCCTGCGGTCCGGCGCAGGCGGCTCCGGCCCTTGACGGCGCGACCATGGGCTGGCCCTGGCTGCTGCCGTTTGCCGGACTGCTTTTGTCGATCGCGACGGGCCCCGTGCTGTTTCCGAAACTGTGGCACCGGCATTACCCGGCCGTGGCGACGGGCTGGGCGGCGATGGTTCTGCTCGCAATCGCGATCTCCGCCGGCCCCGCCGCGGCGGGCGCGGCGCTCGCCCACGCAGCCTTCGGGGAATATTTGAGCTTCATCGCGCTCCTGTTCACGCTCTATGTCGTGGCCGGCGGCATCCTTGTAACCGGCGGGATTCGACCGACGCCGCTTGCCAACACGAGTCTTCTCGCGCTGGGTACCGGCATCGCGAGCTGCGTCGGAACGACCGGCGCCGCCATGATCCTCATCCGGCCGCTGCTCAAGGCCAATGGCGCGCGGCGGCACAACGTCCACGTCGTGATCTTCTTCATCATCCTCGTTGCCAATGTCGGCGGCGCGCTGACGCCGCTCGGCGATCCGCCTTTGTTCGTCGGCTTCCTGCGCGGGATCGATTTCTTCTGGACCGCGCGCAATCTGTGGATTCAAACCGCACTCGCGGCGACGGTCCTGCTCGCGGCGTTCTTCGTTCTCGACCTGTGGCTTTCGCGGGGCGATCCCGCCGTGCGCGGACCGTCCGACGGTCCGTTGCGCGTCCGCGGTTCCGTGAACATCGTGCTGATCGCCGCAATCATCGCCTGCATCCTGGTCTTCGCCCACTGGCAGCCGGGCCTCTCCTTCGACCTGCTTGGCACCCCGCTGGCGCTGCAGAACCTGCTGCGGGACGCCGCCTTGGCCGCCATCGCGCTTCTCTCGTTGCGGCTGACGCCCGACGAGCACCGTGCCGCGAACGGCTTCACCTTCGAGCCGATCCGCGAGGTCGCGATCCTGTTCGCGGCGATCTTTGTTGCCATTGTGCCGGTCTCGGCCATGCTCCAGGCGGGGCGCGAGGGCCTTTTTGCGCCGCTGCTCGGGTTCGTCACGCATGCGAACGGGATGCCGAGCGAGGCAGCCTATTTCTGGCTGACGGGTGTGCTCTCGGCCTTCCTCGACAATGCCCCGACCTATCTCGTTTTCTTTCAATTGGCGGGCGGCGACCCGCAGGCGCTGATGGGGCCGCTCGCGGGGACGCTGGCGGCGATCTCGCTTGGCTCGGTCTTCATGGGCGCCCTCACTTACATTGGGAACGCGCCGAATTTCATGGTCTACGCGATTGCGACGGAGCAGGGCGTGCGCATGCCGAGTTTCTTCGCCTATTTGTTCTGGGCTTCGCTGATCCTTGTGCCGATCCTCCTCGCGATCACGTTTCTTCCGGTGGCTCCGTTGCCGCCTTGAGTTCCCGGGCCGCTACTGCCACAGTCCGACTCGGGGCAGTGTGGGCACGACGGAAATGGCAAGGAGCGAGGGGGAGGAAGTCGCGGCGAAAGACGGCAGGATGCGCGGCGCGGCCGCGGCGATCGTCGGTGGGTTCTCCGCCGCGGTTGCGGCGCCTGCGCCGGCTTTCGCGAGTTCAGGGATCGACGGAGCGGCAATGTCGCTCCTGTGGGCGCTGCCCTTCTCGGGCCTTCTCCTGTCCATCGCGACCGGCCCCATGCTCTTTGCCAGGGTCTGGGAACACCATTACGGAAAGTTTGCCGGCTTTTGGGCCGCATGCGTCATCGTTCCGCTGTTCGCCTTCGCGGGCCCGGGGGTCGCGACCGAAGCGCTGCTCCATACGATCCTTCTCGAATATGTTCCGTTCATCCTGCTGCTGATCGCGCTGTTTGCGGCCGCCGGAGGCATCTATGTCGAGGGCAATCTGCGCGGCACACCGGCCGCGAATGTCCTCCTGCTCCTGGCCGGAACGGTTCTGGCGAGCCTCGTCGGCACGACCGGCGCCTCAATGGTGATGATCCGGCCGCTCATCCGCGCGAACGATGACCGGATTTACCGCGTCCACACGGTGGTATTCTTCATTTTTCTGGTCTCGAACATCGGCGGCTCGCTGACGCCGCTCGGCGATCCGCCGCTGTTCGTCGGTTTCCTGAAAGGCGTCGATTTCTTCTGGACCACCACGCATCTCTGGCACGAGACGCTGTTCGTCGTCGCCTTGGTTCTCTTCGTCTTTTTCGTGATCGACTGCTACCTTCACAAGCTGGAGGAGCGGGAGGTTCATCCTCTCGATCCCACTCCCGACCGGCCTCTGCGCCTGCACGGTCTCGTGAACTTGGCGCTGATCGGCGTCGTCGTCCTTGCCATTCTGATGAGCGCCTACTGGCGCCCGGGGGTCGGAATCACGATTCAGGGGGTGCATCTCGAACTGCAGAACATCATCCGCGACCTCGTCTTTGTGGCCGTCGCTTTCGTCTCGATGAAGGCAACGCCTCTCAAGTTTCGCGAGCACAATCACTTCTCGTGGGGCCCCATGCAGGAGGTCGCAGCGCTTTTCATCGGCATTTTCATCTGCATCGTGCCGGTGATCGCGATGCTGCGGGCAGGTGACAGGGGCGCTTTCGCGCCGCTCCTTGCGCTTGTGACCGCTCCTGACGGGACGCCGGTCAACGCCGCGTATTTTTGGCTGACGGGAGGTCTCTCGTCCTTCCTGGACAACGCGCCGACCTACCTCGTGTTCTTTGAACTCGCGGGCGGCGATCCGCAGCGGCTGATGACGACGATGGCCTCAACCCTTGCCGCGATTTCCACCGGCGCGGTGTTCATGGGGGCGAACAGTTACATCGGCAATGCGCCGAATTTCATGGTCTATGCCATCGCCCGCCACCGCGGCGTGAACATGCCGTCTTTCTTCGGCTATATGCTCTGGTCGGGTTCGATCTTGATCCCGGTCTTCATCCTCACCACGTTGGTTTTCTTCTGAGGGCTTTCAAGCCGCGGTCGTGGCTTTGCGATCTCCGGCGCGGATGCGCTCGAGCACGGGCCGGAGATAACCCAGGAAGCGCTGGGGGTGCTCGCTCATGGGAAAGTGGCCGAGGCCCTTCATGATCGTCACCTCGCAGCCCGGCACGCGCCGCCCGATCTCCAGAGTATCCGCCGGGGAGGAGGAATAGTCGTATTCCCCGGTGAGGAGATAGAGCGGGCAGCGGCGGGTGTCGATCTTCTCCAGCCGGTCGCGGATATCCCCGTCCACCTTGTAAAAATACAGGTCGCCCTTGAACACGCCGGGGCCGCTCTGCATGTAGTGCCAGAGCGTCTCCCAACGGTCGGCGGAGGGCGCATCCGGGCCGATCAGTCCGGAGACCACGCCGGCCGAGACCATACCGCCGTCGACATCGGGGCGGTGCAGCCAGCTCACGTCGTAATAGGGTTCGGTGTGGGCGGCCGATTGCAGCCCGATCAGCGCGCGGAAGCGCTCCGGACATTCGAGCGCGAGATGCAGCACGACGCGCCCGCCGATCGAGCACCCCATCACCGCTGGGCTTGCCAGTTCCAGGGCTTCTGCGACCTCCAGGATCATGTCGACATAGCTTCGCGCGGTGAGCCGATAATCCTCGTCCTGCCAGCCGGCCGGTGGGGACGACTTCCCATGCCAGGGAAAGTCGAAGGCGATGACTCGGAAGTCGCGCGTAATGGTCGGGTCGGTCAGGACGGCGCGATACTGGCGAGTGTCGGACCCTGCCGTATGCAGGCAAAGAAGGGGAATGCCCTGGCCGGCCTCTTCGACGTAAAGCCGATGCGGTCGGCCGAGGAGGTCGAGCCGCAGATAACGGCCTGCGATCGGTTCGAACGTGGCCCGCGTCATGCCCCCTCCCTGCGGCGCAACTTTGCCAAAACGTCCTTGAAGTAGAGCAGGTTGGCCATCAGCGGATGGAGGTCGCCTTCCATCCTGAGCAGTTTCTTGCGTTGCAGCGCGAAAATGTCGGTGAAACCGGGCGGGGGCCGTGCGGCAAGGAACTTCTCCCAGGCCTCGCGCGGGGCCCGCAGCGCGAACGTAAAGTCCGCCATCAGCAACGGCCCGCGGCCCACCTCCGTCACCGCGCCGCGGTCGATCCGCACCAGCGTTTCTTCTTCCCCGCATCCGAGCAGCATGGTGGCGCTGACATAGCGCCCGCGCCGCACCAGCGCGTCGTCGGCATTCACCCGTTCCGCCAGTCGCTCGAACAAGGCCACCCTCCCGTGCCGGAGGCTATTGAGTCCATCTGCGGCTTCCCCGGTCAAGCCGATGCAGCAGGGGTACGATTGAGGTTGCTGGACGCCGCCGGGGTCTGCTAGCCGTGGGCGCGACCGATGCGCCGCCGAAAAGGCCGCAGTGCGCGAGGGGGGAAGAGGATCTCGATGCGCAGCGTGCTGCGGACCCTGTTCTGTTTCTTCGATCAAAGGATCGGGTGGAACCGGGTCGGGTTCTTTGTCAGCATTTCGATCATCGCAGTCGCCGCGAGCGTCCTGTTCGGAATGCTGCGCGAGATCGACTTCGCAGAGGTCGTCGACGCGCTGTATGCGATCGATCCCACCCATGTGCTTTTCGCCGGCTTGTTTGTCGCGGCCGGATATTTCACGCTCACCTTCTACGACCTGTTCGCGCTGCGTACGATCGGCCGAGCCGACGTGCCGTACAGGATCGCGGCCCTCGCCGGGTTCACGAGTTATTCGATCGGCCACAATGTCGGCGCGAGCGTCTTTACCGGCGGCGCCGTGCGCTACCGCATCTATTCGGCGTGGGGTTTGAGCGCGATAGAGGTTGCGAAACTGTGCTTCGTCGCCGGCCTCACCTTCTGGCTGGGAAATGCCACGGTCCTGGGGCTCGGCTTGAGCCTCGTGCCCCAGGCGGCGAGCGCGATCGACCGGCTGCCGCCCTGGGCGAACCGGATCGTGGCGCTGCTCACGCTCGGCGCGCTCGTGGGTTATGTGGTCTGGGTGTGGCGCAGGCCGCGAATCGTCGGGCGGAACGGATGGCAGGTCACGCTGCCGCCCGGCCCCTTGACCTTGCTTCAGATCGGCATCGGTATCGTCGATCTGGCGTGCTGTGCGCTCGCGATGTGGATGCTCCTTCCCGCAGAGCCGCATATCGGCTTCATCACGCTCGCGATTATTTTCGTCTCCGCGACGCTGCTCGGATTCGCGAGCCACGCTCCGGGCGGGCTCGGCGTCTTTGACGCGGCCATGCTGGTCGGCCTGTGGCAATTCGACCGGGAGCAATTGATCGCAGGGCTGCTGCTGTTCCGCTTGCTCTATTACGTTCTTCCCTTCACGCTGTCGCTTGCCGTCCTCGGGCTGCGCGAACTGACAATCAACCTCGCGCGTCGGCCGCGAGACGGCGCGGAACACCCGAAGGTGCGAGGCAGGCCTTCCGATGACGGTCGAGCGTGAGCGCGAGCCGCGACCGTCTCTTTCGCCGCAGGCGCGCGGCGCCGCAGCGGCCGCGGCTGCGGCCGCGGTCGCCCTGACTTTGCTTTGGGCGATGGGCCAGGTTACACTTTTGGGAGCGGGCCTTGCCTTTCTGTTCATCGCAGCCGCTGCGCTCTGGGGCGTGCGCACGGGGGCGGGCGTGCCGGCCGCGCGGCTCGCGGCCGCAGACGAGGCGCAGCGGCAAGACAGCAGCCGTCGTCTCGTTGCCGGCATCGTCGCTGCGCTACCGGATCCCGCCGTCGCCCTTGACCGCGACGGGAGAGTGATCGCCTTCAACGAGGCCGCCCGTGCGGTCGCCCCGGCGCTGCGAACCGGCGAGCATGCGCTGCTCGCCCTGCGCAGTCCCCCGGTGGTGGATGCTGTGCGGCGCTCTCTCGCGAGCGGGGAGCCGCAGCAAGCGGAATTTTCGGAGCGGGTGCCGATCGACCGTTGGTACGAAGCCCATGTGATCCCGGCCACGCCGACGGCTGAACTCGATCGGGGTCTCTACCTTCTCGTCCTGCACGATCTCACGCCTATGCGCCGCATCGAGGAGATGCGGGCCGACTTCGTCGCCAATGCGAGCCACGAATTGCGCACGCCGCTTGCGGCGTTGTCAGGCTTCATCGATACGCTGCAGGGTTCCGCACGTGACGATCCGGACGCGCGCGAGCGCTTCCTCGCCATCATGCGCGAGCAGGCCCGGCGCATGGCGCGCCTGATCGACGACCTCCTGTCGCTGTCGCGCATCGAGCTTGCCGAGCACATCCGGCCCGACACGCCGATCGAGCTGACCGGCGTGTTGCGGCAGGTGGTGGACGGCCTGCAGCCGCTCGCGCGCGAGCGCGGCGTCGACGTCAAGGTCGCGGCCGAGGCGCCGCTCATCGTGCCGGGCGACCGCGACGAGCTCATCAGGGTTTTCGAAAATCTCGTGGAAAACGCGCTGAAATACGGCGCATCCGGCAAGCGCGTCGACATCGCAGTCGAGCGCAGTTCGAGCTTGGACGGACCGGAGGCGAAGGTCTTGGTTCGCGACTATGGTCCCGGGATTGCGGCCGAGCACCTGCCGCGCCTGACGGAACGCTTCTACCGGGTCGACGTCGGCCAGAGCCGCGCCGAAGGCGGCACCGGGCTCGGGCTTGCCCTCGTCAAACATATTCTCGCGCGTCACCGCGGGCGACTGCAGATCGAGAGCACGCCGGGCCATGGCTCGACCTTTACGGCTCATCTTCCGGCCCTCGCCCGTCCCGGCGATGAAATAAATGATGAATCAATAAGATAGATTGTCACGCCAATGTCATCCGACGGTCATAGAAGCATGACCTGCGGCAGCTAGGGAAAACGGGTGCGGAGGCGCGATATCCGCCCGCGGCATGTGCGGAACCGCGGCGCGCGGCGCCTCTTTGTAGCTTGAGTCAAAGCCGCGATCTCCGGCCGCCCGGCCGGACGACCATGCAAGTCGAAGGGCGAGGCTCTTCGCAGAGACAGGAGAGTGTCTATGAAGCTGTTGGCGACTGTCGTAGGCGCCGGAATGGCCATTGCGAGCGCGGCGTGCGCCGCCAACGCGGCCGACATTTCCGGTGCAGGCGCGACCTTTCCTTATCCGGTCTACGCCAAATGGGCCGACGCCTATAAGAAGGAAACGGGCGTCGGCGTGAATTACCAATCGATCGGCTCGGGCGGCGGAATCAAGCAGATTCAGGCCCGGACCGTCACCTTCGGGGCGAGCGATGCGCCGCTGAAAGGCGCGGATCTCGAAAAGCACGGCCTCGTGCAGTTTCCGATGGTGATGGGCGGGATCGTCCCGGTCGTCAATCTCGAGGGTGTCAAGCCGGGCGCGCTCGTGCTCGATGGCCCGACGCTTGCCAAGATCTTTCTCGGGGAGATCAAGCGCTGGAACGATGCTGCGATCGCCAAGCTCAATTCGGACCTCAAGCTGCCGGATCGGGCGATCGCGGTCGTGCACCGTTCCGACGGTTCCGGCACGACCTTCAACTTCGCCTATTACCTCGCCGAGGTCAGCGCGGACTGGAAGTCGAAGGTGGGGGTCGCAACCTCTCTGCAATGGCCCGTCGGCATCGGCGCCAAAGGCAATGAAGGTGTGGCCAACAACGTCGCCAACACCAACGGGGCGATCGGCTATGTCGAATACGCCTATGCCAAGCAAAACAATCTGACCTTCGCCAAAATGATCAACAAGGCCGGCAAGACGGTTGCTCCGACCTCGGAAACCTTCCAGGCCGCGGCAGGCAACGCGGACTGGGCGTCGCAGCCCGGCTTCGGGGTCATTCTCGCCAACCAGCCCGGCGACAATTCCTGGCCGATGACGGCGGCAACCTGGATCCTGGTCCACAAGCAGCCGCAGGACCCGGCGGCCGTGCGCGAGGCACTCAAGTTCTTCGCCTGGGCCTACCGCAACGGCGACAAGATGGCCGAGTCGCTCGATTACGTACCGATGCCCGCTTCGGTCGTCGAGGCGATTGAGAAAACGTGGTCGTCCGAGATCAAGGATGCCGCCGGCAAGCCGCTCTATGCGGCCATGTAAGTCGCTTCGACGCTGTGCATAAGCGCAAGGGGAGGGCTTCCGATCACGCCTTCCCCTTGCCATGCGGCGGGCATGCGCGAATCTTCGGAGCCCGAAGGGGCCCTCTTGCGGGACTCCCGCGGCGCACAGCCTCGGCAAATAAGCCCGCCAAGGAGCAGGGAGACGCGGTTGACTGACATCGTGCTCGATCCCCGGGCCGCCACGGCGGGGGAGGCGGACCCGCGCGCTGCGGCGCTGAACCGGCTCCGGCGCGGGGACAATGCGTTCCGCTGGATCACCCGCGTTTCGGCCTTCGGCGTCCTTGTTTTACTGGGCGGCGTCATCCTCGCCTTGGCGATCGGGGCTGCCCCCGCCCTCAGCCGCTTCGGTTTCGGATTTCTGACGGACGAGACATGGAACCCCGTGACCGATAGGTTCGGCGCCGTTGCGCCGATCTACGGCACGCTGGTGACCTCGGTGATCGCCATGGCCATCGCGGTGCCGATCGGACTGATGATCGCGGTTTTTCTCACCGAACTGTGCCCGGCATGGCTGCGGCGGCCGATCGGCATCGCCATCGAACTGCTCGCCGGCATTCCGTCGATCATCTACGGCATCTGGGGCCTGTTCGTCCTGGCGCCGTTTCTCCAGCACACCGTGCAGCCCGCCGTGATCGACGCGTTCGCGGGCGTGCCATTCCTGTCGACTTTGTTCGAGGGGCCGCCCTACGGAATCGGCATTCTCACGGCGGGTCTTATCCTCGCGATCATGGTGCTGCCGTTCATCACCTCGATTTCCCGGGACGTTTTTGACGCAGTCCCGGCCGTACTCAAGGAGGCGGCCTACGGCATGGGTTGCACGACATGGGAAGTGGTGCGGCGCGTGGTGCTGCCCTATGCGCGGGTCGGCGTCATCGGCGGCGTGATGCTCGGGCTCGGGCGCGCCCTCGGCGAGACGATGGCCGTCACCTTCGTGATCGGCAATGCCCACCGCGTGCCGGCCTCGATCCTCGCCCCCGGCACGACCATCTCCGCGACCATCGCCAACGAGTTCACGGAAGCGGTCGGCGACCTCTACACCTCGGCGCTGATCGCGCTCGGGCTCATCCTGTTCATCATCACTTTCAGCGTGCTCGCGGTGGCGCGCTATCTGCTGCAGCGCATTGAGCGCAAGGCGGGAGCTTGAGGTCCATGACGCCGCTCTATCGCCGCCGTGTCCGTCGCAACAGCGTTGCGCTGGGCCTTGCGTTCGCGGCCACGGCGATCGGACTCGGTGCGCTGGTGTTGATCCTCGCGGTACTGGTGTGGAACGGCGTTGCCGGCCTGTCGGCTGCGGTCTTCACCCAGACGACACCGCCGCCCGGCGGCGAGGGCGGGCTTCTCAACGCCATCATCGGAAGTCTGCTGATGACCGCGCTTGCGGTGGCGATCGGCACGCCGCTCGGTATCGCGGCTGGCACCTATATGGCCGAATACGGCCGTTACGAGAAGCTGACCAGCGTCATCCGCTTCATCAACGACATTTTGCTCAGCGCGCCGTCCATTGTCATCGGCCTGTTCATTTACGAGATCATGGTGGCGCCGATGGGCCACTTTTCCGGCTATGCCGGCGCGATCGCGCTCGCCGTGATCGTCCTGCCAGTCGTCGTGCGCACGACCGAGGACATGCTCCTGCTCGTCCCGAACCCGCTGCGCGAGGCCGCGGCGGCGCTCGGGATGCCGCGCGCCACGGTGGTCCGCAGAGTGGCCTACCGTGCCGCGCGGGCCGGCATGCTCACCGGCGTGCTCCTCGCGGTCGCCCGCATATCGGGTGAGACCGCCCCGTTGCTCTTCACGTCGCTTAACAACCAGTTCTTCAGTCTCGACATGAATGCGCCGATGGCGAGCTTGCCGGTCATCATCTTCCAGTTCGCCCTTAGCCCGTATCAGGACTGGCAGGAGCTCGCCTGGACGGGGGCGCTGCTCATCACCGTGGCCGTTCTCGGATTGAGCATCGCCGCTCGCCTCATCGCAGGAGCGAAGAAAACGTCATGACCGTTCCGCAACTCACCGTCGCCTCCGACGATCCGATCGACCTGCCGGCGGGCCGCGAGAAGGTGACGATTCGCGATCTCGACTTCTTCTATGACGATTTCCGGGCGCTGAAGAGCATCTCGCTGCCGCTCTACGAGAACCGCGTGACCGCCTTCATCGGACCCTCGGGCTGCGGCAAATCCACGCTGCTGCGCGTGCTCAACCGCATCTACGATCTCTATCCAAAGCAACGCGCCGAAGGCACGGTGCTGCTCGATGGCGAGGACATTCTCTCGCCCAAGCAGGACGTCAATCTTCTGCGCTCGCGGATCGGCATGGTGTTCCAGAAGCCGACGCCGTTTCCGATGACGATCTACGAGAACATTGCCTTCGGCGTTCGGCTCTACGAGAAGCTTCCGCGCGCGGAACTCGACCAGCGCGTCGAGTCCGCCCTGCGGCGCGCGGCGCTGTGGGAGGAGGTCAAGGACAAGCTCAACGCGAGCGGTTTAAGCCTGTCGGGAGGGCAGCAACAGAGACTCTGCATTGCCCGCACCATCGCGGTGAAGCCGGAGGTGATCCTCCTCGACGAGCCTTGCTCGGCACTCGACCCGATCTCCACCGCCAAGATCGAGGAGCTGATCGACGAACTGAAGCAGGATTACACAATCGTCATCGTTACCCATAACATGCAGCAGGCGGCGCGTGTCTCCGACTACACGGCGTTCATGTATCTCGGCGAGCTCATCGAGTTCGACTCCACGAGCCGCATCTTCACGACACCGAGCGACCGACGGACGCAGGATTATATTACAGGCCGCTTCGGGTAAGCGCCGCGGGAGGTTCAAGCCATGAGCGAACACACGATCCGGGCCTTCGACGCCGATCTTCAGGACCTTCAGCGCATGGTCGCCGAGATGGGCGGACGGGCCGAGAAGCTGATCTCCGATGCGGTTGAGGCGCTGGTGCGGCGGGATGTCCGGCTCGCCCAGGAAGTGATGCTGGCCGACGCGGCGGTCGACGCGCTGGAGCGCGACATCGAGGAGAAGGCGATCCTCACCATCGCCCGCCGACAGCCGATGGCTGTGGATTTGCGCGACATCGTCGGCGCGCTGCGCGTCTCGCACGACCTCGAGCGCATCGGCGACTTCGCCAAGAACATCGCCAAGCGCGTCGTGGCGTTGGGCTCGGAGGTCCGCATCCCCACGGTCATGCGCGGTGTCGAGCACATGGCCGAACTCGTGCTTGCGGCGCTCAAGAAGGTGCTCGATGCCTATATGCGGCGCGATCTCGATCAGGCCCTGGAGGTCTGGAAGGGCGACGAAGAAATCGATGCCGTCAACAATTCGCTGTTTCGCGAACTTCTCACCTACATGATGGAGGACCCGCGCAACATCACCTACTGTACGCACCTCCTGTTCTGCGCCAAGAACATCGAACGCATGGGCGACCATGCGACCAACATCGCCGAGACGGTGCACTACATGGTCCGCGGCCGCCCGCTCGTGGACGAGCGCCCGAAAGGCGACACGACGAGCATTACGACCGTGCCGTTCCCAGGATGAGGACGCGTTTGCGCACCTTTCGGGGCATCCGGTGCCGCATTTTCTGGCAGGAGCCGCCATGGCCGCCCGCATTCTGATCGTCGAAGACGAGGAGCCGCTGACGCTGCTGCTGCGTTACAACCTCGAAGCGGAGGGTTACGAGGTGGATGCCTCCGCGCGCGGCGACGAGGCGGAGGTGAAGCTCCGCGAGGAGGTTCCCGATCTCGTCATTCTCGACTGGATGCTGCCGGGCCTTTCCGGCATCGAGCTGTGCCGCCGGCTGCGAGCCCGGCCGGAAACGGAAAAGCTGCCGGTCATCATGCTTACCGCCCGCGGTGAGGAGTCGGAACGGCTGCGCGGCCTCACGACCGGCGCCGACGACTATGTCGTCAAGCCGTTCTCGGTGCCCGAATTGCTGGCGCGGGTGCACGCGGTGCTGCGCCGCTCGCGGCCGGAGCGGGTCTCCACGGTGCTGACGGCGGGCGACATCGAACTCGACCGCGAGCGGCGCAGGCTCTACCGCGGCGGGCGCGAGATCGCACTTGGGCCCACCGAATTCCGTCTGCTCGAATTCCTGATGCAGAGCCCGGGCCGGGTGCTTTCCCGCGAGCAGCTGCTCGACGGGGTGTGGGGGCGCGACATCTATATCGACGAGCGCACCGTAGACGTGCATGTCGGGCGGCTGCGCAAGCTGATTAACCGCGGTCACGAGCGCGACCCCATCCGCACGGTGCGGGGCGCAGGCTACGCTTTCGACGAACGTTTCGGCAAAATGTGAGCCCCTCAGGGAGATGCGCCGGCGCGGAAGAGTCGGCGAATGTTGTCGGGCGTGGCCGCCTGCGCCTGCGGCCGCCACACTTTGACAATGCCGAACCGTTCGGGGTGCCGGCGATACTGCCGGGCGATTTCCTGCAGGGTCCTGTAACGGGTGCGGTGTTCGGGAAAATCGACCGCCGGGCATTCGGCCGGGAGATTGAGCAGTGCCTCCTCCCACATCACCATCGCCCGCAAATGGCGGGCGCGGCGATTGTGAAGCTTTTCGTAGGTCAGCGCGACGACGAAGCGGAACTCGTCCATCGGCCGGCCGAGGGCGAGGTCGATCGCGTGCTCGTTCGCGCATTTTTCGCTCACGAGGCTGATCAGCGGCCCGTAGGTCGCCTTGTAGTCGTCCTCGCGCTGGAGCCGGATGCGGCGGATTCGTCCGTTCTCGACGATGCGGGCGCTCGCGAAGAGCCCGTGCAGCCTGTCTCCGCAACGTCGGCAGAGGCGGCCGAACCAGGATTTCGGGGGCGGTCGGCCCTGCGGAAAGGTCAGCACCGGGTTGTCGGCGGTGGTGCGCCGCGCGGCGCGGCGGATCATGGCGACGCGATAGGCGTTCGGCCACACCAGCCAGATCTTGCGGTCGGCCACCAGCGTATCGAATTTCAGCCGCCCGTCCGCCACCATGTTGAGGGTGACGTTGACGATGTCGCGATCGTCGCCGCGCAGATAGTAGAACCAGCCCTGGGCGTAACGGCCGAGGAATGTGAGGCCTTTGCTGCCGGCTCCGCCGAGCGAGCGGACGAGGGCACCGGTGAACACGGCCCCGAGATAGACCGCAAGCACGCCGAGCCCGAACAAGAGCCCGTCGAGGATCTGGCTGGCGTTCTCGGTGATATAGGCGCGCATGCGCCCCCACTGGATGAGACTTTCGTCGCCTCGTGCTTCGTCTTTTTCCGCAGGCGCGGGGACTTCAGGACTGCCCGTTCTCGCTCGCAGAGACAAACGGAGCGGTGCCTTTGAGGAGCCTCCGGCCCCGTTTCATCCTGCGGCATGGCGACCGGCGCGTCAAACCACCGGCGGCCCCGCTGCCGCGAACCGCGCTCGCCGCCCATGCCGCGGCGGGCGCGAGCGGTCTAGAGCCGCAACGCCGGGCGTTCGCCCGCGATTCGCTCGCGCAGGAAGCCGAAGATCAGCGCCAAGCCCAGCCCGAAAACGGCGTGGACGAGAATGTGCGCGAGCATGCGCAGCGGCACGAAGCCGGCCGCGACCGGCTGCCCCTTGAGCGGCAGAACAACGAACCACAGCACCAGAACCGGCGCGATCGCGCCGAAGACGAGCCCGAACGCCCAGAGCGGCAGCGAGCGCGGGGCGCGGTCGGCCGCAAACGCAAAGACGATGCCCCAGAGGCCGCCCCAGAACATCCCGCTCAGCAGCGCCGGCACCCCGAAGGGCGGCACCGGGCGCATCGAAAACGGGCTGGCATTGATCATGTGGATGGCGCTGACCACGAACAGCGCTGCCTGCTGAAAGGTTGCAACCGACACGGCGCCGGCGATGAAGCCGATCGCGAGATGGCGTGCGAGGGCGTTATTGTCCGGCATGGGCATGGCACCTCCCGGGATTCGGTGCGGCCGCGGCCCGTCGCCCCGGCGGCGGGGCCCGACCGTCCTTTCGATAGGAACACCGCGCCGGAGTCGCTCTTCCCCTAAAGTTCCACGCCGGATGGGGCGTGGGACGGCCACGCTCCGCCGCCGCGCCTGGACAAGGCGCGCCGGATTTTTCAAGGTCGCGGCCGGCCCCCCGAAGGTTTTCCCGCGGGCCCCCAGGAGCCGGAGATTCGCGACATGCCGCCTGCCCGCCGCGCCACGGCGCTCTCCCGTTTCACCGTTCTCGATCTCACGCGCGTGCGCGCGGGCCCGACCTGCGTGCGTCAGCTCGCCGACTGGGGCGCGAATGTGATCAAGATCGAGATGCCGGAGGAGCCGGGCGCGAGCGAGGGGCTCGGCGGCGCACGCGACGGGCCGGACTTTCAGAACCTGCACCGCAACAAACGCTCGATGACGCTGAACCTCAAGCACCCGGAGGGGCTTGCCCTCTTCAAGCGCCTGGCGAGGCAGGCGGACGTCATCGTCGAAAACTACCGGCCTGACGTGAAGGACAGGCTTGGCATCGGCTATGAGGCGATGCGCGCGGTGAACCCGCGCCTCGTCTACGCCTCGATTTCGGGCTTCGGGCAGGACGGGCCCTACCGCGACCGGCCGGGCTTCGACCAGATCGCCCAGGGTATGGGCGGGCTTATGTCGATCACCGGCTTGCCCGGGCAGGGGCCGGTACGGGTCGGCATTCCGGTCGCCGATCTCTGCGCCGGGCTTTTTGCCGCGCAGGGCATTTTCATCGCGCTGCTCGAACGCGAGGTTTCGGGCGAAGGACAGTGGGTGCAGACCTCGCTCCTGCAGGCGCAGATTTTCATGCTGGACTTCCAGGCCGCGCGCTGGCTCGTGGCCGGCGAGGTTCCGAAACAGGCCGGCAACAACCACCCGACCTCGATCCCGACCGGCGTGTTCAAGACCGCGGACGGGCACATTAACATCGCGACCGCGGGGCAGGCGATCTGGGAGCGCTTCTGCCGCGCAATCGACGCGCAGGATCTCGCCGAGAATCCGGCTTATGCGACCGGCAAGGCGCGCTCGGACAACCGCGATGCCCTCAACGCCGAGATCGAAAAGCGGGTCGCGAAATATACGAGTGCCGACATCATTGCGCGGCTGAACCGAGCCGGCGTGCCCTGCGGGCCGATCTATTCGATCGACCAGACCTTCGCCGACCCGCAGGTGAAGCATCTCGGCATCGCGCAGGACGTGATGCGGCGCGACGGCCGCCCGCTCACCCTCGTCGGCCAGCCGATGACTCTCTCCCGCACGCCCTCGTCCTTGGATTTGCCCCCGCCCGCGGCCGGCGAGCAGACCGAGGAGATTTTGGCGGAGTTCGGGGTGGGAAAAGAGGAAGTTGAGGGGCTGAGGGCGAAAGGGGTGGTGTGAACCGACAGCGTCGGCTCGGAACGGCGCCGCAACGCCAAGGCCGGAAGGGCGGACCGACGGTCTTGTCCAGCGCGTTCGGACGCCCGCGCGCCCCGCCCTCTCCCCTCCGCGGGAGAGGGCAGCGCGCCGGAGCACCAGCGAAGGCGCGCGGGTGAGGGGGCGCACGCCGAACGACGAGAGCCTCGGGCGTTTTCGCCACTCTTTCACCCCTCACCCGGCTCGCCGCGTTGCGGCTCGCCACCCTCTCCCGCAAGGGGAGAGGGTTTTCGCTTGTAGCGAGCGAGCGCCGCGTGCCGGGCGATGGAACCAAGCGAAATCCCCGGCTATCTTCTGCGGCACGTCGCCCATGAACAAGGAGAAAGAGCCATGGCCGAGCAACAAGACCTCCTGACCCCCGGTGCCACCAAGGCCGGCAACGGGCAATACGCCTTCAGGATGGCCGACCTCAACCAGATGGACCTTGGCCCGGACTACGCCACGACGCGCGGCGCGGTGGTCGAGGGCGAGCGGATGATGGTCGGCCTCGGCCGAATCCCGAAGGGCACCGTGAGCGAGCCGCACTGGCACCCGAACGAACAGTGGATCTACGTTCTCGAGGGCCGCTCGGAGATGGTGATCGAGGGCAAGAAGGTCGTGGGCACCCCCGGCACCGTGATCTACATTCCTGCGAAGGCCGTGCACGAGGCGCGCTCGACCGGCGAAACCGACCTCGTTTTCTTCACCTGCAAGGACCGCTCGCACGGCATCGCCGGCATCAAGGCCTGAGGCCGAGGCGCCTGGCCGGCGACGCGCGCGCCACGCGCGTGCGCGTCCCGCCGCGGCCGGCCTGCAGGTGCGCACGTGGTCGCGCAATGCCCCGGCGCGCGAAAACACTCTCCGCGGAACGACAGATCGGACGAAACGGCCGGAAATTCCGCGCCCGCACGAACTTCCCCGCCATGCGGCGAGCCGCTAGCGTTTGCCTCCTCAGGAGGAAACGACCATGCATCGTCGCCGCTTTCTTGCGCTTTCGGCCGGCGTCCTCGCGGCGCCGGCGGTGGCCCGCTTCGCGCATGCGGAGACCTATCCATCCCGCCCCATCAAGATGATCGTCGGTTTTCCGGCCGGCAATGCGCCCGACGTCATGGCGCGGCTGATAGGCCAATGGCTGACCGAAAAGCTCGGCCAGCAGGTCGTGATCGAAAACCGCCCCGGCGCGGCGAGCAACATCGCGATGGACGCGCTGGTGAACGCCGCGCCCGACGGCTACACGATCGGCATGACGGTGCTGACGAACGTCTTCAACCAGTCGCTCTATTCGAACCTGCGGTTCAATTTCCTCACCGACGTCGCGCATGTCGGCGGCATTGCCGACGCGCCCTATCTGATGATGGTCAACCCCAAGGTGCCGGCGAAGAACGTCGCGGAGTTCGTCGCCTATGCCAAGGCCAATCCCGGCAAGCTCAATTTCGCCTCGGGCGGCAACGGCGCGTCGAGCCACATCTTCGGCGAGCTGTTCAAAATGCTGGCGGGCGTCGACCTCGTGCACGTGCCCTATCGTAGCAACTACATGCCGGACATGATCAGCGGTCAGGTGCAGGTGACCTTCTCGCCCATCCCGCAAGGGATCACCTATCACCGGTCGGGCGAATTGCGCACGCTCGGCATCAGCACGACGAAGCGGCTGCCCTCGCTTCCCGATATCCCCACCATCGCCGAAACGGTGCGGGGCTACGAGGCGCTCGGCTGGTACGGGCTCGGCGCGCCGAAGGCAACGCCGCCCGACATCGTCAAGGCGCTCAATGCGGCGCTCAATGCCGGGCTCACCGATCCCAAGCTCAAGGAGCGCATCGCCTCGCTCGGCGTGCAGCCCATGCCGACGACTCCGGAGGAGTTCACCCGTTTCGTGCTGCGCGAGCACGAGAAGTGGAGCAAGGTGATCAAGGACGCAGGCATCAAACTGAGCTAAGGCGTTTGCCGGCGCCGTCTCGGGAAAGCGCCACGCGACGCCGCCGTCCTCGCCATGGGACAGGCCGTGAGGGTCCTGCCCGCAGAACAGAAAAGGGGGGCTTTCGCATGTTCGATGTCCGCTTGTCCGAGGAGCAGGTCGCCTTTCGCGATCTCGCCCGCAAGTTCGCCCAGGAAGAAATCAAGCCGGTTGCCATCGATCTCGATCGCGAACCGCAATGGGAAAAGCGTGTGCCCTGGGAGCTGCTCAAAAAGGGCTCCCGGCTCGGCTTCCGCACCTTCGTGCTGTCGGAAGAAAACGGCGGATCCGGCCTCTCCGACCATCTTACGTCGTGCCTGGTCGCCGAGGAGCTGGCGGCCGGCGACATCGGCACCGCCTATTACTTCATGCTCACGGCGCGGCGTGCGCGGGACTGGTTCGAAATCCGCATGACCGACGAGCAGCGGGCCTATTTCCTGCCGAAATTCATTGAGGACGACCTCTATTTCACCACCGTCGCGAACCACGAGCCGGACACCGATCTCGGCTTCGATTATTTCACCGAGACGCCGGCGGACGCCTGTTTCCGCACGCGCGCCACGCCGCAGCCGGACGGCTCCTGGATCATCAACGGCGCCAAGAACTTCCAGACCATCGGTTATGTGGCGAAGCTGCTTGCGGTCGGGGCACAGACGCCCGACGGGCCTCGCACTTTCCTGGTCGAGGGCGATTCTCCCGGCCTCGTCCGCCACCCGATGTCAAAGATCGGCCGGCGGGTCGGCGACAATGCGGAAATCTTCTTCGACAATGTGCGGGTGCCGCCCGGCCGCATCATGGCGCCGGCGCCGCCCGGCCGCACGGACATCGGCACCGTCATCACCATCGCGGCCCTGACGCTCGGCCTCGGCCGCGCGGCGCTCGAAGAGACGCTCAAATATGTGCAGGAGCGCGTTTCCGGCGGCAAGCTCATCGTCCGCCACCAGGCGGTCGGACTCTATCTCTCCGAGATGGCCATGGCGATCGAGGCCGCACGCGGGCTCATCTGGAAGGCCGCCTGGGTGAAGGATCACCCGGAAGCGATCGCCGACGGCATGGTCGAGGATCTGCCCTACGAGCTGATGGCCGAGGCCTTCACCGGCACGGCGATCCAGCGGCTGACCGAGCAGGGGGTCGAACTGTTCGGCGGCATGGGCGTCATCGCCGGCATGCCGATCGAAAAATATGTGCGGGACGCGATCGTGCAGAAGCACATTTCCTTCCCGTTCCCGACCCGGTTCAAGATCGCGGAGGCGCTCGCGGGCTTCAAGCGCAAGGTGCCGCCGCTTCTTGGCTCGGGAGCGAACTGAGGACCGTGGCTCAGGCCGCGCGTCTGTAGGCCGCGACCGCGCGGCCGAAGGCCTCGAACAGGGCGCGGTTCACGGGGTTTCGTTGCGGGTCGTATTCGGCGTGCCATTGCACGCCGAGCGCAAAGCCCGGCGCGTCCGCGATGCAGATGGCCTCGATCGTGCCGTCGTCCGCGACCCCCTCGACGATGACCCGGCCGCCGCGTTCGAGAATGCCCTGGCCATGCAGGGAGTTCACCCGGATCGTCTCGCGGCCGAGCAGCGTCGCAAAAACGCCGCCCGGTGCGAGATGCACGTCGTGCCGGTCGGCGAAGACGACGGCGAGATCGGGATGAATCTCGCCGTTCTCGAGGCGCGGCATGCGGTGGTTTACGCGGCCCGGCAGTTCGCGGATTTCCGGGTGCAGGGTGCCGCCGAACGCGACGTTCATTTCCTGGAAGCCGCGGCAGATGCCCAACAGCGGCACCCCACGCGCGACGCAGGCCTCGATCAGCGGCAGCGCCAGCGCGTCGCGCCTTTCGTCATAAGGTTCGTGCCTGGGGTCGGGCGCCACGCCGAATCGGCGCGGATGCACGTTCGCGCGCGCGCCGGTGAGCAGCACGCCGTCGACCGCCTCGAGCAATGCGCCGATGTCGGTGATCTCCGGGCAGCCCGCAAACATCAGCGGCAGTGCGCCGGCCACCTCCGCGACGGCGCGCAGGTTGCGCTCGCCCACACGATGGGCGGGGAAGCGGTTTTCGACGATCTCCACGTTGCCGATGACGCCGATCACCGGCCGTTTCATCGCTGGGGTCTTCCTGGCTGCATGGGATGCGGGTCGGAACCCGATGGGTAGGCCTGCCGTTTTCCACCAGCTCGCGCCGGATGACAACCGGCCGCAACGGGGAAGACGAACGCAGCGGATTTTGCCGGTTTCTGGCTGCGGCAGCAACGCATCGGCAGGCGTGGCGTCTCACCCGTTTCCGGCGTGGGCACCGGCAAGCACCCGGCGCCCAGACCGGTCCCGGCTCAGGCCGTTGCGAAACGCGGGGTGTCGGCCTTGAGAGTGTGGCCGCGCACGAGCCGTGCCGCGGCCACCGCGATGGCCTCCGCCTGGGGAACGAAGGCCTGCTCCAGCGGGAAGCTCGCAGGGGCCGGCGCATCCGGGCCGGTGAGACGCAGGACGGGAGCCCGCAGGAAACCGAACGCCTTCTCCGCCGCAAGCGCGGCGATTTCCGCGCCCACGCCGCAGGTCCGGCTTGCTTCGTGCACGACGACGAGCCGGCCGGTCTTGCGCACCGAGCGCAGGATCGCGGCCTCGTCGAGCGGCTTCAGGGTGCGGAGGTCGATGACGTCGGTCTGGATGCCGTCGGCCGTGAGTTTTGCTGCGGCGGCGACGGCGTTGTGCACGGTCTTGCCATAGGTGACGAGCGTCAGATCGCCGCCTTCGCGCAGGAGGGAGGCCTCGCCAAGCGGGACCACATGCTCCCTGTCGGAAACCTCGCCGGGCGCGAACATCAGCGGCATATCGCAGAAGAACAGCACCGGATTGTCGTCGCGGATCGCTGCTTTCAGCAGCCCCAGGAAGTCGGCCGGGTTTGACGGCATCACCACTTTGAGGCCGGGGCTGTGAACGAACCAGGCCTCATTGTTGTGGTTGTGCTGGGCCCCGACGCCCCAACCGGCGCCGGTCATTGAGAGCACGACCATCGGGAAGCTGAACTGGCCGCCCGACATGTAGCGCAGCTTGCCGGCGGAATTAACGATCTCGTCCATGGCATAGCAGAGGAACGGCGCAAAGAGGAGGTCGATCACCGGCCGCAGGCCCATTGCGGCCGCGCCGGCCGCCGTGCCGGCGATGATCCCCTCTGCGAGCGGCGTATTGCGTACGCGCGCCGTGCCGAATTCGGCGCGCAGGTCCTGCCGCTTCGTGGCGACACCCTCACCGAAGATCATCACGCTCGGATCGCGCCGCATCTCTTCGGCAAGGGCGCGCGAAACGGCGTCGTTGGCGGTCATCTGGGGCATGGAAAGCGTCCTTCAGGCGTAGACTTGGGTCGTGAGTTCGGTGAGGGCGGGATAGGGGCTCGCCTCGGCGAAGGCGATCGCCTGCGCGATGCGATCCCGCACGCCGCGCTCCAGCGCACGCAGACCGTTCTCGTTCAGCCGGCCGGTTTCCTTGAGCTTCGCCTCGGCGAGGGCGATCGGATCGCGCGCCCGCCAGCGCGCAAGCTCCTCAGGGTCGACATAAGCCTGGTCGTCGGGCTCATAATGACCGCGCAAGCGATAGGTCGCGACCTCGAGGAGGAACGGTTTGCGGGTCGCGCGCACCTTGGCGGCGGCGCGCGAAGCAGCCGCGAACACGGCCTCGACGTCGTTGCCGTCCACCGTTTCGCCCTCGATGCCGTAGGCGGCGGCCCGATCGGCGATGTGCTCGGTCAGCATGGTCTCCCGGCGGTGGACAAAGGCCTGCCAAGCGTTGTTCTCGCAGACATAAAGGATCGGCAGATCCCAGACCGCCGCGAGATTGACGCTCTCGTGGAAGCGGCCCTCGCAGGCCGCCCCGTCGCCGAAGAAGCAGGCGACGATGCCGTCTCCGCCCTTCATGCTGCGGGAAAGGGCGACGCCGGTCGCGAGTCCCAATTCGCCGCCCACGATCGTCGAGGTCAGCACGACGCCGATATCGCGCGCGGAAATGTGCAGCGATCCGCTCTTTCCGCCGCAATAGCCGTCCCGTTTGCCCATGACCTCGGCGAAGAGGCGTCCGAGGTCCGCGCCGCGGGCGATCAAATGTCCGGCGCTGCGGTGGTTCGTAAGGATCAGGTCGTCTGCCGCGAGCGCCGAAACGACGCCGACCGCGGACGCCTCCTGACCGACAGACGTGCAGGTTCCGGGGGCCTTGCCGGACGTCTGCAGCTCCACGAGTTTCTCCTCGTAGGCGCGGATCAGGATCATGCGTGAGAGCGCTTCGATGAGGTCCAAAGACATGGAATCGGGGCTCCGTTGGCCCGCCTGGGGCGGGCGAGGTCCGCTTATGGGCCGGCCTTCCCAGCGAAATGCCGGCGCAAGACGCCCGGAGCACTAGGCGGCAATTGTTTCCGCTGCATTGCGTCGGCCGAGGAATTTGATTTCCTTGCCAGGCCGGGCGACAAAGTTTGCTGATTATGCTAGCGGAAAGCCGGCCCGGAGCCCGTTCCGGAACGTGCCCGGCCATGCCGTCAGAGGAGCACCCCATGAACGATGCCGCCGTCGTGCCGCTGGCCTCCGGCAAGATGCTGTCCCAGAAGGCGAGGCATGTCGGCACGATCATCTTCAACAATCCCGAACGCCACAATGCCGTCTCGCGCGAGATGTGGGAGGCGACGGCCGAGATGCTCGAAGCCTTCGCCGCCGACGAGGAGATTCGGGTGGTCGTGCTCACGGGCGCGGGCGGCAAGGCCTTCGTTTCCGGCGCCGACATTTCCAAGTTCGAGAGCGAACGCGCGACCGAGGAGGCGATCGCCCGCTACAATGCGACGAGCGAGCGCCTTCACAACGTGATCCAGGAATTTCCCAAACCGCTGATCGCCAAGATCCGCGGCTATTGCATCGGCGGCGGGCTGGGGCTTGCGGTCAATTGCGACATCCGCATCTGCTCCGACAATTCGAAGTTCGGCGTTCCGGCCGCAAAGCTCGGTCTCGGCTACGCCTATGCCGGCACCAAGCGGCTCGTCGACACGGTGGGCATCGCGTTCGCGAAGGAAATCTTCTTCACGGCGAAACAGTTCACCGCGCGCGAGGCCTACGAAATGGGCCTCGTCAACCGTGTGGTGCCGGAGGCGGAGCTGGATGCCGTGGTGCAGGATTATGCCGACACCATCGCGAACAATGCCCCGCTGACCGTCCGGACCGCCAAGTTTACCATTCGCCAGACGGTCGAGCCCGAGCCGGACCTTGCGCGCTGCGCCGAGATGGTGAAGGCGTGCTTTGCCTCCAACGACTATATCGAAGGCCGCCGAGCCTTCATGGAGAAACGCAAGCCACGTTTCACGGGTACGTGACGGGCGTTCCCGGCCCTGCCGGCGTAGGCTGCCGGCGGCGGCGGTCCCCTCGTCTCCTCAGGGGAGCGAGGGGGCTGGACCTTCGGCGGGCTTGACCGGCGCTGCCTTCTCGAAAACTCTTTGTGTCACGGAACAATCATTGCCGGGACAGCCGGCAGGATCGGTGGGGAACCCATGAAGCCCCCGCCGGGACCAAAGGGAGGATGGCTCGCGTGGCGTCCGTCGAACTGCGGAATCTGGTGAAGCGTTACGGCGAGGTCGCCGCGGTCGACAATGTTTCGCTGCGTATCGAACACGGCCTGCTCGTGTGTCTTCTGGGGCCGTCGGGCTGCGGCAAGACCACGACGCTGCGACTGATCGCGGGCTTTATCGAGCCGACCGCGGGTGAAATCCAGGTCGGGGAGCGTGTCGTCTCCTCTCCCTCTCGCACGCTGCCGCCCGAGCAGCGCAACATGTCGATGATCTTCCAGAGCTATGCGCTCTGGCCGCATATGACGGTCGCGGAGAACGTTGCCTATGGCCTGACCTTGCGCAAGCTCGACAAGGCCGCCATCGCCCGCAAGGTGAAGGCGATGCTGGCGACGACGCGGCTCGAAGCGCTCGCCGACCGCTATCCCGGCGAACTGTCGGGCGGCCAGCAGCAGCGCGTCGCGCTGGCCCGTGCCTTGATCGTCGAACCCGAGACGTTGCTCCTCGACGAGCCCTTGTCCAATCTCGATGCCAATCTGCGCGAGGAAATGCGGTTCGAGGTCCGCCGCCTGCACGACGAGTATCGCTATACGACGGTGTATGTTACCCATGATCAGTCGGAGGCGATGACGACGGCCGATCTCATCTGCGTGATGAACCAGGGCCGGATCGAGCAGGCCGGGCCGCCGGAGGAAATCTACTATCGCCCGCGCTCCGAGTTCGTCGCGCGCTTCATCGGCTCGAGCAACATCGTGCGCGGCAAGGGGCTTGCGGCCGGCCGCGTGGAGATCGGCGGGGTGCCGCTGCGCTGCACCGGCGAGACGCCGGTTCCCGGCCGCGAGACACCGATCTCGGTGCGCCAGCACGACATCCGGCTGCATACGCGGCAGCCGGACATTGCCGAGAACGTCTTGAACGCGACGGTGATTCGCCAAGTCTTTCTCGGCGGAAGCCGCGATTATATGATCGAACTTGCCGGCGGCACGCAGTTGCGCGTCGTCACGCAGGCGGAGCAGAGCATTCCCCCGGGAAGTGCCGTGTGGGTACATCTGCCGCCCGAGCGCTGCCGCGTGCTGGCGGGGTGAGCGCGATGGGCGTCGATCGGCCGGGAAACGATAACCGAGATGGGAGGACCGTCATGATGCATCTGTCTCGCCGCAGTCTGCTCAAAGCCTCCGCGGCGGCCGCGGCCGTAAGCCTCGGTCCGCGCATTTCGGTCGCTGCGGCGCCGCCTGCGACTGCCACGACGCAGGCGCTGATTGCGGCGGCGCAGAAAGAAGGCAAGGTCAACTATTACACGTCGGTCGATCTGCCGCTCGCCGAGCGCATCGCCAAGGCCTTCGAGGCCACCTATTCGGGGATTTCCGTGAAGGTCGAGCGCACGGGGGCGGAGCGCGTCTTCCAGCGCATCGGGCAGGAATATCAAAGCAACATCCACAACGTGGACGTCGTGAACTCGTCGGACGCCGCCCACTTCATCGTTTGGAAGCGGAACAACTGGCTTGCCGCTTACGTGCCCGAGGACGTGGCCAAATATTATTCGGAAGAACACAAGGATCCGGACGGCACGTTCGCGAGCTTCCGCGTCTTCTTCTCGGTGATCGCCTACAACACCGGCATGGTGAAGGCGGAGGAGGCCCCCAAGGGGTTCATGGATCTTCTCGATCCGAAATGGGCCGGCAAGCTCGTCAAGGCGCATCCGGGCTATTCCGGCACCATCATGACTGCCACCTACCAGATGGCGCGCGATCTCGGCTGGAGCTATTTCGAGAAGCTCGCCAAGCAGCGCGTGATGCAGCTCCAATCCGCCACCGACCCGCCCAAGAAAGTGGTGGCCGGCGAGCGTCCGGTGATGGTCGACGGTTCGGAATACGTCGTCATCCAGCAGAAGGAGAAGGGACAGCCGATCGAGCCTGTCTACGCGGTGGAAGGCTCGCCGCTGATCGTGGGCCCGAACGCCGTATTCAAGGAGGCGCCAAATCCGAATGCGGCGCGGCTCTTCCAGAACTTCTGCTTCAGCCCTCAATGCCAGCAACTTATCGTCGATCACGGCGGCCTTCATTCGGCCCACCCGCAGGTGAAGGAGAAGCCTGGCCGCAAGTCGCTCAAAGACATCAAGGCGATGAAGGACGATCCGGCGGCGGTCGAAAAGAACGCCGAGGAGATCAAGCGGCGCTACGCGCAGCTGTTCAAGGTGTGAGGCCGGTGGCCGGGCGCAACCCGGCCGCTTTCGCCGCCCGCACGGTGAGTTCGGGTGTCCGGGCGCGCCGGCGACCATGAGGAAACGCAGGGAGGAACAACGTGGAACGCATGAAGCTCACGCGGCGCGACGTGCTCAAGGGCGCGACCGCGCTCACGGCCGCGACCGTCTTCGCCGAGCCCTTGCGCGCACAGGCGCCGGAGCCTTCCGCCATTACGCCGGCGCTGATCGAGGCGGCCAAGAAGGAAGGCAAGTGCGTCTTCTACACGGCGATGGATCTGCAATTCGCCCAGCAGCTCGGCAAGATGTTCGAGGCGAAGTTTCCCGGCATCGCCGTGCGTGTCGAACGTTCCGGCGCCGAGCGCGTGTTCCAGCGTATTGCGCAGGAATACGGCTCCAACATCCATGCGGTCGACGTCGTCAACACGGCGGACCAGGCGCATTGCATCGTCTGGAAACGAAACGGCTGGCTCGCCCCCTATCTGCCGGAGGATGTGTCGAAACATTTCGACAAGGCCTACTACGACCCAGAGGCGCACAGCATCACGACGCGCATCCTCGTGTCGCCCATCGCCTACAACACCAATCTGGTGAAGAAGGAGGAGGCGCCGAAGAGCTTCAAGGATCTGCTCGACCCGAAATGGGCCGGCAAACTCGTCAAGGCGCATCCGGCCTACAGCGGCACGATCATGAACGCGACGTTCCAGATCGCCCGCGATCTCGGCTGGGATTATTTGGAGAAACTCGCCAAGCAACGGGTCATGCAGGTGCAGTCGGCAACCGACACGCCGAAAAAGATCGTGCTCGGCGAGCGCGCCGTGATGGTGGACGGCGCGGGTTACCTCGTGATCCGCGAGAAGGAGGCCGGAAAGCCCGTCGAGATCGTCTATCCGGAAGAGGGGACACCGCTTGCGACGGGCCCGAGCGCGGTTTTCAAGGCGGCGCCCAACCCCAACGCGGCACGCCTGTTCCAGAACTGGATGCATTCGCGCGAGGGCCAACAGTATTTGGTCGATGTGGCGCGCCAATACGCGCCGCACAAGCAGACGGTGGAGAAGCCAGGCGTGCGGCCGCTTAGCGAGATCAAGCTGATGAAGGAAGATCCCGAAGGCGTCGAGAAGAACGCCGACGAGATCAAGAGGCGCTACGCCGAAATCTTCAAAGTGTGACCGTGCGATGATCCGCCCGCTCCGCCGGCATTCGCCTCCTCCCGCTTGCTGCGGAGGGTCGGCGCGCACAGCGATGCATGCGGGAGGCGGCCGCAACGGCAGGCCGATGCGGCGGCCTGCCCGGCCCGCGGTGTCGGCACACGCGGTCCTCTCCCCGGGGGCGGGGAGGGAGGTATGAGCCTTGCAATCCCCGCCCGGGGCGAGCCGCGCCGGATCGTCTTCGACATTTCGCAGCCTGTCATGGTCGCATGTGCGGCCGTGCTCTGCGTACTCGTCGTGCTGCCGGTATCGTGGCTTGTCATCTATGGCTTCACCGACGCCGACCGCTCTCCCACGCTGGAGAATTTCCACCAGCTTTTCACCGATCCGGTTTTCGTCGATCCGCTGATCACGACGCTCATTATTGCAGTGTCCTCGAGCGTCATCTGCTGTGGCGTTGCCGCCCCGATGGGATGGCTCGTCGCCCGCAGCGACATGCCGTGGCGGGCGACGATCCGTCGCCTCGTCATGGCCTCGTTCGTGACGCCGCCTTTTCTCGGCGCCATCGCCTGGGAGCTGCTCGCCGCGCCGAACAGCGGCCTCCTCAACAAGGCCTATCGTGCGCTCTCCGGCGCGGAAATGGATGCCTATCTGTTCAACATCTATTCGCTCACGGGCGTCATCTTCGTCATCTCCTGCTACACGTTTCCTTACGTCTTCGTGCTGATCGCGAACGCTCTCGACCGGATCCCCGGCGATCTCGAGGACGCCTCGGCAATCCTCGGCGCGCGCGCCTGGGTCACCGCGCGCCGGGTCACGATCCCGCTGGCGCTGCCGGCGGTGCTGGCGGGCGCGCTTGTCGCTTTCCTGCAGGCAATGACGCTGTTCGGCTCGCCGGCCATCCTGGCATTGCCGGCGGGCTTCCACACCATGACAACCAAGATCTGGAGCCTGTTCCAATATCCGCCGAAGCCGGAGCTTGCCGCCGCGGCCTCGCTGCCGCTCTTGATCGTCACGGTGCTGCTCCTGCGCGCCCAGGCGCTGGTGCTCGGACGCCGCAGCTACACGGTCGTGGGCGGCAAGGGCGCCGAGCCGCGCCTCGTGCGGCTCAAAGGGTTTCGCTGGCCGGCGCTTGCCGTCGCCTTGGCGGTGCTGTCGCTTCCCGTCTTCATGCCTTATCTCGCGCTTTTCAATGCGACCTTCTCGAAGATCGCGACCCAGCCGATCTGGTTCGACAACTTCACCTTCCGCAACATCCATTTCGTCTTCTTCGAACTGTCGGCGACGCAGCCGGCCCTGAAGAACACCTTCATCCTCGGGACGATTTCGGCAACCCTCGGCACCGTGCTGGCTCTCATGGTCGCCTTCCTGACCGCGCGGCGCGCGGTGACGGGCCATCGCTTCCTGGGGTTTCTGGCGACGGCGCCGATCGCGATTCCCGGCATCGTGTTGGGCGTCGGGCTTTTCCTCGCCTATACGCGGCCGCCCTTCGTGCTCTATGGGACCCTGTGGATTCTGCTCGTCGCCTATGTGACGATCGAGCTTCCTGCCGCGTATCAACAGCTCCAGTCTGCCTTCCGGGCGGTGCATCCTGAGCTTGAAGATGCAAGCCGCATCCTCGGCGCGACGCGCCTCCAAGCCCTGCGGCAGATCACGGCGCCGCTGTTGCGCACGAGCGTGATCGCGACCTGGTGTTTCATCTTCGTTGCGGTCATGCGCGAACTGTCCGCCGCCATCATTCTCTTCACGGCGGAAACGCGGCCGGTGTCGGTTCTGATTTTCGATCTCAAGGAGAGCGGCGAGTTGGCGGCGATCTCGGTGCTCGGCCTGACGATGCTGATCGTTACCTTCGCCGTGGTGACGCTTGTCAACCGCATTCCGGGGTTCGGCAGCGCCCGGCTGCACAACGCCTGAACGATCGCCTGCCATGGCCGTCATCGAACGTTCGGTCGCGGAGACCCTGGCGGAGGCCGTGGCGCGGCTCGACCCGGCGGCGCTCCCGTATGCCGTCAGGGGAAAATGCTCGGCTCTCGTGGCCGATATTGTTGGGCTGTGCGTTGCGGTCCGCGAAGAATCCTACGTGGGCGCGGCCCGCGCGGCATTCGCCGAGCCGGGCGCGGCGACGGCTGTCGGCCACGGCGGTGGGTTGTCGGCGCCGGCCGCGGCCTTCGTGAACGGCACCGCGGCGCACGGGGAAGATTTCGATGACACGTTCGAAGGCGGTCCGGTGCATGCCGGCGCGCCGATCGTCTCCGCGGTGCTTGCCGCCTGCGAGGCCGAGAAGGCGCCGGGGGGCGACGCGCTGCTCGGCATTGCCGTCGGTACGGAGATACTGTGCCGGTTGAGCCTCGTCGCCCCGAAGCGCATTCACCGGGCGGGCTTCCATCCGACGGCCGTGCTCGGGGCAGTGGGGGCGGCGGCGGGGGTTGCGGCCGCGCTGCGGCTTTCGCGAGGCGGATTTGTCGATGCGCTCGGAATCGCCGGCAGCATGGCGAGCGGCATCATCGAATATCTGGCGGAGGGCGCGTGGACGAAACGCATGCACGCGGGATGGGCGGCGCAATCCGGCATCCGTGCGGCGTGGTTGGCACGCGCGGGGTTTGTCGGACCGCGTACGGTTTTCGAGGGGCCGCACGGCCTGTTTCACGGCTTTGCGCACTCGGCCAAGGGCGACTATGCGGCGCTGACCGAGGGCTTCGGCGCGCGCTGGGTGATCGAGACGCTCGCCTTCAAGCCCTATCCGTGCGGAACGATGACGCAGCCTTACATCGATTGCGCGCGTCGGCTGGCCGCGCGTGGCCTCCGTGCCGAAGACATCGCGGCGCTCGAATGCGAAGTGGCGGAGGGCACGGTTCATCGGCTCTGGGAGCCGCTCGCCGACAAGCAGCACCCGCCCAACGGCTATGCGGGGAAATTCTCAACGCCCTATTGCATCGCCAGCGCCTTCCTGCGCGGCCATCTCGGACTCGAGGCCTTTACGGACGCCGCGGTGCAGGCTCGGGAAGTTCGCGCGCTCGCCGAAAAAATCTCCTACGTGATCGATCCGGACAACCCCTATCCGGAAACCTATACCGGCCATATTCGTGCGGTGCTGCGGGACGGCCGCGTGATTGAGGAACGTCAGCCGCATCTGCGCGGCGGCGCGCAAGAGCCGCTGGCGCCCGCGGAGGTCGAAGAGAAATTTCGCCTCAACTGTCGCCACGGCGGTTGGAGTGTTGCTCAGGCCGAGGCCGCGCTCGCGCTTCTGCATGGCCTCTTCGATGCACCGATCGACCTGACACCCTTGCGCGGCTAGGCCTTGATTGACAAGCGGGCAGGCGCTTGGAACGATGCTCGCCCACACTAACCGTCGATGTCGGGGGCACTTTCGGCCTTCGCGGATCGCAACCATCACCAGGGGGAACACCGATGCGACAAATAACCGGCCTGCGGCTTGCGCTGACGGCCCTTGTAGCGGGGCCGTTGCTGGCGGCCTCGACAGCCGTTTTGGCGCAAGGGAAATATCCGGACCACCCCATCAAGATCATTGTACCGTACGGGCCCGGCGGCGGCACCGATATCGTCGGACGTATCATCGCCGATAACATGAGACAGACGCTTGGCCAGCCGATCCTGATCGAGAACAAGCCGGGCGCGAACGGCCTCGTCGGCCTGCAGGAACTCTGGACGTCCAAGCCCGACGGCTATTCGCTCATTCTCGCCAACCAGACCGTCACGGTCATCGCGCCGCTGCTCTATCCGAAGCGCATGACGTTCAATCCGGAAACCTCGCTCGTGCCGGTCGTGCGGGTTGCGGAAGTGCCCAACATCTTTGTGGTGAACAAGGACTTCCCGGTGAAATCCGTGGCGGAGCTCATCGAATACGCCAAGAAGAATCCCGGAAAGGTGCGCTACACCTCGACGGGGGTCGGCAGCTTCCCGCATTTCGACATCGAACTGCTCGCCAAGCGCGCCGGCGTGAAACTCATCCACGTTCCCAACGCCAAGGGCGCTGCGGCTTCGGTGCAGGATCTCGCGACCGGCGACGCGCAGGTCGGCATGATGAACGTCGCGACCGCTCTGCCGCAGATCAAGGCTGGCCATGTGCGGCCGATCGCGCTGGCGGATGTGAAGCGCCATCCCGACTATCCGGACGTGCCGACGCTCGGCGAAGTCGGCTTTCCGGGCATCGGCACCGTGCAGTGGTTCGCCTTCCTGACCCATGCTTCGGCGCCCAAGGAGGCGGTCGACGCGCTGCGCGAAGCGACGCTCAAGGCGCTTGAAGCGCCGGCCGTCCTCGATGCCTTCAAGAAGCAGGGAATCGCGCCGGCGCCGACCAAGACGGCAGACGAGGCCGCGCAGTGGGTGAAGAGCGAATATGCCCACTGGCGCCAGATGATGAAGGACGTGCCGATCGAGATCGAACAGTAGCGCGGCCGAGGGACGGGGAGCCGGCTTCCCCGTCCCTCATTGGCCCGCGGGCACACGACACGCTCCGCTCATTCCCGCACCAGCGGGAATCCAGATGTGCGAACACTGATCTTCTTCGTCTCTGGGTCCCCGCTTGCGGGGGAACGAGGGATGCCGCGTGCACGCTTCGCCGGCCGTCCGCGCGCTTGCGTCGGCGCCAAGCGTCAGATCACGTCCGACACGTCGAGCGTCGACGGGTGGAAGAGTTCCGCCGGATCGACGATGCGCGGCGCAAGGCCGTCGATATGCGCGTAGCGGGTCATTGCGGCAAGCTCGTCCCGATTCTCGCGAAAACCGTAGGGCCAGATATTCGGCCCCATCAGGGCGCGCGCTTCGTCATACCAGCTCGCGACCCAGGGCAGCGCGACACGCAGCACGTTGTTTTGCGAGAGTTCGTTGAGCGAAAGCGCCTTGGCCTTGGCGAAGGCGGCGAAGAGCTTGGCCGGGAGCCAGGGATGCTCCGCGGCAATGTCCTTGCGCACGCAGAGGACGTGCATGATCGGGAAAAACTTCGTCTTCCGGTAATACTCCATCTCGGCTTCCCGATACTCGGGAAACAGCCGGTCGACCGGCGCCGACTTGTTGACGAAGCAGGAGGGCGGGCGCGGCGAGAAGATGGCGTCGATCTCGCCCGTGGCGAGCAGACCGTTGAGCGTCTCGGTCGGACCGATGGGCTTCACGTCGATATGCGGGGGCAGGGAGAGGGCGATGCGCTCGCTCGATCCCGGCTTCTCCTGGCCTCCGGTCACCCAGGAAATCTTCGTGGTATCGACGCCATGCTGGTCACGCAGGATGCCGCGTACCCAAAGGCCTGCGGTCTGCTGATATTCGGGAACGCCGATGCGGCGGCCGGCGAGGTCCTCCGGGCGTTTTATGTCGCGATCGGTGCGTACGAACATCGCCGAATGGCGGAAGACGCGCGAGAGAAACACCGGAACCGCGACATAGGCGGCGTCGCCCCGCGCCGTGGTGACGATGTGGCTGCTCAGCGAGAGCTCGGTGAGATCGAACGCCTTTTCGTTCAGGGCGCGGCGGAAGATTTCTTCCGGCTCGATATTGAGGGGCTGGATCTCGCAATCCTCGACCTTCACGCGTCCGTCGAGGATTGGGCGGGAGCGGTCGGTCGGAATGCAGGCGAGCGAGAGTTTGAGCTTGGCCACGAGGCGTCCCCCAGAAGCTGGACTTGGAGTCGATCGACGGGTGCGGCGCACCTTGACCCGCCTTTGCCGGACGCGCAAGCCGGCGAAGCGGCGCCCCCGCGCTTTCTTGGCGAAGGGAGCCGCACGCAGAGCGGCGCAAGCGGCGATCGGGCCGCTTGCCTATTGCGGCATGCGCAGCACCGGCTTGATGGTCGTGCCTTTGGCGGCATCGTCCGCCGCGCGGTTGATGTCGGCGAGGTCATACCATGTCATCAGGCGCTCGACCGGCAGCTTGCCTTCCATCATGAGATCGACAAGCTTGGGCAGAAAGCTCTTCGGCTCGCTCCAGCCCTGGATCACTCCGCGAATGCCGCGCCCCTCCTGCAGTTTCACCATCTCGAACGCCGCCTCCACACCCGGACGCGCGCTGCCGAGCAGGATGCAGGTCCCGAGCGGCATCAGCGCATCGACGGCCTGGCGGAACATCGCCGGCACCGCGGTGGTGTCGATCGCGTGGCGTACGCCGTAGCGGGTGAGCTTGCGAATTTCGCCGACGATGTCGGGCGTCGCGGTGGCGTCGATCGCATGCGTTGCGCCGAGTTCGCGGGCAAGTGCGAGCCGCTTCGGACGGATGTCGACGGCTATCAGCGGATCGCAGCCCGCGAGCTTCGCCGCCATCAGCGCGGACAGGCCGACGCCGCCGGTACCGAAGACCGCAAGACTTTCCCCCGCCTGCGGCCGTACGGCATTGAGAACGGCACCCGCCCCGGTCTGGATTCCGCAGGCGAACGGGCCGAGCCGGTCGAGGGGGGCGTCCGCGCGCACCTTCACGACCCACGGCTCCTGCGAGATTGCGACCGTGCCGAACGAGGACTGCTGAAAGAAGGCACTGTAGACGGGCGCGTCGCCCATGCGCATCAAGGTCGAACCGTCGGGCCGCGTGCCCCGCATCTTCAGTTCCCACTGATGCAGGCAATGCGCCGGCACATGCGCGGCGCAGCTTGGGCAGTGGCCGCACCAGGGAAAGGACACGATAACGTGGTCGCCGGGCGAAAGCGTTCTCACCTCGGGGCCGACGGCAAGAACGGTTCCGGCCCCTTCGTGTCCAAACACGGCCGGGAAGGGCGTCCCGTAGTAGCCGTCGCGGCCATGGAGATCGGTGTGGCACATGCCGGAGGCGACGATCCGCACCGCAACCTCGTTGCCGCGCGGCTCGTCCAGTTCCAGCCTTTCGATGGAGAAGGGGCCCGATTTCTCGCGCACCACGGCGGCTGTGATCTGCATGCTCGTTCCGTCTGTTTTTGATCGGTCAGGGGGGAGGAGGTTAGAGCCTTTTCGCGGCCGGTTGAATTGCCGGTTGCGCCGGGCGGGGCTGCCCGCCGGGCGGTGCCGTTGCAATTCGGTACCGGGGCGGCATCATCGCCGAACGCCCTTTCCGCGCTATTGGGGATCGCCCATGCCGCTCTCGCTCGACGCAAAACCAAGTCTGCCGGCCGATGCCGCCCAGGCGAGCCTCGTGGGGCGCGTCTGGCGGCCGGATGTCGACGGCCCTTCGGTTGTCGCGCTGCGCGGGGGGCGGGTCTATGACCTATCCCGCAGCTTCCCGACCATGCGCGACTTGGCCGAGACCGACGATCCGGCAGGGGCGGCGCGGACGCGCGGCGAGGACATCGGCGACGTTGCGGAGATTCTTGCAAACAGCCTTGAATCGGCGCGCGACCCGGCGCGGCCGTGGTTCCTCGCGCCGATCGATCTGCAGGCCGTCAAGGCGGCCGGCGTCACCTTCGCGGTCTCGCTGCTCGAGCGTGTGATCGAGGAGCAGGCGCGCGGCGCGCCCGAGCGGGCGGCAGCCGTGCGTGCAGAGGTGGAAGCCGCGCTCGGCGGCGCGGTCACGGGTCTTCGGCCCGGCTCCCCGGAGGCCGCGGAGTTGAAACGGCTGCTCGAGGCAAAGGGCCTCTGGTCGCAATATCTTGAGGTCGGCATCGGGCCGGACGCGGAAATCTTCACCAAGGCGCAGCCCATGGCGGCGGTCGGCACCGGCGCATTCATCGGCATTCTTCCCGCCTCGCGCTGGAACAACCCGGAACCCGAGATCGTGCTTATCGTCGATTCCCGCGGACGCATCGTCGGAGCAACGCTCGGCAACGACGTCAATCTGCGCGATCTCGAAGGCCGCTCCGCGCTGCTTCTCGGCAAGTCCAAGGACAACAACGCCGCTGCCGCCGTGGGCCCCTTCGTGCGGCTCTTCGACGAGGGCTTTTCGCTCGACGACGTGCGCCGCGCCGAGGTCGCGCTGACCGTCGAAGGCGCCGATGGTTTTCGTCTCGAAGGCACGAGCGCGATGGCGCAGATTTCGCGCGATCCGGCCGCGCTGGTGGCGGAGATGATCGGACCGCACCACCAATATCCGGACGGCGCCGCGCTCTATCTCGGCACGATGTTCGCGCCGATCAAGGATCGCGACGCGCCGGGGCAGGGGTTCACACACCACGTCGGCGATGTGGTGACGATCGCATCCGAAAAGCTCGGCGCGCTCATCAACGTGGTGACGACGTGCGATGCGGCGCCTCCTTGGACGTTCGGGCTCGCCGCGCTGATGCGCAATCTCGCCAGGCGCGGGCTTATCTGAATGCGTGTCCGCGCGCGGTCGGCAGGCGAGGGAGGCCAAAGCTTTACCGCTTGGCTTCCTCGTGCCAGGTGAGAAGTTGGCGACGCACCCAGCGCATGCCGAAGATCACCACGAAGCCGGTGAACCCGATTTCCACGATCCCGGCGAAGACGCCGATCGAATCGGCGAAACGCTGGGCGCGAATCATGGCCCCGCCGAGTCCGACGCCGCCCATCAGCATTTCGGTGACGATGGTGACGATCATGGCGAGGGGCATCGCGATCTGGAATCCGGTGAGGATTTGCGGCAGCGCGGCTGGGAGGATGACGGTCCGCAGCACCTTGCGGTCCGAAGCGCCGAGGCTACGAGCGGACCAGACCAGATAGCGGTCGACGCCCTGCGTTCCCGCCACCGTATTCACGGCGATGGCGAAAAATGCCGAGAAGGCGATGAGCAGGATTTTCGAGGTGTCGTAAGCGCCGAACCACAGCATGAACACCGGCAGCCACGCAACCTTCGGCATCGGAAAGCCGATCGACAGCACCGGATCGAAGAACCAGTTGACGACACGGACGCGGGCCATCGCAATTCCGATCGTGACCGCGAGCGTCGCCGCGATGGCGAAGCCGGCGAGCGCGCGATAGAGCGTATGCGCGGCGTTGATCCAGAACTCGCCGGTGATCACGTCGATTGCGACGCGATGGAAGACCGTCGGCACCTGCGGCAGGAGGTAATTGCTGAAGACGCCGCTGAGCGAAAGCAGTTGCCAGAACAGGAAGAGACCGGCGATGGAGATCGCCGGGGCCGCCTTCCAGAACAGGGCGGAAGCCGAAAGCGGCGGCCGCGTGCCGGGCAGCGTGATCCGTGCCTCGGCGGCACCGCTCGTTATTCGCGCCATATCAGCACCCGCCGCATGAACAGCTGAAAGATGCGGTCCGCGCAGAAACCCATCGCGACGACCGTCATGATGCAGGCGAACATGCGGTCGTAATTGCCTTCGTCCCCGAACCCCGAGATCATGAAGCCGATGCCGTCGCGCGCGATGATGAATTCGGAACTCACCAGCAGCACGAAGGAGATCGCGAGCGCGGTCCGGATGCCGGTGAGTATCTCCGGCATCGCCGCCGGCACGATGATCTGCCAGAGAAGTTGGCGGCGCGTCGCGCCGAGGCTGCGGGCCGACCACAGAATCACGTCCTCGACGCCGCGCGCCCCGTTGAATGACGAAACCACGATCGGCAACAGGCAACCGATGAAGATCGTCACGATCTTCGACGCATCGCCGAGCCCGAACCAGAGGATCATCACCGGAATGAGCGCCGATTTCGGCATGGGATAGAACATCTGGATCAGCGGGTTGACGAAGACCCGGATCGTGGCATTCCACGCCATCAGGATCCCGGCCGTCGTGCCGAGCGCGACCGCAAGGCCGAGGCCGATCACGGCGCGCTTGAGAGAATGCGCCGCCTGCTCGAACATTCCGCCGGTGGTCGTGAGGTCCCACCAGCTCACGAGCGCATCGCTGAACCGCGGCAGCACGAGCTCGGAGATCACGCCCGTCCGCACCGCCGCTTCCCAGGCAAGCGCAAGCAGCACTAGCGGCGCGTAGCGGTAGAGGCCGTGCGTGAGATTCGCCATCATCACCCGGCCCTCGCCGTAACGGTTGCGAGCGCTTCGCCCTTGATACGGTTCCAGATATAGCTTGCCTTCTCGACGAATTCCGGACGGTCCATGACCGCGGGCCCAACCTCGTCGAACCGCGTATCGACCGACTCCATGATGCGGCCGGGGCGCGCCGTCATCAACACCACGCGCTCGGCGAGGTAAACTGCCTCGCGCACGTCGTGAGTCACGAATACCACGGTTTTGCGAGTGCCTTGCCAGATCGACAGAAGCTCCTCCTGCATGATCCCGCGCGTCTGCGCGTCGAGCGCGCCGAACGGTTCATCCATCAGCAGGATGTCGGGATCGACTGCGAGCGTGCGGGCAATCGCGGCGCGCTGCTTCATGCCCCCCGAGAGTTGGTTCGGGTAGGAGTCCTCGAACCCGGTGAGGTGCACCATGTCGATGTATTTCTGCGCCCGTTCGCGCGCCTCGTCCTTTGGGACACCGAGGTTCTCGAGCCCGTAAAGCACGTTTCCGAGCACCGTCTTCCAGGGAAAGAGCGCAAAATGTTGGAATACGACGCCGCGGTCCGGTCCGGGCTCGGTCACCTCGCGACCTTTGACGCGGATCGCGCCGCTCTCCACCGGCATGAAGCCGCCGATGAGATAGAGCAGAGTGGATTTGCCGCAGCCGCTCGGCCCGAGCAGGGCGACGAATTCCTGCTCGGCGACCTCCAGCGAGACCTGATCGAGCGCGTGCACCGGCCGCTTTTTCGGCGGCCGATAATAATGGGTCACGTGCTCCACCTGGATGGCATTCCCGGCCGGCATGGCGAAGGTTCCTCGTACGGGTTTGGCTGTGCCGGTCAGCGATTCGCCTTCTTCTCTCCGTCCACGCGCTTCTTCGCCTCCTTCACGAAGGACAGGTCGATATGGGATTCGAGGTTGGCGATCGGCTGCTTGACGATGCCTGCTTCGACCGCCTGATCAATGCCGCGCTTGATGCCTTCGACGTCCGGCAGCGCGTCGGGGCTGCGGTAATAGTCGTTCTCCGTGAAGGCATAGTCGATGCTCTCGCGCGACTGCTTGGTGAACTGCATGATCGCCTGCAGCGCGACCTCGTGGTTCTTCGGATCGAGCACGAAACGCAGGCCGCGGATATAGTCCTCCCAGAAGTCGATCCAGACATCGCGGTGCTTGTTGAGCGACTCGGTCCGCGCAACCCACATGATCGTCTGCTGGGCGCCGACCGCGTCGCGCAGCGTGAATAGCGACTTGACTTTCGACTGATCGACGAGGCGCACGAACTGCGGCAGCAGGACGATCATGTCGACCTTCTTCTGAAACAGCATGGCGGGCATCGTCCCGAAGGCCGTTTCGATCGTGTTGAAGTCGTTGTCGCTGAGCCCATGCTTGCGCAGCATTCGCCGCATCGCCGTGTCGGAGGCCGAACCGATGGCGTTCGAAGCGACCCGCTTGCCCTTCAAATCTTCGATTTTTTCGATGCCGCTGTCCTTGAGCACCATGAAGGGCGACGTCCAGTGCGTCTTGCCGTTGTCGTGGAACGTGTCCCCCACCACCTTGGCCTCGAGCTTCGCATTCTGAATGCCGAGAGCGAAGGCGCTGGGCGACTGCGTGCCGATGTCGATCTCGCCGGCAACCAGCGCCTGCAGTTCCGGCGTCGTGCCGCGAAAGCGGATCGGGTCGACGACGTAGCTCTTGCCGTAATGCTTCATGACGGCACGCAGCGGCGCGAAATCCTGGAACAGAATGGGGCCGAGATGGCCCGGCAGCTGTACGTAGCCCATGCGGATCTTCACGGGTTCGGCGCTCGCGCCCGAGCCCGCGAGGGCGAACAGCCCGGCAAGGGCACACAACACGGCCTTGATGATGCGCATCGGTGTTTCCTCCATTCGGGAGCGGGCGCCGACCGGGCCCGCGACCTGCCTGCGCGGCTTGCTTGTTGTTGGTGATTGCGGCGGCCCGTCCATCCGCCCCCGCAAGCCGATTCCTCGTGCTGCAACCTCGGCTCGTCAAGGTTCACGCTCATCGATCGGGTGGTGGCTGTCAACCCACGCTTTCTTGAATGTCCAGATGGCGGACGACGGCGCCTTCGCTTTTCGCTGCTTCGGCCGGGTGCTAGCCTTCGGGCCATGAGTCAGGATCGCAGCCGCGTCCCCGACGCGCCGGAACAGGCTTCGCCGCTGAAGCGCGCGGTGCGTGAGGCGCGGATCGAGGCGGCGGAGCGCTCCGGCGTCGTCGTCGACCTGCACGGGGCGCAGCTTGCCCGCCTCGAAATCCTGAACGAGGCGCTCGAACCGATCTTTGCCGAAATCCCCGCGCACGTCGATCTTTTCGACCGAGGCGTCACCCCGGGCGATCCGCCGCGGCTGTGGATCGACATGACGGCGCATGTGGTCATGGGCCATGAGCCGCGGGTCTATCGCTTCGTGCAGGACACGCGGAACGGCCGCAAGGTGCTGGCCGAGTCCGCGCAAGTCGAGCCGATCGTGAAGGCCGTCACGCAATATGTCGCCCGACGCCTCGTGGAGCGGGAACGGGCGCTCGCGGTCCATGCCTTGGAAGCCGTGGGATCGACACCGAAATCCCGCCGGCGGGGCCGGTTCTGGCGGGACCTTGCGCTTTTTCTCGTCGGCATGGGGACGGGCGCCGCCGCCCTGCTTGCCGTCGCCTGGTTCCTCGCGCCGCGCGCCTATTGATTCGCGGGCGCAAGCCGCCGGCGGCCGATCTCGGCGATGCCGGAGCGGCCGGGCGCAAAGCCGCGCGTCGTCATGTCGCAAATCCAGGCGCCGTTTTCCCGGGAAATGCGAAAGAGATGATAGCAGGCGGGCTCTTCGCTTTTGACGGTCGCGGAAGCGGAGGCCACGCTCACCGCCGGAATCGTATGCTCCCGCCCAGGCAACCGCGTGACGGAGGTCACGTGGATGTGGCCGAAGAGAACGAGCTCTGCCCCGCGCCGTTCCAGGGTGTCGCGAAAGGCCCTCGCATCGATCAGGCGCTTCAACCGGTCGCCCGGAACGCTGATCGGTGGATGATGCAACAGGACGACCCGAAACAGGTCTATCGGAATCGACGCCAGCAGATGGTCGAGCCGCTTGATCTGATCGGCCCCGAGCCGTCCGGTCGCCATGAACGGCCCGGTGGGCAGGGCGGTCGAGGCGCCGATCACCGCGAGCGGGCCACGCCGGCGGAAATAGGGATAGAGGCTCGCGCCCTCGCCGGCTCCGTCGTCGCCCGTCACATAGTGGCGCAGAGATGTGTCGGAGTGCTGCAACGCGGCCCGGACATAGGCGTCGTGATTGCCGGGGACGAACGACACGCGCTCAGGCGGACCAAGGCGCTCCAGGAAGGCGCGCGCCGAGGCGAACTCGCCGGGCAGCGCAACGTTCACGAGATCACCCGTGACGGCGATGTGGTCGGGCGATTGCGCCGCAATGTCGGCGAGCAACGCTTCAAGAATTTCGGCCCGATGCTCGCGACGGCGGCGCAGGTGCCAATTGACGAGGCCGAGGCCGCGTTTGCCGGCGAGCTCGATGAGCCGCGGGCGCGGAATGGCCGGCAGATGGGGATCGGACAGGTGCGCCAAGGCGAACATGGCGCCGAGCAATAGACGATTGCGGACGCGTCGGAAATCCGGCGTGCTCCCGCGTAAATTCTCCCGTCGCGATTTGAGCCGTCGCGATTTCAGGAAGACAAAAAAAGACGGCGCCCCCGGGGGGAGGGGGCGCCGTCGGCCAGCGGCGGGCGAGGGAGGATCATCCCGCCGCAGTCTTGCTGCGCCGCACACGTAGAGATGCGAATGCCGATTGACAAGAAGGCGGTCGCAAGCCAGCCATGCAGCGCGCGCGGGGGTAAGATTTCTTGCAGGGGATTGCCCGAATTTTTTCCGAAACGCTGATGCGTGCCCTGCATTTCGCATGGCGTTTCTCGCGCGGACTCAAGGTCGACGTGCGGGTGCTCGCGCTCGATTCGGCGGGCGCCGTTTTGCTCGCAGCCTCGGAAGGGGGCTGGCGCCTTCCCGGCGGGACGATCGCGCCGGGAGAATCGGCCCCCGCGGCGGCGCGCTGCGCCCTCGCGGCGACCGGTGCGACCGGGGGCGCTCTCACGCTGCATCGGCTCTATCGCGTCGCCGCGGAGCCGCATCTCGACCACGTCGCGCTCTATATCGCCCGCGGCGCCGTGCTTTCGGATTCGGCGGGCGCGAAGGCGGCCTTTTTCGCACCTGGCGCGCTGCCGGGCGGGACGGAGCCGGCCTCGCGGCGGCGCATCGCCGCCGTGCTCTGCGGCGCGCCGGAGGATGAAGTCTGGTAGGCTGACCGTTCACGCGGCGCGCGCAAAGCGCGCGCGATCGTGCGGGCCGGCAAAATCGAGCGCCGGCCCGAGCGGCACGATCCCGGTCGGATTGATGTGCCGGTGGCTCGCGTAATAGTGCCGCTTGATGTGGTCGATATGCACGGTCTCGGCGATGCCCGGCACCTGGTAGAGATCGCGCAGATAATTCGAGAGGTTGGGGTAGTCGGCAATGCGCCGCAGATTGCATTTGAAATGGCCGAAATACACGGCGTCAAAACGCACCAGCGTGGTGAAAAAGCGCCAGTCGGCCTCGGTGATCCGGTTTCCTACGAGATAGCGGTGGTGGCCGAGGCGCGCCTCCATTTCGTCGAGCGCCTCGAACAGGGCAAGGAATGCCTCCTCGTAAGCCTCCTGGGTGGTGGCGAAACCCGCGCGGTAGACCCCGTTGTTGATCGCCGCATAGACGCGCGCATTCACGGCGTCGATTTCCGGGCGCAAGGCCGGCGGGTAGAAGTCGACGGTGTTCCCGGTGAGCCGGTCGAAGGCCGAATTGAGCATGCGGATGATCTCGGACGACTCGTTGTTCACGATCGTCTGCCGCTTCTTGTCCCAGAGAACCGGCACGCTGGCGCGTCCGGAATAGCGCGGATCAGCCTTGACGTAGATTTCCCACAGCCGGCGCGCGCCGTTCACAGGGTCGCCGGTCGAGCCCTCGCTCTGCGCGAAGGTCCAGCCCTCGTTCAGCATCAGCGGGGAAACGACGGACACCGAGACGAGTTCTTCGAGGCCCTTGAGCCTGCGAAAAATGACCGTGCGGTGCGCCCAGGGGCAGGCGTGCGACACATAGAGGTGGTAGCGGCCGGCCTCGGCCGGAAACCCGCCCTCGCCCGAGGGCCCCGCCGAACCGTCCGGCGTGACCCAGTTGCGGAAGCGGGAGGCCTGCCGCTCGAAGCGCCCGCGGCTCGCGGCCGTATCGCGCGGAACGTCCTTCCACACCCCGTCCACCAGCAGGCCCATCGGCATCTCCTTCGGGTTCGCCTTGCCCCCGGAGCATAGTTCGGGGCGCTTACGGATTTCGCAATGGGCCGGGCGGATGGACGTCATGCGCCGGCAATGCTAAGCGCCGCAGAGGGGCCCCTCCTGCCGCACAACCAACGGCCATTCCTCGCGCGCATGTCCGACCTTTCTTTTGTGATTTTGCACGAGACGCCGGCCGATGCGGAGGCGATCGAGCGCCTGCATGCCCGCACCTTCGGGCCGGGGCGCTTTGCGCGCTCGGCCTACCGCATCCGCGAGAAGGTGCCGCATCGCTTGGACCTCTCGTTTACGGCCCGCGTCGCCACGCTCCTCGTGGGTTCGGTGCGGCTGACCGCGATCCGGATCGGCAGCGTGCCGGCGCTGTTTCTCGGACCCGTGACGATCGAGCCGCCGTTTCGCGGCCGCGGCATCGGCAAGGCGCTGATCCGGCGGGCGCTCGCGGAGGCGCGCGAGAAGGGCCATCGCCTCGTCGTGCTGGTCGGGGATGAGCCCTATTACGGTCAGTTCGGCTTCAAGCCGATCCCGAAGGGGCAGGCAGTCATGCCCGGCCCTGTCGATCCGGCGCGGCTCCTCGTCTGCGAACTCGTGGAAGGCGCCTTCGCCGGCGTGGGCGGCGCCATCATGCCGGATTGGCCGGAACCCGGCGGGAGGAGGGAGGAAGACCGATGAACGGCGCGGAAAGTCTCGTGCGCACGCTCGTGGGCGGGGGCGTCGATGTCTGCTTCACGAATCCCGGCACGTCCGAGATGCATTTCGTCGCCGCGCTCGACCGGGTGGCGGAAATGCGTTGCGTGCTCGCGCTGTTCGAGGGCGTGGCGACCGGCGCCGCCGACGGCTATGCGCGCATGGCGGATCGGCCTGCCGCAACCCTCCTGCACCTCGGTCCGGGCCTCGCCAACGGTCTTGCCAACCTCCATAACGCCCGCAAGGCGGCGACCCCGATCGTCAATATCGTCGGCGATCATGCAACCTACCACCGCAAATACGACGCGCCGCTCACGTCCGACATCGAAGCCGCCGCAAGGCCGTTTTCCGGCTGGGTGCGTACCTCGCCGAACGCGAAAGAGGTCGCCGCCGACGGCGCCGCCGCGATTGCCGCCGCGCTTTTGCCTCCAGGCCAGGTCGCAACTCTGATCCTGCCGGGCGATACCGCCTGGGAGGAAGGGACGGGGCCCGTCCCGGTGTCGAATATCCCGGCGCGCCCCCGCGTGTCCGAGGACGCCGTCCGCGCCTCCGCGGAGGCCTTGCGGGCCGGCGGCGCGAGCGCGCTCTTGTTGCTGACCGGTCCCGCCCTGCGTCGGCGTGGCCTGGAACTCGCCGCAAAAATCTGCGCCAAGACCGGCGCCCGCATGCTCGCACAGACGTTCAACCGGCGCATGGAGCGCGGCGCCGGCCGGGTGCCGATCGAGCGCATTCCCTATCCCGTGGACCAGGCGCTCGCCGTGCTCGCGCAGACGAACCACATCGTGCTCGCCGGAAGCCGCGAGCCCGTCGCCTTCTTTGCCTATCCCGACAAGCCGAGCCGGCTCAGCCCGGAGGGGACGGCCTTCACCACGCTCGCGCGGCCGGAAGAAGACATCGTGCACGCGCTCGAATGGCTCGCCGAGGAGCTTGGCGCGCGGGAGGCGCCCATTGCACCGGCGAAATATGATCCTCCCCCGCCGGCCCGCGGCGCCATCAATGCCGTAAACCTCGCCCAGTCGCTCGGCGCCCTCATCCCCGAAAATGCCATCGTGGTCGACGAGGGCGTCTCGACCGGGCGCGGCTTCTTTCCGTCGACGCGCCATGCGCCGCCGCACGATTGGCTGCAGAACATGGGCGGTTCGATCGGCATCGGCATGCCGCTCGCCACCGGTGCGGCCGTGGCCTGTCCGGACCGCAAGGTGATCAATCTCGAAGGCGACGGTTCGGCGATGTACACGGTGCAGGCGCTGTGGACCCAGGCGCGCGAGAATCTCGACGTGACGACGGTCATCTTCGCCAATCGCCAATATGCGATCCTGCGCCACGAGCTGGCAAATGTCGGGGCGCAGAATGTCGGACGCAAGGCGCTCGATATGCTCGATCTCGACCGTCCGACGCTCGATTTCGTGGCGCTTGCGCGCGGCATGGGCGTGCCGGGGGAACGCGTTTCGGATATGGACGAATTCAACGCCGCGCTGGCGCGGGGGCTCGCCACGCCCGGGCCCTACCTGGTGGAGGCCGTGATCGGTTGATCGTGCCCGGCGGATTATGCCGCCTGCGGCTCGTATTGCAGGACGAGCAGCTCCGAGCTTCGGCACGGGGGACAATAGCTTAGGCCCGCCCTTCGCCGGACGCCCGCGCGCAACGCTTCCGCTAGCTGCTGCGACACTCCAACGCTTCGAAATACGCGCCCCTTGCGAACGCCTGCTTGCAAGAAGGCAAGACAGGCATCGCCGCTCACCGCCCCTCGCGCGCCCAGGTGGCGGCGAGGCTGCCGATCAGCAGCAGCAGCCCGAGCAGGCCGGCGAACACCGGCAGCACGCCGATGCCGCGCACCACGCTCGCCTGCCGCATCTTCAGGCCGATCCAGTCGCTGCCGTGAAACACATCGGTCGTGCGCACGCCGACGACGCGCGGAACCGCGCCGTCGGGGCCGAGCCGCCGCGCCGCGCCGCCGGTCGCCTTAACGATCGGCTCGAGAACGTCTTCGGTCGACGTCACCTCGGTGAATTCCCGGGGATTTGCGGGCCCCACATTGGCGAGGGCGGTGAGCTTGCCGTCGGTCGCCCTCCACAGGCCCAGCTCGTCGGCATCGATGCTCGCCCGCCAGAGCCCCGGCTCCACCGGGTTGAGATCGAGCGTGCGGGTCTGGCCGGAAGGGGAGGTCAGGGTCACGCGGTCGACCGTTTCCGCCATGGTCTGGCGCTGGACGGTGAGGGTGCGGCCGCTGGTCATGAGCCGCAATGCCTCCTCGTCGAGGTCGGGCTGCTTCATGAGCCAGTGGGAGACGCGGCGCAGAAGGTCGAGATGCGGCCCGCCGCCCTCGAAGCCGCGCGCCCACAGCCAGATGTGATCGGAGAGGAGCAGCGCGACGCGCCCCTCCCCGTAACGCGAAAGCACGAGCAGCGGCTTGCCGTCGGGGCCCTCCATCACCGGCGTGCCGGCGGTCGTGCGTGCATCGACGATGCGGAACCAGCGGCTCCAGTGAGGCGGATCCGACTCCGCACCCTCGAGCCCGCGCGTGACCGGATGACGCTGGCCAAGATTCGAAACATGGGCCCGGAACGGGGTCTCGGTCGTGCGGCCGGAGGGCTCCGCAGGCAGCACGGGTTCGAGCGGCGTGCGCCACAGTGAGGTCTGGCTCGCATAGTCGGGTCCCGCCGCGACCATGACGGCGCCGCCCTCTCGCACATAGCGGGCGATGTTGTCGAAATAGATGATCGGTAGCACCCCCTGGCGCGCATAGCGGTCGAAGATAATGAGGTTGAACTCCTTGATCTTCTGCTGGAACAGCTCGCGCGTCGGAAAGGCGATAAGCGACAATTCGTTGATCGGTGTGCCGTCCTGCTTCTCCGGCGGACGCAGGATGGTGAAATGCACGAGGTCCACGGAAGCATCGGATTTCAGAAGGTTGCGCCAGGTGCGCTCCCCGGGATGCGGCTCGCCTGAGACGAGCAGCACCCGCAGCTTGTCGCGCACGCCGTCGATCGAGACGACCGCGCGGTTGTTGACCGCCGTGAGTTCGCCGTCGAGCGGCTCGGCTTCGATCTCGACGATGTTGGGTCCGGCATGTGGCACTGGCACCGCCACACTCGCGTCTTCGCCGACCCTCACGGCCTGGTGCTCGATGACTTCGCCGTCGCGCCGGACCGTCACCTGCGCGGTGCCGCGGCCGCCGCCCTGATCCTCGACGCGAAAAACGATCGTCTGCCGCTGGCCCACAATGCCGAAACGCGGCGTCCTCACCAGATTCACGCGACGATCCCGCTCGTCGGGGCTGCCGGAAATCAGCGCATGAACCGGCGCATTGAACCCGAGCTCCGCCGCATCGTTCGGCAGATCGTGGACGCGCCCGTCGGTGATGAGGATTGCGCCGGCCACGCGGTCGGGCGGCACGTCCGCGAGCGTCGCCGAAAGGGCAGAAAAGAGGCGCGTGCCGTCGGTTTCGCCGTCCGCCTGCCCGGCCTCCGCGAAGCGGGTTTCGAGTCCGGGAACGCGCGCGAGGCGCTCCGCAAGCTGAGCGCGCGCGGTCTCGGTCTGCTTTTCGCGATCGCCGAAATTCTGGCTCGGACTCTTGTCGACGATGACGGCAACCACCGAGCTCAGCGGTTCGCGATCCTCCCGCGTGAAGGAGGGATTGGCCAGCGCAAGCACCAGCAGCGCGAGCGCAAGCCCCCGCACCAGCGCCCCGCGGCTGCGCGCGAAGACGAGCAGGACCACCACGGCGACGGCGACCGCGCTCGCCGCCCAAAGGACGTAAGCCGGAACGAGAGGTGCGAACGCGATACCCAGATTCATCATCGGCTTTCAGATCACCGTTGCACGGTGCGGCGTTCCGAGCGCGGCGTCGCGGCGAGCTTTCCGCCTGCCGGCGCGACCTGCGTTTGTCGCTGCGCCGGAAGTCCCGCCCGGCGCCCAATCGGTTTCACTGCCCCAGTCTTTCGAGAAGGGCCGGGACGTGCACCTGGTCGGCTTTGTAATTGCCGGTCAGGGTATACATCACGATGTTGACCCCGGCCCGGAAGGCCAGTTCCCTCTGGCGCGGCTCGCCGGGCACGAGCGGCAGCATCGGCTGACCGTCCGGTCGCATCGCCCAGGCTCCCGCAAAATCGTTCGAAGTGATAAGGATTGAGGAGACGCCGTCGCCGCCGCGCGCCGGGCGCCCTTCCTGCTCCTCGTCGTCGGCCGGCAAGGCCTCGACCCAGAGCGGTCCACCCGTGAATCGGCCGGGAAAATCCCGCAGCAGGAAGAAGGTCTTGGTCAGCACATGGTCGCGCGGGACCGGCTCGAGAGCGGGAATGTCGAGCCCCGAGAGAATGTTGCGGAGGGCCATCATGCCGGGTGAGCGGGCCTCGCCGCCGGGGCCGGGCGGCGCTTCGACCGCGTCGCGGGTGTCGAACAGCACGGTGCCGCCGCGCTTCATATAGGTGTCGAGGCGGGCGAGCGCCTCCGCCGACGGCTTCGGCGTGTTGGGGGAGACGGGCCAGTAGATCAGCGGGTAGAAGGCAAGCTCGTCGCGCGCAAGGTCGAGCCCGATCGGCTCGCCGCCTTCGAGCGCGGTGCGCTGGGCGAGAAAGAGCGTGAGCCCCTGCAGGCCCGCCTTGCTGATGTTGTCCACCTCGGGGTCGCCGGTGATCACATAGGCGAGGCGGGTCTCAAGCGCCGATTTCATCGCCTCCGGGGAAATCGGTTCGTCGGCCGGCGCGGCTTTCGGTGTCTCCTGCGCCTGCGCCGGCGGCGGGCCGAGATCGCCCACCGCGGCCGCAAGCAGCAGCACGGCGAGGGCCGCCACTGCGCGCCGCCGAGTGAGCCGCGCAAGACCGCCGGCGAGCCAGAACACCACGACACCGTCGAGCAGCAACAGGCCGAGTGCCGCCAGGAACACGGGGCCCCGCAGGTCGACCGGCTCGCCAATCCGATAAGGCTCGACCCGCGCCGCAAGCGGCGCATAGTCGATCGGTTCGAGACGGTCGCCGGGGCTCAGCGTGTTCACGGCCACGAGACCTTCCGGCGGGCCATAAAACCCCGGAGGGTGGTCGGCCGTGGCCCGTCCGCCATACCGGGCAGAGACCGGCCGCGCGGTCGGCGGAGGAGAGGTGAAAGCGCCAAATCCATCGAGGACGCGGCTCGGCGGCACCAGTTCGCGCGCCTCTCCTTCCGTTGGGGCGGTTTCCGCGCTGGCAGAGCCCGCCAGATTGACGATGCGCTTCAGCATCTCCACGAACGCGCCCGATAGCGGCAGGTTCGACCAGCGCGTGTCCGCGGTCACGTGAAACAGGACCAGAAGGCCCTTGCCGCGGCGCGTCGCCGTCACCAGCGGCGTTCCGTCGGCGAGCGCCGCCCAGGTATGGTCCATGAGGTTTCCGTCCGGCTCCGCCAGCACCTGTCGCGTCACCGTCACATCGTCGGGAATCGGCATGCCGGCGAACGGGCTCTCGCGGCCGAAGGAGGAGAGCCTCTGCGGCTGTTCCCAGGTCAGGCTGCCGCCGAGCGTGCGCCCGCCGCGGCGCAGCCGTACCGGAACGAGCGCGTCGTCCGTTGCGGCGGCGAGCCGCGGACCGGCGAAGCGGACCAGCACGCCGCCCTCATCGATCCATTTCGTGAGACGCTCGTGCGCATCGCCCGCGACATTGCCGACATCGGCCATGATGAGCATCGGCAGACTCTGGTCGAGGAAGCGCTTTACCGCCTCGGAGGGAGCGACCGCTTCCGCGAGGCGCACGTCCGCGAAGGGGGCCAGCGCCCGCGAAAGGTAGAAGGTCGAGGCCAAGAGGGGCTGCGCGGTGTCCACCGTCGAGCCCGAGATGACGCCCACGGTGCGGCGCCGCCAGCGCTTGTCGAGAAGTTGCACGGCGCCCGCCGAACGCTCGCCGGCGATCTCCATTCGCGCGACGTCGTTGCGGATCTCGACCGGCAGGTCGATCACCGCCTCCGTCTCGCGCGCGCCGGAACCGAAGCTGAAACGCGCTTCGCCGAGCGGCAGCCCCTTGAGGTCGCGCACCTGGACGAGGCCCGCACCGGCGCCTTGGGAGGTGCCGCCGCGCAGCACCTTCACCGTCAGGGCGCCCGCGGTGTTTTCCGCGTTCGTCAGGGCGAGCGCGGGCGGCAGCCCGCCGTCCAAGACGGTCAAGGGGCGGTTTTCCATGACGCGCGCGAGCCCTTCGACGAAATCCTTGGCGCCTCCGGCATCAACGCCGTCCGAGAGCCAGACGGCCTCGGCATCCGGGCTCGTGGCGAGAAAGCGGGCAATGGCAGGAAGCGCCTCGGCGCGCACCAGGGTGTGGGGCTTCGGCCTGAGCTGCTGCAGGCGAACGCGCGCCGCCCCTGCAAGCTCCAGAGTGATGTCGCGGTTCGGTTCGGAGAGCGGCGCGATCGCGACGCTGCGGCCGTCGGCCTCGGCGCGTGCCGTGATATCTTGCGCGGTGGCAAGCCGCGCATCCCAGCTCGCCGCGGCCGCCCAGCCGTCGTCAACGAGCAGCAGGATCGGCCGCTTGCCGCCGGACACCGCCTGCGGCGGGTTCCACATTGGCCCGGCCGCCGCGAGGATGAGCAAGGTCGCGAGCGCAAGCCTGAGCAGCGTAAGCCACCAGGGTGTCCGCGAAGGTGTCTCCTCGCGGGGGGCGATGTCGAACAGGAGGCGAGTCGGCGGAAAATAGACGACACGCGGCCGCGGCGGCACGAGCCGCAGGAGCCACCACAGCACCGGCAGGCTAAGCAGCCCGAGCAGCACCAGCGGCTGCGCGAAGGCCAGGGGAAGGCCGCCGATCATGCGGGCGCCCCCGCCTTTTCCGGCGCGCGGATCGAGAGCCCCGTCGCGCTCGCGCGGGCACCGAGGCGCGCATGCAGCCGCAGCATGAGCTCGGTTGCGGGACGGTCCGTCCGATGGATCGAGAAGCTCCAGCCGATCCGATCGGTTTCGGCGCGAATCTCCGCTCGGTGGCGCGCGATCCGGGCCTCATAATCGGCCCGCCAGGTTTCCGCGCGCCCGGCCGTGATCGCGCCGAGTCCTTCGGGCTCGATGAATTCGACGCGGCCGGAATAGGGGAAGGTCTCCTCGGCCGGATCGACGATCTGGACCACATGGCCATGGGCGCCGGTCGCCGAGAGCTGGCCCACGACCCGCTGGATCGCGGCAAGCGGGCTCCAGAGATCGGACAGCACGACGACCTCGGAGAGCGGCGCCGGCGCAAACAGCGGCGGCAGGCTTGCCCGCTCGGCGGGATCGTGAAGGATCGCCTCCGCGATGCGCTCGATCACGTCGCGGCTCGCCGTGGGGCGGAGCAGGCCGGGCACGCCCACGCGTTCGCCGCCCTGAACCAGGACTTCCGCAAGCGCAAAGCCGGTGATCAGGGCCCGCTCGAGTTTCGTGTCGCGCCGCGCGTCGGAGGTGAAGGCCATCGAGGGCGAGCGGTCGGGCCAGATCCAGACGGTATGCGCCGCTTCCCATTCCCGTTCGCGTACATAGAGATGGTCGTCGCGGGCGGAGCGGCGCCAATCCACGCGCTGCGCGGGTTCGCCCGAGAGGAAGCGGCGATATTGCCAGAAATTCTCGCCGCTTCCGGCGCGGCGGCGGCCATGCAGGCCATGCACGATCGTGGCGGCGATGCGACGGGACTCGAGGATCAGGCGCGGCATCGCGGCCGCAAGCGACCGCCCTCCGCCGACCGCGGAGCGGACGGAGGGGCCGAGATCGGCCTGCGCCTGCGTGGCCATGTCGCCTATCCGAGCCGCGCCTTCAGCCGCCCGATGACGGCGCTCACGGTTTCGCCTTCCGCGCGCGCCGCGAAGGACAGAGCCATTCGGTGCTTGAGCACCGGTTCGGCCAATTCCGCCACGTCGTCGATCGAAGGGGCAAGACGTCCTTCGAGGAGGGCGCGCGCCCGCACCGCGAGCATCAAGGCCTGGCTCGCGCGCGGCCCCGGCCCCCAGGCGATGGCCTTGGCGGCTTCGCCGCCTTCCGGCCCCGGCCGCGCCGAGCGCACCAAGGTGAGAATGGCCTCGATCACGGATTCGCCGACCGGCAGGCGGCGGACCAGCCGCTGCGCACCCTGAAGGTCCTCGGCCGTCATGGCCGGCTTGGGGCGGGTTTCCTCGGCGCCGGTCGTGTCGAACAGGATGCGTCGCTCCGCTTCCCGATCCGGATAATCAACGTCGATCTCCATGAGAAAGCGGTCGAGCTGCGCTTCCGGCAGGGGGTAGGTGCCCTCCTGTTCGAGCGGGTTCTGGGTAGCCAGAACGTGGAAGGGCCGGGGCAGGTCGTGCCGAGCCCCCGCCACCGTCACATGCTGCTCCTGCATGGCTTGGAGGAGCGCCGACTGGGTGCGCGGGCTCGCGCGGTTGATTTCGTCTGCCATCAGGAGCTGCGCGAAGATCGGGCCGGGAATGAACCGGAAATGCCGTCGGCCGCCCGCCGCTTCCTCCAGCACTTCACTGCCGAGAATGTCGGACGGCATCAGGTCCGGGGTGAACTGAATGCGGCGGGCATCGAGCCCGAGCACGATGCCCATCGTCTCGACCAGCTTGGTCTTGGCGAGCCCCGGCACACCGATCAGAAGCGCATGACCGCCGGACAGGATGGTCACGAGCGCGCGCTCCACCACCTTCTCCTGGCCGAATATGACGCTGCCGATCGCGGCCTTCGCCGCCTGGATGTGCCCCGCCGTCGTTTCAGCCGCCCGCACGACCATGTCCTCGAACCTGTCGAGGCCTTCTCCGCCGGCAATCGCCATCTGCAACTCCTACATAGGCTTCAGGCCCTGCGTTCCATCGGCACGAGCCCGGGCGTCTCTGCAACGAACGGACCAAAAGCGGCGAATCTCTGACTGTTTCCGTGTGGAGCTTACGCTATTTTCGGGACGCAGGTATTCCGGGTATTTGCGGATCGCAGGGGGCCAGCGCAAGGAACCGTGGGAAAAATCCATGGCCGAACAGTCCAAACGCGACAACGCCGCGGGCCTCGATTCGTTCGCTCACGCGGCCCGTGCCGGCTCGAAGGGCCTGCCGCCCGTCCATCTCTGGGATCCTCCCTATTGCGGCGAGATCGACATGCGGATCGCTGCGGACGGGACATGGTTCTATCAGAAGACGCCGATCGGGCGGCTCCCGCTCGTCAAGCTCTTTGCCTCCGTTCTGAAGCGCGAGGACGACCGGTATTTCCTGGTCACGCCCGTCGAAAAATGCGGCATCCAGGTGGATGACGCGCCGTTCACGGCGGTGGAGATGCAGGTCGAGGACGAGGGGGCCGATCGTATCCTGCATTTCCGCACCAATGTTGACGACTGGGTCGCCTGCGGGCCGGAGCACGCGCTGCGCTTCGAGCCGGAGCCCGAGACCGGCGGCCTTAAGCCCTATCTCCACGTCCGCCGCGACTTGTGGGCGAAGGTCTCGCGCGCGCTCTTCTACGACCTCGTCGCGCTCGGCGAGGAGCGGCAGGTCGACGGCGTGGCGATGTTCGGGGTCGCCTCGGGGGGCGCTTTCTTTCCCATGGCGCCGGCAGAAGCGGTGCGGGAGATCGCTTGAATGGAGGCCGAGGCCCATTCGGAGCCCCGTGTTCCCGGGCATGAATTCTTTGCGCTTGCGCGCAGCAAGCTCGACAGCGAGGTTCCCGCGGCCCTGACCGATCCCGATGCGCCGCTTGCGCGTGGCGATCATGATCTCGAGCCGGCGATGAAGGCGATCGCCGACATGCGGCCGATCCGGCCGGCGGCGGTCCTCATTCCCGTGGTGGACCGGCCGGAACCCACGGTGTTGCTTACGCTGCGCACGGAGAACCTGTCGAGCCATGCGGGGCAGATCGCTTTTCCCGGCGGACGCATCGACCCGGAGGACGTTTCCCCGCAGGCCGCGGCTTTGCGCGAAGCGCAGGAAGAGATCGGGCTCGATCCCTGTTTCGTGGAGCCGCTCGGGTATCTCGACGTATACCTTTCGGGGACGGGCTATCGGATCGTGCCGACGGTCGCGCGCGTGCGCCCCGGCTTTCAGCTCGCGATCAACCCGGCGGAAGTGGCCGAAACCTTCGAGGTACCGCTCGCCTTCGTGATGGGACCCGAGAATCACCAGCGTCACAGCCGCGAATGGCGGGGTATGATGCGCAGCTACTACGCGATGCCGTTCGGCGATCGCTACATTTGGGGCGTCACGGCCGGAATTCTCCGTAATCTTTACGAACGGCTGTATCTTTGATGAGTCGCGCGGGCCGCGACGGACCGCACGAGGATAGTCGATGATCCGCCCCGTCTTGACGGAACTTGCGCTGTTCCTGCTGCCCTTTGTCCTTTATGCGGCCTATCTGTTTGCAACCCGCGCGCAGATGTTTCACGCGGACGCGTGGTCCTGGACCGTGCTGAGTTGGCTCACGATCATTGCACTCGCAATCGTCATCGGCAGCTTCCTCGTGATGGCCCAGTTTTCGGGCGCACCGCCCGGTTCGACCTATGTTCCGGCACATATTCAGGGCGACAGGCTCGTGCCCGCCGAAAGCAAATGACTTCGTCTCTCCCGCGCAGCTTGGCGCAAGCGCCGTGGCTCAGGCATGGTCCGCTGCCGCGCCTGTTGAAGGTGCTGGACGCGGAGGGCGAGGAGGCGCGCGTGATCGGCGGTGCCGTGCGCAACGCGCTGCTGTCGGAGACGCCTCAGGAATTCGACATCGCCACCACGGCGGTGCCGGAGACGGTCATGAGTCGCGCCGCGAAGGCGGGCTTCAAGAGCATTCCGACCGGCGTCGAGCACGGCACCGTGACGGTCGTGGTGGACGGCGCCCCGTTCGAGGTGACGACGCTGCGGCGGGACGTCGAGACCTTCGGCCGCAAGGCGAAAGTGCGGTTCGGCCGCGACTGGAAGGCGGATGCGGAGCGGCGCGATTTCACGATCAACGCGCTTTCCGTCAGCCGAGAAGGCGAGCTGCACGACTATGTGGGCGGTCTTGCCGACATTGCGGCACGCCGCGTGCGCTTCATCGGCGAGCCACGCCAGCGCATCCGCGAGGACTATCTCCGCATCCTCCGCTTCTTTCGCTTCCACGCCGCTTACGGCGAGGGCGCCCCGGACCCGGCGGGACTTGCGGCGGCGATCGCCGAGCGCGAGGGCCTTGCCCAGCTCTCGCGCGAACGCGTCCGCATGGAGTGGATGAAGCTGCTCGTCGCGCCCGGCGCGGTGCCGACGCTCGAAGTGATGGCGGATGCAGGTTTCGTGAGCAGCCTGCTCGCGAGCGTGCCGCAGGTCATCCAGACGGGCCGGCTCGTCGGTCTTGAAGCGAATCTCGGCCTGGCGCCCGATCCGATCCGGCGCCTTGCCGTGCTCGCCGTGCAGGTGACGGAGGACGCCGAGCGCCTCCTGCAGCGCCTGCGTCTCTCCAATGTCGAATACGAGCGGCTGCGCAGCATGGCGGACAGGTGGTGGCGGATCGCGCCCGATCTTTCGGAGAAGGCCGCGCGCGCGCTGCTTTACGCGCTCGGGCCCGATCGGTTTCTCGATCGCGTCCTTTACGCCTGGGCGCGGTGCGGCGCTGCCGTCGACGCCCCCGCTTGGCGGACCTTCGCCGACCTGCCGACGCGGTGGACGGCCCCCCGCTTCCCGCTCCGCGCTGCCGACTTCCTGCGCCGCGGGCTGGTGCCCGGGCCGGGGCTCGGCCGGGCGCTGGCGCGAGCCGAGGAAGCCTGGATCGCCGCGGACTTTCCCGAGGAGCGAAGGGAAATCGAGGGAATCGCCGATGCGGCGGCGGCTGCGCCGTGATTGTTCAGACGCGCAGGAATATCTTGCGCCGGTAGAGAAAACGGGCGAGCAGGACGGCCAAGACGACGCCGAGTGCATGGCTCACGAAGCGTCCTGTCGACGGCGCGATGGTGCGGTCGAGAAAGCCGGCGATATCGCCGCCCATGAATCGCGTCGCGAGCCGCTCGAAACCTGCGATCCCGTTCAGCAAATAGAGCGTGATGGCGTTGGCGCCGACCCAGACGAATATCTCGGGCCATGCCCGCTGTTGGCGGACGTCGATGAGGTGGTAGAGCACGCCGAGCAGCAGCAGGCTGCAGCCGCCCGAGACGAGCACGAATGACGAGGTCCACAGCGACTTGATGATCGGGAATTCGAGTCCCCACAGAAAGCCGCCTGCAGCCGCAGCGAGGCCGGCGCCGATCAGCCAGAGGGATTTGCGTTGCGGCTCAATCCGCGGATCGACGAGCAGCAGGCCCGCAAAAACGCCGATGAGGCAGGTCGCAACGGCCGGCAAGGTGCTGAGCAGGCCTTCCGGGTCTCTGTCGCCGAGGAACAAACGTCCGGGCAGATACCGGGCGTCGATCCAGTCCGACAGGTTGGCTCCCGGGACGAGTGAACCCGCCCCGACTCCTGGCACGGGCACGAACGTCATGGCGGCCCAGTAGCCGAGCAGAATGGCGCCGAAGGCGACGACGAGCCCGCGAAGGCGCAGATGCATGAAGAGCAGCGACGCCGCAAGATAGCAGAGCGCGATGCGCTGAAGGACTCCCGACATGCGGATTTCCGAAAACGGCACGCTGAATCCGCCGTAGAACAGGAAGCCGAGACCGAACAGCAGCAAGGTGCGGCGCAGAACCCGCAGATGCGCATGCAGCCTGCCCTCGCGCTCGATGATGCGCGGGAGCGATAGCACGACGGCGATTCCCGTCACGAAGATGAGCAGCGGAAAGATCAGGTCGTAGAAGCGGAATCCGTCCCATTCCGCATGCTCAAATTGCGACCCGAGAATTTGCCCCACGCGGCCGAGCACGGGGCCGGCCTCGCGGCTCATATCGCGCAGCGACAGAGCGGCTCCGTCGAGACCGATGATGCAGGCGATCGTGAATCCCCGCAACGCGTCGACCGATCCGATCCGAGGCGCGGGCTTGGTCGGCGCAAAGTCGGCCGGCCGCAACACGCGGGCGACAGGCGCGGGTTGGGGCCTCTGCGGCCGCCCGCGCGGCTCCGCACGTTCCAGAGCGCCGCGAGGGGAGTCGACGCGCTGGCCACGGGGTTCCGCCATCTACCCAAGTCCTTGGTCGTGCCGGCATATGCGTGGTGGGGCAGGGCACTGGGAGGACGAAAGTGTCGTGCAGTATCAATTCCGTGGGGTTGTACCGGTTCCGCAGGCCGCCGCGCCGCAGCGCAATCCCGAAATGGCCCGCAGGGTCAGGGCTTTGCCTTGGCCCATTCCTTGCCGCCCCCGCCGCAGCGGCCCTGCGCCTTTTCGACGCGGAAATAGTTGCGGCCGACAAAAGAATGCTTGTAGCGCTGCCAGGCCGTGCTGTGGTCGAGCGCCTGCACGCCCGAAAGCGTCACCGCGAAGACGACGCTCTCCATGTCGCGCAGTTCGAGCGATAGGTTCTCGGGCAGCCGTGCGCTCGCATAATCGACGTAGTGGATCCGCTCGGCGCAGCCGATCCCCTGGGATGCATCCAGGGCTGCCTGCGCGGTCATCAGATGATCCGAGTGATCGTCCGGATTGAGGCGTGTGTCGGTTTCGGCGACGTGCAATTGCACGGCGGGCGCCCCACCGCGCTCGTGTTCGAGAATGGCGCGGACCGTCGCGACAAGGTCCTGCCAGCCGCGATATACGGTTGAGCCGTCCACCGCCGTGAGGGTCCGAATCTCACCCCCGGCGAGGCGTTTGAGCGACTGGAAGTCCGTGCCGGGAAAGCCCGCGCCGTCGCCGTTCCCATCCGGCACGCGCATGAAATAGCTCACGGCATTGCGATAGCTTACGCGATAAAGGGAATGACCGTTGATCTCGACATGCCCGGATTCCCGCAGCGCGGCGCCTGCGGAATCCGCCATGAAGCGGATCGCCGCCTCGGCGCCGTTCTCGCGGGCGAGATAAAGCGGATGCTTGCGGCCGCCGGTGCCGGTTCCGAGGCCGGCATCGCCGGCCGTCATGTGCACGAATACGGTCTTGCGCGACCGGCCGAGCACGTCCTGGAAGGCCGAGGGGTTCATGAACAACTGCCAATCGTCCTCGTGGGCCGCGAAATAGAAGGCGACCGTATCGGAAGCAGGCTGGGCTCGTGCCGGTACGAGGGCGCTCGGCGCCGCGAACGCGCAGAGCGCGAGCCCGGCGCGCGCCGCTCGATGAAGGAAACGCATGGATCCTCCTTGTGCCGCCGTTTTCAATAGCGCGTTTCGCGACCTTTTCATGACCGGCCGGGCTGCCGCCTTGCTCGGTTCGGGCGAACCGGCATCGGGACTCGCGTCCCATGCCGCTTCGCTCTAAACTCCGCGGCGAACGGAGCCCGCACCATGAGCCCGCGCCGCCCTGCCGATATCGCGCGCCGGAGCGCCGAGCAGCTCGCAGCGCGCCGACGTGCGCCACGGGACGCCTTTCATCGAGAATTTTTCGTGCTGGAGCGCGAGGCGGCCCGCGCCAAGGCGCGCGAACTCCTACAGCGTTTCCCGAAGGCCGCCTACATGACGGAAGTGGAGAGTTGGCGGGAGCTTGCCGACGGCCGCATCGCGTTCACGATGCGGCGTCTGCCGAGCGCCGACTGAGGGGCGGCGATGCGGGGCTTCCTTCGCGGCATCCTCATCTTCCTGTTCGGTTGCGTTCTCGGCGGCGTCTTCGGGCTCGGCCTCGGTTTCTTCCTGTTTCCCTTCGTGTTTCCGCCGCCCCCGGCGACCGATCAGCTCACCGAGACGGAACGCACGCGGCTCGTTGCGACCGGCAGCTTCATTCACGCCAACCCCTCCGACCCGGTCCATTACGGGAAGGGCCGGGTCAGCGTTTACGAACGCACGCTCTTTCTCGAACCGGATTTCGAGGTCGGCCCCGGTCCCGCCTTTCACGTCTACCTCGTGCCGAAGGAGAACATCCGCGCCTCCGCCGATCTCGGCGACGCGATGTTCGTCGACCTCGGCCGGTTGCGCGCCTTCAAGGGCAGTCAACGCTACGCAATCCCCGCCGGCCTCAACCTCAGGAACTATCCCACGGTGCTCATCTGGTGCGAACGCTTCGGCGTGTTGATTTCGCCGGCCGACCTCAATTTCGTGCCCGAAACGCAATAGCGGAATCTGCCGGCGTCGCCCCCATGCATCTTCTTGGCGGCTTTGCCGAGATCTCGATTGTGCAGATCGGCACCGTCGCGGCGATGGCGCTCGCCGCCTCGCTCGTGGGCGGCGTCGCCGGCTACGGAACCGGCGTCTTGATGCCGCTCGTGCTGGTGCCGATTGCCGGCGCCGAGGCCATCGTGCCGATCATCGCCATCAGCGCGCTGTTCACGAATTCGAGCCGCGCCGCCGCCTTTCGCCGCGACGTCGACTGGCGCCGCGCCATCACCGTTCTCGCCTGCGCCGCCCCCACGTGCATGCTCGGCGCCTACGGTTTCACGCTTCTCACAGGGCGCGGCGCGCTCATCGTCATCGGCCTTACGCTCATATTGAGCGTGCCGGTGCGGCGGCTCGCCAAGCGGCGGGGCCTGGTGGTGGAGCAGGGCGGGCTTGCGGCCGGGTCCGTCCTCTACGGCGTGCTGGTCGGCGGTACCACGGGCTCGGGCGTGATCCTGCTCTCGCTTCTCATGGCGGCCGGGCTTCAAGGGGCGCAGGTGATCGCGACCGATGCCGTGATTTCGATCGTGCTCGGAATCGTCAAGGTCGCGGTCTTCGGGATCGCCGGCGCCATCACGCCGAAGGTCGTCGCCTTCGCCCTCATCATCGGGGCCATCGCCTTTCCCGGCGCCTTCCTCGCCAAGGCGCTGGTGGACCGCATGCCGGTCCACGTCCACACGGCGATGCTCGATGTCGTCGTGGTGACGGGCGGCCTCTATCTCATTGCGAGCGCAGCGTTGCGCTGAACGCGGCCGCGCCTCAAGGCCATTTCACCACCGGGGGCATCGACGAGAGGATCGAGTCGACATTGCCCCCTGTTCTGAGCCCGAAGATCGTGCCGCGGTCGTAGAGCAGGTTGAACTCGACATAGCGGCCGCGCCGCACGAGCTGCTGCTCGCGCTCGGCGTCGGTCCACTGCATGGCGAAATTCGCCCGCACCAGATCGGGATAGATGCCGAGGAACGCGCGGCCGACCTCCTGCGTGAAGGCGAAGGCCGCGTCCCAGTCTGTGTCGAGATAGTCGTAGAAGATGCCGCCGACGCCGCGCGGCTCATTGCGGTGCTTGAGGAAGAAGTATTCGTCGCACCATTTCCGGTACTTGTCGTAAGGCGCGATCTCCGCATGCGAGTCGCATGCGGTCTTCATCGCGGCATGGAAAGCGATGCTGTCCGGATCGTTGTGAACGCGTCGCTTGTCCAACACGGGCGTGAGATCGGCGCCTCCGCCGAACCACGCCTTGCTGGTCACGACGAACCGCGTGTTCATGTGGACTGCCGGCACGTTCGGATTATGCGGATGTGCGATCAGCGAAATGCCGGACGCCCAGAAACGTGGATCCTTCTCGGCGCCCGGTATCTCCTTGCGGAATTCCGTCGGGAATTCGCCGTGCACGGTCGAGCAATGCACGCCGACTTTCTCGAAGATGCGGCCGTGCATCATCGCCATCACGCCGCCGCCGCCGGGCGCGCCGCCCTGATCGGTGCGCTGCCAGGGGGTACGAACAAAGCGGCCAGCCCTGCGGTCGGCGAACGGGGCATTCGCCGGCAGCGAATCTTCCAGGCCCTCGAGCGCGGCGCAGATATC